>JARLJI010000062.1 GCA_031291295.1 Rhodoferax sp. | reverse complement strand
GTTTATCGGCGCTTAAAAGCGCTGCTGCTGGCCGTAGACCTGCGGGATGATTTCGGCGAGCTGCCGCGCCACCTCATGGACGTCGTGATGGCTGATCTGGCGCTGCTGGCCGAAACCCTGCTGGCCAAATCCTTGCTGCCCTTGCTGACCCTGCTGCCAGGGGTTTTGCTGCTGGAAGGGGTTCTGCTGCCCCGCGCCGTAAGCCGCCTGCCCCTGCCAGCCCATTCCCTGCTGGCCAAAGCCCTGTTGGCCCATGCCCTGCTGACCAAACCCTTGCTGGCCGAAGCCCTGCTGGCCGCCCTGTTGCATGGACTGCAACAACTGCGGGAGCATCGGCAGGATCTGCCGCACAACCTCGCTGACGTCCTGCGGCGACAGGGACCGCTGGCCGCCGAAGCCACCGCCAAAGGCCGCCATCGGCTGGTTCTGGTACTGCTGCTGTTGCTGCTGGGCCTGGGCAATGATCTGCGGCAGCGCTGGCGCGATCTGCTGCAACAGGTTACTGACCTCGTGCGGGGCGAGGCGTTGCTGCCCGTTCCAGTTCTGGCCGCTGCCTTGACCAAAGTTGCCCTGACCATAGCCGCCCTGACCGAAGGCGGCTTGGCCGAACGAATTTTGGCCTATCTGGCCAAGACCCTGCTGGGACTGCTGGTTCTGCACGGTCTGCAGCAACTGCTGTACGAGGTGCTGGAGGTTTCCCTGTTGTGAATTCTGCTGTTGCGGATTTTGGAAAGCGTTCTGTTGCGAGTTGTCGGAACTGAGCATGACGTTTTTCCTCTTTTCGCGTTACCCCCCTTGCCTGCTGCGCTTCGGCGCGTTTTGAATTCGGCCGCGGCGGCAGGGGCGGTCGAGGTAGCGTCCGATAACGGTTGATTTATGGCAGTCTAAGGCCATGTCTTAGCTGCAAAATTTGGCGTTTTCGCTCCGCCGGCGGCGGTAGCCGGGCAGACTTCAATGCGGTTTTTCGGCTTGTGCTGAAAGGCTTGGCGGGCGCTCTTGCGGCGAAGGACGCGATGTGAATTTGCGCCAGCCTTGGACGCGCGGCCGAGTGTTGCTACAAGTTCACTTTTATGTGCGCTGGCGGCATCGCATACCCAGAGATTACCGCCGCAGAGACACGCAACAGCGCAGAAACAGGCAGAGCAAACTTGGCCGAAGTCGTTGAAAACATGAAGCATGGTAATCCCTGGCGCTATTCCATCGCGCCGATGATGGACTGGACGGACAGGCATTTTCGGGTGCTGGCGCGGCTGCACAGCCGGCGCGCCCGGCTCTACAGCGAAATGGTCACCAGCGCCGCGATCATTCATGGCGACCGCCAGCGCCTGCTCGGTTTTGACGCCCGCGAACAGCTCCTCGCCGTGCAACTCGGCGGCTCCAACCCCGCCGATCTCGCGCAAGCCGCGCGGATCTGCGAGGACTTTGGCTATGTTGAAATCAACCTCAATGTCGGCTGCCCGTCGGACCGGGTGCAGAACGGCGCCTTTGGCGCTTGCCTGATGCAGGAGCCGCAGCTGGTCGCGGCCTGCGTCGCAGCGATGAAGGCCGCCGTATCGCTGCCGGTCACCGTCAAATGCCGCATCGGCGTCGACGAGCAGGAGCCGCGCGAGGCGCTGTTCGCCATGGCCGAAGCCACGGTCGCCGCTGGAACCGACGCGCTGATCGTCCACGCGCGCAAAGCCTGGCTCAAGGGCCTGTCGCCCAAGGAAAACCGCGATATTCCACCGCTCGACTATCCGCTGGTGCACGAGTTGAAGCAAAGCTATCCCGACCTGCCGGTGGCGATCAATGGCGGCCTCGACACGCTGGCTTCGGCGCAACAGCAGCTCGGCTATGTCGATGGCGTGATGATCGGCCGCGCCGCCTATCACGACACGTCGATGCTGCTCGGCGTCGACCCGGAGCTGTTTGGCGAGCCGGCGCCCTTCGCCGACGCC
>JARLJI010000061.1 GCA_031291295.1 Rhodoferax sp. | reverse complement strand
GTAGCCTTTGGCGGTGCCGCCAAATTTGGCCGCCAGCACGGTGGTGATGGCCGCCGTCAGCGTGGTCTTGCCGTGGTCCACGTGACCAATGGTGCCCACGTTCACGTGCGGCTTGGTGCGCGCAAATTTCTCTTTTGCCATATTCAATTCTCCAAAGAGCAGTTCCCGTGTACAGGTTTAATGTCTGCACGATGTTGCTGGTTCGCCCCGCACGGGAACAGGGCGGCACACCGTCGCAGACAGCTTGAAATTACTTCGCGCGGGCGGCCACAATGGCCTCCGCCACGTTACGCGGTGCTTCGCTGTAGTGCTTGAACTCCATCGTGTAGGTGGCGCGCCCTTGCGACATGGAACGCAACGTGGTCGAGTAGCCGAACATTTCGGACAGCGGCACTTCGGCCTTGATGGCCTTGCCGCCACCAACCATGTCTTCCATGCCCTGCACCATGCCGCGGCGTGAGGACAAATCGCCCATCACGTTGCCGGCGTAGTCTTCGGGCGTTTCCACTTCCACCGCCATCATCGGCTCCAGGATCACGGGGCCGGCCTTGCGGCAGCCTTCCTTGAAACCGAAGATCGCAGCCATCTTGAACGCGAGTTCGTTCGAGTCCACGTCGTGGTAGGAGCCAAAATGCAGCGTCACCTTGACGTCCACCACCGGATAGCCGGCGAGCACACCCTGGCCCAATGCCTCGATCACGCCCTTTTCCACGGCCGGAATGTATTCGCGCGGCACCACGCCGCCCTTGATGGCGTCGACGAACTCGAAGCCCTTGCCGGGTTCCTGCGGCTCGATCTTGAGCACGACGTGGCCGTACTGGCCCTTGCCGCCGGACTGGCGCACAAACTTGCCTTCGGCATCCGTCACCGTCTTGCGAATGGTCTCGCGGTAAGCCACCTGCGGCTTGCCCACGTTGGCTTCCACGCCGAACTCGCGCTTCATGCGGTCCACAATGATTTCCAGGTGCAACTCACCCATGCCGGCAATCAGGGTCTGGCCTGACTCTTCGTCCGTCTTGACGCGGAAAGAAGGATCTTCCTGCGCCAGACGCTGCAAGGCAATGCCCATTTTTTCCTGGTCAACCTTGGTCTTGGGCTCGACGGCCTGCGTAATGACAGGCTCGGGAAAAACCATGCGCTCCAGCGTGATGATGGCCGTAGGATCACATAGCGTCTCACCCGTGGTCACGTCTTTCAGGCCCACACAGGCAGCGATGTCGCCGGCGCGAATTTCATCGACTTCCACGCGGTTGTTGGCCTGCATTTGCACGATACGGCCAATGCGCTCTTTCTTGCCGCGCACCGGGTTGTAGACGCTGTCGCCCTTGGACAACACGCCGGAATAGACCCGCACGAAGGTCAGCTGCCCAACAAACGGGTCGGTCATCAGCTTAAAGGCCAGCGCGGAGAATTTCTCGCCGTCGTCGGCCTTGCGCACGGTCGGCGCCTCGTCGTCATCGGTACCGTCAACCGGGGGAATGTCCACCGGCGAAGGCATGAAGTCGATCACGGCGTCCAGCATGCGCTGCACACCCTTGTTCTTGAAGGCCGTGCCACACAGCATCGGCTGGATTTCGCTGGCGATGGTTCGGGTGCGCAGGCCGAGCATGATCTCGGCTTCGGTCAACTCACCCTCTTCGAGGTACTTGTTCATCAGCTCTTCGTTGGCTTCGGCAGCGGCCTCGACCATTTTTTCGCGCCACTCCTTGGCGGTTTCCAGCAGCTCGGCCGGAATGTCGCGGTACTCGAACTTCATACCCTGGGAGGCTTCATCCCAGATGATGGCGCGCATCTTGATCAGATCCACCACACCGGTAAATTTGTCCTCGGCACCGATCGGAATCACCACGGGCACCGGATTCGCCTTCAGACGCAGCTTCATCTGGTCCACGACCTTGAAGAAGTTGGCGCCGGTGCGGTCCATCTTGTTGACAAAGGCCAGGCGCGGCACCTTGTACTTGTTGGCCTGTCGCCACACGGTTTCCGACTGGGGCTGAACGCCGCCCACGGCGCAGTACACCATGCAGGCGCCGTCCAGCACGCGCATGGAACGCTCCACCTCGATGGTGAAGTCCACGTGGCCGGGGGTGTCGATGATGTTGATGCGGTGCTCGGGGCGGGACAGGTCCATGCCCTTCCAGAAACAGGTCACAGCTGCGGACGTGATGGTGATGCCGCGCTCCTGCTCCTGCTCCATCCAGTCGGTCGTGGCCGCACCGTCATGCACCTCGCCGAGCTTGTGGTTCACGCCGGTATAAAAAAGAATGCGCTCGGTTGTCGTGGTTTTGCCGGCGTCGATGTGCGCCGAGATGCCGATATTGCGATAGCGATCGATGGGGGTCTTGCGAGCCATGATGGGTCCTTGGTTGCTCGATAAATTCAAACCTCTACGCCGAAATGGCGCCATCACGTAACCGTAACGGCGCGGCGTAGCCAGCAGCATTCAGGCGGGGTGCGTCGACGCCGGCAGTGCCAACAGCACGGGCCAGCCGACGCAGCGACGCAAGAGCGCTGCGCAGTAACCGCCTCTTAGAAGCGGAAGTGAGAGAAGGCCTTGTTGGCCTCAGCCATGCGGTGAACTTCGTCACGCTTTTTCATGGCGCCGCCACGGCCTTCGGTGGCTTCGATCAGTTCGTTGGCCAGACGCAGGGCCATCGACTTCTCGCCACGCTTCTTGGCCGCTTCCTTGATCCAGCGCATGGACAGGGCCAGCCGGCGCACCGGGCGCACTTCGACCGGAACCTGGTAGTTGGCACCGCCGACGCGGCGGGACTTCACTTCCACCATGGGCTTGACGTTGTTGATGGCGATGCTGAATGCCTCGACCGGGTCTTTGCCACCGGATTTTTTCTCGATCTGCTCGAGCGCACCGTAGACGATGCGCTCGGCTATCGCCTTTTTGCCGCCTTGCATGATCACGTTCATGAATTTGGCGAGTTCGACATTGCCGTACTTGGGATCCGGCAGGATTTCACGTTTAGGGACTTCGCGACGACGTGGCATTTTTTCACCTCTATTGCTTCAGTTGGTGTGTTTTGAGGACACCGCGAGAGTTATCAAACCCTCACTTACTCGACCCACTCGGACAATTCCGGGCTTCGGGTCACTTCGTTTGATTCACCTGCCAGGGCGACTCAAACACCGACTAACTATTCGACGATCAGGCCTTTTTCGGGCGCTTGGCGCCGTACTTGGAGCGCGACTGCTTGCGGTCTTTCACGCCCTGCAAATCGAGCGAACCGCGCACGATGTGATAGCGCACACCGGGCAAATCCTTGACACGGCCACCGCGCACCAGCACCACCGAGTGCTCCTGCAGGTTGTGGCCTTCGCCGCCGATGTAGGAAATCACTTCGAACCCGTTGGTCAGGCGCACTTTGGCAACCTTACGCAGGGCGGAATTGGGCTTTTTAGGCGTTGTGGTGTACACGCGGGTGCACACGCCGCGGCGCTGTGGAGAATTCTCCATCGCCGGGCTTTTGGACTTGATCTTTTCGACCTCGCGTCCCTGGCGTACTAGCTGATTAATGGTTGGCATGAATAAAACGTCCCTAAACGTTTGAAAACTTGAACGAAAACGTGAATCCCTTCGGAAATTCCGAAAAGCCTTCAAGTATAGCAGTATGGGCAGCTTGTCGCAAATCTGCGATGCACGCAAAAGTCAGCGCCCGCTCACACTCGGGGAGGCCCAGCGGCTACAGCACTGTCATTTGATCCACAAACGTATCGCGTCCCAGGCACGGCCCAGAATTCCGGCCTGGTCCACTGGTTCGAGCACCTGCAGCGGCACATCGACCAGCGGTTGGTCCCCCAGCGACACCTTCAGCGTGCCGACCTGCTGACCCTTGGCGAACGGGGCCACCAGCGGATCGGGCCGCACCACCTGCGTCTTGATCTTGCCCGCGCTGCCGGCGGGGACCGCCACCACGATGCCCTCCGGACGCCCCAGCTTGAGGACGTTTTCCTTGCCCTTCCAGACACTGGGCGTGACGGCGGCCTGATTCGCGCCGAACAGCTTGATGTCCTCGTACGCGGTGTAGCCCCAGTTCAGCAGTTTTTGCGACTCATTGAGCCGCGCGTTCTCGCTGGCGGTGCCCAGCACGATCGTCAGCATGCGGCGGCCGGCCACATTGGGGAAGTCGCGCTTGGCGGTGGCGATCAGGCAATAGCCGGCGGCTTCGGTGTGGCCGGTCTTGAGGCCATCGACGGTTGGATCGCGAAACAGCAGGCCGTTGCGATTCGTGTCATTGCTGGGCGGCGTGCCGGGATAGTGGTATTTCTTGATCGCGTCGTAATGCGAGTACTCGGGGAAATCGTGCTGCAGGCGTGTCGCCAGGATGGCCAGGTCGCGCGCGGTGGTGAGGTGGCCGGGCTCCGTCAGACCTTCCGGGTTCTTGTAGGTGGTCGAGTTCATGCCCAGGGCCTTGGCCTGGTCGTTCATCATCTGCACGAAATGCTCGAAGGTGCCGCCCACGCCCTCGGCCAGCGCCACGGTCGCGTCGTTGCCCGACTGCACGATCATGCCCTTGATCAGGTCGTCCACCGGCACCTGCATCTTGGGGTCGATGAACATGCGCGAGCCGGGCATCTTCCAGGCCTTCACGCTGACCGGGAAGGTCTGCGTGAGGGTGATTTTCTTGGCGCGCAGCGCATCGAACACCACGTACGCCGTCATCAGCTTGGTCAGCGAGGCCTGCTCGACCGGGGTATCGATGTCTTTTTGCGCCAGGATCTGGTTCGCCGTCACGTCCATCACCAGGTAGGTGCGGGCCGCGACCTCGGGCGGCTGCGGCAGCGACGACGGCGCGAGGGCCGGGGCGGCAGCGGCCACCGGCGCCGGGGCGGCGGTCTTGGGGGTAGCGGCCAGCAGGCTCAGGGGCGCCACAACGGCAGCGAACACCAGCGCGCGAAACGGAGACATGAAACGGTTCATAGAGGTAGGAGTAGGGGAAATTTGAAGGATTGAAGGCAGAATTTGCCGCTGTGGGACTGCGATCGGTCCCGCAAAGTTTCAGGACTGCAGATGGCGCACCACGAGATTTTTCAAAAGCGGCAATTGTCCGTGAAAGAAATGGCCGCCACCCGGAATGACTGTGACAGGAAGTGACTGCGGCCTCGCCCAGTCCAGCACCGCCGCCAGCGGCACGGTGTCATCCTGCTCGCCATGGATCACGAGGGTGCGTTCGTGCGCCTCGGGCGGCAAGTCCGCGACCGCGAAGCGGGCCACGGCCGTGCCCACGAGCACGATCTTGTCAATCGCACGAACCCCCCACAGCGTCTGGATGGCGTGGCTGGCCACGAACGAGCCAAAGGAAAAACCCGCCAGCGCCAGCGCTCCGGTGGGGGCGGCCTGGTTCACCAGCGCCAGCATGTCGTCGGTCTCGCCGCGACCTTCGTCATACACACCCGCACTGGCGCCGACGCCGCGAAAGTTGAAGCGCACCGCACTCCAGCCGCATTGCACAAAGGCACGCGCCAGCGTCTGCACCACCTTGTTGTCCATGGTGCCGCCGAACAACGGGTGCGGGTGGGCAATCACCGCAACGCCGCGCGCCGCCTGGCCCGGCGCCAGCACGGGCTCGTCACGCACCGCCTCGATAGCGCCTGTGGCGCCCGAGAGCATCAGCTTGCGGGTTTGGGAATTCACCGAGGTCAGCGCCCGAGATGCGGCGGCACGCGCAGGCGCTCCACCACCCGGCCGTTTTTCAGGTGCGACTCGACGATCTCATCGATGTCGTTCTCGTCCACATAGCTGTACCAGACCGCCTCGGGGTAGACCACGGCCACCGGCCCTGCGGCGCAGCGGTCCAGGCAGCCCGCCTTGTTCACGCGCACCTGGCCCGGGCCGGCCAGCCCGGCCGCCTTGACCAGCGCCTTGCAGCGATCGAAACCTTGCTGGGCCCCGTGCTGGGCGCAGCAGTTCTCGCCGTTCTTGCGTTCATTGAGACAGAAAAAAATGTGGCGCTCGTAGTACGAGGCAGGGGCGGCCGGATCGGTCGGCAAAGGGGCATTCATGCGGGTATTTTAGGTGTCGTGCTCGCGCCGCGAGACCCGCACCAGCACATACACCAGCGTGGCATAAGGCCACAGCCAGCCGAGCCACTGGATCACGCCATGAAAGCGGATGAAGCGCCCCTGCTCCCAGGTTTGCAGGGTTTGCGAAAAATACGCGCTGGCCGGCGCCTGGTTCAGCAGGCCCAGCTGCACCGCCAGCGCCACCAGCAGCAGCGCGGCACAGGCACGCCGCGGCATGGGCAGCAGCGCCAGTCCGACGGGGAAAGCCACGCCGAGTCCCACCTGCACCGGCAGCGAGAACCAGCCCCAGGCGTGCGACGGGCCGTAGCTCAAGGCATCCGAAAGTGCTGTAGCGCATATTCCTACAGCGGTAGTTGCTATTAAAAACAGAGCGCGACGAGCCTTCGAACGCATGACGCAGTAGCCGAGCAGGCAGGGGATCAGCACCCCCAGCATGGCGCACAGCAGCGCGGCGCTGGGCAGCAGCGGCTGCAGCTCCACCTCGCGCACAGGCAGCCAGGCCAGAAACGGCGTGCCCTGCAACGCGTCTGCCAACGCGGCCTCGAGCCGCTCCATCACCTGGCCCAGCCCCAGCGGCACGGGCGTTGGAAACAGCAGGGCCACCGGCCACAGCGCCAGCAGCACCAGCGCGCCGCGCGCATCCTCGACAAACCAGCGCGCGCGGATCCGGCTCCAGCGGTCGATGGCGCCGAGTTTTTCCAGCGAAAAGGCCGTCACGGCGCCCAGCCAGCCCCCCAGCAGGTTCAGCGTGAGATCGACATTGGACGGCACCCGCACCGGCAGGTAGCTTTGCAGTGTTTCCATCGCGAACGACAGCAGGCCGCACGCCGTTGATGCCAGCAGCACCGCGTGCGCGCTGCGGCGCGGCCCGCCACTGCGCAGGCTGCTTAGCGTATACAGGAAGCCGAGCGGCGCGTAGCCCAGCACATTCGAGATCAGGTCGAACCAGGTCCAGTACTTGGGCAGCGGCGCCGTCAGGTAGAACCAGGGCACGATCCCCTGGTCGCGCCAGTCGGAAAACGGATACAGGCTGGCATAAACGATCAGCGCCGTGTAGCTCAGCGCGAGCGGCCATGCTGCAGTCTTTTGCATCGGCAACCCGCTCTCTAGAAGGGCTTGACCACCACCAGCACCACCGCCAGCAGCAGCAAGATCACCGGGATTTCGTTGAACCAGCGAAACCAGACATGGCTGTGTGTGTTACGGTTCGCTTCGAACTGGCGCAGCAGGCGCGCGCAGGCGTGGTGGTAGCCGATCACCAGCAGCACCACCACCAGCTTGGCGTACAGCCAGCCATTGCCGGCCGGCGCGCGGCCGATGCCGTAGCCCAGCCACAGCCACAGGCCCAGCAGCACCGCGGGCACGGCCAGCAGCGTGGAAAAGCGCAAGAGCTTGCGCGCCATCAGCAGCAGCCGCTCGCGCTCGGCCAGCGACTGCGGCGCCACCATGGCCAGATTCACAAAAATACGCGGGAGATAGAACAGGCCGGCGAACCAGCTGGCGACGAAAACGATGTGGAACGATTTGACCCAGAGCATGGGCACAGTTTAGTGCCGCAGGGTAAACCTCGACTCAGGCACCCATCCTGCATCTTGCAGGACAAAAAAAACCCGGCACGAAGGCCGGGTTGGGAAGCCTTTTTGCTGTCACACATTGAGGCGCCCGCTCAGGGAGGAAAAGCGGGGAGCAGCAAGCTGCCCGGTTGAAATTTAACAAAGCCTCCGAATAATTTCAAGCGGTTCTACGAACTATTTGTGACATCTTGCAAATAGTGTGGGGGTTTTGTAGTGCCTTCTAATTCATGGCCGCACGGTGTTGCGGGGCCGCCCGCGCGATTCAGGCACAATTTTGCCCATGAGCCTGCATGCCCCCTACCCCCTTGGCCGTCCCCGACGCCTGCGCCGCGACGCGTTCACCCGCAACCTGGTGCGCGAACACGCCCTCGGCGCGCACGACCTGATTTACCCAGTGTTTGTGCTCGATGGCAGCAACCGCCGCGAGGCCGTGGCCTCCATGCCCGGCGTGGATCGCCTGAGCCTGGACCTGCTGCTGCCGCTGGCCGAAGAATGCGTGACTCTGGGCATTCCGGTGATGGCGCTGTTCCCGGTGATCGACCCGGCGCTCAAAACCCCCGACGGCAGCGAGGCCTGCAACCCGGAGGGCCTGGTGCCGCGCGTGGTGCGCGAGCTTAAAAAACGCTTTCCCGGCCTCGGCGTAATGACCGACGTGGCGCTCGACCCCTTCACCAGCCACGGCCAGGACGGCCTGCTCGACGCCAGCGGCTACATTCTCAACGATGAGACCGTGGCGGCGCTGGTGAAGCAGGCACTCACTCAAGCTGATGCCGGCGTCGACATTGTGGCGCCGAGCGACATGATGGACGGGCGCATCGGCGCGATCCGGCGCGCGCTGGAACACCGGCACCACATCCACGCCCGCATCATGGCCTACAGCGCCAAGTACGCGAGCGCCTTCTACGGCCCGTTCCGCGACGCTGTGGGCTCGGCCGCCACCCTGGGCAAGGCCGACAAGAAGACCTACCAGATGGATCCCGGCAACAGCAACGAGGCGCTGCGCGAAGTAGCGATGGACATTGCCGAGGGCGCCGACATGGTGATGGTGAAACCCGGCATGCCATATCTGGACGTGGTGCGCCGCGTGAAGGACGAGTTCCAGGTGCCGACCTTCGCCTACCAGGTCAGCGGCGAGTACGCCATGCTGAAAGCCGCCGCGCTGAACGGCTGGCTTGACCACGACGCCGTGATGATGGAGAGCCTGCTGGCCTTCAAGCGCGCCGGTGCCGACGGCGTGCTGACCTACTTTGCGCTCGATGCGGCGCGTCTGATGGCGCGTTAACGCGCGCCGGATACTATAAAGTTCATAGCCATCTGCGAAGGCCCATCAAGGGCTGAAGGCCGATTTAACCAACAACCCGGACCGCACACGGGCGGATGGGAAATTTCATGCGCATCTTCACCATCAGCGGCGCCGGCGTTCTGGAGGCGTCGACCCTGCCGACCCAGTTGCCTGAACAGGGCTACGTCTGGATTGCCTGCGGCCGGCGCGAATTCGAAGCCCTCCAGGCGCAAATCCAGACCACGCTGCAGGCGCTGTGCGGCACGCAGCTGGTCGACCTGCACGTCAGCGACCTGCTGAACCACCAGTTGCCGTCGCACTACGACTACACCTCGCAATACGACATGCTGGTGTTCCGCCGCCTGAGCGCCGCCGGCCAGCAGGAGGCCGATGCGGCCCACCCGAGCCGATCCGACCAGCCCGGCCCGCCGCCAGCCGCACCGCCCAAGCGCAGCGGGCCGCCCATTTTGCGGCGCATCGACACCAGCCCGGTCGGCTTTGCCGTCTTCGACCACGTGCTGCTCACCGTGCACCCCGCCGACTGCGCGATCCGCGACGCCTACGCCGCCAGGCTGCTGAACGGCGCGCCGCTCGAGGCCCGTGGTGCCGGCGCGCGCCTGCCGAGCAGCCCGGCCGACCTGATGCTGCGCATCGTGGCCCAGATGGTCGATGGCTACCTGGATCTGCGGCGCGAGCTGACGCGCCAGCTCGATCACTGGCAGGTCGAACTGCTGGCGCCGCACACCCGCTTCAGCAACTGGGGCGCGCTGCTCGAGGCGCGCCTGACCCTGCACCAGCTCGACGGCATCTGCGAAGACCAGCGCAGCGCCATGCTGGACTGGATCGCCGTGCTGGAGGACTGGCCGGCGCCTGCCACGCCCGCGCTGGCGCGCGAGTACGAACTGCTCAAGGTGCGCAGCCGCGACGTGCTGGAGCACATCGAGCGCGTCGTGCACCATGTGCGGCGGCTCGAGCAGACCGCGGAGACCACGCTGCAAATGCACTTCAGCGCGCAGAGCAACCGCACCAACGACATCATGCGCACGCTGACCGCGCTGACCGCGGTCTTTCTGCCGCTGAACCTGATCACCGGGTTTTTCGGCATGAACTTCGAGTTCATGCCGCTGATCCATCATCAAGCCGCATTCTGGTGGACCGTGGCGTTCATGCTGGCCGTTGCCGCCGCCACCGGGCTGGTGTTCTGGCGCAAGCGCTACCTGGCAAGAACAGGAAAGTAGAACCCCCACCTTTCCCCACAGAGGGACGGGGCAATACAAGCCGGAAACACCGCGGAACCGGCTTCTCCGGGCCGCTGGTGTTGCCCCCCTGCAAGGGGGCGGCGAAGCGGCACGCAGTGCGCGCAGCCTGGGGGTGAGTGTCCTTTTATACCCAGGGCTGGGCGATCTGCTCGGTAGCAAACGCGCGCTGCACGGCGGGGCGCTCCAGCACGCGCTGCAAGTACGGGCCCAGGTGCGGGCGAGCGCGGGCGGGCTGGCCGAAGTTGCGCGTCCAGCGGCACAGCATCATGGCGTAGGGGTCGAGCGCCGTGTAGCGGTCCCCGAGCAGCCAGGGGCCGCCGTGGCGCGCCAGTTCCCGCTCAAGCAGGCCCAGCAGCACCCGCACTTTGGATTCGGCGTGCGCCTGCACCTCGGCGACGCCCACGGCGTTGCCGGCGTTGACCCAGCGCTCTGGATAAAAGTAGACGATCAGCGTGGCCTGCAGCGTGTTGGTCAGCCACATCAGCCACTTGTAGAAGTGGGCGCGCTGCGCCGTGCCGATGGGCGGGGCGAGGCCGGCCTGCGGGTGGCTGTCGCACAAATGCAGGCAAATCGCGGCGGACTCGTACAGCACCAGATCGCCCTGCGTCAAACTGGGAATCAGGCCGTTCGGGTTGAGCTGCAGATACTGCTGCGTCTTGTGCACGTCGCGCGTGCGATCCACCAGCACCAGCTCGAACGGCGCGCCGATCTCCTCGAGCAGGATGTGCGGCGCCATGCTCGCCGTGCTGGGGTAATAGTGCAACTGGATCATGCTTGTTCAGCCCAGGTGCCGGCCAAAGAACGCCAGCGTGCGCGTGCGCGCCAGCGTGGCGGCGGCCGCGTCGTAGGCGCCGCGCTGGTCGCAATTGAAGCCGTGGCCCGCATCGTAGATCTGCACCTCCACGCCCGGCTGGGCTTTCGCGAAGGCGCGCGCCGTCTCCACCGGGATCGAGTGGTCCTGCTCGCCGAAATGCGCCAGCACCGGCACCCGCGGCGTGCGCGCCGCCTCGGTCGCACTGGTCATGCCGCCGCCGTAATAAGGCACGGCAGCGGCGAGGCCCTTGAGCAGGCAGGCCGCGCGCCACGTGAGCAGGCCGCCCCAGCAATAGCCCACCACGCCGACCTTGCCGGCCTGCTGCGCATAGTCGATGGCGGCCTGGATGTCGGGCAGGATGCCGGGCGCGGCCAGCCCTTCTACAGCGGCCTTGAGCGCGATGCCGGCCGTGATGTCGTCGGGCGTGTAACCCAGCTCCACGCCCAGCTTGACGCGCTGAAAAGTGGCAGGCGCCACCGCCAGGTAGCCATCAAGCGCGTAGCCGTCAGCCACCGCGCGGATGTGCGAATTCACGCCGAAGATTTCCTGCAGCACCACCACGCCGCCCTTGGGCTGGCCCGCCGGTTGCGCCACGTAGGCGGGAAAAACAAACCCGTCCGCCGCCTTGAGATCGATCCATTGCCCCATGTCCATGCTCCTTGATTCAGTGGCTTCGGCAGAACGTGCCGATATTGCAGACTTTACCTGTGCGCCCAGGCCTTCAATTTCCGCTCGACAAAATCCAGCCGGTCCTGGCCCCAGAACAGCTCGCCGTCCACGACATAGCTGGGCGCGCCGAACACCCCGGCCTCGATCGCCTGCCGGGTGTTGGCCTCGTAGCGCTCGTGCGCCGCCTGGCTGTGCGACTGCTCCAGCCGCGCCGGGCTCAGCCCCTGTTCGGCCAGCAACTGCGCCAGCACCCGCTCGTCGGCGATGTTGCGCTCCTGCGCCCACACGGCCGCGAACACCGCGCCCGCAATCTTCATCGCGGCCTCGGCGCCGTCGTGAGTGTCCACCGCGACGAAAAGGCGCGCCGCGTCGTCGCTGGACACCGGGAAATATTTGGGTTTGATAATCAAAGGCAGCGCCAGCAGCTCGGAAAAACGCTGCAGCTCGAGCAGCCGATACGCCTGGCGCTGCGGCGCGCGTTTGCCCAGCGGCAGTCCGCCCGAGACCGGAAACACCTGGCCCAGGTCCACCGGCAGCACCCGCACCGCGGCGCCGGTGGCGCGGATCATGGCCGCCAAGCGCGGATGGCCCAGGTAGGTCCACGGGCTTTGCGCGGCAAAGTAATAGTCAACGGATAGGCTCAAGGCAGGCTCCAGTCGATGTGATGCTGTAATACCGGTTTGTAGCCGAGACGCCACTTTTCTGCAGGAGACAGGCTTTGAACAAGGTTTTACGCAAGGTGTTACCGATTCGCGGCGCCCGTCGCGGTGCGGCGCGGGCGGGAGCGCGCGGATGAGCCTGAAACCCCTGGTCACGCTGCTGGCCATCGTCAATCCACTGGCCATCGTGCCGTTTTTCATCCACTACACGCAGGGCTTCACGCGCTCGCAGCGCCAGCGCACGATCTGGGTCTCCTCGTTCAGCGCCTTTGTGGTGATTGCCGTCAGCGCCCTGCTGGGCCTGCAGATTCTGGATTTTTTCAATATCTCGCTGGCCAGTTTCCAGGTCGGTGGCGGCATGCTGCTGCTGACCTCGTCGCTGAGCATGCTCAACGCGCAGCCGGCCGAGGCCAAGTCCACCCCGACCGAGCTGAACGATGCGGCCGCGCGCTCGGCCGTCGGTGCCAGCATTGCCGTGGTGCCGCTGACCATTCCGCTGCTGACGGGGCCGGCCACCATGTCCACGGTGGTGATCTATGCCGACAAGGCCAAGACCTTCCTGCAACTGCTGACCCTGGTGAGCTACGGCCTGGTGATCGGGCTGGTTTCGGCGTTGTGCTTCGCGCTGGCAGAGCCGATTTCGCGCTTCCTCGGCAAGACCGGCATCAATATCATGACGCGCCTGATGGGCCTGATCCTGGCCGCGCTGTCGGTCGAACTGATGGCCGATGGCCTGCGCAAGCTGTTTCCGGTACTGGGGCAGGTGCTGGGACAGGTGGGATAGAAAACGAGCGTCAGCGCAGCGGCGCCAGCCACTGCGCAATCTCTTGCGCTGCCGCATCGGTGGCCTCGCTCAGCGCTGCGACCCCGCCGGGCGCATCGGCACTGGCGGCGGGGCGCTGCACCACCACGCTGCGCTGCGCCACGGGCAGCTCGCCGCCAGCTGTGATGCGGGTGAGCGTGGCGTGCAGGCGGATCACGCCGCTGCTTTGCGCCGGCGCCGCGAACTGCTGGCTGAACTCCTCCAGGTCGATGTGCAACACCAGCGGCACCGTGCTCTCGCCGGCCTTGAGTACGGTGCGGCTGCGGCTCAGGGTCTCGCGCAGGCGCTGGCGCACCAGCTGGGCGGGCGGCGCGCTCCAGCGCGCGTAGGCGTAGGGGCGCAACTGCTGCGCGTCCTGGTAGTTCAGCCGGTACAGGACGGCCTGGCCGTCGAGCGCCTGGCTGACGTCCACATCGCCCAGCGCCAGCGGCGGCAGCGCTTCGGCCGCAGCGACCGAAGCGGCCGCAGGCGCCGCCACGAGCGCGCCGGGACCGAAGTCATACACGTTGGCACGCACCGGTTTTTCGGTCAGGGCGCAACCCAGCAGCGTTGCCAAGAATATCAAGCCAAAAAGGCCTCTAGCCCATACCGAGCCTGCACATATTGCTCCATGTTTCATAGTGAATCCCGATTTGAGCTGCGTCATTTTGCGACCCCCGAGGCGGCAAATCCGGCCTCGCCGGGGCCGGGTTGCACGGAGCCGCTGCCGAAGATCAGCGACTGCGGGTTGTCGCTGATCCCGCGCAGGGTGCGGTTCACCTGGTTCGCGGTGCGCGCGACTTCGTCCCCGGCGCGGCTCACGCGTGGCAGGGTGCCGCCGTTCAGCGTGGCGGCGGCCTGCGTCAGCGCCAGGCTGCCGCTGGCGAGCTGGTCCATCACGCCGCCTTTTTCGTTGGCACGCCGGGCGATCTGGCCAAACTCGTTGGACGTGGCCTGCAGCGACTGCAGGGTCTTACGGCTCGTGTCGGCCAGCGGCGGTATCGCGGCCAGCGCGGGGTTGAGACGCTGCGTGAGCGTGCTGTCCACACTGGCGGCGAGCCGGTTGATGCTGTCCGCCGCCTGACCAAGCTGGCTCACGGCATCGATCAGCGCCTTCTGGTTGTCGGGCGCGAACAGCAGGTTGATGCGCCTGGTGGTCTCTTCGACCTCTTTGATCATCGTGGTGCCCTCGTCCGACAGGCTGCTCAGCAGGCTGGGCTTGAGCGGGATGCGCGGGTAGCCGCCATCCTCAACATACGGAATCGGCTGGTTCGACTGCCCGTTGTCGTCGAGTTGCACAAAGGCCAGTCCGGTCACACCCTGAAAGCTCAGCGTGGCAAAGGTGGACTTCGTGACAGGCGCTTGCTCGTTGACGGCAATGCGCACCAGCGCATTGCCCTTGACCTGCGGGTCGAAGCCGATGTACGAGACCTTGCCCACGGCAATGCCGCGGTAGCGCACCGGCGCCTGCAGCTGCAGCCCGCTGAGGGCCTCGCGGGTGGACATCTCGTAGACGCGAAACACCTGCTTGTCGCGCATCAGCCAGGCCGCCAGCGCGATCAGCAGGGCGGTGACCAGCAGCACGAATGTGCCGGCGGCCAGTGCATGGGCTTTGTTTTCCATTTCAGTGACTCTCTTTCTACACAGGCTGCGATGCCGGCGCCGGGTCGGGCAGCGTCGCCATCGCGCGGCGTCCGCGCTGGCCCAGGAAAAATTCCCGGATGAAGGGGTGGTCGAACGTGACCACCTCGCGCACCGGGCCATTCACGATGACTCTTTTTTCGGCCAGCACCGCCACGCGGGTGCTGAGCTCGAACACCGTGTCCAGATCGTGCGTGACCATCACCACCGTCAGGCCCATCTCGCGGTGCAGCGAGCCGAGCAGGGCGCAAAAACTGTCGGAGCTCTCCGGGTCCAGCCCCGCCGTGGGCTCGTCCAGCAGCAGCAGCGGCGGGTCCATGATGAGCGCGCGCGCCAGCGCCACGCGCTTGACCATGCCGCCCGACAGGTCGCTCGGCATCTTGGCGGCGTCCGCCACGGCCAGCCCGGCCATTTGCAGCTTGACCAGCGCGGCGTCGCGGATCAGCGCATCGGGCAGGGTCCCCAGCTCGCGCAGCGCAAACGCCACGTTGTCGAGCACGCTGAAGGCCGAGAACAGCGCGCCGTGCTGGAACAGCATGCCGACCCGGCTCGACGCGCCCTGACCGCCCATGCAGGATGCGGGTTCGCCGAGCACGCGGACCTGTCCGCGGGACGGCGTCTCCAGCCCCAGCATTTGCCGCAGCAAGGTGGTTTTGCCGCTGCCGGAGCCGCCGACCAGCGAGACGATTTCGCCGCGCCGCACGCACAGGTCCAGATCCTGGTGGATGACCACGGGGTGCTCGGGCGGGCCGAACACGGTCCAGAGTTTCTCCACGTCGACGATCACGTCGTCGTCCTGCGGGGCGTGGGGAACGGGCGTGGAATCTGTGCTCATATGCCCACATTCTTGAACACCACGGCAAACAGCGCGTCCACCAGGATCACCATGGTGATCGAGGCCACCACCGAAGCCGTGGTGCCTTGGCCCAGGCTCTCGGTATTGGGTTTGACGCGCAGCCCGAAATGGCAGCCGATCAGCGCAATCAGCACGCCAAACACCACTGACTTGCCCGTCGCCAGCGTCAGGTTGGCGACCTCCACGGCACCGGGCAAAGCCTCGATGAAGAACGCTGGCGTCACCCCCAGCGCCACGTCGGCCGCCAGCATGCCGCCGACGAGCGCGGCCAGCGTGGTCCACACGCTGATCAAGGGCATCACGATGGCCAGTGCCAGGGCACGCGGCAGCACCAGCCGAAAGCCGTGCGCAATGCCCATCACGCGCATCGCATCGAGCTCTTCGGTGACGCGCATCACGCCGATCTGCGCGGTGATGGCCGAGCCCGAACGCCCGGCAAGCAGGATGGCGGCCAGCACCGGCCCAAGTTCGCGAATCAGCGAGATGCCCAGCAGGTCCACGATATAGGCGTCGGCGCCAAACTGGCGCAGCTGCTGCGCGCTCAGGTAGGCCAGCACCACGCCGATCAGGAAGCCGACCAGCGCGGTGATCGGCAGCGCGGCCGCGCCCATGCTGAACAGGTGGCCCGACAGGTCGCGCCAGGGCCCGCGGCGCGGCGCGCGCAGCAGCCGCACCATGTCGAGCAGCAGCTGGCCGATCAGCCGTGTCAGGTCCTTGCCGCGTTCGAGTCCCTGCAACACCCAGGCGCCCAGGTCGAGGAATTGCTGCCGCGGCGTGGAACGCAGGGGCGCGGGCGGTGTGGTGGTGAACTGCGCCACGCGCTCGAGCACGGCGCGCTGGTCGGGCGTCGCGTCGAGCCGCGCCGGCCACTGGCGGCCCCAATGGTTCCACAGCAGCTGGGCCCCGATGTGGTCGAACTGCTGCAGCGACTGCAGGTTCCAGCCCAGAAGGGCGCCGGGCGCCGCCGCAGCAGGCAACGCCTGCAGGTCGCGGGAGGCCTGCCGCCACGCGCTCGCCCCCGTGAGCTGCGCCGCCGTCCAGCGACCAGCCAGCACGGCACACGGCCCCTGGGGCGTGTCCTGTTGCATGACGCGGGGGCTGGGTTCCTCCATCGGTGGTGCTGGCTCTGAAGCGGTAGGGACTGCCATCGTACCGCGTTGACCACGCCGGCCTCCCGCCTACCCGCCGGGCAGTAGACTGAACGGCCCGGAGCCCCCGCCCCGGCTGTCCGGACGATCCATCGCATGAACAACACCCCCGCCGCCAACCCTTCCTCCGACCCGATGTCCTGGCACGACGAAACCCGCGTGCTGCACGGCGATGCCGGCCTCTCGACCGATTCGGCGCTGGTGGCGCCGATCCACTACTCCGCCACCTTCAAGGCGGACGACCCACAGGCCTTCGCCGAGATGGCGAACGTGCCGCGGCATCCGGGCTTCTACACGCGCTACGGCAACCCGACGCACGAGCATGTGGCGGTCATCCTGGCGAAACTCGAAGGGACCGAGACCGCGCTGCTGACCGGCTCCGGCATGGCGGCGATCAGCACCACGGTGCTGGCACTGGTGTCTGCCGGCGACCACGTGATCGCGCAGAGCCGGCACTACATGAGCACCACCAAGCTGTTCGAGGAGGTGCTGGTGCGCTTTGGTGTGCAGGTCAGCATCGTCGAGCAGACCGACCTGGCCGCGATAGCGGCGGCGATCCGGCCCAACACCCGGCTCATCATGCTGGAGAGCCCGGTGAATCCGACGCTGGTGCTGACCGACCTGGCCGCGGTGGCAGCACTGGCGAAGCCGCGCGGCATCCTGACCGTGGCCGACAACACCTTTGCCTCGCCGCTGAACCAGCAGCCGCATGCGCTGGGCATCGACATCGTGCTGCACAGCGCCACCAAATACCTCGGTGGCCACCACGATCTCACGGCCGGCGCCGTGTGCTGCTCGGCGCAGCACGCCGAGAAAATCTGGCGCATGCACACCACGCTGGGCGCGGTGCTCTCGCCGATGGACGCCTGGCTGCTGCTGCGCGGCCTGCGCACCCTGCCGCTGCGCGTGCAGCGCATCAACGCCAACGCGCTCGCGCTGGCGCAGTGGCTGGAGGCGCAGCCGCAGATCGAACGGGTGTTCTATCCGGGCCTGGAAAGCCACCCGCAGCATGCGCTGGCCCAACGCCAGATGACGGGCTACGGCGCCGTGATCGCGTTCGCGGTGCGCGGCAACTTCGAGGCCACCAGCCGGTTCGTCGCCTCGCTGGAGCTCGCGACCCACGCCGTGAGCCTGGGCGGCGTCGATTCGCTGATCGTGCACACCGCCGCCATGTGGGCCGGCACCATGAACGAGGCGCAAATGCAGGCCGCCGACATTGCGCCCAACTTCGTGCGCATGTCGGTTGGGGTCGAGCATATTGATGACCTGAAGGCCGACATGGCGCGCGCGTTGCAAAAACTCTGAGGCAAAAAGGGCCTGGCACCGTTACGATTGCCATGAACTTTCCCTTGCGAGTGAGTTGATGAAAAGTTTGCACTTCCCATCGTGGCACTTCGTTGCCGTGCGCCGCAACCCTCACGGATCGCTGGCGCCAACTCGGGACGGGGAAGTCCCTTTCATTCGTTAGAAGGCTACCGTTACATGCATAAACTCATGTTTGCAGTTGGAAGTCTTGGCGTCGCGATATCCGCGGTGTTGCTGCTTATTGCAGTTCTGGGCGTCGTTTTCATTGGGCACGAATTTTCAGGCTTACAAAAACTGAGCGCCGTCACAGTGGCGTGTGTCGTCGGCTTCGCATGGTGGCGAGCGATGATGCGTAGCATCAAACGTCGAGCTGAAACTCAGGGCGAGTAAAGGGAAGCGTCAATTACTCCGCCTTTTAACCGGTTGCTCTCCATCGGACTGCCTGCGGCTCCCGCTGAGCGCCAATGTCAGACGTTCTCAACACCTCCATGCAACCCATGGAATCTGCGGCGTCGCCTTGAAGCGACTGCCATCGCAGGTGATAAACCAGCGCTCGAACTGGGCGCGCGCCAAGCGCCGGACTTGGATCGCGCGCCAGTGCTGATCGGCCACAGCGGGTTGGAAGGCGCAAAGCCTTGCGCTCCAACAAAAATTGGCCTATCCCTGTAAGAACCCGCGGCGCGGCCCGACTACCCCTCATGACAGACAGGATGAAGGCGCCGGATCGTCGCGGGCCTTCCTCTTCCTTAACGACTGGAGATGACGAATGGACCCGAACCCCCAAATCATTCACCCCGGCTGGCTGCGCGCCATGCACTGGATCAACGCCCTCGCGGTGGTCACGCTGGTGATGAGCGGCTGGCGCATCTACGACGCCACCGGCTTCATGGGCTTCGAGATTCCTGCCTTTCTGACGCTCGGCGGCTGGCTGGGCGGCGCCATCCAGTGGCACTTTGCGGCGATGTGGGTTCTGTTCATCAACGGCCTGCTGTACCTGGCGCTCAACATAGCCACCGGCCGGCTGTGGCGCAAGTTTTTTCCGCTGTCACCCAGGGCATTGATCGCCGACCTCAAGGCCGCGCTGGCCGGCAAGCTGGCGCACGCCGACCCGCGCCACTACAACATGGTGCAGCGCCTGGCCTATCTGTTTGTGATGCTGGACAGCGTGCTGCTGGTGCTGTCCGGGTTGGTGCTCTGGAAGTCGGTGCAGTTTCCGCTGCTGCGCGAGCTGCTGGGCGGCTACGAGGTCGCGCGCCGGGTGCATTTTCTGGCCATGGCCGCGCTGGTCGCGTTCGTGGTGGTGCACCTGACGATGGTGGCGCTGGTGCCGCGCACGCTGGTCTACATGGTCCGTGGCCGCTGAGGAGATGCTATGAACCCCCACGCTCATCACTTTGTGTATTCGCTGCCCCCCGAGGGGGCGCCTGCCTCCTTTGAGGCGGCTCGGCAGGAGGCATGACATGCAAATCAAAACCCCAAAATTCCTCGTGAGCAACGGCGACGCCATCCTCAGGGAAGCCGTGCAGCGCCTGGCGCAGCCGGGCCGGCGCGACTTCCTGCGGCGCTCGCTCACGCTCGGCGGCCTGTCGATGCTGACCGGCTGCTCGCTGTCGGACAACCAGAGCGTGGACGCGGCCTTGACCCGCGTCTCGCGCTTCAACGACGACGTGCAGGCCTGGCTGTTCGACCCGAACCGGCTGGCGCCGACCTACCCTGAATCGATGATCACGCGCCCGTTCCCGTTCAACGCCTATTACAGCGAGGACGAGGTGCGCCATGTCGACGAGGGCAGCTACCGGCTCGAAGTCTCGGGCCTGGTTGCCGACAAGCGCCGCTGGGCGTTGCCCGAGCTGCGCGCGATGCCGCAAACCGACCAGATCACGCGCCACATCTGCGTCGAGGGCTGGAGCGCGATCGGGCGCTGGGGCGGCGTCCCGTTCGCGAGCTTTCTGCGTCGCGTCGGCGCCGATTTGACGGCCAAATACGTCGGCTTCATGTGTGCCGACGACTACTACACCAGCATCGACATGCCGACCGCGCTGCACCCGCAAACGCAGCTGACGCTGAGCTACGACGGCCAGCCCCTGCCGCCCAAGTACGGCTTTCCCATGAAGCTGCGCATGCCGACCAAGCTGGGCTACAAGAACCCGAAATACATCAAGGCGATTTTCGTCACCAACACCTACCCTGGCGGCTATTGGGAAGACCAGGGCTACAACTGGTTCGGGGGCAGCTGAGCCCGGCTCAGAGGCGCCACGATCGCGGCATCACTGCCATCTTTTCACTCACTCTTTGAAGGAAACCACCATGAACAAGCTCACCACCGCCCTGTTGTCCACCTGCATCGTGCTCGCCGGCGCCAGCGCCATGGCACAGGACGCGATGAAAAAGGATGACATGGGCAAGGACGCCATGAGCAACGGCGCCATGACGAAGGACTCGATGGCCAAAGACAACATGAAGAAACCCATGGCGAAGGACGCGATGACCAAAGATCACATGAGCAAGGATGCGATGGGAAAAGACGCCATGGGTAAAGATGCCATGAAGAAGGACGGCATCACCAAGGATGACATGAGCAAGTAAGACCGCGCGCCTTTGGGGCGGGCGCCGAAGCGCGCCCGCCCCAAAGGCGCGTAGAGTTTGGGGGTCGGGGTACTCGCTCATAGGAACGACACTCGCCGCATCGACCAGGAGACTCATCATGGGCATCGCAAATATCGACCACTACATCGGCGGCCGCGTGGCGGCCGGCACTTCGGGGCGCGCGCAGGACGTGTTCAACCCCGCGACCGGGGCTGTCACCGGGCGCGTCGCCATGGCCAGCCGCAGCGACGTGGACAAGGCCGTGGCGGCCGCGCGCGCGGCGTTTGCGGGCTGGGCCGACACGCCGCCGCTGCGCCGCGCGCGCGTGCTGTTCAAGTTTCTGGAACTGCTGAATGCCCACCGGGACGAACTCGCGCACCTGATCACGGCCGAGCACGGCAAGGTCTTCACCGACGCGCAGGGCGAGGTCGCGCGCGGCATCGACATCGTGGAATTTTCCTGCGGCATTCCGCAACTGCTCAAGGGCGATTTCACGGACCAGGTCTCGCCCGGCATGGACAACTGGACCTTGCGCCAGCCGCTCGGCGTGGTGGCCGGCATCACGCCGTTCAACTTCCCCGTGATGGTGCCGATGTGGATGTTCCCGGTGGCGCTTGCGGCGGGCAACTGCTTCGTCCTCAAGCCGAGCCCGATCGACCCGAGCGCCTCGCTCCTGATCGCCGCGCTGCTGAAAAAAGCCGGCCTGCCGGACGGCGTGTTCAACGTGGTGCAGGGCGACAAGGAGGCGGTGGATGCGCTGCTGGCGCACCCGGACGTGATGGCCGTGTCCTTCGTCGGCTCGACGCCGATTGCCAACTATATCTACGAGACCGGCGCGCACCACGGCAAGCGCGTGCAGGCGCTGGGCGGCGCCAAGAACCACCTGGTGGTGATGCCCGATGCCGACCTGGAGCAGACCGTGGACGCGCTGATCGGCTCGGCCTACGGTTCGGCCGGCGAGCGCTGCATGGCCGTCAGCGTCGCGGTGCTGGTGGGCGAGGTCGCCGACCAGGTGGTGCCGCTGCTGGCCGAGCGCGCGAAGACGCTCAAGATCAAGAACGGCACGGCGCTGGATGCCGAGATGGGCCCGATCGTGACCGCGGCGGCGCACGCCCGCATCACCGGCTACATCGAACAGGGCATCAAGGAAGGCGCAACGCTGCTGGTCGACGGCCGCGGCTTTCGCGGCACCGACGCGGGCAAGGGCTGCGACAAGGGCTTCTGGATGGGCGGCACGCTGTTCGACCATGTCACGCCGCAGATGCGCATCTACAGGGAGGAGATCTTCGGCCCGGTGCTCTCTTGCG
>JARLJI010000060.1 GCA_031291295.1 Rhodoferax sp. | reverse complement strand
TCGCGCACCTGGGCTTCGGTCACCACGCCGTGCAGCAGCCAGTTGGCCATGTGCTGGCTGCTGATGCGCAGGGTGGCGCGGTCTTCCATCAGGGCGATGTTGTGGATGTCGGGCACCTTGGAGCAGCCCACGCCCTGGTCCACCCAGCGCACCACGTAGCCCAGGATGCCTTGCGCGTTGTTGTCGAGTTCCTGCTGCTTCTCGGCCGCGCTCCAGTTGGGCGTGGCGGTCACCGGGATCTGCAGCAGGCCGCCGAGCAGGGCGTCGCGCGCGGCGACCGGGTCGGTCTGCGCGTTGGCCTTTTCCATCTCCGCCTGCACCTCGGCGACGTTGACCTGGTGGTAGTGCAGCGCGTGCAGCGTGGCGGCCGTGGGCGAGGGCACCCAGGCGGTGTTGGCGCCGGCGCGCGGCTGCGCGATCTTTTGCTCCAGCATCGCGGCCATCAGGTCGGGCATGGCCCACATGCCCTTGCCGATCTGTGCGCGCCCGCGCAGGCCGCAGGCCAGGCCGACCGCGACGTTGTTCTTCTCGTAGGCCTGGATCCACGCGGTGGCCTTCATGTCGCCCTTGCGGATCATCGGGCCGGCGCGCATGGCCGTGTGCATCTCGTCGCCGGTGCGGTCCAGGAAGCCGGTGTTGATGAAGGCCACGCGTGCGCTGGCGGCCGCGATGCAGGCCTGCAGGTTGATGCTGGTGCGGCGCTCCTCGTCCATGATGCCGAGCTTGACGGTGTTCTCGGGCAGGCCCAGCAGCGCCTCGACGCGGCCGAACAGTTCGGCGGCGAACGCCACTTCCTTGGGGCCGTGCATCTTGGGCTTGACGATGTAGACCGAGCCGGTGCGCGAATTCTTGATGCCCGCCTGGCCCTGGCGCTTCAAATCATGGATGGCGATGGTGGTGGTGACGACCGCGTCCATGATGCCTTCGGGGATCTCGCGCGTGCTGCCATCCTTGGCCGTGTACAGAATGGCCGGATTCGTCATCAGGTGGCCGACGTTGCGCACGAACATCAGCGAGCGGCCGTGCAGCGTCGCGGGCTTCCCATCCGCACCGGTGTAGACGCGGTCCGGGTTCAGGCCGCGCGTGAAGGTCTTGCCACCCTTGGCGACTTCCTCGGTCAGCGTGCCCTGCAAAATGCCGAGCCAGTTGCTGTAGGCCAGCAGTTTGTCTTCGGCATCCACCGCGGCGATCGAGTCTTCCAGGTCGAGGATGGTGGAGAGCGCGGCCTCCATCACCAGGTCGGACACGCCGGCCGCGTCGCTCTTGCCGATGGGCGTGCTGCGGTCGATGCGGATGTCGATGTGAATGCCGTGGTTGCGCAGCAGTATGGAGGACGGCGCGGCGGCCTCGCCCTGGTAGCCGATGAACTGGGCCGGGTTCTTCAGGCCAGTTGTCTGACCGCCCTGGAGTGCGACCACCAGCTTGCCGCCAGCCACCGTGTAGCCGGTGGCGTCCTTGTGCGAGCTACTGGCGAGCGGCGCAGCCTGGTCCAGCACGTTGCGCGCGAACGCGATGACTTTGGCGCCGCGCACCGGGTTGTAGCCTTTGCCCTTTTCGGCGCCGCCGGTCTCAGGGATGGCGTCGGTGCCGTACAGCGCGTCGTACAGCGAGCCCCAGCGCGCGTTGGCGGCGTTCAGCGCATAGCGCGCATTCAAGATCGGCACCACCAGCTGCGGGCCGGCTTGCACCGCCAGTTCGTCATCGACGTGGGCCGTGGTCGTCTTGACGCCGGCGGGCGACGGCACCAGGTAGCCGATAGTCTCGAGGAACTTGCGGTAGGCCACCATGTCGCGGATCGGGCCGGGGTTGGCCTGATGCCAGGTGTCGAGCTCGGTCTGCAGGCGATCGCGCTCGGCCAGCAGCGCAACGTTCTTCGGCGCCAGGTCGGCCACGATGGCGTCAAAGCCCTGCCAGAAGGTGGCGCCGTCCACACCGGTGCCGGGCAGCACCTTGTCGTTGATGAACTGGTGCAGTTCGGTGGCCACTTGCAGGTTGTGAACGGGGGTACGTGCGGTCATGGGGTTCTCCATCAAGCTTCAAAAAACGAAAGGACATCGCGCAGGCTGGCGCCGGTGCGGGTGGGTGGGGTGCCGAGCTCTTCGAACGGCATCTGGTAGCGATTCACCCACAGGGTCTGGTACCCGAACCAGGTGGCGCCCAGCGCGTCCCAGCTGTTACTGCTCACGAACAGGATATTCGCGGCCTTCAGGCCGGTGGCCTGCTCCCCCAGGGCGTAGGCCTCGGGGTGGGTCTTGTACTTGCGCACGGCATCGACGCTGATCACATGGTCCAGCAGGCCTTCCATGCCGGCGCTGCGCACCGCGATGCCGAGCATCTCGGGGTCGCCGTTGGACAGGATGCCGGTGGCGATGCCCTGAGCCTTGAGCGCCTTCAGCACGGGCTTGTTCTCGGGGAAGGCGCTGAGGTGCCGGTACTGGTTCATCAACTGGTCGACTTGACCCTCAAAAGAGACCGTAGCCCTTGCCGAGCTTTCGGAGCTTGCTATCTTTTTGATGGCATATACGAGCGCGGCCCGGGTCAGCGCCCAGAACGGCAGGTAGTGCGCGCCATGGTTGCTGGTGGTCACGAGACGCGTGTATTCGATCTGCTTGTCGCGCCAGAGCACGCTCAACTGCTGGCCGTGGCCGGGGAACAGCTGCTCGGCCAGCAGTCCCACGCTGTACACATCGAACAGCGTGCCGTAGGCATCGAACAAAACCGCTCGCGGTTTTTCAACGGGAGTGGTGCGGGCTTGTTCCATGCCCTCTACTTTATTCGATACTTTGTGGTGGACTTATTGAGTCAAAGTCGCTTTATTCGTGACTTTTTAGGTGGTAATCAAGGCTGGGCGCTGAGACCATCAAAGCCGGGTGGATCTGCCACGCGGGCACCAAACGGGAGTGGTGTGTGACTTCCATGCGCATAATCTGGCGCCATGGACAAGCTCAAGGCCATGGAGTCGTTTGTGTCGGTGGCGACCCGGGGCAGCCTCACGGCCGCGGCCCAGGCCGAGGGCGTGGCGCCGGCCATCATGGGGCGCCGGCTCGACGCGCTGGAGGAGCGCCTGGGCGTCAAGCTGCTGGTGCGCACCACGCGGCGCATCACGCTCACGCACGAGGGCAGCGCCTTTCTGGAAGACTGCCAGCGCCTGCTGGTCGAGGTGGCGAATGCCGAAGCCAGCGTGTCGGCGGGCGGCGTCAAGGCCAGCGGGCATCTGCGCATCACGGCACCGGCCGGCTTTGGCCGGCGCCACGTGGCGCCCCTGGTGCCGCGCTTTCGCGATCTGCATGCCGACGTGACGATTTCGCTGAATCTGAGCGACCGCGTGGTCGATCTGGCCGCCGAAGGGCAGGACTGTGCGGTGCGCGTGGGTGATTTGCCCGACTCCTCGCTGATCAGCGTGCGCCTGGCCGAGAATCGGCGCCTGTGCGTGGCCACGCCCAAATACCTGCGCCAGCACGGCACGCCGCAGCACCCCAGCGAGCTGGCGCGCTTCGATTGCCTGACCCTGTCCAGCGGCGCCTCGCAAAGCCGCGGCTGGGCTTTTCGCGTGCCGATCACCACGGGCGAGCGCGCTGGCGACTCCGAGGTGATCCACCTCAAACCCGGCGGCCCGCTGGACTGCACCGACGGCCAGGTGCTGCACGACTGGTGCCTGGCGGGCGGCGGCATCGCGTGGCGCAGCACCTGGGAGGTCGAGTCCGAGATTGCCAGCGGCCAGCTGGTCGAGGTGCTGGCCGATTTTGCGGCGCCGCCGAACGGCATCTACGCCGTGTTTCCGCAGCGCCGGCACCTGCCGCTGCGCGTGCGCCTGTGGATCGATTTTCTCAAGCACAGCTACGGCCAGCCGGGCTACTGGCAGGCCGCATGAAGCCGCTGGTGCTGTGCGCCGACGACTTCGCGGTGCACGCGGGCGCCTCGCAGGGCATCGCGGCACTGGCGCGCCAGGGGCGGCTCAGCGCCACCAGCGCCATGGTGCTGGCGCCGCGCTGGCCGCAGGACGTGGCGCTGCTGCAGGAGTTGCGCGGGCGCATCGATGTCGGCCTGCACCTGGACTGGACCAGCGAATTCGCGCAGGCTGCCGGCCATGGCCTGCCGCTCGGCGCGGCGATGCGCCGGGCGCTGCTCGGCGGCTTCGACCGCGGCGCGGCGCGCGGCGTGATCGAGCGCCAGCTGGACCTGTTCGAGGCGCAGTGGCAGGCGCCGCCCGACCATGTGGATGGGCATCAGCACGTGCAGCAGTTCGCCGGCATCCGCGAGCCGCTGGTCGAGGTGCTGGCGCGCCGCTACCCGGGCCGGCTGCCGTACCTGCGCGTCTCGCGGGTAGGGGCCGGCGCCGGCGAACCGCTGGGCTTCAAATCCCGCGTGATTTCGGCGCTGGGCGCCAACGCTATTAAAAAAGTAGCTGACAGTGCAGGCATACCAAGGGCTGAGGCCCTGTTGGGCGTCTATAATTTCGACGGCGACACGGCCCGCTACGCCGCGCTGATGGACGGCTGGCTGGCGGGCGCGCCGGCCGGCGGCCTGCTCATGTGCCATCCGGCGAGTGCGGCCGAGCCGGATGACGAGATCGGCCCGGCGCGCCTGCGCGAGTACGCCTATCTGGCAAGCAGCGACTTCGCTGGAGCGCTGGCGCGCGCGCAGGTGGCACTGGTGCGCGGGGAACGCCTGATACACCCACTACACTCCCCGCCATGACCCTTCCCGCATCGACTGAACGCCGAAAATCCTGGCTCCGGCTCGCCACCCTGTGGCTTTTGCTGCTATTGCTGGCCGCGCTGCGCCCGCTGGCCGTGCCGGACGAGGGGCGCTACGGCGAAGTCGGCCGCTGGATGCTGCAAAGCGGCGACTGGCTCGTGCCGCGGCTGGACGGCCTGCCGTTCTTCCACAAGCCGCCACTGTTGTACTGGCTGGAGGCCGTGTCGCTGGCGCTGTTCGGCAGCCACGTGTGGGCGCTGCGGCTGGTGCCGGCGCTGCATGCCGGCATCATGCTGGTGGGCTTGTACCTGGCGGCCCGCGCCATCGCCGGCGAGCGCGTTGCGCGCCGCGCCGGCCTCATGCTGGGCACCAGCGTGGCGTTTTTGCTGGGCGGCCAGTACGTGAACCACGACATGATGGTGGCGACCTGGATCGGCATTGCGATCTGGTGCTTCGCGTTTGCCTTCATGCATGGCGCGCGCCCGCACGCCAATCTGGCCCGGCTCGGCTTTGTGGCCTGCGCGCTGGGGGTCCTTAGCAAGGGACTGATTGGCCTGCTGCTGCCCGGACTGGTGCTGTTCTGCTGGCTGCTGTGGACGCGCCAGTTCCGCAAGGTACTGGCGCTGCCCTGGGCGAGCGGCCTGCTGCTGCTGGCGGCGATCACCGTGCCATGGTTCGTGCTGATCGCGCAAAAATACCCCGGCGCGATGGACTATCTGTTCGGCACGCAGCAGTTCACGCGCTTCACGGCCGATACCTTCAACAACGTCCAGCCCTGGTGGTTCTATATCGCCAGCCTGCTGATCCTGCTGTTTCCGTGGGCCTTTTTTGCCGGCAAGCCGCTCTGGGATGCCGTCACACGGACCCCGTCGCTGGACGGGGTTGCCAAGGAGTGGTCGAGCCTGTGCTGGATCTGGCTCGCGGCCATCCTTGCCTTTTTCTCCATCCCCGCCTCCAAGCTGATCGGCTATATCCTGCCCGTGATCCCGCCGCTGGCGCTGCTGGCGGCGCTGGGCTGGGAGCGCACGCTGGCGCGCAACCGGTTCGCGGGCCGGGTGTTTGCCACTCTCGCGGCGCTGATCATTGCCCTGGCGCTGACCGTGAGCCTGCTGGTGACCCGCTTCACCGACGACAAGCTGAGCGGGGATGTCGCGCAAACCCTGGCCTGCGACGCGAGTCCGGCGGACACGGTCTATGCGGTTGGCAACTATCCCTATGATTTTCCGTTCTACGCCCAGATCCGCCGGCCCCTCGTGGTGATCCAGGATTGGCCCGGCCAACGCCAAACGGCCGGGGACGTGTGGCAGCGCGAGCTGTTCGAGGGCGCCGATTTCGACCCCATCGCCGGCCGCGTGCTGCAAACCCCCGATGTTTTGGCGGCGGCCAGTGCGCAACCCGGAAACTGGCTGCTGGTGCCGCGCAATGGCGCTGAGCACGGGTTCGGCCCGCCCGCGTGGCTACGGGTTCAGACCGGCACCGGTTGGGACCTGTTCAAGTCGGGCGGGAGCGTCGCGCCAGCGACTGCGTCAGCGCCGGAAGGCCCAGTAGCGACTCAGCAAAAAGGTTTGCCCGGCTGCAAACACTAGGGCGGCGAACAAGGCGAGAAACGACGGCCAGCCCAGTTCGCGCAGCAGCAGTACAAACACGATCTCGTTGGTCGCAAAGCCGGCCAGCGCGGTCATGAGAAAGCGGCTGAAACTTTGCGCCACGCTGGTGCCCGTATCGCTGAAGCTGAGCCAGCGGTGGCCGGAAAAACTCACGAAAAACGCCACCGTGAAGCCAATGGCGTTGGCCACTTCCGGCCACACATGGGAATGCGTCAGCGCAAACACCAGCATGTGGGTGAGTGCCGCGGCGCTGCCCACGGCGATGAACCAGAAGCCGGACTTGCTCATGCTCAGAGCAGCGAGGCGTCCTGCAGCCGGGCCGCCTGCCGTTCGCCGTCCCCGGACGCGCCGGCGGCGATCAGGCCGTCTCCCGTGCGCTGGCTGACCAGATAGGCCGGGCGCTGCTTGACCTCTTCGTAGATGCGCCCCACATACTCTGCCAGGATGCCCATGCCGAGCAGCTGGATGCCGCTGAAGAACATCAGGCCGGCCACGATGGTGGCGTAGCCCGGCACCTCGACGCCCGTGATGAAGTATTCGATGACGACCCAGGCGCCATAGCCCAGCGCGCCGACCGACAGCAGCAGCCCCAGCGCCGTGAGCAGGCGCAGCGGCGCGGTGGAGAACGCCACCATGCCGGTGAGCGCGAGCCGGAACGAGCCACCCAGGCCGAAGTTGGTCTGGCCATCGGCCCGTGGCAGCGGCTCGTAGTCGATCGCCGTGCTGTTAAAGCCGACCCAGGCGTACAGGCCTTTCATGAAGCGGTTGCGCTCGGGCAGCGACTTGAGCGCCTGCACCACCTTGCGGTCCATCAGGCGAAAGTCGCCGGCATCGGCCGGAATGTCGATATGGCTGCCCCAGTTGACGAGTTTGTAGAACAGGCCGGTGAGTCCCGCCTGCAGCCGCGACTGGTCTGCGCGGCTCTTGCGCACGGCATACACCACATCCGCGCCTTGCTTCCATTTTTGTAGCATCTCGCCCAGCAGGGATGCCGGATGCTGGCCATCTGCATCCATCATGGCGACCAGGTCGCCGCGCGCCGCGTCGATGCCGGCGGTCAGCGCGGCCTCCTTGCCGAAGTTGCGCGACAGCTGCAGCAGCACCATCTGCGGGTGCGCCGCGCACAGGCGCTGCGCGACCTGCACGGTGTCGTCGCGGCTGCCGTCATCGACCACGATCAGTTCCACCTGGGGCGAGAGCGCCGCCAGTGCGGCCAGCACCTGCGGCACCACGATATCGAGGTTGCGCGCCTCGTTGAAGGCGGGCATGACGCAGGAAACGGATGGGGTTTGATCGGCGCGAGAGGTCATGCGCGCATCATGCCAAAAGAAAACCCCGCTCTGTGGCACAGGCGGGGCTTTTTTTGCGCAGGCAAAGACGGGCTATGCCGCCCGGCCCGGCTTGGCGACGCTTATTTCGCGTCGGTCATGCACTTCTTGAGGAAGCTGGTTTTCGCGGCGCCCGCCAGCTTTTTGTCGGCGGCGGTTTGCTCACAGGAGGGCTTCGCGGCGGCGGCGGCCGGCTTGGCGCTCAGGCAGTCTTTCATGAAAGCCTTGCGTTCATCGCCCTTCTTGCCGGCGGCGTCCGTGTTGCAGGTGGCCATTTTGGACTGCTGCGCGGTTTTGGCACCCTCGGCGGCGTGGGCCACGCCCATGCCCATGGACAGAGCCAAACCCATGGCGGCGATCAGGGGAAGAAGTTGTTTCATGGAATCTCCTGGAAAGGAACGTGTTGAAGGGAAGGCCATCCTGCAGGGAAGAAAAAATCCCTGCAGGATTGCAACACACAACGTTCGGCCCGGCAATATGGATGACGCGAGCCCCCGGGCGGGTGGCGGCGCCCCGTAAAATCGCCCGATGCTCTCTGTCAAACAAGAATTGCTCGCGGCACTGGCCGGCGAGCTGGAAAAGCTCTCGCCCGGCGCGGGGGCGAAGGCGGCCTTCGAGTCGCCCAAGGTGGCCGCGCATGGCGACTTGGCCTCCACGGCGGCCATGCAGCTGGCCAAGCCCTTGAAGCAAAACCCGCGCCAGGTCGCGGAGGGCCTGCGTCAGGCGCTCCAAAATTCAGAGCCATTCAAGCGCTGGGTCGACGCCGTCGAGATTGCCGGGCCGGGCTTTCTCAACATCCTGCTCAAGCCCGAGGCCAAGCAGCAGATCGTGCGCGAGGTGCTGCAGGCCGCCGGCCGCTTTGGCGTGCAGGGCAGCAACGGACAGCGCGTGCTGGTGGAATTCGTCTCGGCCAACCCGACCGGGCCGCTGCATGTGGGCCATGGCCGCCAGGCAGCGCTGGGGGACGCCATCTGTAATCTGTTCCAGACCCAGGGCTGGGACGTGTACCGCGAGTTCTATTACAACGACGCGGGCGTGCAGATCGCCACGCTGGCGCACAGCGTCCAGCTGCGCGCCCGGGGCTTCAAGCCCGGCGATGCCGAATGGCCCAGCGGCGACAATGCGGCCGCCTACAACGGCGACTACATCGCCGACATTGCGGCCGACTTTCTGGCGAAAAAGACGGTCAAGTCCGACGACCGTGCGTACACCGCCTCGGGCGACGCGGCCGACCTCGATGCCATCCGCCAGTTCGCCGTGGCCTACCTGCGCCATGAGCAGGACCTGGACCTGCGGGCGTTCGCGGTCCGGTTCGACAACTACTACCTCGAGTCGAGCCTGTACACCAGCGGCAGGGTCGCGGCCACGGTGGCGAAGCTGCAGGCGGCCGGCAAGACCTACGAGCAGGACGGCGCGCTGTGGCTCAGGTCCACCGAGTACGGCGACGACAAGGATCGCGTCATGCGCAAGGGTGACGGCAGCTACACCTACTTTGTGCCCGACGTGGCCTACCACATCGCCAAATGGGAGCGCGGCTTTCACAAGGTCGTCAACATCCAGGGCACCGACCACCACGGCACGATTGCGCGGGTGCGCGCCGGGCTGCAGGCGGCGAATGTAGGCATTCCGCCGGGCTACCCCGACTATGTGCTGCACACCATGGTGCGCGTGATGCGCGGTGGCGAGGAAGTCAAGATCAGCAAGCGCGCCGGCAGTTACGTCACGCTGCGCGACCTGATCGAGTGGACCAGCAAGGACGCCGTGCGCTTCTTTCTGCTGAGCCGCAAGCCCGACACCGAATATGTGTTCGACGTCGATCTGGCGGTCACGAAAAACAACGACAACCCGGTGTATTACGTGCAGTACGCCCACGCCCGCATCTGCTCGGTGCTGGCCGCATGGGGCGGTGATGCGGCCACCCTTGCGAGCGTCGATCTGGCGCCGCTGCAAAGCGCGCCCGCGCTGGCCTTGATGCTGCAACTGGCGAAATACCCGGAAATGCTGGGCGCCGCCGCGCAGGATTTCGCGCCGCATGACGTGACCTTCTACCTGCGCGACCTGGCCGCCACCTACCACAGCTACTATGATGCCGAGCGCATTCTGGTGGACGACGAGGCCGTCAAACTGGCGCGGCTGGCGCTGGTGGCCGCCACCGCGCAGGTATTGCACAATGGTCTGGCAGTTCTGGGCGTGTCGGCGCCCGCAAAAATGTGAGCAATCAAATGAAACAGCAGTTCGGCGGCACCATTGTTGGCTTTGTCATCGGTGTCGTGGTGGGTTTGGGCGCGGCGCTGGCCGTGGCGGTGTACATCACCAAGGTGCCGATTCCGTTCGTCAACAAGGGCGTGAGCCGTGCCCCGGACCAGGATGCGGCCGAGGCCGTGAAGAACAAGGACTGGGATCCCAACGCGCCCCTGTATGGCAAAAATCCGGTGCGCCCGGCCTCGGCCGCTGCCGGCGGCGCGGTCGACAGCACGGGCGCGGCCCCGGAGGCAACGACCGATGCGGCCACCGCCCCCCTGCCGCCGGCGGTGGTGGGCGGCAAGACCGCGACCGTCAAGCCACCGGTCCCGCCGGCCGTGTCGGGCGATCCGCTGGGGGATCTGGCGAGGGCCCGCTCAAACAGCAGCGGGGCCGATCCGTTCACCTACTTTGTGCAGGCCGGCGCGTTCCGGACCGCCGAGGATGCCGAGTCGCAGCGCGCCAAGTTGTCGCTGATGGGGATCGAAGCCAAGGTGTCCGAGCGTGAACAGGCCGGGCGCACGGTCTGGCGCGTGCGGGTCGGACCTTTCGACGCCAAGGGCGATGCCGACAAGACCAAGGAGCAGCTTGACGGCAGCGGCATGGAAACAGCGCTGGTGCGCGTGCAGCGTTAAATGGCCAGACGGCTTTGTATGGGAACTTGGGGCCGGGTCTGGCCTCTGACTTTGATACTGACAGGAGCGTAACTTGATGAAACGTCGTGAATTCTCGCTGGCCGCCGCCTCGGCGCTGGCCGCATCCACCCTGGCCGTACCGGCCGCCCGTGCCCAAGGGCAAAAATTCGTCGCCGGCACGGACTATCTGGTGCTGGACAAGCGCGCCATGGTCGAGACGCCCCCCGGCAAGGTCGAGGTCATCGAATTCTTCTGGTACAGCTGCCCGCACTGCAATGCGTTCGAGCCGGCGCTGGACAGCTGGGTCAGCCGCCTGCCCAAGAACGTGAACATGCGCCGGGTGCCGGTGGCATTCAATGCCAGCTTTGTGCCCGAGCAGCGGCTGTACTACGCGCTGGAGGCCATGGGCAAGCTCGACGAGCTGCATGTGAAGGTGTTCTACGCCATTCACGTCGAGCACCAGCCCCTGAACCGCGAAGACGGCATCCTCGCCTGGGTGCAAAAGCAGGGCCTCGACAAGGCCAAATTCGTGGAAGCGTACAACTCGTTCTCGGTCGCGACCAAGGTGCGCCGGGCCACCCAGTTGCAGGACGACTACAAGGTGTCGGGCGTTCCCGCGCTCGGCGTGGCGGGGCGCTTCTATATTGATGGCGAGCTCGCACACAGCATGGAGCGCGCCCTGCAGATCACCGACTACCTGATTGGCGAGTCGCGCAAGAGCGCCTGACGCCGGCCCCATCGGGGCGCCACAAAAAAGCCCGTTTCGATGGGCTTTTTTGTTATTTTTTTGAAGAGGCTTCGCGGTGGCGCCCTTACAATGCGAGCAAGATTCATGCCTCTATGAAAAAAACCTTCACCTCGCTCCTGTTGCTCGTTGCCAGTGCGCTGCTATCAGTCGGTGCGCTGGCCGAAAAAGCCGACAGCAACAAGCCGATGAACATCGAGGCGGACGCCCTGCGCTATGACGACCTGAACCAGACCAGCGTGTTCACCGGCCGGGTGGTCATCACCAAGGGCACCATCATCATTCGCGGTGCCCGGGTGGATGTGCGCCAGGACCCCGAGGGCTACCAATACGCCACGGTCACGGCCGAGCCCGGCAAGCTGGCGTACTACCGGCAAAAGCGCGAAGGCGTGGACGAGTACATCGAGGGCGAGTCGGAAAGCATCGAGTACGACAGCAAGGCGGATATCGTCAAATTCATCAAGCGGGCCGTCCTGCGCCGCTACACCGGCGCCACGCTGACTGACGAGACCACCGGCGAGCTCATCACCTACAACAACAGCACCGACGTGTTCACCGTGGATGGCACGGTCACGAATCCGACGGGCGGCGTCGCGGGCGGCCCCACGCGCACGCGCGTGCGCGCCATGCTGACCCCCAGGAACGCCGCATCGGCGCCGGCGGGCACGGCGCCCACGACCCCGCCTGCGGGCGCCCTGCCCAAGCCCGCGCTGCGCCCGAGCACCACCCTTGGCGGGGAGCCAAAGTGACGGACGCCGCGACGACGGACACCACCCGCGATGTGCCCAGCCGGCTGGAAGCGCGCCATCTGCAAAAGTCCTATGGCAGCCGCATGGTTGTGAAGGATGTGTCGCTGTCGGTGCAAAAGGGCGAGGTGGTCGGCCTGCTCGGGCCCAACGGCTCGGGCAAGACAACCTCGTTCTACATGATCGTGGGCCTGGTGCGGGCCGACGCCGGCGAGATCACCATCGACGGCGGCCCGGTCGAGCACATGCCGATCCACCGCCGCTCGCGGCTGGGCCTGAGCTACCTGCCGCAGGAGGCGTCGATCTTTCGCAAGCTGAACGTCGAGGAGAACGTGCGCGCGGTGCTGGAGCTGCAGCGCCATGGCGCCGGCGACCGGGCCGGCCAGCCGCTGTCCAAGGATGACATCGAGGAACGCCTCACGGCGCTCTTGCAGGACCTGAGGGTCGAGCACCTGCGCGATTCGTCCGCGCTGTCGCTGTCGGGCGGCGAGCGCCGGCGCGTCGAGATTGCCCGCGCGCTGGCAACGCAGCCGCGCTTCATCCTGCTCGACGAGCCGTTCGCCGGCATCGACCCGATCGCGGTGATCGAGATCCAGCGCATCATCGTTTTCCTCAAGAGCCGCGGCATCGGCGTGCTCATCACCGACCACAACGTGCGCGAAACCCTCGGCATTTGCGACCACGCCTTCATCATCAATGATGGCCAAGTGCTGGCGCAGGGCACACCCTCGGAGATCGTCGATAACGCCGATGTGCGCCGGGTGTACCTGGGCGAGCATTTCCGCATGTAGGTCCCCTCATGAAGCAGGGCCTGTCACTTCGCGTTTCGCAGCACCTGGCGCTGACGCCGCAGCTGCAGCAGTCGATCCGGCTGCTGCAGCTCTCGACGCTGGAGTTGAGCCAGGAAGTGGGGCAGATGCTCGATGAAAATCCGTTCCTGGAGGTCGCCGAGGAGGACGCGCCGCGCGAGGAATTTGGCCTGGCGCAGACCGACACACGCGTGCGTGAAGAGGACCGCGATGCCGAGTTCACTTCGAATTCAATAGCAAACAGTCAAGACGACATAAAGGCTACGGGCCAAAATGATGCCGAATCCCCGCTATCGGGCCAGGACGACGAGCAAAGCTGGGAGGGCGATGGCACCAGCGAGGTCCGCCCCGACGACAGCGAATGGGGCGGCGACGCGCCCGCGCGCAGCAACAACCTCGGCGACGCGGATGCACCCGACGCGACCGAAATGTCGGGCAGCCAGGAATCGCTGCAGTCGCACCTGCACCGGCAGGCACTCTCATTGCGCCTGTCCGAGGTGGACCGCGCCGCGCTGCACTTCCTGATCGAATCGCTGAATGACGACGGCTACCTGGAGGACTCGCTGCCATCGCTGGCCGAGGGGCTGGCCGGCAACGACGAGGAGCAGGTGCAGGAGCTGGTGCAGCGCTTCACGGTGGCGCTGTCGCTCTTGCAGCACCTGGAGCCGGCCGGCGTCGGCGCGCGCCATCTGGGCGAATGCCTGGCGCTGCAACTGCGTGCGCTGCAGAACGCGGACGCTGGCGATCCGGCGCGCCAGGCCATCACATCGGTGGCGCTGCGAATGTGCGCGCAGCCCATGGAGCTGCTGGCGCGGCGCGACGTGCGGCGCCTGGTGCAGCTGTGCGGCGCCACTGAGGCGCAGGTCAAGGCCGCCATGGCGCTGATCGGTCGGCTCGAGCCCAAACCGGGGCGGCGCTTCGTGCAGGTGGAGCGCAATATCGTGGTGCCGGACGTGATCGTGACCAACATCGGGCGCGGCGGCCAGCCCAAATTCCGCGTGCAGCTCAACGCCGACGTGATGCCGCGCCTGCGCGTGCACGACATCTACGCGAATGCACTCAAGCAGCACAAGAGCGGCGGGCGCGATGCGTCGAACCACGCGGCGCTGCAGCAGCGGCTGCAGGAGGCGCGCTGGTTCATCAAGAACATCCAGCAGCGCTTCGACACCATCCTGCGCGTGGCCAACGCCATCGTGGAGCGGCAAAAGAGCTTCTTCGTGCACGGCGAGCTGGCGATGCGCCCGCTGGTGCTGCGCGAGATCGCCGACGAGCTGGGCCTGCACGAGTCCACCATCTCGCGCGTGACCACCGCCAAGTACATGGCCACGCCGTTCGGTACCTTCGAGCTCAAATACTTCTTTGGCTCGGGCCTGGGCACCGAGACCGGCGGCAATGCCTCGAGCACCGCGGTGCGCGCGCTGATCCGGCAGTTTGTGGCGGCCGAAGATCCCTGCAAGCCGCTCAGTGATAACCAGATTGCCGACATGCTGAAGGAGCAGGGCATCGAGTGCGCGCGCCGCACCGTGGCCAAATACCGCGAGGCGCTGCGGATTGCCCCCACCAACCTGAGAAAAACCCTGTGAACCAGCTGCAACTTTTTCTGCCCTGCGCGGCCGGCGTGGAAGCCTTGCTGGGGGCCGAGGTGCAGCGCATCACCGGCGCCACCGGCCAGGACCTGCAAACGCTGCGCGGCGGCGTGCAACTCAACGCGTCGTGGCGCGACGCGCTGCTGCTGAACCTGTACAGCCGGCTGGCCCAGCGCGTGCTGGTCGAGCTCTCAAATACCGAGTACCGCAACGAACAGGACCTGTACCACGCCGCCGCCAGCGTGGCGTGGGAGATCTGGTTCACGACCCGGCAGACCTTCAAGGTCGAGGTCACCGCGCAGCACAGCCCCTTGACCAGCCTGAACTTTGCCGCGCTCAAGGTCAAGGACGCGATTGCCGACCGCTTCCGCCACAAGAGCGGCGCGCGCCCCGACGTGGACACCCAATGGCCCGACGCGCGCATCTACCTGCACCTGACGACCGACCGCGCCACGCTCTATATCGACACCTCGGGCGAGCCGCTGTTCAAGCGCGGCTGGCGCGAGGACAAGGGCGACGCCCCTTTGAAAGAAACGCTGGCCGCCGCCATGCTGGCCGCCAGCGGCTGGGATGCCACGACGCCGCTGTATGACCCCTGCTGCGGCAGCGGCACGATCGCGATCGAAGCGGCGCAGATCGCCTGCCGCATCGCGCCCGGCTCGCTGCGCCGCTTTGGCTTCGAGAAGCTGCTGCCGTTCCAGAGTCACGTCTGGTCGGCTATCAGAAACGAAGCGCTGGCGCTACAGACCGCGCCGACTGCACCGGTATTTGGCAGTGACGTGGCGCACCGCATGGTGGATTTTGCGCAGCGCAACGCGACGCGCGCCGGGGTTGGCCAGGCAGTGGAATTCCGTGGCGGCGACGCACTGCAGCGCCTGCCGCCGGCGCCCAGCGGCGTGATGCTGGTAAACCCGCCGTACGGTGAGCGCATCGAGGTCGCCGGCGTGGCCGGGGGCGGTGCGCGCGGACGTGTCTTTGCGCAGGACGTGGCGCGCTTCGGCGCGCGCGAGAGCGCCCAGATGGACAGCGAGGAAGGCGGCGAATTCTTCAGCCGTCTCGCCGCCCACTGGAAGAAAAACTACGCCGGCTGGACCGCCTGGGTGCTGACGCCCGACCTGAAATTGCCCAGCCGCATGCGCCTGAAGGAATCGCGCCGCGTGCCGATGTGGAACGGCCCGATCGAATGCCGCCTGTTCCGCTTCGACATGGTGCAGGGCTCTGCACGCAAAGGTGGGGAAAAAATGGGGTCGGATCGCGAAAATGGGGTCGGATCACCGGGAGCGTAGCGGACGTGTGCTCTGACCCCGTTTTCGCAGACCCCGTTTTCCCCCCGGACTGCGCAGCAGGCCGCGGGGCCGCCATGCGCGCCACCAACATCGTCCTCGACACCAACATCATCCTCGACCTGTGGGTCTTCAACGACCCGGCCGCACAGCCGCTGGCGCAGGCGCTGGAGGCGGGCCGGCTGCACTGGCTGGCCACTCCCGCCATGCGCGACGAACTGGCGCGCGTGCTGGGCTACCCGCACATTGCGGTTCGGCTGGCGGCGGGCCCGCAGGGTGCCGCCGGCGTGCTGCAGGCGTTCGACCGCCACGCGCACCTGGTCGACGCGGCGGTGCGCGTCGGCATCACCTGCGCCGACCCCGACGACCAGAAGTTCATCGACCTGGCCGCCTTGCACCAGGCGCGGCTGCTAAGCAAGGACAACGCCATTCTTTGCATGCAAAAACAGCTGCTAGCCCTTGGTGTGCAAGCACAGATAGCTATTGAATTCGTAGCATAGCGCGGCCAATGGAGGTTTGCCCCGCATCGCATGGGCAGACGTCTCGCCCGGTCGGCAAAAAAGCCTCAGGCCCCAGCGGTAACAATAGGGTGACCTCACCCCAAGCGAACGACGAGTCGAACCATGAACCCAACGCTCCCTTCCTCCGATCCTGCGGCACCCGACGCCAGTGCCGCCGAGCCGCTCGACTCGGCGGCGTTCGACGAGCTTGACGCCATCTTGGACGAGCTGCGCACGCGCAACGACGAGACCCCCCAGTGGGAGTTTTGCGAAGGCTTCATGGCGGCCCTGCTGTGTTGCCGCCGCCCCATCGCGGCCAGCGAGTATCTGCCGGTGCTGATCGGTACCGACGACGCGCCGGAGGGCGACACTGCCGCGGACGGCTCGTTTGCCGGTGCGGCCCAGCAGCAGCGCTTCATGGCGCTGTGGCAGCGGCGCTGGGGCGAAGTGGCCCGCGCCTTGAGCGCCGATGTGGAGTCGCTGGACGACGAGCGCGCCTACCAGCCCGAGGTGATGGACGTGCGCGGCGCCGTGGGCAGCCTGCCCTTGGAGGAGCAGGCCGCGATGGCGGAGCAGGAACTGCCGTCCTTTGGCCAGGTCTGGGCGCTGGGCTTCATGTTCGCGGTGGAGAGCTGGCCCGAGGAATGGGTCGCGCCGCGCGACAAGCAGGCCGCCGAGCGGCTCGACGAGGCCTTGCAGGCCATGGTCGCGATGACGGAAGACGATACCGGAGCGCCGGCACTGTGCATGTACAGCGAGGACGGGCCCGCGAGCGTGAGCGAGGCGCGCCTGGACGCCTTCGGCGAAGCGCTATGGGGCGTGTACGACCTGTATGACCTGTGGCACAGCATCGGTCCGCGGGTCGAGACGGTGCGCAAGGCCGCGACGCCCGGCCGCAACGACCCCTGCTGGTGCGGCAGCGGCAAAAAATACAAGAAGTGCCACGGCGCAGGCTGAGCGGGCCGCTCAGGGCTCCCTGAGCAGGTTCAGCAATTCCACCACGCGCGCGCTGCTGCGCTCGAAGTCCGTGGTCAGCAGGTTGACCGCCTTGTCGAGTCGGCCGGACTCGACAAAACTCACCACATTGGAGGCGTGGTAATGGAAATTCTTGTGCTCGGCCACCAGCAGCTTGAACGAGGTGTATTTGCCCAGCCGCGCGCGCCCCGGGCCGTGCAGCCACTTGCCGAGTTCGCAGCGGTCGTCGAAGCAGATCACCTCGGGGCGAAAATCCTCGGTGGATTTGCCCGCCAGGTAGGCGTCCAGCCGGACCTTCCAGCTTTCTTCGGCGGCGATGGCGGCATCGATGTCCAGCCGGCGGACTTCGGCCTCGATCTCGGCCGCGGTCCCGGCCGTCATGGTGGTGAGTATGGAATCAGGCGAGCGCCCAAAGCGTAAAAACTTGAGCATCGTGAATCTTCGGTTGGCGTTGTTGTCGTGGAAGAGAAGTCCCTGCCCGGAATAATAGCGTGCGCACACGGGATGTCACTCCCCGTGGCCTTCGAAAACCTCCCAAAACGTGGCGTAGTGCGCAGTTGGCTGTCAGTTGATGCGACTGTCGCTGTCTCGCCACGGCTACCGTATATCCGTATTTATGGCTTTCTCAATAGTGACAGAATGTAGCCCGAGCGCTTGGCCCAATCAAAACGGGAGGCAAGCCGTGTAATCCTTATGAACTAATCTGCCCCGCGTGGTACGCTGACCAACTCCTTGAGGCAGTGAATTCCTCCCATTTCTGATCGTCAGACACCGTGCAGACACTTCGCCAAATAGACCCTGTCATCACTTTTCGCAACAGCCAGGGCGACTCCGTCCGGGGCACGCTGACCAATCACCAGCGCCATTCGCTGGTGATGGAAATCTACAACCCGTACTCCATCGTGCAGGTCAGCGAGGTGCTGCGCGAGGTCACCGTGCGCGCCGGGGACCGCACCATCTACAAGGGCAATGCGGTCGTCGTCAGTATGCTCAACACGGGCCTGATGGCGCTGGTATCCGTCACGCTGACCGACGACTGGTCCGAATTCAATGCCATCCGGGGCGATTTGTCGCGCGTCGAGGCAGAGGCAAGGACCTTTGTCCAGGAATGGAATTCCCGTTTCCGCATCAGCAGAAACTATCAGGTCGCGATCAGCGAGGCGCGCACCTTTTTGTCTGAGACCTCGCGCTGGGCCGACCAGGCGGACATGTCGGATGTGCTGCCGCGCGATGCGCAGGGGCGGATCCGGGAAGATATTTTCTACGAACTGGCCACGCCCATCATGCAAAAGGGCAAGGAGTACCTGATCTGGCTGGAGGAAGAAGCCAAGCTGATTGATGTGGAAGACAGCGTCGCGCACCGCAACTTCGCCCAGACGGCGCTGCATCCGCTGTTGCTGCGCGCCCCGTTTGTGTACCGCACGTTCGCCAAGCCCATGGGCTATGCCGGCGACTACGAGATGGTGAACCAGATGTTGAGCGATCCGCGCCAGGGCAATAGCACTTATTTTCAGATCATCAACACGATGTTCATCCGGTGTATCGTGGCGCAGGCGCACCGCAACCGGATCGACATCCTGGTGGGCTACCTGAACAAGGCGGCCGAGCGGGCGGAACGCGAGCAGCGTGACATCAGCATCCTGAACGTGGGCTGCGGTCCGGCCGTGGAGATCCAGCGCTTCATCGCCCAGCATCCACACCCGGAGCGTCTGATGTTCAAGCTGATGGATTTCAGCGAAGAAACGCTGGCGTATACCCGTTCCTGCATCGAGAAAAGCTGCCAGACGCACGGTAAAAAGGTCCAGGTCGAGTACATCCACGAGTCGGTGCACCAGTTGCTGAAACGGGCCTCGAAAAAGGATGACCCGCTCGACGCGCAGACGCAGTTCGACTTTGTCTATTGCGCGGGCTTGTTTGACTACCTGTCGGACAAGGTTTGCTCACGGCTGCTGCAGTATTTCGTCTCACGCAGCAGCGTAGGCGGCACCGTGCTGGTCACCAATGTGCACTCCAGTAACCCGGAGCGCCATGGCATGGAACACCTGCTTGAGTGGCACCTGATTTACCGCGATGAAGCCCAGCTGGAAAGCGTCTTGCCAAATAACCGGGAAAACACCCGGCTCTACACCGATGACACCGGAGCCAACATTTTTGCCGAGTTTCAGGTTACCGCCGGCGCCTGAGCGCGTGGCCGGGCCACTGTCAATGTCCAGCCGAGCCGTGTCGCCCTATCACCAGGAGTTGAGTGAATTCCGCGTTGCATACAGCAAAGCGGGAAGCATCACCTCGATGGTGCTGGTGCTGCTGGGGGCAGGGCTGGATCTTGCCGTTTATCCCGAGCGACTCGGCCAGTTCATGGCGGTCCGCGTGGGCATCGCGCTGTTCACGCTGCTGATCTTCCTGGCGTTATACACCGCCGCCGGCCGTACTTGGGTGCGACCCCTGACCCTGCTGTGGCTGGCGTTACCGCAGATGATGATTGCCTGGATGATTGGCGTTACCGACGGCGTGCAGTCCATCTACTTCGTGGGGCTGCATCTGGCGCTGTATGCCGCCGGTATTGTCTTGCCCATCACCTTTCTCGAAGGAGTCGGTTTTGGTCTTTTCACCTACGCGATCTACCTGCTGGCGTGCGCCCTGAATCCCGTCGGACTGTCGGACGTGGGAAAGTTCGCTGGCAACTCGCTGTTCCTCCTGTTTTCTGCGGCGGCTAGTGCGGTATGTACTTACTTTAATGAGCGGGCACGCCTGCAACTGTTTCGCCTGCAGCGCGAGGTGGCGGAAAAAAATGCCACACTGGTGAACACCAACCAGGCGCTCGCGCAAATCAAGGGCCACATGATCCAGCAGGAAAAAATGGCCGCGCTGGGTACCTTGTCGGCGGGCCTGATGCACGAGGTGAACAATCCGGTGAACTACAGCATGATGGCCCTGAACATGGCTCTGCTCGATCCGGTGGTGAACCAGAGTGCCGATCTCAAGGAAAGCCTGGTCGATGCCAAGGAGGGCCTGGCGCGGGTGCAGAACATCGTCTCCGACCTCAAGACCTTTGCCTACCAGAAGCCGGGCGAAGACAGCAGCCGCATCTTTCTGCTGGAAAAGGCCGTGCTGTCGGCACAGCGCCTGACCGGGCATGAACTCAGTGGTGTGGACGTGCAGGTGCACTGGCCGCAGGACACCCATGTGCGCGGCGACGAGCCGGCCGTCATTGGCGTGCTCATCAACCTGTTCAGCAATGCGGCGCTGGCCCTGCGCAAGGCGGCGCGCGCGCAACCGCGCATCGAAGTCACCGGGCAACACCGCGATGGGCGGCTGTACGTGACGGTGCGCGACAACGGCACCGGCATCGAGCCGGAAAACCTGACCCGCGTGTTCGAGCCCTTCTTCACCACGCGTGGCGTGGGCCAGGGCCTGGGGCTGGGGCTGAGCGTGAGCTACGCCATCATCCAACGCCACGGCGGCATCCTGAGTGTGACCAGCGAACCGGGGGTCTGGACCGAGTTCAGTTTTGATCTCGCCGTCGCCGATTCATCGATGTGAACGTGTACGACACCATGCCGTCTCCACCTGCCCATCCCCATGCATCCGACCCGGCACCCGCCGGCGCGCGCGCGGGGCAGCCCGTGATTTTGTTCGTGGACGACGAGCCGCAGTCGTGCAAGTGGTTTGCCCGCACGTTTGCCGATGAGTTCAATGTCCTCACGGCCACGGGCGTGGACGAGGCGTTGGCGCTGCTGCGCGAGCAGGGCCGCTCGGTGGCCCTGCTGGTCACCGACTACCGCATGCCGCAGCGCAATGGGCTCGATCTGTTGCTGGCGGTGCAGCGCGACTTCAAGCATCTGGTGCGTTTGCTGGCCACCGCCTATGCCGAAAAAGACGTGGCCATTGCCGCGATCAATGAAGGGCACGTCTTCCGGATCCTCGAAAAGCCCCTGGACCTGGTGCAAACCAGGCTGATCCTGCGCGAGGCGATGACGCTGTTCCGGGCCCAGACGATGGAGCGGGCCCTGCAGGAAAACCGCATGCTGGCGATGCGCGAAACCCTGGGCTTTCTGGCGCATGAGCTGAACACGCCGCTGGCCACGGTGCGCGGCTTTGTCACGGCCATCACGGACCGGTACCAGTCGCCCGCGCAGGCCGCCCCGGCCGCGGTGCAGGACGCAACGCGCCTGGCCTGTTTTTCCGAGCGCCAGCCCGGCGAAGTGATGGCTGCGCTGGCCGGCGCGCAGCGCAGCGCGCTGTATTGCCAGTCGCTGGTGTCGGCGTTCGTGCGTTCGGCGCGCGACGCCTACCCGGGCTCGATCGACCAGCCGGTCACGGCCAGCAGCCTGGTGCAGGCCCTGCTCAAGGAATTCCCGTTTGAGCGCGAAGAGCGCAGCTGGGTCGGTTGCGAGGTCACGTCTGACTTTGCCTTGCCGGGCCAGCGCGACCTGCTCTATCTGGTGCTGTCCACGCTGACCAAAAACGCGCTGCTGGCGCTGCATGAGCAGCCCGAGCCGCACCTGCAAATCGTGTTGGGGCGCGAGCCCGGGCCCGACGGCCGCGCCCGGCCCTGGATCCGCTTTATCGACAACGGCCACGGCATTGCCCCCGAGATTCTGGCCAAGCTGACGCATGAACCGGTGACGACCCGCGCGCAGTCGGGCGGTAATGGCATGGGGCTGATGTTTTGCCGCCGCGTGGTGCAATCCCTCGGTGGCTCGATCGAACTGAACTCCGAACTGGGCCATGGTGCGACCGTGTCCCTGTATTTCAAACCCTGATGGGGATCCGTATTTTTGGTGAAGGCCTGTGCAAATGACCGCTGTGAAAATTCTGTACGTTGACGACGAGGCCATGGCGCTCAAATATTTTGAGCGTCTGGTCAGCCCGATTGCCCCGGTGCTCACGGCAATTTCCGTGGAGGAGGGCAAGGAGATGCTGCGCACGCGCGGCGCCGAGATCGCCGTGCTGGTGTCGGATCAGCGCATGCCGGGGGCGCACGGCAACGAGTTGCTGAGCTACGCCCGCGAGCATCATCCGGCCATCGTGCGCATGCTGACCACGGCGTACTCCGAGATGGGCGAGGCGATCGAAGCCATCAACACCGGTGAAATCTACCGCTACATCACCAAGCCGTGGGACCTGGAAAGCCTGCGTGCGGATCTGAAAAATGCGCTGGAACTGGCCGAACTGCGCAATGAGCGCGACAGCCTGGTGCGCGAAAAAATGCTGGTGCAGCAACAGCAGCTGCTGGCCAGCCGGGTAACCCAGCTGGCCCTGGTGTGCGCGGGTTTCGTGCGCCCCGACTATGCCGCCGGGTTTTCCGTATTTTTGGACAGTGCGCTGCGCGCGGGCTGCACAGCGCCGGTGATTGACTGGCGCAAACTGGACCATGCCGATTTGATGCAGTCGGAGGCGCAGCGCGGCGTGGCCATCGGGCAGCTGCTGGCACAGGCCCATAGCGGCTTGGGCGCAAACGCTGGCCCATCGCCCGCTCAGGCGCTGGCAGCCCTGGCCCAGGCGTTGCCGACGCAAACCCGGGCCGAGGGCGAGCGTCTCGTGGTGCTTGACCGGCAGGCCTTGACCTGGCTGCTGGACGGCCCGGCGCAGGAAGCGCCGACACAGGCCCAGGTGGCGTGGCTCGCGTGGTTGCTGTGGTGGGGCCAGCCGGTGCAGATCGACAAGGGCGCCGACGGCTGGGAGGTGGGCCTGGGCGCGCCTGCCGCAGGCCGCTTGCCCGATGACTGGATGGCCGACGCGATCGAGCAGATCGGCCGTTCCGCCACGGAACACTGAGGCGCGCGCTGCGCAGGCTCTCCAGCCTGCAGCGGGGCTTTAACCCAGCAGTGCCAGCAGGCGCTGCAACGCATGCCGGACAGTGGCAGCGCGCACGGCGGCGCGATCGCCGTCAAAGCGCCGGGTCTCCGACGTCAGTTGCCCTTGCACGCACCAGCCGAACCAGACCGTGCCGACCGGCTTGGCTGCACTGCCGCCGGTCGGCCCGGCAATGCCCGTGACGGCCAGCGACACCTGCGCGCGCGAGTGGGCGATCGCGCCCTCGGCCATGGCGCGGGCTACCGGCTCGCTCACGGCGCCGTGCTGTGCGATCAAGGCCGCGGGGACGCCCAGCAGCTCGGTTTTCGCCTCATTCGAGTAGGTCACAAACCCACGCTCGAACCAGTTGCTGGAGCCGGCCAGATCGGTGCAGGCGCCGGCAATCAGGCCACCGGTACAGCTTTCGGCGCTGGCCAGGAGCCACTGTTTCTTTTGAAGCAAATCAGCCAGTTGCCCGCACAGTTCCAGCATAGTCAGCTCTGGTTTTGATAGCGACTCCGGGCGGCCCTTCGCTGTATTCACAGGAAAAACCTCCACGCTGCGATCAGCAGCAGTGCGCAAAACGCCGCCACCAGGTCGTCGAACATGATGCCAAAGCCGCCGCGGGCGCCCCAGCCTTTGAAGGCGCGGTCGGCCCAGGCCACCGGCCCCGGCTTGACCGCATCGAAGAAGCGGAACAGTGCGAACGCCACCAGCTGACCCCAGAAACCCGCGGGCATGACCAGCCACAGCACGATCCAGAACGCCACCACCTCGTCCCACACGATGCTGCCGGGGTCCTGCACCTGCATGTGGCGCGCGGTGACGCTGCAGGCCCACCAGCCCAGCGGCAGCGAGAGCGCAATCACCAGCCCGATCTGTGCCGAGGAGAGCCACAGCGTCATCACCAGATACGCCAGCCAGGCCCAGAGCGTGCCGGCCGTGCCGGGCGCGACGGGGCTCAGGCCCGAGCCAAAGCCCATGGCCAGGATGTGCGCGGGGTGCGCAAACATGAATTTCGCGCTGGGGCGAACGGGTTGGCTTGGGAGATCAAAGGGCATGGGCGTCAGGCAAAGTGGTCGAAGGAGCGCAGATGCTGCGCCGACACGGGCCGGCCCTCGCCATCGACCAGCCGCAGGCCGGGCTGCGCCTCGATGCGCCCGATGCGCGTGACCGGGGTTTGCGCCTGCTCTGCCGCCACCTGCACGGCGTCGCGCTCCGAGGGCGGCGCGGTGAACACCAGTTCGTAGTCGTCGCCGCCCGCCAGCACGTAGCCGAGCTGCGTATCCGCGTCAAATCCGGCTGCAGTCCTTGCTGGGTATAGGCATGCCGCTATTAAATCAATAGCAATCGAGGTGTCGATGGTCGCGCCCACGCCCGATGCCCTGAGGATGTGGCCCAGGTCGCCCAGCAGGCCGTCGCTCACATCCGCCGCCGCATGGGCGATGCCGCGCAGCGCCAGGCCGAGCGCCACGCGCGGCGTCGGCTGCTCCATGCGCGCGCGGGCCTGCTCGAACACGGCGGCCGGCACACTTTGCGTGCCGCGAAACACCTCCAGCGCCAGCCGCGCATCGCCCAGCGTGCCGCTGACATAAAGGTCGTCGCCGGCCCGGGCACCCGAGCGCAGCAGCGCCTGGCCGGCCGGCACCTCGCCGAACACCGTGATGCAGATATTGAGCGGCCCCTGCGTGGTGTCGCCGCCGATCAGCTCGCAGCCGTGCAGGTCGGCCAGCGCCAGCAGGCCGCGCGAGAACGGCGCCAGCCAGGCCTCGTCGGCGCGCGGCAACGCCAGCGCCAGCGTGAAGGCCAGCGGCCTGGCGCCGCAGGCGGCCAGATCGCTCAGGTTCACGGCCAGCGCCTTGTGGCCCAGCTTGCATGGGTCCACCGTGGACAGGAAATGCCGGCCCTCGATCAGCATGTCGGTGGAGATGGCCAGCTGCATGCCGGGGCCGGGCTGCAACAGCGCGCAGTCGTCTCCCACGCCCAGCGCCGCCCGGGGCGTGGGCCGTGTGAAATAGCGTGCAATCAGGTCGAATTCGCCCATCGTGGCGTCGAGCATACAGGCTGTCTCCAGCGCCGGCTCAAGGCGGCGGCGCGCTGCCGCGGAAGCGCCCGGCGGCCTGACGGATCACCTCGGCCAGCAGCCGCTCCTGCCCCTGGCGCTCGCGCAGCCAGCGGGCGTCATTGTGGTTGCGGTTGACGTCGCTGCGCAGCACCTTGAGGGCGCTGCTGGCGCTAACCGCTTCGGCGTGTTTGTTGATCTGGTGCATGGTCAGCAAAATATGCTCGCGCAGCGCCATGTGCTCGCCGGTGGCCGGGTCCACATAGACCGCGTCGAGTCCGAAGCGGCAGGCCTGGAAGCGGTTGTAGGTGTAGACCAGGTAGTCGTCTTCCGTGGGCATGAAGGGCTGCTCGTTCATGAACCACGAGGCCAGCGACTGCACGAAGGCGGCCAGCGCGGCGGCGCGCTCCACGGTGAGCGGGGTGTCGAACACGCGGATCTCGATGGTGCCGAACTCCGGCTTGGGCCGGATGTCCCAGTAAAAATCCTTCATGCTCTTGACCACGCCGGTCTTCGTCATCTTGTCGAAGTAGACGGTGAACTCGTCCCAGGTCAGCGCAAACGGGGCTCGCCCGGACAGCGGAAACGCGAACACCGAATTCAGCCGCGCCGAGTCGAACGCCGTGTCCTGGCCCTGCACGTACGGCGAGGAGGCCGACAGCGCGATGAAGTGCGGAATGTAGCGCGACATGCGGTGCAGCGTCAGCAGAGCGGTGTCAGCGTCGGGGCAGCCCACGTGCACGTGCTGGCCGAAGATGGTGAACTGTTTCGACAGGTAGCCATACAGGTCGGACAGCTCGCGAAAGCGCGGCTTGTCGTAAATGCGCCGTTCGTGCCACTGCTGGAACGGGTGCGTGCCGCCGCCCACCACGGCGATGTTGAGCTTGTCCGCGCACTTCACCAGCGCGTCGCGGATCTGCGAGAGCTGGCCCAGCACCTCGGACGAGGACGTGCACACGCCGGTGGAGATTTCGATCATGCTGGAGGTCATCTCGGGCACCACGCTGCCGGGCAGCTTGTACTTGGCCATCATGCGCAGCATGTCTTCGGCGTAGGGTGCCAGGTCGTAGTCGTGCGTGTTGACCAGCTGCAGCTCCAGCTCGACGCCGAGCGACAGCGCGGCCGAGTGTTGAAACGGTTCAAGACTCATGGCCATCTCCCAGGGTGGAGCCCAGCAACACCGGAGCCCAGGGTTTCGAGCTTTCGCCCGCGCGGTGGATAGCCACTGTGGCGATCACGGCGCCCAGCATCTCCATCAACAGGATCGCGGGCAGCGCGATACTGGCAATCATCGGGCCCTGCGAGGGTGATGCGGCCACGAACTGCGAGAGCAGCAGCAGGGCGACCGAGGACATCGGCGACATCGCGCAGCCGACCCACAGCGCCTGCTTCCAGCTGGCGCCGGTGCCGGCATTGCCGAGCGCCACACCCACGATCTTGGCCAGCGCGCGGGCGCCCACCAGCGCCAGCACCAGCGCGGCCACCGGGCGGCTCCAGTCGGCCTGGGCCGCCACCACCGACACCAGCACGAACATCAGCATGGTCAAGAGCGACGAGGCGGTCCCCAGCTGGCGCGGCCAGGCCCACGGGCGCGGGTGCAGCTGCTTGAGCAGCATGCCGCCCAACAGCGCCGCCAGCGGCGCCGAGCCACCAAAATGCGCCGCCAGCGCGGTGCCTACGGCAATCAGCGCGAGCAGCAGGATGGAGGTGTTCTCGCTGTTCGGGCTCATCACGCGCAGGGCCGAGCGCAGGGCCAGCGCCAGCACGGCGCCGACCACGACCGACAGGCCCAGCACCACCACGACCGGGTACACCGAGTCGATCAGCCCGAGGTGCGGATGGTCCATCAGGCCGGCCTGGGTGCTGACCAGCGTCAGGGCATACAGCGTGCTCAGGGTCGACAGCACCATGGCCCGCTCGGTCATGGGGCCGGACGCGCGGGTGTCCATCACCACCCGCATCAGCACGGCCGGCGAGGCGGCCATCGCCACCAGTGCCAGCGGCTCGGCCACCGCCTGCGGCACGTCCAGCAGGCGCATCACCCAGAACACCAGCGCCAGCGTGCCGAATGATTCGAGCAGGCTTTGCACCAGCACCATCGGGTTGTGGCGGAACCAGCGCAGCGGAATGCGTCCGCCGGCCTCGAACAGCACCACCGCCACGCCCAGCTCGACCAGGAACAGCCCGATGCCCTGCAACGGCCAGACCGCGCCGGTGAAGCCGGCCAGGCCGGCAAACGCGCCCACCACCGAGTAGCCCAGCACCTTGGGCAGGCCGAAATAGCGTTGCACCAGGTGGCCGGCCGCCGCGGCCAGCGCCAGCAGGATTGACCACTGCACGGTGGGCAGGCCGGCCGAGGGTTTGAGCCATTGCGCCCAGATGGCCATGATTTCATTCATATGAGGGGGGCTCCTTTGGCGGATTGATCGGGAGCCGGGTCGAGCTGCAGAGGCGGCCCATCCAGGGGGCCCGGCATGGCCTTCGAAGCGGCGTTGCGTTGCGCGAGGCAGATTCGGGTCATCATAGCGTGTCAAGCCGGCGCGCTGGGCGGCGGGTCGGCGTCCCGGGGCGGAAAGAAAAAGCTGAGCGGCGCATGGCGCCAGCGTGCCCAGATCGCCGCACGAATCTGCGCGCGCGCCACGCCGCTCACGTTGTGGGCGCGCAGCGCGAGCCGGAAGGCGCAGTAAAAGCTCACACCCACATTCAGCGGGCCGGTGACCAGCACGCCCGCCAGGCACCACCACAGTGCCGGCATTTGCAGCACCCCGGGGCCGTAGGTGGCGCAGGCCGCCGCGATCTGGCCGGTCGACAGCGTGACGTGGCGCACTTCCAGCCCCAGGCCGAAGAAGGCGGCAAAGGCCGGAATCAGGCCCAGCATGAAACCCAGCGAGACGTTGGAGGCAAAGCCCGAGATGTTCTTTCGCATGAAAGCGGCCCAACGCGCCGCCCGCGCGCTGCCCAGCGCGGCCGTGATGCGCGGGTTGTAGCGCAGGGCCGAGTCCAGCCGGTGCAGCACAAACCAGTTTTCGACCCAGCCGGCCACAATGCTCGAGGCAAACAGCAGCACGCCCGTGAACGCGGCAAACAGCGCGGTCGGCCCGAGCAGGCTCAGGCTGTGAAACACATAGTCGGCCTCCCTGGTATCGATCATCGGGCGCCCCAGCACCAGCCAGACCAGCAGGCTCAAGCCCAGCGCCCCCGGAAACACCAGCGCCAGGTTGCCCAGCACGGCCGCCACCTGGGAGCGCACCAGATGCGCCACCTCGTCCACAAACGACTCGATGGCGCCGGGCTGGCTCAGCTCCTTGAGCTTGGCCGCCATCGCCGGCGCCGTCATGGCGGGCTGCTTGGTCGCCACCGTCCAGTGCAGCAACTGGATCATCACAAAGCTGACGGCGTAGTTGAGTCCCGCAAAAAAACCGCCCCAGAAGATGGATAGCCCCAGGCTGAGCACCACGAACTTCAGCAGCGTGGTGAGCGACATGAACGCCCCGCCGCCGGCCGCCTGGCGCAGCATGGCTGCATACTCCCGCCGGTTGCGTGTGATGTAGTGCTCGCCGGTTTCCGCGCTGCGCTCGGCCACCTTGGCGGCCAGCAGCGAGGAGTTGGAGGCAATCAGCGCGCGGATGCTGCTGTGTTCGCGCCCGGCTGTCACCAGTCGCGCCATCAAGCGGGCCGCACTGGCGGCCGGCGTGGCCGACAGCAGGCAGTCGAGCAGTTCGCGCACGCGCAGCACCCGCTCGCGCAACTGGCGCAGCCGGAACACCAGGCCGACCGAGATGCCGTTGTCTTCCAGGTGCGTGTAAACCGTGGCGGCGGCGTGGCGGCAGGCGTCCAGCCGCTCGCGAAATTGCTGCAGCGCGGCCTGCAGTTGTGCATCAATGCGCGGCTGGCGCAGCACCTCAAGGCGCAGTGCGTCCAGGTCTGCGCCCAGTGCATGAAACGGCTGGGCCATGCGCACCGGCTCGCTCATGCGCAGCCGCAGTTCGGGGGCGTAACCGGCGGCCACGATCTGGCTCATGCAGTAGTTGATGGCCTCCAGCACGATCTGCTGCCACTGTGCACGGCCCGCCGGCTGATCCCCCGACAGCACGTGCGCCAGCCGGCCCAGCATCGGCGCATCGAGCAGGGCGAGCCACAGGGCGTCGAACTGCGTCGGCAGGGCCAGCAGGAACAGCTCGGCAGCGTCGGTAGTTTCGGGCGTGCCGGGCAGCAGCTTGCGGCGCAGCCGCTCGGCCAGCTCGCTGACAAAGGCGGTGCGCGGCGCGAAGCCGAAATCGGCCAGCAGCGTCGTGATGTCAACAGTCTGCGCCAGCACCAGCCACCAGGCCTGCAAGCGCTCCTGCAACTCCGGGTTGGCGTCCAGCGCGTCGAGGAACAGCTGAACGCGGCTCAACGCGGCCTCGGGCGAGGCCTGGTCGCCGCGAATCCAGCCGAACAGCCAGATCAGCCACAAATGGCGCTGTGCCAGACCCGCCTGCGGATCGAGCTCGCGCAGCAGGGTGCTCAGGTCACGCATGCAAGGGGGTCAGTGCAGCACGCGGCGGGTCGGGGTGTCGCCGCTGCCGGCATCGAGGACAAACATGGGGATGGGTGCCTCGAAGCGCTCACCGTCCTCCGCCACGCAGAAATAGCTGCCATGCATGGTGCCGCTGGCCGTGCGCAGCCGGCAGCCGCTGGTGTACTGAAACGACTCGCCCGGCTTGAGCAGCGGCTGGTGGCCCACCACGCCCAGCCCCTTCACCTGCTCGGTGTGGCCGTCGGCGTCGCTGATGAACCAGTGGCGCGCGATAACCTGCGCCGGCACCTCGCCGTCGTTGGTGATGGTGACGGTGTAGGCAAAGCCAAAGACGTTGTCCAGGGGCGCCGACTGCTCGGGCAGGTAGCGCGGTTGCACATTCACAATGATCTGGTATTTCGGCATGGGCTCCATGGTACCTGTGTCATTTGCCCCCACGCTTGTCACTGCGTGTACGGCGCTGCCCCCCGAGGGGGCTGAACTTGCTCGGGGCGGCCCTTCGCTGCGTTCGCTAACTGCGACAATATTGGCATGAGCAAGACCACGCCCCGCCATTTCCGCATTGCCCCGTCCATTTTGTCCGCCGACTTTGCGCGATTGGGCGACGAGGTGAAGAACGTTATCGCCGCCGGCGCCGACTGGATCCATTTCGACGTGATGGACAACCATTACGTGCCCAACCTGACCTTTGGGCCGATGATCTGCCAGGCGCTCAAGCCGCATGCCAAAAAGCCCGACGGCACGCCGGTGCCGATCGATGTGCACCTGATGGTGCAGCCGGTCGATGCGCTGGCCGCCTCGTTTGCCGACGCCGGGGCCGACCAGATCAGCTTTCATGCCGACGCCGGCCCCCACGTGCACCGCAGCGTGCAGGCCATCAAGGCCAAGGGCTGCAAGGCCGGCCTGGTGTTCAACCCGGCCGCCAGCCTGGATGTGCTGGACTGGATGATCGACGACATCGACCTCGTGCTGATCATGAGCGTCAACCCCGGTTTTGGCGGCCAGAGCTTCATCGACTCGGCGCTGCGCAAGATCGAAGCGGTGCGCCGGCGCATCGACGCGTCGGGCCGCGACATCCGGCTCGAAGTCGATGGCGGCATCAAAGAGGGCAACATCGCGCGCGTGGCCGCTGCCGGAGCCGACACCTTTGTGGCGGGCAGCGCGATTTTCGGCAAGCCGGATTACAAGGCCACGATAGCCGCGATGCGCGCGGAACTGGCGAAGGCGTAAAGCGCGCTGGCGTTTGCCTCGAGGAAGACGTGCGCGCAGGCTGACGGCGTCGCGCCGCCGGTGAGTTCCACCCTCAGACAATCTCGTGTCGCATCACCAGCGGGTTCAGCCGCTCGTGCACCTGCTGCGCCAGCAGCGCCCGGTTCGGCTCTGCCACGCCTTTGATTGCAACCGTGATCAGGCTGCCGTGCTCTGCATGGGCGCCGACCTCCACCGTCAAAGTGCCGCCGGCGGGCTGCAGGTCCGCGAGCATCCGGCTGACCGCGCGCCGGGTGGCGTCCCAGCGCAGCGCCGGCTTGAACACCTTGCCGACGCCTGTGAGCGGGATCGGGTCGATGAAATACAGGTGCACCGGCACGGCGGCGCGCTCGGGGGTGCGCTCGCGCACGTAATCCAGCAACTCGCCCGCGTCGATTTTCGCGTCCGGCTTGAGTTGCACGAAGGCCACCGGCAGCTCGCCTGCATAGGCATCGGGCTCGCCCACCACGGCGGCCAGCGCCACCGCGGGGTGCCCAAAGAAGACCTCTTCGATCGCCAGCGGGTCGATGTTGTGCCCGCCGCGGATGATGAGGTCCTTGGCGCGGCCCGTGAGCCACAGGTAACCCTCGTCGTCGAGCCGCCCCAGGTCACCCGAATTCACCCAGCCCGGCTCGACGAAGGCGCCGCGGTTGTGCGACTCGCTGAGGTAGCCCGAGAACATGCCCGGCCCGGCCATGGCGACCACGCCGATCTCGTTCGCGGCGCAATCCCCCAGGTAGCGTCCCTCGTCGTCGATCTTGACAATGCGCACGCGGCTGTAGGGCACGGCATGGCCCACCGAGCCCAGCCGCACCGGCCGGTCGGGGTAGCTCATGGTGAGCACGCTGGAGGTTTCGGTCATGCCGTAGACCTCGAGCACCGGCACGTGGAACTGCTCCGTGTACGTCTTGCCGACGGCCACCGGGATCGCCGAGCCGCCGCCGGAGGCGATGCGGATACTCGAGACGTCTGCACCCGCGACCGGCACGCCCAGCGCGGCCGCCAGTACCGTGGGCACGCCGCCGAACACGAGCGGCCGGTAGCGCTCGACCAGCCGCCAGACGTTGCGGATGGCGTTCGGCTCGCGCCAGCCCGCCGGCGCCACGACCACCAGGGTGCTGCCCAGCGCCAGCGGCGCCAGGCCCTGCGTGAGCGCACCGCCGACGTGGAACAGCGGCAACCCGAACAGCAGGGTCTGGCCACGGCCCACCGGCAGCATCAGGCCCATGGCCCAGGCCTGGTACACCTGGTTGCCATGCGTGTGGCGCACCAGCTTGGGCGTGCCGGTGGTGCCACCGGTGTGGAAGTAGCCGGCCGCGTCGTCCGCGGCAATGCGCCGGCCGCTGCTCAGGCGGGTTACCGGATATTTGTCGATCAGCGCATCGAAGCTGTACACGGCGTTGGCCTCGTCGGTGGTGCCGTGCACCACCACGATGGCCTTGAGGTTCGGCAGATCGTCCTTGATGCGCTGCACCTTGTTCCAGATGTCGGAGCCCGGCACGGGGCCAAGCGCGACCAGCACTTTGGTGTTGGCCGCGCGCAAAATCTCGGTGATCTGGTCGCGTGAGAGCAGGGGATTCACCGGATTCGCGATGCCCGCGGCCTGCGCGCCGAACAGCGCGAAGAAGGCCTGCGGCACCAGCGGCAGCAGGAAGCTCACCACGTCGTTCGGGCCCACCCCGAGGTCGCTGAACAGGTTGGCCGACTGCGTGACGCGGGCCATGAACCGGGCATACGAGATCGTGACCGGAGTTTCCTCGGGATCGGCCTTTTGCAGGAACTGGATCGCGGCCGCGTCCGGATCGCGCGCCGCACCGAGTTGCAGGGCCTCGTAGGTGCTTTGCGGAATGATGCGCTCGGTGTACGGCGCCGCCTCGAAGGCTGCCAGCTCGGCGGCAGTGCGCAGCGGCGGCAGCACCGGGCCAATCAGGCGATCCAGTAAATGCACATGAGTCATGGTTTTTCCTCGCGAATGAAAGGAGGCAGACGGACCGGCGCCAAACGTAACCAAGGATAATTGTAGGCTGGCGCCGGCCTGCCGCGAAGCCCGCCCCGCTGGCGCCAACGCCCGGGACGCCATCCCTTGACTGCGAACGCCATGCACCCCCATCACTCGAAAATTGACGCCGCCATCATCGATCTCGACGGCACGCTGATCGACACGCTTGGTGATTTTGCGGTCGCCCTGAACCTGATGCTGGGCGACCTGGCGGGCCCGGGAGCGGCGCCGGCGCGGGTCGATCACGCCATGGTGGAGCGGTGGGTCGGCAAGGGCTCCGAACACCTCATTCATTGTGTACTAAATCATGTTGTAGTCCATGATGGATATGAACAGAGTGCTATGAATTCGGAAGCGATTTTGGCACGCGCCCGGGACAGCTACCAGCGGCACTATGGGGTCATCAACGGCCGGTACGCCACGGTGTTTCCCGGCGCCCGCGACGGCTTGCGCGCGCTGCGCCGGCGCGGCCTGCCGCTTGCCTGCCTGACCAACAAGCCCACCGCGTTTGCGCGCACGCTGCTGCAGGCCAAGGGGCTGGACGGTTTTTTCAGCCAGGTGTTTGGCGGCGATGCGTTCGAGCGCAAAAAGCCCGACCCGCTGCCGCTGCGCAAGACCTGCGAGGCGCTCGGTACCGCGCCGGCACGCACGCTCATGATTGGCGACTCCAGCAACGACGCGCAGGCCGCGCGCGCCGCGGGCTGCCCGGTGGTGCTCGTGACCTATGGCTACAACCATGGCGAGCCGGTGCGTGCCGTGGACGCCGACGGCTTTGTCGACTCGCTGGCGGAACTGGCGCGCGTCGGTGGCGTTTAACAGGTCGCCGTCACGCCATCACGTCATCACACCGGTTTGCCGAGCAGCGCTTCTTTCAGCCGCCAGTCGGCCGGGCTGGGGCCAAGCCAGATGCGCATCAACGCGTTGAAGAACTCGGGCTCCTTGAAGGGTTCGCCCTGCACCTTGCCCTTGACCGTGAGGACGGTGCCGGTGCCCGGCACCCAGTCGATCAGGAAGTTGTCGCCGCTCAGCAGCTTTTTCTGGTCCGAAAAGATCTGGCTCATGCGGATCAGGCCGGGGATCAGTTTGGACATCTCGCCCTTGGGCTCGTTGTCCTGCACGCCGCGGGTAAACAGTTTGCCGAGTTCGTCGGAGTCGATGTCGCGCAGCATGGTGATGCTCAGGCGCTTCGGGCCCGGGGCGGCCAGCACTTCGTCCGGCGTGCCGGCCTTTTGGGTCAGGTACAGGCCGGCGGTGTAGACCTTGAAAATCGCCTTGTAGCGGATGCCGGCGCCGTTGAGCGCCAGTTTGCTGCCATGCACGCTCGCACTGTCTTCCAGTCTGACGCCTGCCAGCTCCACCGGGGCGGCGCAGGACGCGATGGACCAGAGACACAGGGCCATGCCGGCCAGCCAGAGAGAGGGAGTTTTCATGAGGGTACAAAAAAAGAACGGCCGTTCGATTTATTGATTCTGAAGCCAGCCCGGCGCTGCGGCAACGGGGTTTCACCGTAAATCAAAAGTTTTCGGATGCAGGCGCACGCCAGGCTTTGCTACACTGCAGGCACGATGTTCATTCAGCGCACCACCTCCACAGGTTGCCACCCGGGTCTGCAAGACCGGGGAGCTTGGCCTTGGCGCAAGCCAACGTTCGTGCGACTTTGACCGGCGTGGTCTGACCTCTCAGCAGCACCGCGCCCATGCGCCTCGGCTTGAGGCATTGGCTTTGAATGAACGCCCCGCTTGCCTGCGGGGCCGGGCTGCAGGAGGCTCTCTATCGTGATTACCGAACTTGAATTTAAAAGTCTGGCCGGCCAGGGCTACAACCGCATTCCATTGATGGCGGAGGCTTTTGCCGATCTGGAAACCCCGCTGTCGCTTTACCTGAAGCTGGCTTTTTCCCGCGGCGACGGCAAATACAGCTTCCTGCTCGAATCCGTGGTCGGCGGCGAGCGCTTCGGCCGCTACAGCTTCATCGGCCTGCCGGCGCGCACGCTGATCCGCGCCAGCGGTTTCGGCGCCGAGGCGCGCACCGAGGTCGTGACCGACGGCCAGGTCGTGGAGACCGTCGAAGGCAATCCGCTCGACTTCATCGAGGCTTACCAGAAGCGCTTCAAGGTCGCGCTGCGGCCCGGCCTGCCGCGCTTTTGCGGCGGCCTGGCCGGCTATTTCGGCTACGACGCGGTGCGCTACATCGAGAAGAAGCTCGAAAAGACCTGCCCGCCCGACACGCTCGGCTGCCCCGACATCATGTTGCTGCAGTGCGAGGAACTCGCCGTCATCGACAACCTCTCGGGCAAGCTCTACCTCATCGTCTACGCCGACCCGGCGCGGCCCGAGGCCTACATGCATGCCAAGCGGCGCCTGCGCGAGTTGCGCGAGCAGCTCAAGTACTCGGTCAGCGCGCCGCAGGTGAAGCCGACGCAGTCGCACCCCGTGGAGCGCTCTTTCGCCAAGGCCGACTACCTGGCGGCGGTCGAGCGCGCCAAGGCGCTGATCGCCGGCGGCGACTTCATGCAGGTGCAGGTCGGCCAGCGCATCAGCAAGCGCTACACCGAGTCGCCGCTGTCGCTGTACCGCGCGCTGCGTTCGCTCAATCCCTCGCCCTACATGTTCTATTACCACCTGGGCGATTTCCACGTGGTCGGGGCCTCGCCGGAGATCCTGGTGCGGCAGGAGAACATGGCCGACGGCCAACAGAAGGTGACGATCCGCCCGCTCGCCGGCACACGTCCGCGCGGCGCCTCGATCGAGCTGGACAAGGCGGCCGAGATGGAGCTCATCAACGACCCGAAGGAGCGCGCCGAGCACGTGATGCTGATCGACCTGGCGCGCAACGACATCGGGCGCATCGCCAAGATCGGCACGGTCAAGGTGACCGAGGCCTTCGCGGTCGAGCGCTACAGCCACGTGATGCACATCGTGAGCAACGTCGAAGGCACTTTGAACGATGGCATGACCGCCATCGACGTGCTGAAAGCCACCTTCCCGGCCGGCACGCTGACCGGCGCGCCCAAGGTGCATGCGATGGAGCTGATCGACCAGCTCGAGCCCACCAAGCGCGGCCTGTACGGCGGTGCCTGCGGCTACATCAGCTACGCGGGCGACATGGACGTGGCGATCTCCATCCGCACCGGCATCATCAAGAACCAGACGCTGTACGTGCAGGCGGCCGCCGGCGTGGTGGCCGACTCGGTGCCCGAGCTGGAATGGAAAGAGACAGAAGCCAAGGCGCGCGCCCTGCTGCGCGCCAGCGAGCTGGTCGAGGAGGGACTGGAATGAGCCAAACGGTTGTTCAGCACTGCGAGACCATGGCCGAGGTGCGCCGGCACATCGACGCCCTCGACGAGCGCATCGTGGCCCTGCTGACCGAGCGCGGCGGCTACGTGGCGCAGGCCGCGCGCATCAAGCAGCGCGCCGACCAGGTGCACGACCAGGCGCGCATTGACTTCATCGTCGACCGCGTGAAGGCCATGGCCCGTGCGCAAGGTGCACCCGAGGCCGTCATGGAGGCGACTTACCGCGCCATGATCGACGCGTTCATCGAGTTCGAGCGTGGCGAATTCACGCGACTGAAAGAAGGGGCCGGATCATGAAACTTCTGATGATCGACAACTACGACTCGTTCACCTACAACATCGTGCAGTATTTCGGCGAACTGGGGGCCGAGGTCGAGGTGTTCCGCAACGACGAGATCACGGTGGACGAGATCGGCACACGCTTGAGCGCCGGCCAGCTCGACCGCCTCGTGGTGTCGCCCGGTCCGTGTTCGCCGTTTGAAGCCGGCATCTCGGTCGCCGCGATCCAGCACTTTGCGGGCAAGCTGCCGATCCTGGGCGTGTGCCTGGGGCACCAGAGCATCGGCGTCGCGTTCGGCGGCAAGATTGTGCGCGCGCAGCAGCTGATGCATGGCAAGACCAGCGTGATCACGACCACGCAGCAGGGCGTGTTCGCGGGCCTGCCGGCGCAGTTCACGGTGAACCGCTACCACTCGCTGTCCATCGAGCGCGCCAGCTGCCCCGAGTGCCTGCAGGTCACGGCCTGGACCGACGACGGCGAGATCATGGGCGTGCGCCACACAACGATGGACATCGAGGGCGTGCAGTTCCACCCCGAGAGCATCCTGACCGAGCATGGCCACGCGCTGCTGAAGAACTTCCTGGCGCCGCGGGTGTGACGCAGTTTGCTATCAAAATAGTAGCATACGGTGTAGAACCCATAAGGTCTGGAGGCCGATATGACGCATAACCCTGAATTGCCGGTAGTCGACCTGCGCAGCGACACCGTGACGCAGCCCAGCGCGGCCATGCGCGCCGCCATGCTGGCTGCTCCGCTGGGCGACGACGTGTTCGGCGACGACCCGAGCGTGAACGCGCTGCAGGACAAAATCGCCTCGCTGCTGGGTTTCGAGGCCGCGCTGTTCGTGCCCACCGGCACCCAGAGCAACCTGTGCGCCATCCTGTCCCACTGCCAGCGCGGCGACGAGTACATCGTCGGCCAGATGGCGCACTGCTACCGCTGGGAGGGCGGCGGCGCCGCGGTGTTCGGCAGCGTGCAGCCGCAGCCGCTGCAACACCAGGTGGACGGCACGCTGGCGCTCGCCGACATCGAGGCCGCCATCAAGCCCGACGACGCGCACTTTGCCCGCACCCGGCTGCTGGCGCTGGAAAACACGCTGGGCGGCAAGCTGCTGTCGTTCGACTATGTGCGTCAGGCGACCGAGCTGGCGGCGCGCCACGGTCTGGCGCGGCATCTGGACGGCGCGCGGCTGTTCAACGCGGCCATGGCGCAGGCCCAGCAACAGCAAACCACGACGGCCGGCGCGCGCCCCGCCGCCGGGCCGCCCCAAGGCGGGGCAGCCCCAAGCCCAAGCACGGCGCAGGGCTCTCCTGCGCCAGGGGGCAGCGACCCACACGCAGTGGGGGAGCGTGGGGGCGCTACCCAGGCGCTCGCGCGCGTCGACATCCTGAGCGAGGCGCGGCGCATCGCCCAGTGCTTTGACAGCGTCTCGGTCTGTTTCAGCAAGGGGCTGGGCGCGCCGGTGGGCTCGGCGCTGTGCGGCTCGCGCAAGTTTCTGGTGCAGGCGCACCGCATCCGCAAGATGGCGGGCGGCGGCATGCGCCAGGCCGGGCTGCTGGCGGCGGGCGCTTCGTTTGCGCTGGACCACCACATCGAGCGCCTCGCGCAAGACCACGCGCTGGCGCGCCGGCTGGCCGCGGGGTTGGCGGGCATTGACGGCCTGCAGGTGGAGCCGCCGCAGACCAACATGGTGTTCGTGGACCTGGTCGGCCCGGCGCGTGAGCGCTCGGCCGCGCTGCTGGCGCACCTGGCGGCCAGCGGGATTCTCGCGGTCGGCCTGTACCGCCTGCGCTTCGTCACGCACCTGGATGTGGACGCCGCCGGGGTGGACCGCGCGGTCGCGGCCGTTCGCCAGTTCTTCCAGGTTGGAGAGGACCCCTCATGACGGGCGTTGACCACCTCGGCCTTTTCATCGTCGCCGGCCTGCTGCTGAACCTGACGCCGGGGCCCGATGTGCTCTACATCGTGGCCAACGGGCTGCGCCGCGGCTGGCGTGCCGGTGTGGTGGCGGCGCTGGGCATCACGGCCGGCTGCTTCGTGCACATCACGGCGGCGGCCATCGGGCTGAGCGCGCTGGTGGCGGCCTCCGCCACCGCGTTCACGGTGCTCAAGTGGTTGGGGGCCGCCTACCTGCTGTACGTCGGGGGCGCCATGCTGCTGTCCAGGCGAGGTACGAATTCAGGACATGAAACTCCTGATTTGATAGCTGATGGTGAAGACCCAGTAAGGGCTACAGGCATAAAATCCTTGAAGTCCGTGTTCGTGCAGGGATTCTGGACGAATGCACTGAACCCCAAGGTGGCGCTGTTTTTCCTGGCCTTTTTGCCGCAGTTCATCGCGCCGGGCGCGCCGCACAAGACCCAGTCCTTCGTGCTGCTCGGCCTGCTGTTCAACTTCAATGGCCTGTGGGTCAACCTGGGCTGGGCCCTGTCGGCCGCCTGGCTGGCGCGGCGCGTGGCCGCGGTGCAGCGCGGCATGCACTGGTTGCAGCGCACGGCCGGCCTCATGTTCATCGGTTTCGGCCTGCGGCTGGCCTTGTCCGACAATCCATCTCACTAAAACCATTCCACCGATCCCGCACAACGAGGAGCACCCCTGATGACCCACGCCATCAAAATCACCCCGCAGGAGGCGCTGCAGCGCACCATCGAGCACCGCGAAATCTTCCACGACGAGATGCTGCACATCATGCGGCTCATCATGAGCGGCGAGATGTCGCCCGTGATGATGGCGGCGCTGATCACCGGCCTGCGCGTCAAGAAGGAAACCATCGGCGAGATCACCGCGGCCGCGCAGGTCATGCGCGAGTTTTCCACCAAGGTCAACGTGGCCGACAAGACGCACCTGGTGGACATTGTGGGCACCGGGGGCGACGGCTCGCACACCTTCAACATCTCGACCTGCTCCATGTTTGTCGCCGCCGCGGCCGGCGCCAAGGTCAGCAAGCACGGCGGGCGCAGCGTCAGCAGCAAGAGCGGCAGCGCCGATGTGCTGGACAGCCTGGGCCTGAACATCAACCTGACCCCGGATCAGATCGCCCAGTGCATCGCGCAGGTCGGCGTCGGCTTCATGTTCGCGCCGAACCACCACCCGGCCATGAAAAACGTGGCGCCGGTGCGCAAAGAGCTGGGCGTGCGCACCATCTTCAACATCCTGGGGCCGCTGACGAATCCGGCCGGCGCGCCGAACATCCTGATGGGCGTGTTCCACCCGGATCTGGTCGGTATCCAGGTGCGCGCACTGCAGCGCCTGGGCGCCGAGCACGCGCTGGTGGTGTACGGCAAGGACGGCATGGACGAGGTCTCGCTGGGCGCGGGCACGCTGGTGGGCGAGCTCAAGAACGGCGAGATCACCGAGTACGAGATTCACCCTGAGGACTTCGACCTGCCGATGGCCAGCAACCGCGCGCTCAAGGTCGGCACGCCCGAGCAATCCCGGGCCATGCTCATGAACGTGCTGGAGAACAACCATGGCGCCGCGCGCGACATCGTGATCCTGAACGCCGGCGTGGCGCTGTACGCGGCCAATGTGGCGGATTCGATCCAGGCCGGCATGCACAAGGCACGGGCTGCGATCGAATCAGGCGAGGCGATGAGCACGCTACAACAATTGGTGGCTCTTTCCCAATCATTCTCAAGCTGAACACCATGTCCGATATCCTGAACCAGATCGTCGCCGTCAAACGCGAAGAAGTTGCCGCCGCCCTCCAGCGCATGCCGCTGGCGGCCATGCGTCTTGATGCCGAATCGCGGGTCCTGACGCGCGATTTCGTCGGCGCCCTGCGCGCCAAGATCGCCGCAGGCCACGCCGCCGTGATCGCCGAGGTCAAGAAAGCCAGCCCGTCCAAGGGCGTGCTGCGCGAAGACTTCATCCCGGCCGACATCGCGCAAAGCTATGCGGAGTTCGGTGCCGCCTGCCTGTCGGTGCTAACCGACCGGCAGTTTTTCCAGGGCAGCGTGGACGTCCTGAAACAGGCCCGCGCCTCGTGCCAGTTGCCGGTGCTGCGCAAGGACTTCATGGTCGATGCCTACCAGATCTACGAATCGCGCGCCATGGGCGCCGACGCCATTTTGTTGATCGCCGCGGTGCTAAGCGACGCGCAGCTGGCCGAGTTCGAGGCGATTGCGCACTCGCTCGACATGGCGGTGCTGGTCGAGGTGCACGACGCGGCCGAACTGGCGCGCGCCCTCAAACTCAAGACCCCGCTGATCGGCATCAACAACCGCAACCTGCGCAGCTTCGAGGTGACGCTGGACACCACGCTGGCGCTGCGCGCCGAGGTGCCGCCCGAGCGCCTGCTGGTGACCGAGAGCGGGATTTTGACCAAAGCCGACGTGCAGAAGATGCGCGCCGCCGGCGTGCACGCCTTTCTGGTCGGCGAGGCCTTCATGCGCGCCGCGGAGCCCGGCCAGGCGCTGGCCGAACTGTTTGGGGCCTGAGCGGTGCTTCAAGAACTATTTTTTTGATAGCGCATGGTGCATATGCAGCAAGGACGACAGGCCGATTTGGCGTTTGAAATGCCGGACGCCGGTGCGTTGGCCACGGTCGCGACCGGACCCCAGCACGACCGCTTGCAAGGCTGGGCGCCCGACCAATGGCCGGTGGGCGCGGGCTGGCAGCCCGTGATCGACCGCTTTCTGGCCAGCGCGCCGGGCCGGCAGCTCGGCGCCTTCGTGCAGGGCCGGCTGGCCGCCGGCGCCGTCATCTATCCGCCGCAGCCGTTTCGCGCGCTCGAGCTCACACCGCTGGCCGAGGTGCGCGTCGTGATCCTCGGGCAGGACCCGTACCACGGAGCGGGGCAGGCCGAGGGGCTGGCCTTCTCGGTCGCGCCGGGCGTCAAGCTGCCGCCGTCGCTGCGCAATATTTTCAAGGAGCGCCAGCGCGATCTGGGCCTGCCGCTGCCGTCCAACGGTTCCCTGGTGCGCTGGGCAGAGCAGGGGGTGCTGCTGCTCAACACCAGCCTGAGCGTCGAAGACGGCCAGCCGGCCAGCCACGCCAAACAGGGTTGGGAAGTGCTCACTGACGAGATCATCAAGATTGTGGCTCAAAAAATGGAACCGGTCGTGTTCCTGTTGTGGGGCGCGCACGCGCAGGCCAAGCAGTCGCTGGTCGCGGGCGCCGGCACGCGCCACCGGGTGCTGACCGCCAACCATCCGTCACCGCTGGCCGCGCTGCGCCCGCCACAGCCCTTCATCGGTTGTGGTCATTTCGGCCTGGGCAATGCCTTTTTGCGAGAGCGGGGACGCTCGCCCGTGGCGTGGTAGTCGCTTATCGGGTTGCGTGGCATGGCCCGGCGTCATATTTTCGTGGCATAATCTGAGGTTCGCCAAAGGAGAGGTGGCCGAGTGGTTAATGGCAGCAGACTGTAAATCTGCCCTCTTACGAGTACGCTGGTTCGAATCCAGCCCTCTCCACCAGCGATGAATTGATGTTTGAAGGACGTATTTGGGCGCTAGTCGGCATATGGGATGCCACGCTTGGGGTTGCAGGGTGACTCCGATGCGGGAGTAGTTCAATGGTAGAACCCCAGCCTTCCAAGCTGATGACGCGGGTTCGATTCCCGTCTCCCGCTCCAAAGTCGATTCGGTGTCGTTGAAGGTGATTCAGCCCATTTGGCTCAGTGGCAGAGCACTCCCTTGGTAAGGGAGAGGTCCCGGGTCCGATTCCCGGAATGGGCACCAGTTGTTGGGTGTGCGAAGGCTCGCCGCCCGGTGTTTGAGTTGTTGACAATTAGCTTTTTGCAGTCCGTTTGGAGAATTGAACATGGCAAAAGAGAAATTTGCGCGCACCAAGCCGCACGTGAACGTGGGCACCATTGGTCACGTGGACCACGGCAAGACCACGCTGACGGCGGCCATCACCACCGTGCTGGCGGCCAAATTTGGCGGCACCGCCAAAGGCTAC
>JARLJI010000059.1 GCA_031291295.1 Rhodoferax sp. | reverse complement strand
CGGCCAGTCTGCAGCAGATACACCCCACCGAGGATGGCGGCCATGGCCAGCAGGTCGCCAAGCTTGAGTGATTCATGGGCAAACAGCGTGCCGATGAGGATGGCCACCAGTGGCGGGATGTAAGTCGCTCCCGACGCCATCACCGCACCTAACCGCTGCACGATCAGGTAATAAAGGATGTAGGCCAAACCCGTGCCCAGCAGCCCCAGCCCCAGGGAGACCCCGACCATCGCCCGGGTATCGCTGGTGATGCGCCCGATGCCATGGAAGTCAGTGAATACGGCGATGATCGCCAGGGCGATACCGATCTGGTAGGTGCAAAGGGCTACCGGTGAAATGTCCAGTTGGGTCAGGAAACGCTTGGCATAGACGAACGAGCAGCCCACGCTCAGCGAGCCCATCACCATGTACAGCACGCCTTGCAGGTCGATGCCCGACGCGTCGGCCTTCCATGGCTTGGCGATCAACAGCACGCCGACAAACCCGCAGCCGATACCCAGCGCCATGCGCCGGTTCAGTGGCTCGTCGCGCAGGAACAGGTAGGACGCGACGAAAGTGAACAGGGGAATGGCGACGCTGAGCATCCCGGCCACGCTGGACAGCAACAGCGAGGTGCCCTTGGCAAAGGCGTAGTAATACAGCGCCGTGGCGAGCAGGGCCATGACCAGGAAGTGATGCGCATGGCGCAGGTGGCTCCAGCGCAACGAGCGGCTGAGCAGTGCGTACAGCAGGATCGGCACAAAGCCGAACAGCACCCGCAGCAACACGATCTGGCCGGGGCTGATCAGCACTGCCGCCCATTTCATGAAGATGAAGTTGGTGCCCCAGATCAGCCCGAGGGCGACGAAGGCAAAATACGCGATGTTTTTCATGGCAGGGCCTGTGATCAGTCGATAGGCCATTGTCAGTGCAGCAGCGCAGCTGCTACAACTGATCAAATGTGCCTGATACCGTAGAAAAACTATCCCATGACCAGCATGCCACCCCTGAAGGCCTTGCATTACTTCGATGCGGCCATGCGCCTGCGCAGTTTTTCTCTGGCTGGCGAAGAATTGTCGGTCACCCCGGGCGCCGTCGGGCAACAGATTCGCAAGCTGGAGGCGTGGCTCGGCCTGACCCTGTTCACCCGTCAGGTACGCCAAGTGCTGCCAACCCCTGACGGACTGGCTTACTGGGCGCGGATCCAGCCGGCGCTGGCACAGATCGCCGATGCCAGCCGCACCTTGCGCGACAGCCACAGCCACAGTGCTCGCCTGACAATGCCGCCGACGCTGGCGGCCAAATGGTTTGCCCGGCGCATGCCGGACTTTGTCGCCCGCCACCCGTTGACGGCGCTGCACTTGAGCTCGTCGACGCAGATGGCCGACTTCAACCATGAACCGATCGACCTGGCCGTGCGCTATTTCGACGGCCAGGATCCGACGCTGGAGGTGCACCTGCTGTACGCCGATCAGGTTCGGGTGTTCTGCAGCCCTGGCTACCTGGCGCGCATCGGGGTACAGAGCCCGGCCGACTTGGGCAAGGCG
>JARLJI010000058.1 GCA_031291295.1 Rhodoferax sp. | reverse complement strand
GCAGCGGCGCGACGGCGGCGACCAGCGCGGCCAGTTGCCGCGCGGACTCGACCAGCCGGCCCGCCAGCGTGTCGCGCTGCGCACCCAGCCCGGCACGCTCCAGCAGGGTTTGCGCGGTCAGCCCGTCGCGCGCCGAATCGAACGTGATGTCGTCCGGCCCGGGCACGAAACCCTGAATGCCTCGGGCCCAGTTCCGGGTGGTTTCAAAGCGCGGCGCGAAGCCGTTGGGCACAGCCTGGGACCAGAGTGTTTGCGCCAGCGGCATGAGCTGCGCGTAGGGCAGCAGGACCACGGTCTGCACGGGGCGCAGCGACGGGTGCGGCGTGCAGCGCTCGATCGCCGCGGCGATTCTGGCGATCAGCCCGTGTGGCGGATCAAGCCACAGCGCGCGCACCGGATGCCCAGGAGCCAGCCGAGCCAGCGCGGACTCATGGCTTTTCGCTATCACATTCATAGAGTCCGCATCCCCGGTCATTTTGCTTGCTTTCTGTCACAATGCTCCCACTTTAGCGGTACATCCCATCCAACAAGGAACACGCCATGGCCAGCGAACTGATCAAACATATCTCCGACGCCACTTTCGAGGCCGAGGTCCTGCAATCCGACAAGCCGGTGCTGGTGGACTACTGGGCCGAATGGTGCGGCCCCTGCAAGATGCTGGCGCCGATCCTGGACGAAGTGTCCACGGCCTATGAAGGCAAACTGCAGATCGCCAAAATGAACGTGGATGAAAACCGCGATATCCCGGCCAAATTCGGCATCCGTGGCATCCCCACGCTGATGGTGTTCAAGGGCGGCCAACTCGCCGCCACCAAGGTCGGCGCCATGAGCAAGGCGCAGATGACGGCCTTTATCGATCAGCAACTCGCCTGAGTCTTTTCCCCGGCAGCCCCGGCACCGCGCTTGGGGCTGCTATCGTTTTTCCTGTCATAATCTCGCCAGTTCACCAATTCGCACACCCAAGCGGCTTGGTTCGAGTTCCCGGTTTGTGAGGCACGCCCAGCCTCCTTTCAAATCCCCCTATTTTTGTCAAATACTCCTGAACGGAGTCCCCCCATGCACTTAAACGAACTCAAGGCACTGCACGTGTCCGAAGTCCTCAAGCAGGCTGAAGAGCTGGAAATTGAGAATACCGGCCGCATGCGCAAGCAGGAGCTGATGTTTGCCATCATCAAGAAGCGGGCCCGCGCCGGCGAGCAGGTGATTGCCGACGGCGTGTTGGAGATCCTGCCCGACGGCTTTGGCTTCTTGCGCAGCCCCGACACCAGCTACACCGCCAGCACCGACGACATCTACATCAGCCCGAGCCAGGTGCGCCGCTTCAACCTGCACACCGGCGACATGATCGAGGGCGAAGTGCGCACACCGAAAGACGGCGAGCGCTACTTTGCCCTGAACAAGCTCGACAAGGTGAACGGCGGCGGCCCCGAAGAGAACAAGCACAAGGTCATGTTCGAAGCCCTGACGCCGCTGTTCCCGAAGGAGCAGATGAAGCTCGAGCGCGACATCAAGGGCGAAGAAAACATCACCGGGCGCATCATCGACATCATTGCCCCGATCGGGCGCGGCCAGCGCGCGCTGATCGTGGCGCCGCCCAAGAGCGGCAAGACCGTGATGATGCAGCACATCGCGCACGCGATCGCGGCCAACTACCCGGACGTGCACATGATGGTGCTGCTGGTCGACGAGCGCCCCGAAGAAGTGACCGAAATGCAGCCCTCGGTGAAGGGCGAGGTGATCGCCTCGACCTTCGATGAGCCGGCCGCACGCCACGTGCACGTGGCCGAAATGGTGATCGAGCGCGCCAAGCGCCTGGTCGAGCTGAAAAAAGACGTGGTGATCCTGCTCGACTCGATCACCCGGCTGGCCCGCGCCTACAACAACGTGGTGCCCTCCAGCGGCAAGGTACTCTCAGGCGGCGTCGACTCCAACGCGCTGCAGCGGCCCAAGCGCTTTTTTGGCGCGGCCCGCAATGTGGAAGAAGGCGGCTCGCTGACCATCATCGCCACGGCGCTGGTCGATACCGGCAGCCGCATGGACGAGGTGATTTTTGAAGAGTTCAAGGGCACCGGCAACTCCGAGCTGCACCTGGACCGGCGCCTGTACGAAAAGCGCGTGTTCCCCGCGATCCAGCTCAACCGCAGCGGCACGCGTCGCGAAGAATTGTTGCTGGCTCCCGAAATTCTGCAAAAAACCCGCATTCTTCGCCAATTCCTGTTCAACATGGACGAAATCGAGTCGATGGAGCTCATGCTCAAGAACATGAAGGCGACCAAATCCAATGTCGACTTCTTCGACATGATGCGCCGCGGCGGTTGAGCCGCAACGCCTGGAAATGGCGGTTTCGTGCGATAATTTAAGGCTAACGCGAAAAGTACCTGGTTTTTATATTGCGCAAAGGGTTTGCGCGAGGCGCCGGGCGGCTGTCGCAACTGAAAAGGAAAGAACATGAAAGAAGGCATTCACCCCAGCTACCGCGAAATCTGCTTCGTGGACCTGTCCAACGGTTTCAAGTTCGTGACGCGCTCCTGCGCCAACACGAAGGAAACCATCAAGATGGAAGACGGCCGCGAACTGCCGCTGTACAAGCTTGATACATCGAGCGAATCGCACCCCTTCTACACCGGCACGCAAAAGTCGGTGGACAACATGGGTGGCCGTGTCGAGCGCTTCCGCAACCGTTTCGGCAAGACCGCCGCCAAGTAATCTGGCCGCAGGTTTTCGCTGTACGTCCGCAAAGGGCAGCCCGGTTTACCGTGCTGCCCTTTTGTTTTGCGCACCGGCCCCTGATTTTTAGCATCCCATCCTCGCGTGAACCAGCCGACCCCCGCCATCGTTGCCCAAGGCGCCGTGCGTCGCCTGCCGCGCATCGCGCTGCTGCTGTTTTGCGCCGCCTACGTGCTGCCCGGCTTCATCGGCCGCGAACCGTGGAAAAGCGCCGACATGACGGCGTTCGGCTACATGCTGGAGCTGGCGCGCGGCGCCAGCGGCTGGCTGCACCCGCAACTGCTCGGGTTGCCGCCGGAGACTGACGGCCCCCTGCCGTACTGGCTCGGTGCCTGGGCCCTGCAGGTGGCACCAGGCTGGATCACGCCGGCCTTTGCGGCCCGCATCCCCTTTGTGTTCTTGCTGGCGCTGACCCTGGTTGCGACCTGGTACGGCGTGTACTACCTGGCGCGCAGCACACAGGCCCAGCCGGTGGCGTTTGCGTTCGGCGGTGAGGCCAAACCGGCCGACTACGCCCGGGCCATGGCCGACGGCGGCCTGCTGGCGCTGATGGCCTGCCTGGGTCTGGCGCAGCTATCGCACGAAATCACGCCCGCCCTGACACAGGTCTGCTTTACCGCGCTGACCTTTTATGCCATGGCAGCGGCCCCTTACCGCACGGTCGCACCCGCCATTGGCTTGGCTGTGGGCATGGCCGGACTGGTGGCGAGCGGCGCACCCGCGATGGCCACACTCTTCGCAGCCGGCAGCGCGTTGCTGTGCCTGGTCGAACCGAATGAAAGCCCTGAAGCGCGCCGGCGCAGCATCCGCTGGGCCTGCGGCATTGTTGTGGTGACCTTGCTGGCGGGCTGGCTGGCATCGTGGCTGGACCTGTGGCACTGGCGCGCCACCCTTCCCGAGAATCGCTGGGTGGAATGGCGAAACCTGGGCCGGCTGCTGCTGTGGTTTACCTGGCCGGCCTGGCCGCTGGCCTTGTGGACCTTGTGGCGCTGGCGCCGGCAACTGGCCAGTCGCCAGCTCAGCCGGCACCTGGCCCTGCCGCTGTGGTTCGTGCTCGTCTCGGTGGGCGCCATGGTCATCATGCAGCCGGCCGACCGCGCCCTGATGCTCGGCCTGCCGGCGCTGGCGACGCTGGCCGCGTTCGCCCTGCCCACGCTCAAGCGCAGTGTCACGGCGTTGATCGACTGGTTCACGCTGCTGTTTTTTACGGGCTCGGCGAGCATCATCTGGGTCATATGGATTTCCATGCAAACCGGTTTTCCAAAGCAGCCAGCGGCCAACGTGGCACGGTTGGCGCCGGGTTTTGAACCCAGCTTCTCGCTGCTGGCATTCATCGTGGCATTGGCTGCCACCCTGACCTGGGCCTGGCTGGTGAAGTGGCGCGCAGGCAGGCACCGTGCCGCCATCTGGAAAAGCCTGGTATTGCCGGCCGGCGGCACCGCACTGAGCTGGCTGCTTTTGACGACGCTGTTGCTGCCGGTGCTGGACTTCGCGCGCAGTTATGCACCACTGGTGGGCCGGGTCGTGAGCGTCATCGACCGGCCGGAATGCGTCGAAGTCTATGGGCTGAGCCGCGGCCAGATTACCGCCTTCCAGTACCACGGCCATTTGAGCCTCAAAGAGGCCGCGATGCAGGCGCAGTGCCCCTGGCTGCTCGTGGACGCCGATGCGCGCGACACGCTGTACAAGTCCGTGAATCTCAAGCAATGGACCCTGCAGGGCATCTTCCGCCGCCCCTCGGACGACAACGAGAATGTGCTGCTCTTCAAACGCGCAACCCGCTAGAGCCCCCACGCTTGCCACTGCGTGTGCTGCGCTGCCCCCCGAGGGGGCTGAACTTGCTCGGGGCGGCCCTTCGCTGCGTTCGTGTCCGAACTGAAAGTTATCACGCGGCACGCCGTCACCGTGCTGGTGGGCCAGCTGGCCGTCATGGCATTCGGTGTAACCGACACCATCGTGGCCGGGCGCTATTCCGAGACATCGCTGGCCGCACTGTCGGTGGGCTCTGCCTTCTATATCAGCGTCTACGTGGCCCTCATGGGTGTCATGCAGGCACTGCTGCCGGTCTGGGCCGAGCAGCATGGCGCGCGCCGCCTGGCCGACGTAGGCCGCTCCCTGCGCCAGGCGCTGTACCTGTGCGCCATCACCATCGTGGTGGGAATGGCGGCACTGCTGTGTCCAGACGCTGTGCTGCGCTGGACCGAGGTGCCCGCCGCGCTGCAGGGCGAGGTGCAGCGCTACCTTGGCGTGCTTGCCCTCGCGCTGGCGCCTTCGCTGCTGTTTCGCATCTACAGCACGCTGAACCAGAGCTTGGGCAAACCCCAACTCGTGACCTGGCTGCAAATCGGCTCGTTGTTCATCAAGGTGCCGCTGTCGATCTGGTTTGCCTTTGGCGGCATGGGCCTGGCACCGCAAGGCGTAATCGGTTGTGCCTGGGCCACCCTGGTCGTGAACTACGCCATGCTGGCGCTGGCACTGTGGCTGCTGCGCACCCAGACTTTCTATAGGCCGTACCGCATCTGGCAACGGCTGGAGCGGCCCGACTGGCGGCAAATTGGCGAGTTCGCGCGGCTCGGCATTCCCGGCGGGCTGGCCATTTTGGTGGAGATCACCTCGTTCACGTTGATGGCGCTGTTCATCGCACGCCAGGGCACAGCGGCCGCGGCCAGCCACCAGATCGCCGCCAACCTGGCGGCCGTGCTGTACATGATGCCGCTGTCGATCGCCATTGCCACCAGCGCCCGCGCGAGCTACTGGCTCGGGGCCGGTGACCCGCGCCGCGCCCGCGCCGCCATTCGTATGGGTTTTAAGCTTGTAGCCCTGATGGCTATTGCACTGTCCACTATTCTTTTTATAGCGCGCGGAGAAGTGGCAGAAATCTATGCGCGCAACCCGGCCGTGATTGCGCTGGCCAGCGCCCTGCTCGCCTGGGTCGCCGCCTACCATCTGGCCGACGCGGTCCAGACCCTGTGTGTGTTTGTGCTGCGCTGCTATCGCGTGACCGTGGCGCCGTTGCTGGTGTATTGCGTGCTCTTGTGGGGATTGGGGCTGACGGGTGGCTACGTGCTGGCCTACCACGGTGTCGGGGCTCTCCATGCCATCGCGTCGCCCATCACGTTTTGGGCGACCAGCGCCATCGCGCTGGCCCTGACTGCGACTATTTTTGCAGCGATTCTGTGGTGGGCCGTGCGACGGCCGGCGGCGCGGAAAGCGCAGGCGCCCCGCCGTCCCATCCCTTGATGCGGCTGGCGGGAAAAATAATCGAAAACGTGGAGCCCAGCCCCGGCGTGCTGTCGATGCGCAGCTCGGCGCCGTGCCGCTGCGCGACGTGCTTGACGATCGCCAGGCCCAGCCCCGTGCCCCCGGTCTCGCGCGAGCGGCTGCGATCGACCCGGTAGAAGCGCTCGGTCAAGCGCGGAATATGCTCGGGTGCGATGCCCGGCCCCGAATCCTTCACGGAGAACTCGGCCCGCCCGTCCGGCAGCACCCGCCACTTGACCTCGATGACGCCGCCCGCGGGCGTGTAGCGCACCGCATTGTTCAGCAGATTCGACAGGGCGCTGTGCAGTTCATTCGGCGCGCCCGAAATCTCGCCCATGCTGCGAGGATCCGATGCGGGCTCAAGACGCAAATCGTGTCCTGCGCCGTGACCACGGGTGACCATCGCCGACAGCGTGCGCGCCTCCTGCAGGCACCGTTCCAGCAGCGAATGCACCGGCGTCCATCCGCCAGTGCCGGGCGGCGGACTGCCTTCCAGCCGCGACAGGGTCAGCAAATCGTTGACCAGCGTCTGCATTCGCTCCGACTGCTGTGCCATCAGTGCCAGATAGCGGCTGCGCTCAGACTCGTTCAGCGGCAGCGTGCGCAGCGTCTCGACAAAGCCGGACAGCACGGTCAGCGGGGTGCGGATCTCGTGCGACACGTTGGCCACAAAGTCCCGGCGCATGGCTTCGGCCTGCTCCAGCGCCGTCACGTCGCGCGACAGCAGCAGCTTGCGGCCTTCGCCATAGGGATGCAGATGGATGGACACCCGCACCGGCCGCGACGGCGTGCTGCCCGGCCCCGGAATGGTGATTTCGTGTGCGTAGTCGCCCCCGGCGTAATAGGCCGCAAAGGCAGGGTCGCGCACCAGATTGCCGATCTGCTGAAGAACATCGCGCTGCGCGTCGAAACCAAACTGCTCGGCCGCGATCTGGTTGCACCATTCAATGCAGCCTGTCTTGTCCAGCAGCACCACCCCGTTGGGCGACGCCTGAATCGCCGCCAAAAACTCCTGCAGGCGTGCCTGGCTGTCCTGCATTTGCTGCTCGCGCTGGCGCAGCAGGCGCCGTGTCCGGTCCGACACCTCCCCCCACAGGCCGCGCAGCGCGGGCGCTTCACTGGCCTCGCCCCGCTTGAGCCAGCGCAGAACGCGCACGCCGCGCAGCAAGTCCACGCTGAACCAGAACAGGCCGGCGAGTGCCAGGCCGGCCAGCGCGCCCCAGCGCCCGCCCAGCCACCACCCCGCCAGTGCGCCGGCGAATTGGAAAATCAGGAAGCTGAAAAAACGAAACAGCATGGCGCGATTGTGAGGGGAGATGGCGGCGCGGGCACTGCCGCGGCAACGCCGATCTCGCGGTTCAGGCCTGGCTGGCCACCTGCGCTTGCGCCGTCAGACGGTAGCCGGCGCCGCGCACGGTCTCCACCATGGCACCAGCGGCCCCCAGCGCTTCACGCAGGCGCTTGACGTGCACGTCGACGGTGCGCTCCTCGATGAACACGTGGTCGCCCCAGACTTTGTCCAGCAGTTGCGCGCGGCTGTGCACGCGCTCGCGGTGCTTCATGAGGTAATTCAACAGCTTGAACTCGGTAGGCCCGATCTTGAGAACCTGGCCCTGCCAGGACACCCGGTGCGTTGCCGAGTCCAGCGCCAAGGCACCAATCGTGATGCTGACATCGACCTGCTCGGGAGCGCGCCGGCGCAGCACGGCACGGATGCGGGCCAGCAGCTCCTGCGTCGAAAAGGGCTTGGTGATGTAGTCGTCCGCGCCCGCGTCGAGCCCCGCCACCTTGTCGGGTTCGTCCCCGCGGGCCGTCAGCATCAGGATCGGGATGCCCTTGGTGCGCGCATCGGCGCGCCACCGGCGTGCCAGCGCCACGCCGCTTTGCCCCGGCAGCATCCAGTCCAGCAGGATCACATCAGGCAACACGGCGTCGAGCTCGCGCTGGGCTGCGACGCCCTCCTCGGCCCAGATCGGCTGGAAGCCGTTGTGCCGCAGATTGACCGCGATCAACTCGGCAATCGCGGGCTCGTCTTCCACAATCAGGACGCGGGGAAAGTGCTTCATTGCACGGCCGACTCGACTTGCTCCATCGTGGTGTGGCGTACATCCGCGCCCTTCACGATGTAGATAATGAATTCGGCAATGTTTTTGGCATGGTCGCCAATGCGCTCGATCGCCTTGGCCAGGAACAGCAAGTCCAGGCTCGCGGAAATCGTGCGCGGATCTTCCATCATGTAGGTGATGAGCTTGCGCACAAAACCATCGAACTCGCGGTCGATCAAATCGTCTTCCTTCAGGATGGTCACGGCCACGGCCGTGTCCAGCCGCGCAAACGCATCCAGCGCCTTGCGCAGCAGGCCGGACGCCAGATCGGCGGCAACGCGCAACTCGGACGCCGGCAGGGTGCGCGCCGCGCCGCTCTCGATGATGGATTTGACCATGCGCGCAATTTTTTCGGCCTCGTCGCCGACGCGCTCCAGGTTGGCGGTGGTCTTCGAGATGGCAATGAGCAAGCGCAGGTCGCGCGCCGTTGGCTGGCGCCGCGCGATGATGGACGATAGCTCGCGGTCGATCTCGATCTCCATCGCGTTCACGCGCGGCTCCATCTCGATCACCTTCTGGGCCGCCTCCGCACTGAACTGCGAAAGTGCATAAATCGCCTGGTGGATCTGGGATTCGGCCAGCCCGCCCATTTCCATCACGCGCGAGGAAACGCCATTGAGTTCGCTGTCGAACTGGGTCGAAAGATGCTTGTCGGCCATGATTGCTCCTTTGAAAATCACCCGAACCGGCCGGTGATGTAGTCCTCGGTCTCTTTGCGCCGCGGTTTGAAGAACAACTCTTCGGTCATGCCGAACTCGACCAGATCGCCCAGGTACATGTAGGCCGTGTAATCGCTGCAACGCGCGGCCTGCTGCATGTTGTGCGTCACGATGACCACCGTGTAGTCGTCTTTGAGCTCGGCAATCAACTCCTCGATTTTGGCCGTGGAAATCGGGTCCAGTGCCGAGCAGGGTTCATCGAGCAACAGAATTTCGGGCTTGATCGCAATGCCGCGCGCAATGCACAGGCGTTGCTGCTGGCCACCCGACAGGCTGGCGCCGCTCTGGTTCAGCTTGTCCTTCACTTCGGTCCACAGCGCGGCCTTTCGCAGGGCCCATTCGACGCGCTCTTCCATGTCCGCGGCATTGAGGTTTTCGAACAGCTTCACGCCAAACACGATATTGTCGTAAATCGACATCGGAAACGGCGTCGGCTTCTGAAAAACCATGCCAACTTTGGCGCGAAGCAGGGCAATGTCCTGCCTGGAGGTCAGCAGATTCTCGCCATCGAGCATGATCTCGCCTTCGGCGCGCTGCTCGGGGTAGAGCGCGTACATGCGGTTGAAGACGCGCAGCAGCGTCGACTTGCCGCAGCCGGAGGGGCCGATGAACGAGGTCACTTTCTTTTCCGGAATTTCCAGGTTGATGCCCTTGAGGGCGTGGAACTTGCCGTAATAGAAGTTCAGGTTCTTGACCGAAATTTTCGATTTTTCTTGGGGCATTGTCATGGGTTGCATCGCTCGCCTTGGTTGGGATGGTTGGCCGGGCAGTGATCAGTGCTTGTTGCGCGTCATGACGCGCGCCAGAATGTTCAGGCCCAGCACGGCCATCGTGATCAGGAACACGCCGGCCCACGCCAGCTTTTGCCAGTTCTCATAGGGGCTCATGGCGAACTTGAAGATGGTCACCGGCAGGCTGGCCATGGGCTGGTCCAGATCGGAGGTCCAGAACTGGTTGCTCAGCGCCGTGAACAGCAGCGGCGCCGTCTCGCCCGCAATACGCGCCACCGCCAGCAGCACCCCGGTCACCACGCCGGCACGCGCGGCCCGCAGGGTAATGCCGAGAATCACCTTCCACTTCGGCGCGCCCAGCGCGTAGGCGGCTTCGCGCAGACCCGCCGGCACCAGCTGCAGCATGTTTTCCGTCGTGCGAATGACGACCGGGATCACGATCAGCGCCAGCGCCAGCGCACCGGCCCAGCCGGAAAATGACTTGAAGCGGGCCACGACGACGGCATAGATAAAGAGCCCGATCACAATGGAAGGCGCCGACAGCAAAATATCATTGACAAACCGCGTGACGGAAGCCAGCCAGCCCTTCGGGTTGTATTCGGCCAGATAGATGCCGGCCATGATGCCAACGGGCGTACCCATAAAAGTGGCCGCGGCAACCATGACCAGCGAGCCGTAGATGGCGTTCGCGAGGCCACCCGCCTCGTTGGGGGGCGGCGTCATTTGGGTGAACGTGGCCAGCACCAGTCCACCGACGCCCAGGCGAACCGTTTCCCACAAAATCCATATCAGCCAGAACAAGCCAAACGACATGGCCGCCAGCGACAACGTCAGAGCGATTTTGTTCACCCGTTTGCGGTGCGCGAACTTGGCCAGGCGCACATCCGGCTGGTGGGCGCTGCTCATGTGCGGGTCCCCTCATTTTTCTGCAGCTGCGCCAGCAGGATTTTGGACAGCGCCAGCACCACGAACGTAATGAAGAACAAGACCAATCCCAAGTAAATCAGGGCCGCCTGGTGCAGGCCTGGAGCGGCCTCGGCGAATTCGTTGGCCAGCGCCGAAGTGATACTGTTGGCCGCCTGGAACACACTCAGTGAATCGAGCTGGTTGAAGTTGCCGATCACGAAGGTCACCGCCATGGTCTCGCCCAGCGCGCGGCCCAAACCCAGCATGATGCCACCCATCACGCCGGACTTGGTGTAGGGCAGTACCACCTTGAACACCACCTCCCAAGTGGTCGCGCCCAGGCCGTAGGCCGATTCCTTGAGCAGCACCGGCGTCACCTCGAACACGTCGCGCATCACTGCCGCGATGAACGGAATGATCATGATCGCCAGGATGATGCCGGCCGACAGAATACCGATACCCACCGGCGGCCCCGAAAACAGGGCCCCCAGGTAGGGCACACCGCCGAACACGGTTTGCAGGGGCTGCTGCACATAAGTGGCCAGAATCGGACTGAACACCAGCAGTCCCCACATGCCGTACACGATGGAGGGCACGGCGGCCAGCAACTCGATCGCGGTCCCCAGGGGCCGCTTGAGCCAAGCGGGTGACAGCTCCGTCAGAAACAGGGCAATGCCGAAGCTGACAGGCACGGCAATCAGCAGCGCGATGAACGAGGTGGCCAGCGTGCCATAGATCATGACCAGCCCGCCATACTCGTTTTGCACCGGATCCCAGACGGTGCTGGTCAGAAACCCCAGGCCGTATTTTTCGACAGCAGGCCACGCGCCAATCACCAGCGATACCAGAATGCCGAACAACAATGCCAGGGTCAACCAGGCAGCCCCGGCAGCGGCCCAGCCGAACAGCCGGTCCAGCAGCGGGCCTGAGCGGGCGGATTTGGCCGGTGGCGGGTTGGTCATGGCACGTTCAGCGGCCTTGCCGGAAAGGTCGAAAGCCTGGTTTGCTGGAAGTGTAGAGGACATGGGGAACACTCCTTGCGCCATGAAACCTGAGAAGATTTGCCTATTTTCTGCTTATTTGTAAGCGACAGCCTTGCCCGATGCGTCCTTGATCTCGCCCCAGCTCTTCTGGACGATCGCCTTCACGCTTGCTGGCAACGGAACATAGTCAAGGCCCTCCGCCGCCTGGTCACCATTCTGGTAGGCCCATTCAAAAAACTTCAGCGTAACAGCACCTTGCGCCGGTTTGTCCTGTACCTTGTGCAGCAAGATGAACGTGGCACCCGTGATCGGCCATGAATCCTTGCCGGGCTCGTCGGTCAGGATCTGGTAGAAGCTCTTCGTCCAGTCGGCACCTGCGGCGGCCGCCTTGAAAGCAGCGGCATCCGGCGACACGAAGTTGCCAGCAGAGTTTTGCATCAACGCATACGTCATCTTGTTTTGCTTCACATAGGCGTATTCCAGATAGCCGATCGAGTTGGGCAAGCGCCCCACGAACGCGGCGACCCCTTCATTGCCCTTGCCGCCGGCGCCGGCGGGCCAGTTCACCGCGGTGCCCTCACCGACCTTCGCCTTCCACTCGGCATTGACCTTGCTCAGGTAGTTGGTGAAGATGAACGTCGTACCCGAACCATCAGCGCGGCGAACCGGCGTGATCGTGGCGTCCGGCAAGGCCAGCGTCGGGTTCAGCGCCTTGATGGCCGGATCATTCCATTTGGTGATCTTGGCCAGGTAAATGTCGCCGAGCACCTGACCATTGAGCTTCAGCTGCCCGGGCGCGATACCTTTGACATTCACGACGGGGATCACACCGCCAATCACCGTCGGGAATTGCATTTCCCCTTTTTTGGCCAGATCCTCGTCTTTGAGCGGCATGTCGGAGGCGCCAAAATCGACGGTCTTGGCATCGATTTGTTGCATGCCCGCGCCTGAACCCACGGACTGATAGTTGATCTTGACGCCGGTTATCTTGTTGTAGTCGGATGCCCATTTGGAATAGATGGGGGCGCCAAAAGTGGATCCGGCACCAGTGACATTCTGTGCGTTGGCGGGCATGGCATAAACAAGGGACACAGCCGCCAGGCTGATCATCGTCGCGCTGAACTTCATCTTCATAAAAAGACCTCTCAGGGTGGTTAACAGATGGGCAAACTGTAAGACGGTGATGTGACAAAGATATGACAAGGCATCCCAGCCAGTGAACGCCGAAAGCGGGTTAACCATCGGGTCGCGAGACTGTCATATTCCCGTCACGCAACGGCCTTAGGCTCAGATGGCTCCCAGGTGGACCACGTGCTGGCGCAACATGGCCGCGGGGTCGGCTGAATCCAGTTCATCCAACATGCGAATCCCCCGTGAATGCTATGCTGACCACAGCAAAACCAGACAGACAATGCAAAACGGAACTCGACTCGCCGCTGTGGACCTGGGCTCCAACAGCTTTCGCCTTGAAATCGGCCGCTTCGAGGGCGGACAGATTCACCGGGTCCAATACCTGAAGGAAACGGTCCGGTTAGGTAACGGGCTGGACGACGAGCGCAACCTGACCTCCCTCGCCATGCAGCGAGGCTGGGATTGTCTCGCGCGCTTTGGTGAACGCCTGGCAGATTTCAAGCGGGGCCAGGTGTGTGCAGTCGCCACGCAGACCCTGCGTGAAGCACGCAACCGTGACCAATTTCTGACGCGCGCCCACGAAATACTGGGGTTCCCGATTGACGTCATTTCGGGGCGCGAAGAAGCCCGGCTGATTTACCAGGGCGTGGCGCATCTGTTGCCACAATCCGACGAAAAGCGCCTGGTGGTGGACATTGGCGGGCGCTCCACCGAGTTGATTCTGGGCCGCGCGTTTGACGCCCGCGTGGTGGAGTCGTATCGCGTCGGCAGCGTCACCTTGTCAATGAAACATTTTCCTGCCGGCCAGTTCACTGCCCGTGCGTTCCAGATGGCGGAAATCGCCGCCAAGGCGGTGCTCGATGAAGCGCTCAACGCCTATCGGCGCGATGCCTGGGAGGTGGCTTATGGCTCCTCGGGCACCATTGGCGCCGTAGGCGACGTGCTGACCGCAGCGGGCTGGCCGGCCGGATCCGTCACACGCGAAGGTCTGGACTGGTTGCTGGCCCGATTGCTCAAGGCGCAGAGCGCTGACCGTTTGCAGCTTGACGGCATCAGGGAAGATCGTCGCGCCGTCATAGGCGGCGGTGTCAGCGTTTTGCGCGCTGTTTTCGACCTGCTTGGCATAGACAAGATGCAGGCCGCCCAGGGTGCGTTGCGGCATGGTGTCTTGTATGACCTGCTGGACCGTGAGCAGACGCAGACCGACATCCGCTCGGCCACTGTGCAGCGCCTTGTCAACAAGTTCGAAACTGACACCGCGCAGGCCCAGCGCGTCAGCAAGGTCGCCTGCCACCTGTTCAGTCAATTGCAGGGCGGGCCTGCTACTGCGGGCTCCGGCAGCAATTTGCGAAAACTGGATTGGGCCGCCCAATTGCATGAAATTGGCTGCCGGATTTCACACAGCGACTATCACAAACACGGCGCCTACATCCTGGACAACGTCGATGCATTGGGCTTTGCCCTGACCGAACTTCACCGCCTCAGCTTGCTCGTGCTGGGGCACCGCGGCAAGCTGCGCAAGCTGGAGGTGGATTTCGAAGACACATTGTTTGTGCGCCAGTTGTTGTGCCTGCGCCTTGCCGTCATTCTTTGCCATGCGCGGCGCGATCCCGACCTAAGGGGCATGCGGCTCGCGGCAGGCCCCGGCGCCGACCACCGGCTGATACTGACCTGCCGCCCGGGCTGGGCCGAGGCCTTTCCACAGTCGGCTCACCTGCTGCGTGAAGAGGTGGCAGCCTGGCAGAAAACACCCTGGACATTGCAACTCGCAGGCTGCTGATTTGCCGTCGGAATTTAAACCGTATAAACTGTATATACCGTTTTAACCAGGATCCTCCCATGCCCGCCGCCAAAAAAATCGCCACCCGTAAAAAACCAGCCTCCGCAAATCCTGAAAAAATCCCGGCCAAACCGGCGGCAAGTTCCGCCAAGACCGCTGCGGCCAAAGTCGTTGCCAAACCCAAGGCCGCCGACAAGCCCGTCAAGGCCAGGAAGCCCAAGCTGGTGCGCGACAGCTTTACCATCCCCAAGATCGAATATGGCGTGCTCGACGAATTGAAGCAGCGTGCCGCCAAACTGGCCCATCCCGTGAAGAAGAGCGAAGTGCTGCGTGCCGGCATCAAAGCCCTGGCCGCGCTGCCCGATGCAGTCTTCCTCACCGCACTGGAAGCCGTTCCGGCCATCAAGACCGGTCGGCCCAGCCAGTCCTGATCTCCGATCGCCTGTTACCAGCCCCCACGCTTGCCACTGCGTGTGCTGCGCTGCCCCCCCGAGGGGGCGGAACTTGCTCGGGGCGGCCCTTCGCTGCGTTAAAGGGTTTCCGGCGACTGGACGCTCACCACCACGGTCTGGGACTGCCCCTCGCGGTCGCGATGGCGCAGCCACCAGACCGCGCCCTTTTTCATCACGCACTCGCTGGCCCCGAGTGCCAGCAATTGGGAGATGGTCTGCCCCAGCGTGGGCTGGTGCCCGATCACCAGCACGGTTGACTTGTTGGCGGGCCACTGCACCAGTTCCAGCAATTGCGCGGGCGTGCCGTCCGGACCCAGTTCGGGCCGCAGCTTGTATTTGCGCCCCAGCGCCAGCGCCGTCTGCTCGGCACGCCGTGCCGGACTGACCAGAATCCGCGCGCCTTCGGGCAACTGCCGGTCCAGCCAGCCGCCCATGCGGGCAGCCTGTTTCTCGCCGCGCTGCGTCAGCGACCGATCCAGGTCATTGCAGCCCTCCACCCATTGTTCCGCTTCCGCGTGACGCCACAAGATCAGGTCCATGGTGTTGACTACTCGTTGGTTACGGCGTCGCCACCCGCATAGCGCGCCATCAATGCCGCCTGCGCGCCGTGTCCCGGGTGCTCCCCTGTCGCATCAACCCGCGTGTAGGTGCCATCGGGCCCCAGATCCCAAGCATCGCGGCCATCGTGCAAATAAGCCACCAGGCATTCATCGATGATGCGCTGGCGGATGACAGGGTCGCTCACCGGCCAGGCCAGCTCGACCCGCCGCAGCATGTTGCGGTTCATCCAGTCGGCGCTGGACAGGTACAGCTCTTCCTCATCCGCGCAGCGGAAATAGAACACCCGCGAATGCTCCAGAAACCGGCCGATCACCGAGCGCACCCTGATGTTGTCGGTGACACCGGGCAGCCGTGCCGGCAGCGTGCAGGCACCGCGCACGATCAGGTCAATCTTCACGCCGCGCTGCGAGGCCTTGATCAGCGACAGGACCAGCGCCTCGTCGGTCAATGCGTTCATCTTGGCGACAATGCGCGACGCCTTGCCCTGGGCCGCGCCCTCGCCCAGCGAATCAATCTTCTCGATCAGCTTGCGCTGCAACTGGAACGGTGCCAGCCACAGCCGGTTCAGTTTGGGCAGCTTGCTCTGGCTCGCCAGATGCACAAACACGTTGTCGACATCAGCCGTCAGCAGTCGATCGGCCGTCAGGTAACTCACATCGGTGTAGAGCCGCGCGGTGCGCGAGTTGTAGTTGCCGGTTGACAGATGCGCATAGCGCTTCAGGCTTTTACCTTCCCGGCGCGTGACCAGCAGCATCTTGGCGTGCGTCTTGAGCCCCACCACGCCGTAGACCACTTGGGCGCCAATGGATTCGAGCATTTCCGCCCAGTTGATATTGGCCTCTTCGTCAAACCGGGCCTTGAGCTCCACTACGGCCGTGACCTCCTTGCCGCGGCGCACGGCCTCGCGCAGCAAGTCCATCAATTCCGAATCGGCACCCGTTCGATAAATCGTCTGCTTGATCGCCAGCACCTGCGGGTCATAAGCCGCTTCGCGCAAAAAGGCGAGAACCGCATCAAAACTCTCGAACGGCTGATGAATCGACACATCCCCGTGCTTGAGCCGCTCGAAAAAAGACTGGCCGGGCACCAGTTGCGCCGGATAGGACGGCTTGAACGGCGGAAACAGCAACTTGGGCTCGTCGATCAAATCAATCAATTGCGTCAGCCGCGCCAGATTCACCGGACCATGGACACGGTAGAGCGCCAGCGCGGGCAAATCGAACTGTTTGAGAAGAAAACTCGCGAGGTACTCGGAGCACCCCGTTGACACCTCCAGCCGCACCGCCTGGCCGTAGTGGCGGTGCTGCAAGCCCAGGCGCAAAGCGGTGCGCAAGTCCTGCACGTCGTCTTCGTCCACGGCAAGATCCGAATGGCGCGTCACCCGGAACTGCGAAAACTGCCCCACCTCACGCCCTGGAAACAGCGTTGTCAGGTTGGCACGGATCACGCTGGACAGCGACACGAACAGGACGCGCCCGCCCGAGACCTTGCCCGGCATGCGGATGAAGCGCGGCAGCACACGCGGCACCTTGACGATGGCGATGTCGTTCTCGCGGCCAAAGGCGTCGCGGCCGCCAAGCCGCACGATGAAGTTCAGCGATTTGTTGGCCACCTGCGGAAACGGGTGCGCCGGATCGAGCGCCACGGGAATGAGCAGCGGGCGCACTTCGCGCTCGAAGTATTGCCTGACCCAACCCCGATGGACGGCGGTGCGTTCGCCATGCGCGATGATCTTGATGCCGTGCTTTTCAAAGGTGGGCATCAGGTCGTCGTTGTACAGCGCGTACTGCCGTGCGACCAGGTCGTGCGCGGCGGCGGCCAGCGCTTCAACCGACTCCACCGTATAGAGTCCTTTGTGGTCGGCGTTTTGCGACGCCGTCAGGTGCGGCTCGGCGCGAATTTCAAAAAATTCATCCAGATTGGACGAGACAATGCACAAATAACGCAGCCGCTCCAGCAGCGGCACCTGGGGCCGGCGCGCCCAATCCAGTACGCGCTCATTGAACGCAAGAATGCTGTGATCGCGATCCAGGAGCGGGACTGCGAGCGGTTCGGCAGCAGGCTGCGGGACAACGGCCTGGGAATTCATCTTTGGCTGGATCAAGTCAACAACAGGTAAAAGAAAGGTAACAAAAAGAAATCCATTTATGACAGTATTTACCGATTTGATGACAAAGGCGTGACAACGCCCTGCGCCAAATTTGACTTGGCGCAAGCCATGCCTTGACGCACTGGCACCAAATTCCCGAGAAAGAGCTGTGTTGCATGCGCCCAACTGAACTCCAGCGCCCGGGCACGGGCCTGGTACCTGGGGAGCGCCAGTGCGCTGTAGCAGGCCTGTTGCAGGTCGTCGTTCATCACACCGCCCAGACCAGCCCCATTATTGCCGGCATCGGTTTGCCCCAGAACTTCGAGCGGCCCGTCCACCGGATAGGCCGCCACCGGCGTGCCGCAAGCCATGGCTTCCAGCATGACCAGGCCAAAAGTTTCGGACTTGCTCGGAAAGACAAAAACGTCGGCCGCCGCATAGACTTTGGCCAACTCGTCGCGCGGCAGCACGCCCAGCCAGCGCACGTGAGGGAAGCGCTCCTTGAGCGAGGCTTGCAGCGGACCCACCCCGCAAACCACCTTGGTACCGGGCAGGTCCAGCCGCAGGAAGGCTTCAATGTTCTTCTCGTACGACACACGCCCGACAAACAGCGACACCGGGTGCGCCATCACACCCACGGGCGGGTATATCCTTGCCTCGGTCCGGAACTCGAACAACCGTGTATCCACGCCATGCGTCCAGCTCCGCAGGTTGCGAAAGCCACGCTGCTCCAGCATGCGCAGCACGCCCTGGGTGGGCACCATCACACCCGAAGAAGGCCGGTGGAAATGGCGGAACAGCGCGTAACCCCAGGACAGCGGCACCCGCAAAGCGGCATTGAGAATTTCAGGAAACTTGGTATGAAACGCCGTCGTGAAAGACAAGCCCCGCTTGACGCAGTAGCTACGCGCCGCCCAGCCCAGCGGGCCTTCCGTCGCAATGTGGATGGCCTCGGGCTGCAGGGCATCGAGCCTGGCACCCAACAGGCGTTTCGGGCGCACCGCCAGGTCGATGCCCGCATAACCGGGACAGGGGCGGTTCTTGAACAAACCCGGGTGAATCACCTCGACCTGATGGCCCAGCGTCGTAAGCTCCAGCACCAGTTCGACCAGCGTGGTGACCACGCCATTGACCTGCGGCTGCCATGCGTCGGTAATCAGGGCCATTTTCATGTTGCCATCTCCCTTGTCATGGGTTCGCGATTCTGCGTTTCGTGCGAGGGTGCCCAGTGCACCAGTTCCAGGCGGCCATCGAAGTGCTCGACCAGCGCCGTGCGGCTCTCTACCCAATCGCCGTCGTTGCAGTACAGCGTGCCGTCGATGTCGCGCATCTCGGCGCGGTGGATGTGGCCGCAGACAACGCCTTGATGACCACGGCGCCGCGCCTCGCTGGCCACCGCCACTTCAAAGTCGGTCACATAGTTCAGCGCCTTCTTGACCTTGTGCTTGAGGTAGGCCGACAGCGACCAGTACGGCAGGCCCAGCCGGGCGCGCAAGGTGTTGAGATGGCGATTCAGCTTGAGCGTGAATTCATACAGGTTGTCGCCGAGATACGCCAGCCACTTGGCGCACTGGATCACGCCATCGAAGTAGTCACCGTGAATGACCCACAGCTTGAGCCCGGCCGTCGTGGTGTGGACGGCTTCCTCGATGACCTCGATGCCGCCAAACCGGTGGCCCATGAAGCCACGCGCGAACTCGTCGTGGTTGCCGGGCACATAGATAATCCGGCAGCCCCTGCGCGCGCGGCGCAGCAGTTTTTGCACCACGTCGTTGTGCGACTGCGGCCAGTACCACTTGCGGCGCAGCTGCCAGCCGTCGACGATGTCGCCCACCAGGTACAGGTAGTCGCTGGGATGGGCTTTCAGGAACGCCAGCAAGGCCACAGCCTGGCAGCCCGGCGTGCCCAGATGCAGGTCTGAGATAAAGATCGCGCGGTAGCGTCGCTCGGCCACCGCATCGTCGCGGTCGTCCGCGTCGTCGGGCGCGAAGCCGTGGCCCCATGCGCCCAGTGCCTCGAAGGTGGTACGCATCAGGCCCCCAGAAAGTGTTTTCGGTAGCGCGGCGGCAGGTCGGCAATGCGCATGAGCATGGGCAGATCGGCCGTATTGAAGTCGGGGTCCCAGGCCGGCGCGCCGAGCACCTTGGCACCCAGGCGCAAATAGCCCTTGATCAGCGCAGGAGGCTCTATATCGAGCGTGCCGTCCAGCTCGTCGACGGGCAGCGGCAAACGCGGCAACACATGGTCTGCGACCGGCGCCAGATGGGTCTGCCTGAGCTGGTGCCAGATGCTGGCCGCCGCGTCGCCACTGATGGCACCGTTGTGCAGCATGGGAATGCTGGCGCAGCCAATCATGGTGTCGAGCCGGTTGCGCACCATGAACTCGGCCAGCGCCCCCCACAACGCCAGAATCACGCCGCCGTGGCGATGATCGGCATGCACGCAGCTGCGGCCCAACTCAACCATGCGCGAGCGCAGACTGCGCAGCCGTGTCAGGTCGAATTCCAGATCGCTGTAGGTGCTGCCGACGCGCTGGGCCTGGGCCGGTGTCAGCACCCGGTAGGTGCCCACGACTTCCCGTGTGGCCTCATCGCGCACCAGCAGGTGCTCGCAGTAGTCGTCGAACAGGTCCATGTCGTGCCCGGCCAGCGGCGTGTCCAGCCGCGCGCCCATTTCGCCCGCGAAGACATTGAACCTCAGCCGCTGCGCTTGCCGGACTTCGTCCTGATGGCGGGCCCACGACACCGAGATGCCGCTGCGTGTCGTCTCAACGATGGCCCGGCTTTGCGCATCATCAACCGGTAGATTGCGTCGATGAAGTGACCCCCTGGGCAAGGAGATCGGAGACAGTGCAAAGGTCGGGGTCGGTAGTTCTTTCATTTTTCACTCCTTCAACAGTTTTCAATGCTTCATTCAGTTGTAAAAAAGCCCCGGAGGGCGGGGCTTGGGAAATGCATCAGGTGCCGACAATGCCGCCATCCTTGCGGCGGATGGCCACGGTGGCAGAGCGTGGGCGTCCCCCCGCAGGCCCATCCGGCCAGCGGCTCACCGCTTGCGGTCGGTCGGGGTCGCTGCGTTCGCTGGCCGTCTCACCGGGGTGCTGGATGTTGATGAATACGGCACGGCGATCCGGCGTGAAAGTGATGCCGGTGATCTCGCAGCCCGATGGGCCGGTCAGAAACCGCTTGGTCTCGCCCGTGGACGGGTCGGCGCACAGCATCATGTTGTTGCCCAGGCCCCGGTAGGCCCCCTGGTGCATCGCCGAAGTGGAAACATCGGTCTGGATCCAGAGCAGGCCCCCGGCATCGACCTTGAGACCGTCCGGACAGCCATACATGTCACCCAGGATCGTGCCGCGGTACCCGACCTTGTCGGCATTCGGATCACCCGCCAGCGCGAAGTGCATCCAGCGAAACTCGCCGGCGCCCGCGTCGCCGTGCTGCGTCGTGCCCTCGCGCCAGCGGATGATGTGGCCCATGATGTTGTCGCCACGCGGGTTGGCGTCATCCGCGCCGCGTCCCGGCTGGCCGCGCTGGTCATTGTTGGTGAGCGTCACAAACACCTCGCCGGTTTGCGGGTGCACCGCGATCCACTCGGGCCTGTCCATCTTGGTGGCGCCCGCCACGTCGGCGGCCTGGCGGCAGCGGATCAGCACCTCGGCCTGGCTGGCAAAACCCCGCTCGGCACTCAAGCCGTTTTGCCCATGCAGCAGCGGCAGCCAGCGGCCATGGCCCTGCGCATCGAAGCGCGCCACGTACAGCGTGCCGTGGTCCAGCACGTGGCGGTTGGCCTGGTAGCCGCCCGGCGCCACCCGGTCGCGGCTGACAAACTTGTAGATATATTCAAAGCGTTCGTCGTCCCCCATGTAGACCACCGCGCGGCCGTCCTTGCTGAGGGTCGTGGTAGCGCCCTCGTGCTTGAAGCGGCCCAGCGCGGTGTGCTTGACGGGCGTCTGGGTCGGGTCCATCGGGTCGATCTCCACTACCCAGCCGAAACGGTGCGGCTCATGGGGATGCTTGGCGGCGTCGAAGCGCTCGTCATGCTCGTGCCAGCGGTAGCCCCAGCCGTTGGGGCCCAGCCCGTAGCGCAGCTCGTCGGCGCTGGGGTTTTGCCGCGAGGAGAAATAGCCGTTCCAGTTCTCTTCGCAGCTCAGGTAGGTGCCCCACGGGGTCTGGCCCGCCGCGCAATTGTTGAGCGTGCCGAGCGAGCGTGTGCCCGACGGGTCGGCAGCCGTTTTAAGCAGATCGTGGCCGGCCGCCGGGCCGCTGAGCCGCATGGGCGTGCTGGCCGTGATGCGCCGGGCGTACATCGAATGGGGCATCACCTGCCAGACGCCTGCGCGCTCCACCACTTCGACCACGCTCACGCCGTGCGCCGCCTGCGACTTGCGCACTTTGTCGGCGCTCCAGGTTTTCATGCCATCGACGTGCAGCAGGCCGTCGTCGGTGTATTCGTGGTTGATGGCCAGCAGGCCGTGCCGCGGGTCCTGGTCCAGCGGGAAAAACTCCATGCCGTCGTGGTGCATGCCCGCCTGCAGCGACTGCTCCTGCCAAGTGTTGGAGCCGTCCAGTTCAAAGGCGGGCGATCCCGCCGCCGACCCGATGGCATCGCCCCATCGGCACAACACCTGCGCCTCGTATTCAACCGGCACGGTCAAGGTGTCTGCCACCGACACCGGCACGCCGGTAAAGCCGAGCGGCTTGCCTGTGCCCGCGCTCGCGCCCCAGGTGTGCGAGCCCAACAGCAATGCCACGGCGGCCGTGGTGCATTTAAAAACATGGCGCCGGCCGCTGTCCACCTCATGAATGGAGGGGTTGGGCGCGTCATTCACGCCGTCATCCGGCTCAAAGCACTTGCCAAAACCCTTGCTCATTTCCAACTCCACGGCTAGTCGATCCGGGAAGCTTGAACGCTGACAGTGACGCGCTTGTGTCAGTTCAATGGCATTTACGTGACAAACTGAAAGCCGCTTTAACCCAGGCTAAAACCGCGAGCCCACCGACAGCCGCCACATGTCCTGCGGCGTGAAGTTCACGTCGGGATCGTAGGCCAACCGCACAAAGTACTGGTGCCAGTCGTAGGTGACCGACAGGCCCAGGCGGTGAATGGGGGCGCCATCGACCAGCCCGGTTTTGGCCAGCAGGTCGAACGTCAGCAGGCGCTGGTCCGCCACCGGTGTGCGGTACAGCAGGTGCACATTCTGCTGGCTCGGGTTCTGCCGGTTGTCGCGCACCACCTGCAGCGACAGCGACCGGCTCTGGCTCCAGCGATAGCCGCCCCACAGCATCCAGGCATCGTTCGGATCGAAGTTGAGATTCGCATAGTCGCGCAGATTGGTGCGGCCCAGCCCGGCCCCGGCAAACCAGGTGTCGCCGGTCTCCAGCCCCGCGCTGCCGCCCCAGAACCCGCCCGAGGCCACCTGCAGCGACGGCATGACAGGCTCGCACCCGTCAAGAAGGCGATCCCAAGCGCCAGAGCCACGGCGGCCCTGCTGCCCCCATCGCGTGTTTCGCGTTGCTGCTGGCTTGAGCGCGAAGTCACGCCAGCCATTTTTGCAAAAACTGCGCCTGCCCCATGGCCGGGTCCAGTTGATAGCCGGCAAAGCCCACGCGCTCGTACAGCCTGCGCGCGCCGGCGTTGCCGGACAGCACCTCCAGCGTGAGCTTGCAGGCGCCGCGCCCGCGCGCGATGCGCTCCACCTCGGCCAGCATCAGCGCTGCGATGCCCCGCCCCCGGTGGCTGGCCGCCACCACCACGTCGTGCACGTTGACCAGTGGCCGGCAGGCAAAGGTGGAAAAACCCTCGATGCAATTCACCAGCCCGACCGGCACGGCACTTTCGACATCAGCGCCATCGAACGCCAGCACGCTGAAGGCCTGCGGCCGCGCTGCCAACTCACGCACGAAGTTCGCCTTGGTGAAGTCGCTCAGCGGCTCGCCGCCACCGGCGGGATCGCGGGCATAGGCGTCGAGCAGCGTCACCAGCGCGCGGGCGTGGATCGGGTTGGCATAGTTGGCTGGGAGAATGTTCACGGCCCGACGCTGGCGTTAGTCATGGAATAAGCTTCCAGCCCTGAATCTATGCAAGGCGCTACAAGGCCGACAAACAGGCGCGTGGTCAGATTGAAGGCTTCATTGGCCATAGTCGTAAATTCCTAACAACTATCCCGCCCTCACCGCCTCCACCAGCCGCTCCGCACACGCCTTGGCCTGCCCTGCATCGCGCGCCTCCACCATCACGCGCAACAGCGGCTCGGTGCCACTCGCGCGGATCAGCACGCGGCCGGTGTTGTCGAGTTCGGCTTCCACGGCCCTGGTTTCTGCCGCGAGCCGCGCGTTGGTTTTCCAGTCCTGGCCGGCCTGCAGCCGCACGTTGATCAGGGTCTGCGGGAACAGGGTCACCTCGGCCAGCATCTGGGCCATGGTGCGGCCGCTGCGCACGCAGGCCTGCAGCACCTGCAGGGCCGAGACCAGGCCGTCGCCGGTGGTGTGCTTGTCCAGCGCCAGCAGGTGGCCCGAGCCTTCGCCGCCGAGCAGCCAGCGGTTTTTCTCCAGTTCTTCGAGCACGTAGCGGTCGCCGACCCTGGCGCGCACGAACTGCAGGCCCTGCGCCTTGAGCGCCACTTCCACGGCCATGTTGGTCATCAGGGTGCCGACCACGCCGGGGATGCGGTCGCCGCGCGCCAGACGGTCGGCCACGATCAAATACAGCAGCTCGTCGCCGTTATACAGGCGTCCCGTGGCATCGACGAGTTGCAGGCGATCCGCGTCGCCGTCGAGCGCGATGCCGTAGTCGGCATCGTTGTCCCGCACGGCGCGCACCAGCGCCTGCGGGTGCGTGGCGCCGACCTCGTGGTTGATGTTCAGGCCGTCGGGCGCGCAGCCGATGGCGATGACCTCGGCGCCCAGTTCGTGGAACACCTTGGGCGCAATATGGTAGGCCGCGCCGTGGGCCGCATCGACCACGATCTTCAGGCCCTTGAGCGTAAGGTCGTGCGCGAACGTGCTCTTGCAGAACTCGATGTAGCGGCCGGCCGCGTCGTCAAGCCGGCGCGTCTTGCCGAGCGAGGCGGAGTCGGCCCAGACCGGCGCCTCGCCCAGCGCCATTTCCACGGCCTGCTCCCAGGCGTCGGGCAGCTTGCTGCCCTGTGCGCTGAAGAACTTGATGCCGTTGTCGGCAAACGGATTGTGGCTGGCGCTGATGACCACGCCCAGACTCGCGCGCTGCGCCCGCGTGAGGTAGGCCACGCCCGGGGTCGGCAGGGGGCCGAGCAGCACCACATCGACACCGGCAGAGTTGAAGCCCGATTCAAGCGCGCTCTCCAGCATGTAGCCGGAAATGCGGGTGTCCTTGCCGATCAGCACCGTGGGACGCGCCTCGGATTTTTTGAGCACCTGGCCCACGGCGTGCGCCAGACGCAGCACGAAGTCGGGCGTGATGGGCGGCTGGCCCACGGTGCCGCGGATGCCATCGGTACCGAAGTATTTGCGTGTCATTTTTGCGTTCTCCCCTTTATTGATCAGCATTGTCCGCTACCGGATTCATAGCGCGCAAGATTTTCAGTGCGGCCACGGTTTCGCGCACATCATGGACCCGCACAATCGCCGCGCCGCGCTCCACGGCCAGCAGCGCCGCGGCCACGCTGGGCACCATGCGCTCGCTCGCGGGCGGCTCCAAGCCGTCAACGGCCGCCACCGCCGCCAGCGACGACTTGCGCGACCAGCCCGCGAGGATCGGATAGCCCGCGGCCAGCAGTTCCCGCTGGCGCGCCAGCAGCGCGAAGTTTTGCGCCACGGTTTTGCCGAAACCGATGCCAGGGTCCAGCACAATACGCGCCTTATCGACGCCAAGCCCTTGCAGGTCCTTGGCAGTTCGCTCCAGAAACGATAGCACCTGCGGCACCACGTCGCCCGCCATGGGCGCGGCCTGCATGGTCTGCGGCTCGCGGTGCATGTGCATCAGGCACACGCCGCAGGTGGGGTGTCCGGCCACGACCTGCGCGGCGCCGCTCTGGCGCAGCGCCCAGATGTCGTTGATGATGTCGGCGCCCAGATCCAGCGCGGCCTGCATGAGCTGCGGCTTGTAGGTATCGATGGACAGTGGCACGCCCAGCTTGACCGCCTCCCTGAGCAGCGGCAGCACGCGCGCCAACTCCTCGTCCAGCGGCAGCGGCAGCGCGCCGGGACGCGTGGACTCGCCACCGATGTCCAGGATGTGCGCCCCGTCCTTGAGCAGCTGTTCGCAATGCTTGAGCGCGCTGGCGGTCGAGGCATGCTGGCCGCCGTCGGAAAACGAGTCGGGCGTGACGTTGACGATGCCCATCACGCGCGGCTGCGTCAGGTCCAGGAAAAAGCGGTTGGTTTGCCAGAACATGTCGAGTCACAACAAAAACGGGGCGCAAAGCCCCGTTGATCCCATTCTTTGATCCTTCAGACCACGGTGGGCGCGGGATCCGGCTTGACCGCAGGCGGTGGGCCGTCGTTGCCCCCACCGGTGGCAGGCGGGATACGCGGCGTCCAGTCCTTGGGCGGGCGCGGCTCCTTGCCGGCCATGATGTCGTCGAGTTGCTCGGTGTCGATGGTTTCCCACTCGAGCAACGCCTTGGCCATGGCGTGCATCTTGTCGCTGTTGTCCTCGATCAGCTTGCGCGCCAGCGCGTACTGCTGGTCGATGATGCGGCGCACCTCGGCGTCGACCTTTTGCATGGTCTCCTCAGACATGGTGGTGGTCTTGGTGACCGAGCGGCCCAGGAACACTTCGCCCTCGTTTTCGGCATAGACCATCGGGCCCAGCGCCTCGGTCATGCCGTAGCGCGTCACCATGTCGCGGGCAATTTGCGTGGCGCGCTCGAAGTCGTTGCTGGCACCGGTGGTCATCTGGTGCATGAACACTTCCTCGGCAATGCGCCCGCCAAACAGCATGGCGATCTGGCTCAACATGTATTCGCTGTCGTAGCTGTAGCGGTCCTGCGCCGGCAGGCTCATGGTCACGCCCAGCGCGCGGCCGCGCGGGATCACCGTGACCTTGTGCACCGGATCGCACTTGGGCAACAGCTTGCCCAAGAGCGCATGGCCCGACTCATGGTAGGCCGTGTTGCGGCGCTCTTCCTCGGGCATCACCATGCTCTTGCGTTCGGGACCCATCAGGATCTTGTCCTTGGCCTTCTCGAAGTCCTGCATTTCGACCACGCGGGCGTTGCGGCGCGCGGCCATCAGCGCCGCCTCGTTGCACAGGTTGGCCAGGTCCGCACCGCTCATGCCGGGCGTGCCGCGTGCAATGATGCCGGCGTTCACGTCCTGGCTGACCGGAATCTTGCGCATGTGCACGTGCAGGATCTGCTCGCGGCCCCGGATGTCGGGCAGCGTCACGTAGACCTGACGGTCGAAGCGGCCGGGGCGCAGCAGCGCGGCATCCAGAATGTCGGGCCGGTTGGTGGCGGCCACCACGATCACGCCCAGATTGGTTTCAAAACCGTCCATCTCGACCAGCATCTGGTTGAGGGTCTGCTCGCGCTCGTCATTGCCGCCGCCCAAGCCCGCGCCACGCTGGCGGCCCACGGCGTCGATTTCGTCGATGAAGATGATGCAGGGCGCGTTTTTCTTGGCGTTCTCGAACATGTCGCGCACGCGGGCCGCGCCCACGCCGACGAACATTTCAACGAAGTCGGAACCCGAGATGCTGAAGAACGGCACCTTGGCCTCCCCCGCGATGCCTTTGGCCAGCAAGGTCTTGCCGGTGCCCGGAGGGCCGACCAGCAGCAGGCCGCGCGGAATGCGGCCACCGAGTTTCTGGAATTTCTGCGGGTCTTTCAGGAAGTCCACGACTTCCTTGACTTCTTCCTTGGCCTCGTCGCAGCCGGCCACGTCGGCAAAGGTGACGGTGTTGTTGTTCTCGTCCATCATGCGGGCCTTGCTCTTGCCGAAGCTGAACGCCCCGCCCTTGCCGCCGCCCTGCATCTGGCGCATGAAGTAGACCCAGACCCCGATCAAGAGCAGCATCGGGCCCCAGCTGACCAGCAAGGTCATCAGGAGCGAGCCTTCTTCGCGCGGCTTGACGTCGAACTTGACGTTGTTGTTGATCAGGTCGCCGATCAGGCCGCGGTCGAGGTAGGTGGCATTCGTGCGGATCTTGCGGTCATCGGTGGTCAGGGCCACGATGTCGGTGCCGCCCTGGCCTTCCTGGATGGTGGCGCTCTTGATGTGGTTGTTACGCACTTCCTCCAGAAAATCGGAGTAGCCCACATAGCCCGCGCTGACGCTGGCACGGGTATCAAACTGTTTGAATACCGTGAACAGCACCATGGCGATCACGAGCCAGATGGCAATTTTTGAGAACCACTGATTGTTCAAGCGAGGCTCCGATAGCAATAGGACAGCAAAAGGTGCCGGAACACTTTTCTTCCGGGTGTCACGTACTTGCGACCCATTTTAGGCGTTTCAAGGCGCGCTGCTACGCTTTTTGGCCCCAGCAGCCACAGACGTAACAAGGACTTGCGCGGTCTTATTCATGGTTTCCTGACCTGGATCATGGCCCGGCCCGGCCTGCTTGAGCCCGATGCCGACCAGAAACGTCTCCGACGATTTGTCGCGCGAAGCCTTGGGTTTGATGGGTTTGACGACCTTGAACGTCTCTTTGAACAATTTTGTCAGCTCGCTGTAGCCATTGCCATGGAACACCTTGACCACCAGCGCGCCCTCGGGTTTCAGGTGGTTCTGGCTGAATTCCACCGCCAGTTCCACCAGGTGCGCGATGCGCGCCGTGTCCGCCGACTCGATGCCCGAGAGGTTGGGCGCCATGTCGGAAACCACCACATCCGCTTGCCGGCCCTGTATTTCGTGCTCCAGTTTTTGTAGCACTTCGGGTTCGCGGAAGTCACCCGGCAGGAACACCACGCCTTCGATCGGCACCATTGGCAGGAGGTCCAGCGCAATGATGGTGCCGTTGAGCTCGCCCATCGCTGCGCCGCCCGGCGACAGCTTGCGCCGCAGGTACTGGCTCCAGGCGCCGGGGGTGGACCCCAGATCGACCACCAGATGGCCGGGTTTGATCAGGCCCAGCGTTTCGTCGATTTCCTTGAGTTTGTAGGCCGCGCGCGCCCGGTAACCCTCGCGGGTGGCCAGCTTGACGTAAGGGTCGTTGACGTGGTCATTCAGCCACGCCCTGTTGACTTTCTTACTTTTGGATTTCAATTTCGTTTCACTTTCATACTGCCTTGATAATACGGGTATGCCCCAAATTCAACTTACCCCCGCCCAGCGCAAGGTTCATCGTGCCGCTGCCCACCACCTCGACCCCGTGGTAATGGTCGGCGGCGACGGCCTCACAAACGCCGTCAAAAAGGAAGCCGACGCCGCCTTGAATGCGCACGGGCTGATCAAGATACGCGTTTTCTCGGACGACCGCGCCGCCCGCGAACTGATGTACCAGACGCTGGTCGATGAGCTGGGCGCCGCCCCCATCCAGCATATCGGCAAGCTGCTGATCCTGTGGCGGCCGCAGCCCGAAAAGGAAAAGGTGATCGACGAGGACCGCATGGCCGGCCCGCGCGATTTCAAGGTGCTCAAGTACAGCAAGCGCGGCGGCCAGCGCCCCGAGGTCAAGACCCTGCGCGTGCTGGGCAACCAGCGCCTGACGCCCGGCGGCAAGGTCAAGCGGGCCAAACCCAAGCCGCAGACCTCGGTCAAGAAACGCAGCCAGACCTGAGGCCATGACGACCGCGGCACTGCCCGTTGCGCCGCCCGAGCGCAACGTCATCTGCATGAAATGGGGCACCAAATACGGCCCCGAATATGTGAATCGCCTGTACGCCATGGTGCGCCGGCACCTCGGCGGCGCGTTTCGCTTTGTCTGCCTGACCGACGACCGTCGGGGCATCCGGGCCGAGGTGGACTGCTTCCCGATTCCGGCGCTGGAGCTCAACGTGCCGGCCGGCACCCCGGACCGGGCCTGGAAGAAGCTGACCACCTTCTCGGCCGACCTGTACGGGCTCACCGGCACCGCGCTGTTTCTCGACGTCGACGTGGTGATCGTGGGCAGTCTCGACGCCTTTTTCAAGGAGCCGGGCGAGTTCCTGATCATCCGCGACTACCGCCGCCCCTGGCAGACGCGGCGCATCACCGGCAACTCCTCGGTGTACCGTTTCGAGTTGGGCGCGCACCCCGACGTGCTGGCCTACTTCAAAGCCCATCCGGACGAGGTGCAGTCGCGCTTTCGCAACGAGCAGGCCTACCTGTCCGATTTCCTGCACCGCCAGGGCAAGCTGCGCTACTGGCCGGCGGCCTGGTGCCCCAGCTTCAAGTACCACAGCATCCCGCGCTGGCCGGCCAACTACTGGACCGAGCCGGCCGTGCCCGTGGACGCGCGCATCGTGATTTTCCACGGCGAATGCAATCCGCCCGACGCACTGGCGGGCCGGCGCAACCGGCGCTTTAGCGCCATGCGCCCGGCCGGCTGGGTCGCGACGCATTGGAAGGAATAAGCCCCCACGCTTGCCACTGCGTGTGCTGCGCTGCCCCCCGAGGGGGCGCGTTTCGCCTTGGGGCGGCCCGGCGGCGAAACCGTAGCCCCACAATCTCACGCCGGCTGCCGCGCCACCAGAGGTCGACCGGTCAGCCTGGAGAGGATGGCCAGCGGGCTGGCGTGCGGGTCGTATTGATGCTCGGGCGCCAAGAACAGCGTTTGCTCCAGCATGTACTGGCCCGACATCACGGCGTGCGAGGTCTGGTCGGAAAAACACACCCAGACCGAGCCCGCAGGGAACGGCACCGTGGCCTGGTCGGCCGTTTGCTGGTAGTCCAGGTCGCCCTTCATGCCGTCGTGCAGCTGCAGCATCAGATGGTCGTATTCGGAGCGCAGCGACTTGGTCACGTGCAGCGCGCGCAGCGCCCGGGCCTGCCACGGTGAATAGGCCTTGGTGCGCGGCAAAAACCGCCGCGCCACGGTCTCGAATGGTTCGCCGACGCGCCAGACCCTCGGCACGCCGGACGGATTCACGTTGGTGAAGACGCGCAGGATGCGCTCGCCGTCATTCGGTCGCGATGGGAAGGCGTCGACATGCATCCGGCGGTCGTCGGCGCGCCAGGACTGCTGGCGCGACTCCACCTGCATCGGCCGGTAGCTGGTCGGAGCCAGGCGCAGGAAGCCGGTGTAGTGCGGCAGCAGCGCGGCAATGAGCTGCTGCGACTGCGCCCGAAAGCGCCCGATCATCGCGGCCAGCGCCTGCACCGTGGCCGGATCGCCGTTGGCGCCGCGCAGCGCACCTTGTGCGTCAAGGCTGATGTTGCGCGATTTCGGCGACAGCACGCCGGGGTTGAGCAGGCCCGCCTCCTGCGGCAGCAACTCGAAACCCAGGCGCGGGAAATACAGCACCTTGCCGGCCTCCAGCGCTGCCGTCCACGCCGCGTTGGCCTGGATGGCCTGCCAGGCCGTCGCCTCGATTTCCACAATTTGTGATTCCACTGCCGTACCCCTGAACAAAAAGATCAAGCCATTGCAACAGGATAACGCCTCGCCACCACCGCCGCCTCAGGCGCACTGTAGAACGGCGAGCGTCAGTCAGGCGACCGTGGACCCGGCACCAGCGTCCACAGCACCACGCCGGCGCAGAGCCACTGCACCAGGTACATCGCACTGCCCACGCCGTGCCAGAGCCGGAGGTTCTCGCGAGCCACGATCCTGGGCGCCACGGCAAACTGACTGAGCAATGCCAGCAACAGGCCGAGGACTATAAAAATAATAGCGAACTGTGCCCACTCAGCAAGGGCTTGGGACTGTTTTGACTTCGATAGCAGCAACAGCAGCAGGCCGCAGGCGACAGACACCCAGGTTTGCGCCGCGAACAGTTTGGCCGCCATGCCGCCCGCCATCGCCGGCGTGGGCAGATTGGCAAACAGCAGGGGCACCACCAGAAAACCAATGGTCGTCAAACTGCCCCACCACAGGGCGGCAATCAGGGCCGGAAAGCGCTGCTTCAAAACGCGCGCCACTCAGAGATAGGACACGGCCACGATCTCGAAACGCTTGACGCCGCCAGGCGCCTGCACCTCGGCGGTGTCGCCCTCTTCCTTGCCGATCAGCGCGCGCGCGATCGGGCTGCCGATGTTGACCAGGCCGAGCTTGAGGTCGGCTTCGTCCTCGCCGACGATCTGGTACTTGACGATATCGCCCGAGGCCTCGTCTTCGAGTTCCACGGTGGCGCCGAACACCACCTTGCCGCCAGCGTCGAGTGAGGACGGGTCGATGACCAGCGAGCCCGACAGCTTGCTCTCGACTTCCTGGATGCGACCTTCGATGAAGCCCTGGCGGTCCTTGGCCGCTTCGTATTCGGCGTTTTCGCTCAGGTCGCCCTGGGCCCTGGCCTCGGCGATGGCATTGATGACCCACGGCCGGTCCACCGTCTTGAGCTTGTGCAGCTCGGCCTTGAGTTTTTCCGCGCCGCGTTTGGTAATGGGAATGGTAGCCATAAGATTTTCAACAAAAGGTTCATCCAAAAGGAAACCGCCGAGCGTTGCCGTTCGGCGGTGTCTTGATATGCGGATTATGCCGCGATTGTTATTTCCGGCTCAAGCGGCGGCAAGTTGGGCATGCAATTCCTGCAGGGAATTCACGTCCAGATGGTCCAGGTACTTCATGCCCTCAACCGCCGCCTCCGCGCCGAAGATGGTGGTGAACGTGGTCACGCGCGCCTGCAGCGAGGACGTGCGGATGGCGCGCGAGTCGGCAATGGCGTTGCGGCGCTCTTCCACGGTGTTGATGACCAGCGCAATCTCGTTGTTCTTGATCATGTCCACGATGTGCGGGCGCCCTTCGGTGACCTTGTTGACGCCCACGCAGGCGATGCCGGCCTGCGCTATGGCGGCGGCCGTGCCCTTGGTGGCCACCAGTTCGAACCCCATGGCTACCAGTCCGCGGGCGATGTCCACCGCACGCGACTTGTCGTTGTTCTTGACCGAGATGAAGGCCTTGCCGCCGCGCGGCAGCTTGGTGCCCGCGCCGATCTGCGACTTCACAAACGCCTCGCCGAAGGTCTTGCCGACCCCCATGACCTCACCCGTGGACTTCATCTCGGGGCCGAGAATCGTGTCCACGCCGGGGAACTTGACGAACGGGAAAACCGCCTCCTTCACGCTGAAATAGGGCGGCTTGACTTCGTTAAAAATGCCCTGGGCGTCGAGCGATTGCCCGACCATGCAGCGCGCCGCCACCTTGGCCAGCTGGATGCCGGTGGCCTTGCTGACGAACGGCACGGTGCGCGAGGCACGTGGGTTGACTTCGAGCACGTAGATCACGTCGCGGCCGTCCACTTCCTGGATGGCAAACTGCACGTTCATCAACCCAACGACGTGTAGTGCCTTGGCCATCGCCGCCGTCTGCACCTTGAGCTCGGCCACGGTGGCGGCGGACAGGTAGTACGGCGGCAGCGAACAGGCCGAGTCGCCGCTATGCACGCCGGCCTGCTCGATGTGCTCCATCACGCCGCCGATGAACACGCGCTGGCCATCGCAAATGGCATCGACATCGCATTCGATCGCGTTGTTCAGGAAGCGGTCCAGCAGCACCGGCGAGTCGTGGCTGACCTTGACCGCCTCGCGCATGTAGCGCTCCAGGTCACGCTGTTCGTGCACGATTTCCATGGCGCGGCCACCCAGCACATAGCTCGGGCGCACCACCAGCGGGTAGCCCAGCGCGGCGGCTTTTTCCAGTGCCTCGGGCTCGGTGCGCGCGGTGGCGTTGGGCGGCTGGCGTAGGCCCAGTTCGTGGAGCAGTTGCTGGAAGCGTTCACGGTCTTCGGCCGCATCGATCATGTCGGGCGAGGTGCCGATGATGGGCACGCCGTTGGCTTCCAGATCCAGCGCAAGCTTGAGCGGCGTCTGGCCGCCGTACTGCACGATCACGCCGAAGGGTTTTTCCTTGTCGACGATCTCCAGCACGTCTTCCAGCGTCAGCGGCTCGAAGTACAGGCGGTCCGAGGTGTCGTAGTCGGTGGACACGGTCTCGGGGTTGCAGTTGACCATGATGGTCTCGTAGCCGTCCTCGCGCATCGCAAGGGCTGCATGCACGCAGCAATAGTCGAACTCGATGCCCTGGCCGATGCGGTTCGGGCCGCCGCCCAGCACCATGATCTTCTTCTTGTCGGTGGGTTCGGCTTCGCACTCGCCGCCCTCGGCCTCGTAGGTCGAGTACAGGTAGGCGGTGTTGGTCGAAAATTCAGCCGCGCAGGTGTCCACGCGCTTGTAGACGGGCCGCACACCGAGGGCAATGCGTTTTTCGCGGATGGCGGTATCGGTGGTCTTGAGCTGGCGCGCGAGCCGGCGGTCGGAAAAGCCCTTTTGCTTGAGCGCGCGCAGCGTCGTCGCATCGACGTCGTCCAGCGATTGGGTTTCCAGCTCCAGCTCGATCTTGACGATCTGCTCGATCTGCACCAGGAACCAGGGGTCGATCTTGGTCAGCGCAAACACCTCGTCCACGCTCATGCCTTGCGCGAACGCGTCGCCCACGTACCAGATGCGCTCCGGGCCGGGCTCGCCCAGCTCTTTTTCCAACACTTCGCGGTCCTGGGTTTTTTCGTTCATGCCGTCGACGCCGACTTCCAGGCCGCGCAGCGCCTTCTGGAACGATTCCTGGAAGGTGCGGCCCATGGCCATGACTTCACCGACTGACTTCATCTGCGTGGTCAGGCGCGAGTCGGCCTGCGGGAATTTCTCGAAGGCGAAGCGCGGGATCTTGGTGACCACATAGTCGATGCTGGGCTCGAAGCTGGCGGGCGTGGCGCCGCCGGTGATCTCGTTGCGCAGCTCGTCCAGCGTGTAGCCCACGGCCAGCTTGGCCGCGACCTTGGCGATCGGAAAGCCCGTGGCCTTGGAGGCCAGCGCCGATGAGCGCGAGACGCGCGGGTTCATCTCGATCACGATCATGCGGCCGTCCACCGGATTCACCGAGAACTGCACGTTGGAGCCGCCGGTATCCACCCCGATTTCACGCAGCACCGCGAGCGAGGCGTTGCGCATGATCTGGTATTCCTTGTCGCTCAAGGTCTGCGCCGGCGCCACGGTGATCGAGTCGCCGGTGTGCACACCCATCGGGTCAAGGTTTTCGATCGAGCAGACGATGATGCAGTTGTCCGCCTTGTCGCGCACGACCTCCATCTCGTACTCTTTCCACCCTAACAGCGATTCTTCAATCAGCAGCTCGCTGGTCGGCGAGGCTTCGAGGCCGCGCTTGCAGATGGTTTCAAACTCTTCCGAGTTGTAGGCAATGCCGCCGCCCGTGCCGCCCAGCGTGAAACTGGGACGAACGACGGTCGGGAAACCCAGCGTCTTTTGCACGCCCCAGGCCTCTTCCATGCTGTGCGCGATGCCCGAACGCGCCGAGCCCAGGCCAATCCGGGTCATGGCGTCCTTGAACTTGAGGCGGTCCTCGGCCTTGTCGATGGCCTCGGGCGTGGCGCCGATCAGCTCCACCTTGTACTTGTCGAGCACGCCGTTGTGCCACAGGTCGAGCGCGCAGTTCAGCGCGGTCTGCCCGCCCATGGTCGGCAGGATGGCGTCGGGGCGCTCCTTGGCGATGATTTTCTCGACCGTCTGCCAGGTGATGGGCTCGATGTAGGTCACGTCGGCCGTGGCCGGGTCGGTCATGATGGTCGCGGGGTTGCTGTTGATCAGGATGACCTTGTAGCCCTCCTCGCGCAGCGCCTTGCAGGCCTGCACGCCCGAGTAGTCGAACTCGCAGGCCTGGCCAATGATGATCGGGCCGGCGCCGATGATGAGGATGCTTTTGATGTCGGTGCGTTTTGGCATTTAGTTCTTCCCTGCGGCCTGGTTCGAGCGCTGCGCCATCAGGGCCGTGAAGCGGTCAAACAGGTAGCCGATGTCGTGCGGTCCGGGCGAGGCTTCCGGGTGGCCCTGGAAACAGAACGCGGGCTTGTCGGTGCGGGCCATGCCCTGCAGCGTGCCGTCGAACAGGCTGACATGCGTTGCACGCAGGTTGGCCGGCAGCGTCTTCTCGTCGACCGCGAAACCGTGGTTCTGGCTGGTGATGCTGACGCGGCCCGTGTCCAGGTCCTTCACGGGGTGGTTGGCGCCGTGATGGCCGAACTTCATCTTGAAGGTTTTGGCGCCGCTGGCCAGCGCCATGATCTGGTGCCCCAGGCAGATGCCGAACACCGGAATGCCGGATTCGATCAGTTCGCGCGTCGCGTCAATCGCATAGTCGCAAGGCTCCGGATCGCCGGGCCCGTTGGACAGGAACACGCCGTCGGGCAGGCGTTTGAGGACGTCGGCAGCAGGCGTCTGCGCAGCCACCACCGTGACGCGGCAGCCGCGCTCGGCCAGCATGCGCAGGATGTTGTTCTTGACGCCGAAATCGTAGGCGACCACATGAAACTTCGGTGCGGTCTGCTCGCCGTAACCGGGTTGGCCGTCGCTGTTCGCGAGCCGCCACTCGGTCTGCGTCCACTCGTAGGGGGACTGGATCGACACCACCTTGGCCAGGTCCAGCCCGGCCATGCTGGGCGCGGCCTGTGCCAGCGCGACGGCCTTGTCGATCAGGGCCGGCGTCGCCTTCTCGCCGGACGCCAGGCCCATGATGCAGCCGTTTTGCGCACCGCGCGTGCGCAGGTGCCGCGTGAGTTTGCGGGTGTCGATGTTGGCAATCGCGACCGTCTTTTCCCGCACCAGGTACTCGGACAAGGTCATGGTCTTGCGGAAGTTGGACGCCACCAGCGGCAAATCCTTGATGATCAGGCCGGCGGCATGCACGCGGGTCGCCTCGACATCTTCGGCGTTGACGCCGTAGTTGCCGATGTGCGGGTACGTGAGGGTGACGATTTGCTGGCAGTAGCTGGGGTCAGTGAGGATTTCCTGGTAGCCGGTCATCGCGGTGTTGAACACCACTTCGCCGACGGTGGTGCCTGGGGCGCCGATGGAATTGCCAACAAAGACTGTGCCGTCTGCGAGCGCCAGGATGGCGGGAGGGAAGTTTCCCTGTAGAGACAAAAGCACTGGGTTCTCCGGGTTGATTACGGTTCGCCCAAGCGTGCACAAGACACGACTCTTGGTTGCTGCTTTTGTGAGGGGTTTGGCTTGAATGCGGCTTAGGCGAAGCTGACTTGGGAAAGCCCTTGATTATAACTGAGGGGCAGCCTCCGGCTGTCCAGAAGCTGTGGCGACCGCGCTGGCGTGCAGGCAAATGGCGGCAGCGGCGGCCACGTTGAGCGACTCCTCGCCACCGGGCTGCTCGATGCGCACCGACAGGCTGGCGCGCGCCATCAGCGCCGCGCTCACGCCCTGCCCTTCGTGCCCCAGCGCCCAGGCGCAGGGCATGGGCAATTTTTGCTGCTGCAGGGCACTCCCAATGTGCGAACTGGTCACGACGATCGGTACCGTCAAAGCGTCCAGCGCGTCCGGCTCGACGCCTTCGACCAGCCGCAGCGCAAAGTGCGCCCCCATGCCGGCCCGCAACACCTTGGGCGACCAGAGCGCGGCCGTGCCTTTGAGCGCGATGATCTGGCCAAAGCCAAACGCTGCCGCACTGCGCAGGATGGAGCCCACATTGCCGGCGTCCTGCACCCGGTCCAGGATCACCGAAGCCGTGTCGGGCACCAGCTCGGGGGCCGGCGGCAGATCGACCACAAAAGCCATGCGAGCCGGCGACTCCAGCGCGCTGATGCCAGCCATCAGCGCATCGGCAATGACTATGGTTTTGATAGCTGTCTGCGTCCATTCCACGGGGGCTATAGGCCAAAAAGACTCCGAGAATACGGCGATGGCCGGCTGCACGCCGCGCGCCAGGGCGGCGCGGCACAGATGGTCGCCTTCGAGCCAGACTTGTCCCCGCTTGCGGTAGGCCGTGCTGTCCTGCGAAAGCCGGCGCAACTCCTTGAGCAAGGCGTTGTCACGCGACGTGATGTGGGTGGCGCTCATCGCAGCACCTTTGATACCGGCACAAACGTTTTGCGATGCTGCGGGCACGCACCGTGCTCCTCCAGCGCCGCCATGTGCTCGGCGGTGCCGTAGCCCTTGTGCCCGGCGAAACCGTATTGCGGATACTGCTCGTGATACTGCACGCACCAGCGGTCGCGGTGCACCTTGGCCAGGATCGACGCGGCCGAAATGGCTGGCACCAGCGCGTCGCCCTTGACGATGGCCTCCGCCAGCATGCCAAGCTGTGGCAGCCGGTTGCCATCGACCAGCACCTTGGCCGGCTTCAGCCGCAGGCCCTGCACGGCCCGCTGCATGGCCAGCATCGTCGCCTGCAGGATGTTGAGGCGGTCGATTTCTTCGACGCTGGCCTCGGCAATCGAGCAGCACAGCGCCTTGGCCCGGATTTCATCAAAGAGCTGTTCGCGCTTGCGCGCGCTGAGTTTTTTCGAGTCGGCCAGGCCCTGGATCGGGTTCAGATCGTCCAGGATCACGGCCGCGGCCACTACCGGCCCGGCCAGCGGCCCGCGACCCGCCTCGTCCACGCCGGCCACCAGGCCCGGTGCGTCCCAGACCAGCGCAACCTGCTCAGCCTTGAAGAATTTTCTGGATCGCATCGGTCGCCAGGGTGGCCGTGTCGCGCCGCAGTTCGGTGTGCAGCGTGGTGAATCGTTGTTGGACGGCCGCTATCTTCTCGGGCGCGGCCTGCAGCCACTGCAGCACGGCATCCGCCAGCGCCCGCGGTGTCGCCGCGCCCTGCAGCAATTCGGGGACCACGAAGTCGCGGCACAGGATGTTGGGCAATCCGACCCATGGCTGCAATTGCTTGCGCCGCATGATGTGCCAGGACATCCAGTTCATGTTGTAGGCAATCACCATCGGGCGCTTGAACAGGGCGGCCTCCAGCGTGGCCGTACCGCTGGCAATCAGGGTGACATCACAGGCCGCCAGCGCGGTGTGCGACTGGCCCGGCAGGATTTGCAAATCGCCCCCCAAGCCGCTGGTCAGCGCCAACTGCTCCAGCGTGGCCTTCAGCGCCGGCACTGCGGGGACTACGAATTTAATAGCGGGCCGCGCTTGCTTGATAAGGGCTGCAGCCTCAAAGAACCGTGAAGCCAGATACTGCACCTCGGACTTCCGGCTACCCGGCAATACCGCCACCACCTGGTCATCAGGACTCAGACCCAGCTTCAACCGCGCGGCTTGCCGATCCGGCTGCATGGGAATCACACCGGCCAGCGGATGCCCCACATAGGTGGCGGCGATGCCATGGCGGGCCAGCAAGGCCGGCTCGAACGGGAAAATGCACAGCACGTGGTCCACGCTGCGTTGCAATTTTTGCACCCGGTCGGCACGCCAGGCCCAGATCGAGGGGCAAATGAAATGCACGGTCTTGATGCCCTGCGCCTTCAGGGCCGCTTCCAGGTCGAGATTGAAGTCGGGCGCATCGATCCCGATGAACATCTGCGGGTGCTCGAGCAGCAGCCGGGCCTTGAGCTGGTTGCGAATGCGCAGGATGCCGCGGTAGTGCCGCAGCACCTCGACGTAGCCGCGCACGGCCAGCGCCTCGCTGGGCCACCACGCCTCGAAGCCGCGCGCGGCCATGTTCGGCCCGCCAATACCGCCGGCCTGGACCTGCGGCCAGCGCTCGCGCAAGCCGTCCAGCAGCAATCCGGCCAGCAGGTCACCCGAGGTTTCGCCGGCCACCATCGCGATGTGTGGCGATGCGTCATGCGCTTGCATGCGTGGCTCTAGCGGACAATGCCGCGCGTGGCTTGCGAAAGGAATCCGGTCATGGTCGCAATGTCGCCAGCCGCCTGCGGCATCGTGGCGGCCAGTGCGGCAATGTCGGCGCGTGCCTGCTCGAAGGTGCTACCCGAGCGGTACAAAAGCCGGTGCATCTGCTTCACCGCCGCCAGCCGCTCCGGGCCGAAGCCGCGCCGCCGCAACCCCTCGATATTGAAGCCGCGCACCGCCAGCGGGTTGCCGTCCACCGTCATGAACGGCGGCACGTCCTGCGACACGGCGCTAGCAAAGCCCGCCATGGCATGCGCGCCGATCTTGACGAACTGGTGCACGCCCGTCAGCCCACCAATAAATACCCAGTCGCCCAGGTGAACGTGGCCGGCCAGCGTGGCGTTGTTGGCCAGGATGATCTGGTTGCCGAGCTGGCAGTCGTGTGCGATGTGCACATAGGCCATGATCCAGTTGTCGCTGCCGACGCGCGTTGCCGCGGTGTCCTGCGCGGTGCCGATATTGAAGGTGCAGAATTCACGAATCGTATTGCGGTCGCCGATCAGCAATTCACACGGCTCGCCGGTGTATTTCTTGTCCTGCGGAATCGCACCGAGCGAGTTGAACTGGAAGATGCGATTGCCCTGGCCAATGGTGGTGTGGCCCTCGATCACGCAGTGCGCGCCAATGCTCGTGCCGGCGCCCACCTTCACATGGGGTCCGATCAGGGTGTAAGGCCCCACCGTGACCGAGCTGTCAAGTTCGGCGCGCGGATCCACCAGTGCCGTCGGGTGAATGGTCGTCACGACACGCCGTCCTCAGGTAATGGTGCGCATGGTGCACATCAGCACCGCTTCCGCCGCCAGTTCTTCCCCGACGAGTGCCCGCGCGTTGAATTTGTAGATCCCCCCGCGCGCGCGGTCCATTTCGACTTCCAGGATGAGCTGGTCGCCCGGCTCCACCGGCCGCTTGAAACGCGCGCTGTCAATGCCCGCAAAATAAAACACCGTCTTGTCGTCGGGCAGCACGCCCATCATGTCGAACGCCATGATGGCCGCCGTCTGCGCCATCGCCTCGAGCATCAACACGCCCGGCATGACGGGCCGGTACGGAAAATGGCCCGCAAAAAAGGGCTCGTTGATGGTGACGTTTTTCAGCGCCTTGATGCGCTTGCCCTTTTCAATCTCCAGAACCCGGTCCACCAGCAGGAACGGATAACGGTGTGGCAGGTGCTTGAGGACTTGATGAATATCCATCATGATTTGATTTTTTTCTCCAGCGCCTTGAGGCGTTCGCGCAGACTGTAAAGCTGCTTGAGGGTTGCGGCATTTTTCTCCCAGACCGCATTGTCGTCTATGGGAAAGAAGCCAGTGTAGTGGCCGGGCCTGCGGATGGAGCGGCTGACCATCGACGCGGACGAGATGTGAACATGGTCCGCGATGGTCAGGTGGCCCAACACCATGGCCGCGCCGCCGAAGGTGCAGTGCGCGCCGATCACCGTGCTGCCCGCCACGCCGACGCAGCCGGCCATCGCCGTGTGTTTGCCGATGCGCACGTTGTGCCCGATCTGGATCAGGTTGTCGAGCTTGACGCCGTCCTCGATGACCGTGTCCTGCAGCGCACCGCGGTCGATGCAGGTGTTGGCGCCAATCTCGACGTCGTTGCCGATGCGCACGGCGCCCAGCTGCTCTATCTTTTCCCAGGTGCCGTCGTGCGGCGCAAAGCCGAACCCGTCGGCGCCCAGCACCACGCCCGGATGCAGAAGGCAGCGCTCGCCGACGATGCAGTTCTCGCCCACTGTGACGCGCGACTTGAGCACCGTGCCCGCGCCGATGTGCGCGCCGCGCTCTACCACGCACAAGGCGCCGATAGACGCGCCAGGGTCCACGACCGCCGCCGGGTCGACCACGGCACTGGGGTGAATCCCGGTGTCGCCCGCCACAGCGTGCTGGCGCTTCCAGAGCTGCGTGACTTTCGCAAAATACAGGTAGGGCTGCGCCGCCACAATGCATGCACCGCGCGCCATCGCAGCCTCCTGCATGGCCGGCCCCACGATGATGCAGGCCGCCTGCGAGGCGGCCAGTTGCTGCTGGTACCTGGGGTTGCTGAGAAAGCTCAGGCTGGCGGCTGATGCGGCCTCCAGCGGAGCGATGTTTTCAATTTGCACGTCGGGGTTGCCATGCAGTTCCCCACCCAGTGCATCGACGATGGATCCTAAACGCAGCGCCACACTTGGTCAGCCTCGGCGCCGCTTATTTGGCGGGGGTCGCGTTCAGCGCCTTGATCACCTTGTCGGTGATGTCGAGCTTGGGATTGATATAAACCGCTTCCTGCAGGATCACGTCGTACTTTTCCGCCTCTGCCACCTGCTTGACCACCTTGTTGGCGCGCTCCAGAACCTGCTGCAGTTCTTCGTTCTTGCGCGAATTCAGGTCTTCCTGGAATTCGCGGCGCTTGCGCTGGAAATCACGGTCCTGGTCCACCAACTGCTTCTGGCGCGCGAGGCGCTGGCTATCCGGCAGCGTCGGCCCTTCACGCTCGAGTTTGTCTGACGCGGCTTTCAAGATATTGCCCTGATCCACCAGGTCTTTTTCGCGCTTGGAGAACTCCTGTTCCAGCTTGGCCTGGGCTGCCTTGGCCGCGTTCGCTTCCTTGAAGATGCGATCCGTGTTGACATAACCCACGCGAAAGTCCTGCGCGTTCGCGGAAAACATGAACAGGCCGAGCACCAGGCCCAGCCAGCATTGACGCGAGAAATGTTTCATTAGAAGGAAGTACCAATCTGGAATTGCAATCTTTGGATTCTATCGCCAGCGAACTTGCGTATTGGATTTGCAATGGCAAATTTGAGGGGGCCGATCGGTGAAATCCAGCTCAAACCTACGCCGACAGAGGCTCTGAGCTCGCTGGCCAGTATAGGTTCATTGTCACCATAGACATTGCCGACGTCCACAAAGCCGAACATCCGTATCGTGCGGTCGTTGCCAGTCCCGGGAAGTGGCGCATTGAGCTCGGCGCTGAGCGTGACTTTTTTGGCCCCGCCAATGATAAACCCTGTCACATCTCGTGGGCCAAGCGTCCCCTGCTCGAAGCCACGAACCGAGCCCAGGCCGCCGCCATAGAAATTCTTGAAGACGGGAAACGGGGAGCCGCCGAGCCCCTTGCCCAGCCCCAATTCACCATTGAACGCCAGCGAGAACTGCTTGTTGAGCGGAACGTATTGCTGGTACTGGTAATCCGCTTTCACGTAGCGCGCGGCGCCGCCAACACCCAATTCGGAATTGAAGCGCTGCAGCCGGCCATCGGTCGGCACCAGAGCGCTGTCGCGACTGTCCCGGGACCATCCTATGGTCAACGGGAATGCCTCGCTGGAGTAGCCGAACTCGTCGGCATAAGCCAGGTAGGCAGCAGGAATAGCAGTGCCTGGATCGATCCGCGTGCGCTCCACCCCGGCGCCGAAATACACCCGGTCCGTTTCGCTGAACGGCACGCCGAAGCGCATGCTGGCGCCCTCGGTCGTCAGCTTGTAGTTGCCCCCCTGGTCCTCATACGGCTGGGTGGCTTTGTGGTACAGGTCGATGGTGCGCGATACCCCGTCCGTCGTGAAATACGGATTGGTGGTGCTGACCACGACCACCTGGTTGTACTTGCTGGTGTTGACCTGCAGGCCCAGCGAATTCCCCGAGCCGAACGCGTTTTCCTGGTTGATGCCGAAGGACAGCGACAGCTTGTCGGCGCTTCCGTAGCCGGCCCCCACCGTCAGGCTGCCGGTGGGCTTTTCCTTGACGCTGATGTTCAGGTCCACCTGATCGGGAGAACCCGGCACGTCTACCGTTTCAACATTCACTTCGGTGAAAAAACCCAGGCGGTCGACACGGTCGCGCGACAACTTGATCTTGTCGCCGTTGTACCAGGATGACTCAAACTGGCGAAATTCCCGGCGAATCACTTCATCGCGCGTGCGGTTGTTGCCGCTGACATTGATGCGGCGCACATAGGCACGGCGGGACGGGTCGGCGGCAATCACAAAAGCGACGCGGCCATTGGCGCGATCGATCTCGGGGCGCGCTTCCACATGGGCAAATGCAAACCCGAATTTGGCAAAATAATCGGTGAAGGCCTTGGTCGTCGCAGCCACTTGGTCGGCGTTGTAGGCCTCCCCGGGCTTGATCGTGACCAGCGACTTGAACTCGTCTTCCTTGCCCAGGTAATTGCCTTCCAGCGTGACGCCGGTCACCACATAACGTTCGCCTTCGGTCACATTGAGGGTGATGGAAATCGCCTGCTTGTCGGGAGAGATGGCCACTTGCGTGGAGTCGACCTTGAACTCCAGGTAACCTCGTGCAAGGTAGTACGAACGCAAGGTTTCGATGTCGGCATTGAGCTTGGCGCGCGAATACCGGTCCGCCTTGGTGTACCAGCTCAGCCAGCCGCCGGTGTTGAGGTCGAACAGGTCGCGCAGGGTCGATTCGCTGAACGCCTTGTTGCCGACAATCTGGATATCCTTGATCTTGGCAGGCTCGCCTTCGGTGATGGAAAACGTCAAATTGACGCGATTGCGCTCGATGGGCGTCACGGTGGTCACCACCTGGGCACCATACAGGCTCCTGTTGATGTATTGCCGCTTGAGTTCCTGCTCGGCGCGATCGGCCAGCGCCTTGTCGAAAGGACGGCCCTCCGTCAGGCCGATCTCGCGCATGGACTTCTTGAGGGCGTCCTTGTCGAACTCCTTGGAGCCCACGAATTCGACATCCGCCACCGTGGGTCGCTCTTCGACGACGACCACCAGCACATCCCCGTTGGTCTCGAGCCGCACGTCCTTGAACAAACCCAGCGCAAACAGCGCCCGGATCGCAGCCGAGCCCTTTTCGTCGTTGTAGGTGTCGCCCACACGGAACGGCAAGGACGCAAAGATGGTGCCTGGTTCGACCCGCTGCAGACCTTCGACCCGGATGTCGCGAACCGTGAAGGGCTCTACCGCCCAGGCGGCAGTGGCGGCGAAGGCCACGATTGCCACCGTTGAAACGGTGCGCAGACGAAAGCAATTGAAATAATTATTCATGAATGAAGGTGATGCCGACGCTGCCCAAAGGGGCCGGCGTGTAGTTAACCAAAGATACGGGCAACGTCATTGAACAGCGCAATCGACATCATGAGCAGCAGCAAGGCCACACCACCGCGCTGCAACCATCCCATCCATGCCTCTGACACGCTCTTACCCGTCACGGCTTCCCAAAGATAATACATCAGGTGCCCGCCATCGAGGACCGGCAGCGGCAGCAGGTTGAGCACGCCCAGGCTGACGCTGATCAGGGCCAGAAACACCAGGTATTGCGAAAGCCCCATGCTGGCCGACTTGCCGGCGTAGTCGGCAATGGTCAGCGGTCCGCTCAGATTCTTGAGCGAGGCCTCGCCAATCAGCATCTTGCCCATCATGCGAAGCGTCAACGCGGACACCTCCCAGGTGCGCGTGACCCCACGCCACAACCCATCGAGCGGCCCATACCGGACCGTGACGAATTCAGGAGGTGCCCCCACGTAGGCCCCGATTTTTCCGACCGCAACTGCGCCGTCCTGCACCACTTGCGGCAGCACGCTGAGCACCACGGTCTTGTTGTCGCGTTCCACCCGCCACGCCTGCGCCAGCGGCTGCGAGCCCCGAACCGACGCCCGAATCACGTCGCGCAACTGGCGTCCGTCAAAGATGCGGGTGGCGCCGATCGCATCGACCACGTCGCCCTTGCGCAGACCCGATTTTTCGGCCGCGCTGCCCGCCATGACATCGCCCACCACGGGGCGGGTCCACGGCGCGACCAGGCCGACCTTGCGCAGCAGCTGTGCGTCGGCTTCTTTCGTATCCAGCTGGCTGAGCGGCAGCAGAACGTCGTGCGCCGGACCGCCGTCCGGGCCCGCCAGCTCAAGGCGCACATCGCGCCCATCCAGGGCGCCCCGGGTCAGCAGCCAGTTCAACGATTCGAACGAGCGCACCGGCTCCAGCGTGCCATCCTCAAAGCCGGCGCGCTGCACCAGTTCGCCGCCCTGCAAACCCGCCTGCGCAGCGACGGAGCCCGCCACCGGACTGCCCAGCACCGCCTTGGGCTCCTCGAGCCCGTACCAGCTGACCGCCGAATACAGCAGCACCGCCAGCAACAGGTTGGCAATCGGGCCGGCCGCGACGATGGCGGCGCGCGAGCGCAGAGGCTGGGTGTTGAACGCCAGGTGCCGCTCCTCGGGCGCGACCGGGGCCTCGCGCTCGTCGAGCATCTTGACGTAGCCGCCTACCGGAAAGGCGCCGATCACGAATTCCGTCGATTGCCCATGCTTTTGATTCTTGGGTTGCCAGCGAAACAGCGTCGTGCCGAAACCAATCGAAAAGCGCAGCACCTTGACGCGACATGCCACAGCCACCCGGTAATGCCCATATTCGTGCACTGCAATCAGCAGGCCCAAGGCCACCAAAAAAGCAACAAGGGTCAGCATGTGCCACCTTTCACCATGTCATGTTTCCATGCGCGCCACGACACGCTGCGCGGCTGCGCGCGCGCGCGCGTCAAGCGCCAGCAAATCATCCAGCGTCTGGGGTATCGAGGTCGTAACAGCTTGCAAAGTTTCAAGATTGATATGGTGAATCTGATCGAACCGGATGCGGTTGTCCAGAAAGGCCGCCACGGCAACCTCATTGGCCGCATTCAGCGTGGCACAGGCGCCTGCGGGCGCGCGCAGCGCCTCCCACGCGAGCTGCAGGCCCGGAAAGCGGTCACGATGCCCCTGTGTCTCAAATGACTCGAAGGTCATGCCCGACAGGGTCCTGAAGTCGAGCGCCTGGGCGCCCGATGCGATGCGCTCGGGCCAGGCCAGGCCATAGGCAATCGGCACCCGCATGTCGGGCGTGCCGAGCTGGGCCACAACCGAGGCGTCGCGGTACTGCACCATGGAGTGAATCACGCTTTGCGGGTGGATCACCACCTCAATCTGTTGCGGCAGCATGTCGAACAGGTACCGGGCCTCGATGACTTCGAGTGCCTTGTTCATCATGGTGGCCGAATCCACCGATATCTTGCGTCCCATGACCCAGTTCGGATGCGCACAGGCCTCGTCAGGCGTGACATCGCGCAGCGTCGCCGGGTCGCGCGTGCGAAACGGTCCGCCAGACGACGTGAGGATGATTTTCTCAACCCTTTGCGACCAGCTTGCAGGGTCTTCGGGCAATGATTGAAAGATGGCGGAATGCTCGCTGTCGATCGGCAGCAGCATCGCCCCACCCTCCCTGACTGCTCGCATGAACACGTCTCCGCCCACCACCAACGCTTCTTTATTCGCCAGCAGCAGGCGCTTGCCCGCCCTGGCCGCAGCGAGGCAGGAGGCCAGTCCGGCCGCCCCGACGATGGCCGCCATGACGGTATCGGTCAATTCATGGGACGCTACGAATTCAATAGCATCTGGCCCATACAGTACTTCGACATCAAGCCCATTCGCCTTGATTTTTTGGGCCAGTTCCCGGCCATGCGGGGCGCTGGCCATCACGGCAAATCGGGGCTTGAACTGCACACACTGCTGCAGCATCAGGTCGACCCGGGTGGCCGCGCTGAGGGCAAACACCTCGAAGCGGTCCGGGTGCCGGGCCATCACATCGAGCGTGCTGGTGCCAATGGAACCGGTCGAGCCTAGAACGGTAACGCGCTGCTTCATGGCCGTCACCAGGAGATCAGCATCATGGCCAGCGGCAGGGTCGGCAGCAAGGCGTCCACCCGATCCAGCACGCCGCCGTGGCCAGGCAACAGGCCGCTGCTGTCCTTGACGCCCGCACTGCGCTTGATGAGCGACTCCACCAGATCGCCGACCACGCTCATGGCCGCCATAAACAGAACCGCGGGCAGCAGCACCCACCAGCCCATGCTGATCAGGCGGCTGTATAAGCTGGCCACCGGCGCCTGCCAGGCCGCGTCGGCCCAGACCCACAGGACGGCCAGCAAGGCCACCCCGGCCATTCCGCCCCAGACCCCCTCCCAACTCTTGCCCGGACTGATGGCAGGGGCCAGCTTGCCCCGGGTGAAGCGGGTGCCGAAGGCCCGCCCGGCGAAATACGCAAAGATGTCGGCGACCCAGACCAGCAGCAGGATGGACAACAGGAAGTTGATGCCGATCACGCGCGCCTGGGCCATCGCCAGCCAGGCCAGCCATACGGCAGCGAGCCCGCCGACGAGCCGGATGGGCCTTGCAATACGCGGCCAGCCCGCCACACCGGTGCGCAATAGCCACGCGCCCACCAGCACCCACGCCGCGCCGACACAGCGCCACAGCCAGGGCGTGGGCGTGGACAACAGGCCGAAAGCCCAGCTGCCAACGCACAAAAGCACACAGGCTGCGCCCAGCAGCCAGGCCAGCGGGTTACTGCAGCCATTGAGGCGCCCCCATTCCCAAGCACCGGCCGCGATCAGCACCAACGTGATGGCGCAAAACGGATCGGGCGACGGGTAAAACAGGGCTGGCAGCAGGATGGCCAGCAAGACCAGGGCGGTGATGATGCGCTGTTTGAGCATGAAGCTTTTTCAGGCCACCTTCTGCGCGTTCGCCACACCGGCGAGCTGCGCGGAAGTCTTGCCAAAGCGGCGCTCGCGCCGGTTGAACACAGCAATCGCGGCATCGAGTTCGGCTTCATCAAACTCGGGCCACAGGCTGTCACTGAAATAGAGTTCCGAGTACGCCGCCTGCCACAGCAGAAAATTGCTGATGCGCTGCTCGCCGCCGGTGCGGATCAGCAAGTCCGGATCCGGCACATGCGCCAGCGCCATCGCGCGGTCAAGGCTGGCCTCCGTCAAGGGCTGCCCCTGCGCTGCGAGCCGGGCTGCGGCCTGGGCGATGTCCCAGCGGCCGCCATAGTTGAAACAAACGTTGAGCACCAGTCGCGTGTTGTGTGCCGTCACGGCCTCGGCCTGGGCCAGACCCGCGCTGACCTTGTCGGACAGGCCCGCACGCTCGCCCACGAAATGCAGCTGCACCCCCTCGGCCTTGAGCTTGGGCACTTCCCGGCCCAGGGCCATGACCAGCAGTTCCATCAAACCCGACACCTCCTCGACCGGACGATTCCAGTTCTCGGAAGAAAACGCAAAGACGGTGAGCACCGCCACGCCCCTCGCCGCACAGGCCCTGACGCAGCGATTCAGTGCATCGACGCCCTGCTTGTGACCGGCCACGCGCGGCAAATACCGGCGCGTCGCCCAGCGGCCGTTACCGTCCATCACGATGGCGATGTGGTGAGGTACTTGGCTCATGGTGTTGGACTGGACCGGCGTGGGGGCACTGCTAGACCGCCATGATGTCCTGCTCCTTGGCCGCCACCAGATGGTCGATCTCGGCGATGTGCCGGTCGGTCACCTTCTGGATCTCTGCCTCGGCCCGCTTCTGGTCGTCCTCGGACGCCAGTTTGTCTTTCACCAGTTTCTTGACCGCTTCGTTGCCATCGCGGCGCAGATTGCGCACGGCGATCTTGGCACCTTCGCCCTCGCTCTTGACCACCTTGGTGAGCTCCTTGCGGCGCTCTTCGCTCATGGGTGGCATCGGCACGCGAATCAGGTCGCCCATGGACGAGGGATTCAGCCCCAGGTCGCTCTCGCGGATCGCCTTTTCGATCTTGGCACCCATGCCTTTTTCCCAGGGCTGGATGCTGATGGTGCGCGAATCCAGCAGCGACACATTGGCCACCTGGTTGATGGGCATCAGGGTGCCGTAATAGTCGATATGCAACGTGTCCAGCAGAGCCGGGTTGGCCCGTCCCGTGCGGATCTTGGTAAGGTTGCTTTTGAACGCGCTGATGGACTGATCCATCTTCGCTTCCGTCGTCTTCTTGATGTCGGCAATTGTCATGTTTCTCTCCTCAGACATACACCAGCGTTCCTTCGTCCTCTCCCATCACCACCCGCTTGAGCGCACCGTGTTTGAAAATGGAGAACACCTTGATCGGCAGCTTCTGGTCGCGGCACAGCGCAAAGGCCGTGGCGTCCAGGATGCCCAGATTTTTCGCGATCGCTTCGTCAAACGATATTTTGGTATAGCGGGTCGCGCTCGGATCCTTTTTCGGGTCCGCCGAGTACACCCCGTCCACCTTGGTGGCCTTGAGCACCAGTTCCGCACCGATCTCCGCGCCGCGCAGTGCCGCAGCGGTATCGGTGGTGAAAAATGGGTTGCCCGTGCCGGCGGCAAAAATCACCACCTTGCCCTCTTCCAGGTACTGCAGCGCCTTGGGCCGCACATACGGCTCGACCACCTGCTCGATGGCAATGGCGGACATCACGCGCGCCGTCAACCCGGCCTTGTTCATGGTGTCGGCCAGCGCCAGCGCATTCATCACGGTGGCCAGCATTCCCATGTAGTCGGCCGTGGCCCGGTCCATGCCGACCGAGCCCCCGGCGACGCCGCGAAAGATGTTGCCGCCGCCGATCACCACGGCGATCTCCACGCCCAGGCGGGTCACTTCGGCAATCTCTTCCACCATGCGAACGATGGTCGCACGGTTGATGCCGAACGCGTCGTCCCCCATCAGGGCCTCGCCCGACAGCTTCAACAAGATGCGCTTGTGGGCTGGTTTGGCGTCGGGCATGTGGGGGCTCCTTGGGTTGGTGTGAGTTTAGCGGGGTAACAAGCGCAAGGCCCGGGTCCGGCAAGTATCGGACCCGAAGCTTAAGGAATACTTAAGCGCCTTGTTTCGCGGCGGCGACCTGGGCGGCCACCTCGGCGGCAAAGTCGTCCGCCTTCTTCTCGATGCCTTCGCCGACCACGTACAGCGTGAATGACTTCACCGTGGTGCCGCGCTCTTTCAGCATCTGCTCGACCGTCTGCTTGTCATTCTTGACGAACGCCTGGTTGTACAGCGAGACTTCCTTGAGGAACTTCTGCACGCCGCCTTCCACCCGCTTGGCCACGATTTCAGGCGATTGCACGGGCTTGCCGGCCGCGGTTGCCGTAGCGGCATCTTCAGCCGCCTTGGCAGCCGCCACCGAACGCTCCTTGGCCACCAGTTCGGCGGGCACATCGGCGCTGGACAAGGCCACCGGCTTCATGGCGGCCACGTGCATGGCAACGTCCCTGGCCGCGGTCTCATCCCCTTCGTATTCCACCATCACGCCGATGCGCGTGCCGTGCACATACGTGGCCAGCTTGGCACCCGAGGCAAAGCGTTTGAAGCGGCGAAAGGTCATGTTTTCGCCGATCTTGCCGATCAGTCCCCTGCGCACATCTTCCAGCGTCGGGCCAAAGCCGTCCTGGCTGTAGGCTAGCGCGCCCAGGGCCGCCGCGTCGGCCGGATTGTTCCTGGCGATCAGTTCGACCGCAGCCCGGGTCAGCGCCAGAAAGCTGTCGTTCTTGGTCACGAAGTCGGTTTCGCAATTGACTTCGAGCAAGGCACCCGTGGTGCCCTCGATAAAGCTGGCGACAACGCCTTCCGCGGTGATGCGGGCGGCGGCCTTGCCGGCCTTGTTCCCGAGCTTGACGCGCAGCAACTCTTCGGCCTTTTCCATGTTGCCTTCGGCTTCCGTCAGTGCCTTCTTGCATTCCATCATCGGCGCGTCGGTCTTGCCGCGCAGTTCAGCCACCATGCTTGCGGTAATTGCAGCCATTTGTTTCTCCGTCACTTCAGTTCAATTCAATTAACAAGGGAGTTAAAAAAAAAGGGGCCATGAAGCCCCACTTTTTCCGCGTCGGTTCGCGTCAGGGGGCGCGCTTCAGGCCGCCGTTTCGTTCACTTCCACAAATTCATCGCCGCTCTCGGCCGACACCGCCTTCACCATGTCGGTCATGACGTTGGAACGACCTTCCAGGATCGCGTCCGCGATACCGCGGGCATACAACTGCACCGCCTTGGAGGAGTCGTCGTTACCGGGGATCACGTAGTCGATGCCCACCGGGGAGTGGTTGGAATCCACCACACCAATCAGCGGGATGCCGAGCTTCTTGGCTTCGGCGATGGCAATCTTGTGGTAGCCGACGTCGATCACGAAGATCGCATCCGGCAGGGCCGTCATGTCCTGAATGCCGCCGATGTCTTTTTCGAGCTTTTCCATCTCGCGGGCGAACATGAGCTGCTCTTTCTTGCTCATGGCATCCAGACCGCCTTCCTGCTGCGCCTTCATGTCTTTCAGGCGCTTGATGGAGGTCTTGACCGTCTTGAAATTGGTCAGCATGCCGCCGAGCCAGCGCTGGTCGACGTAAGGCACGCCGGCGCGCTTGGCTTCCGTCGCGACGATGTCGCGGGCCTGGCGCTTGGTGCCGACCATCAGGATGGTGCCGCGGTTGGCGGACAACTGGCGCACGAACTTGGCGGCCTCCTCGAACATCGGCAGCGATTTTTCGAGGTTGATGATGTGGATTTTGTTGCGATGGCCGAAGATATACGGGGCCATCTTCGGGTTCCAGAAGCGCGTTTGGTGACCGAAGTGGACACCGGCTTCCAGCATTTCACGCATGGTAACGGACATAGTTGAACTCCAAAGGTTGGGTCTAAAATCCAGTCCGCTATTGCAACCCCCGAGATATGCCCCGAAGGCCGCAATACCTTTTGCCGCGTATACGCTGCATGCACATACGCTGCAAACACCTTATCCGGACTGGTTTGCGATTTGCCTTGCTGAACAGCCATCAAAGCCATTCAGCAAAACCCAAGGATTCTAGCACACCGCCTCTCAGAAATCATGCTCGCCGACCTCCACACCACCCTGCAACACATCCGCTCCGGCCAGACCAGCGCAAGCGCGGAAATTGAAAAATCCATTGCTGCCGCCCAGTCTGCCGCCTGCGACCATGTTTTTCTCAAAACCATGTTCCACGAGGCCCGCAGTGTCGCCGGCGACGAGGCCCGGACCTACCGGCCGCTGGCCGGCCTCGCCATCTCGGTCAAGGACCTTTTTGACATCGCGGGACAGACCACGGCCGCCGGATCGGCCGTGCTGGTCGGTGCGCCCGCCGCGACCGCAGATGGCCCCGCCGTGGCGCGCCTGCGGGCGGCCGGCGGCGCTCTGATCGGGCGCACCAACATGGTGGAATTCGCGTTTTCGGGCGTGGGCACCAATCCGCATTTCGGCACCCCGGCGGCGTGGGACGGCCGGTTCAATCAGCCCGCTGACGGCGCGGCCTCGCCGGCCCGCATTCCCGGCGGCTCCTCTTCGGGCGCAGCCGTATCGGTGGCGACGGGAGCCGCCTTCATTGGCTTGGGCTCCGATACCGGCGGCTCGATCCGCATCCCGGCCGCGCTGAACGGCATCGTGGGTTTCAAAAACACCGCGCGGCTGGTCCCCACCGAAGGCGCCCTGCCCTTGTCCAGCACGCTGGACACCGCCTGCGCCATGACGCGCTCGGTGCGCGACGCCATGCTGGCGCACCAGATTCTGGCGGCGCGGCGCATCATCCGCAGCAACGCCCCGCTCTCGAGCTACCGCCTGGCAGTAGTCACGACCGGCATGCTGGATGGGCTCGATACCACGGTGGCGCGCGCCTTTGCGCGTACGCTGCAGGTGCTGCGCGCGGCCGGCGCCCGCATTGAAGAAATTCCGCTGGCCGCGATTCGCGATCTCGGCGCACTCCAGTCCACGGGCGGTTTCTCCGCCGCGGAAAGCTACAGCTGGCACCGGCCCCTGCTGGAGCGCCACGCGGCGGCTTACGACCCGCGCGTGGCGACGCGCATCCAGCGCGGCGCGGCCATGAAGGCGTACGAGTACATCGATCTGATGCAGGCCAGGAGCGGCTGGATTGCCAGTGTGGAAGCCGCGCTGCAGGGCTTTGACGCCGTACTGTCGCCGACCGTGCCCATCGTGGCGCCTTTGATCGCCGACGTGGCCCCGGCGCAAGGGCTGGACGCGGCCCAGGATGCGGCGCGCGACGCCGAGTTCTTCCGCGTCAACGCCCTGCTGCTGCGCAACACCAGCGTGGTCAATATGCTGGACGGCTGCGCCATCTCGATTCCGTGTCACACGGCGGACGAGTTGCCCGTGGGCCTGATGCTCTGGCACGGCGCGCTGCGCGACGACACGGTGCTGAATCTTGCCCTGCAGGCCGAGCAGGCACTTCAATAACCATAGCGCCTGGTCCATGTCCCTCATGGGCTGGAGGCACTTTTCATGCTGAATCTTGCGGGCGGCGAGCGGCCTGCCCAAGCCTGGTGCGGCGCATGGCTTGGTGCCGACCGCAGCCGCCGTGCTGCTGCTGCAGCGCCGGCTCAAGTAAAGCCCGCGCCTGGCCACTCGTATATCCTCGGCACCTGTCTGGCGGGCCGCAGCCCGCTTTTTTAACGACCCCCATCCATGAAAATCGCGATCATCGGCGCCGGCATCATCGGTGTCACCACGGCCTATGAGCTGGCCGCCGACGGCCATGAAGTGACCGTCTTCGAGCGGCACGCCGCCGCCGCCGAGGAAGCCAGCTTTGCCAACGCCGGCATGGTCGCTCCCGGCTCCGTGACGCCGTGGGCCGCGCCGGGCATGCCGGCCAAGGTCTTGCGCTCCCTGTTGAGCCGCCACGCCGCGGTCCGGATCGGCCGGCCGCTTTCAGCCGGCGACCTGGCCTGGATCTGGAAGTGGCGGCGTGCCTGCAAACTGGAGACCTATCTGGCGAATCGCGCGCGCCTGCAGCGGCTGGCTTTTTACAGTTCCGAGCGGCTGCGCCAACTCAACGCCGACCTGCCCCTGGAATACGAACGCAGCGAGGGCTATCTGATGCTGCTGCGCTCCGGCAAAGACCAGCAGCTGGCGCAACCCGCGCTGCAGGTGCTGCGCGACGCGGGCGTGGCCTTGCGGGAAATCGACGCGGCTGAAGCACGCCGGATCGAGCCCGCACTCAACGCCGACACCGCGCTGGCAGGCGCCATCCACCTGCCACGTGACGAAGTGGGCAACTGCCGCCAGTTCGCGATGGGGCTGAAGATCGGCGCCCAGCTGCTGGGTGCCAGCTTTCTATCCAATACCACGGTCACCCGCATCGGACGATCCGTACCCGCCACGCTTTATGTAGCAGGCGAGGCCAAGCGCAGACGCTTTGATGCGCTCGTGCTGTGCGCCGGCGTGGCGTCGGCGTCGTTGCTCAAGCCGCTGGGCCTGTCGGTTCCCATCGCGCCGGTGTATGGCCATTCGATCAGCGCCCACATTCGCGAGCCGCTCAATGCACCGCTCAGCGCCGTCATGGACGAGCGCTACCAGGTCGCCATCACGCGTCTGGGCCAGCGCGTGCGGGTGGCCGGCGGCGCGGAGATCGGCGGCGCGCCCGGCCACAAGCGCGCCGCCTCGCTGCAGACGCTGTACAAGGTGCTGCACGACTGGTTTCCCGGCGCCGCCCAGCTGTCCGGCGGTGTGCAGGAATGGAAAGGCGCGCGCCCCATGCTGCCCGACGGACCGCCGGTGCTCGGCGCCAGCGGCGTGCCGGGCCTATGGCTGAACCTGGGCCACGGCGCCAGCGGCTGGGCGCTGAGCTGCGGCAGCGCGCGCATCGTGGCCGATTTGATCGCCGGCCAGGCCCCTGCAATCGACCTCGAAGGGCTGGGGGTCGAGCGCCTGTTGCGCTGACGCGCCAGCCGGTGCACGCGCGGCTTGAACTTGCCCGGAGCGGCGCTTCGCGGCCTTGGGCACAATCGGCCCATGCTTCGCATCACCCCCGATCGCCCGCACCTGCTGTTTGACATCGCCGCGACCCGTCGCCTTGAACAGGCGGCCACGGCGGCGCTGCCGCCGCACACGCTGATGCAGCGCGCCGGGCTGGCCACAGCCCGGCTGGCGCTGGCGCTGGCGCCGCACGCGCGTACCATCTGGGTCGCCTGCGGCCCGGGCAACAACGGCGGCGACGGGTTGGAGGCTGCCGCGCACCTGCAGCGCTGGGGCAAGCAGCCCGTGGTGACCTGGCTGGGCGATGAGGCCAAGGCCCCGGCGGACAGCCTGGCCGCCTTGGCGCGGGCCCGGCAGGCGGGCGTGGTGCTCGCCGCCGCGCCGCCGGTTGGCCTGACCCGCCAGGACCTGTGCATCGACGCCTTGCTCGGCATTGGCAGCACCCGGGCGCCCGAGGGCCGCATGGCCGAGTGGATTGCCCGGTTCAGCCGCGGCGCCGCGCCCGTGCTGGCTGTCGACGTGCCGTCCGCGATGAATGCCGACACGGGCACGTTTGCTACAACTTCAATAGCAAACTCTCCAAAATCGACGGGGGCTTTTTACGGTTTTAATGCTCAACACACCCTGAGCCTGCTGACCCTCAAGCCCGGCCTGTTCACCGCCCACGGCCGCGACGCCGCGGGCCAGGTCTGGTTTGACGACCTGGGCGTGGACAGCGCCGCCCAGACCCCCGCCGCCGTGTTGCAGGGGCCGCCCCTGGACAGCCCACGCGCGCACGCCACGCACAAGGGCAGCTATGGCGACGTGGCCATCATCGGCGGCGCGTCCGGCATGACCGGCGCGGCGCTGCTGGCGGCCTGCGCCGCCCTGCATGGGGGCGGAGGCCGCGTCTTCGTCGCGCTGCTCGATCCGCAAGCCATGCCGGTCGATGCGAGTCAGCCGGAACTCATGCTGCGCCCCGCCGCGTCGCTTGACCTGACATCCATGACGGCGCTCTGCGGCTGTGGTGGCGGGGACGCGGTGCGTCATCTTCTTCCCAAGGTTTTTTCGACTGCAGCCCATGCCGTGATTGATGCAGACGCTCTCAATTCAATAGCAAACGACGCGCAGCTGCAAACCCTCTTGCGCGCGCGGACCGGGCGTGATGACGGCGCCCGCGCAACGGTGCTGACGCCGCACCCGCTGGAGGCCGCGCGGCTGCTGGGTGTCAGCGCCGCCCAGGTGCAGGCCGACCGGCTGGGCGCCGCGCGGCAACTGGTGGAACGCTTCGGCTGCGTGGTTGTCCTCAAGGGTTCGGGCACGGTGATCGCGGCGCCAGGACAGCTTGCAGCCCTCAATCCCACCGGCAACGCGCGGCTCGCCACCGCGGGCACGGGTGATGTGCTGGCCGGCATGATCGGCGCGCGGCTGGCGGCCGGCCGGCCGGCGTTCCAGGGCGCATGCGAAGCCGTGTACCAGCACGGGCTGGCCGCCGATCGCTGGCCCGACAACCGCGCCCTGACGGCCGGGGAACTGGCCGCGGCGGCCAGCCATTAGCGTGTCTGCAGCGCCCGGAGAATCGGCGATCAGCCGCGCCCGGCAAACGGCATCTTGGTCGCCATGACGGTGTGGAACATCACGTTCGCGGTCAAAGGCAGGCTGGCCATGTAGACCACCGACTGCCCCACGATGCCCACATCCATCAGCGGTTCGACGGCGATCTCGCCATTTGCCTGCAGAATGCCGGCCGCCATGCGCTCGGCCATCTCGGTGGCGGCGTTGCCGATGTCGATCTGGCCCACCGCAATGTCGTACTTGCGCCCGTCCAGCGAGGCGGTCTTGGTCAGGCCCGCCACGCCATGTTTGGTGGCTGTGTAGGCAATCGAATTCGGGCGCGGCGTGGTGGCCGAAATCGAGCCGTTGTTGATGATGCGCCCACCCCGGGGCGACTGCGCCTTCATGGTCCGAAAGGCGGCCTGGATGCACAGGAACATGCCCGTGAGGTTAATGTCCACCACGTTCTGCCACTGCGCCAGCGTCAGGTCTTCCAGCGGCACGGGTAGCGCGCTCACGCCGGCATTGTTGAACAGCACATCGACCCGGCCAAAGGCTTTCACGGTCGCGTCAAACAGCGCCTGCACCGAGGCGGGGTTCGTCACGTCGGTGGAGACCGCGAGGGCCTGGCCGGGCACGCCGGACTCGGCAATCACCTGCTCCAGCGGCGCCATGCGGCGGCCCGCCAGCGCGACGCAATAGCCGTCCTTGAGCAGCGCCAGTGTGGCGGCCTTGCCGATGCCGGTGCCGGCGCCCGTGACGATGGCAACTTTGTTGTGGGGACTCATCTTGGCTTCTCTCCTCGCGGTCGGATTGCAGGTGAAATGGCGGTCGACTACCGCCTCGGTTTGCGCCGGTTGCTCTCGGCCTTTTTGGCCGTGGCTTTCGGCGCTTGCGCGGACCTTGATGCCCGTTCTGGCGGCGGCGCTGCCCGCTTGGGCGCGCGCTTGACCAGGGCCGGGAGCGATGCGTCCTGTGCGGCCCGGCCCGGTCCGTCGCGCACCACGCCCTTGTCTTTCATGGCGCGCGGCAGCAGGCCTTCATCCTCCTGAACCAGCCGGAAATCGATCCGGCGACCGTCGAGGTCCACGCGGCTGACCTGCACCCGCACCCGCGTGCCGATGGCATAACGGGTGCCGGTGCGCTCGCCACGCAGTTCCTGCCGGGCCTCGTCGAAGCGGAAGTATTCACCGCCGAGCTCGGTGATGTGCACCAGCCCTTCCACGTACATGGCGTCCAGCGTGACGAAGATGCCAAACGCGGTGGCCGCGGTGACCACGCCGCCGTATTCCTCGCCAAGGTGCTCGCGCATGTACTTGCATTTGAGCCAGGCCTCCACATCGCGGCTGGCTTCATCGGCGCGCCGCTCGTTGGCACTGCAGTGCAGGCCCGCCGCCTGCCAGGCGAGCATCTCGGGGCCGATTTTTTGCGGCTTTTGGTCGGGCTCGCCCGCGTGCTTCGGGATGCGCGAAGCCTGCCCCTTTTGCAGGCGCTTGGCCAGCTTGGCATGCGCCTCACCGGGTGTCGGCAGCACGGGCAGCTGGTACTTGGTCTGGCCCAGGATCGCCTTGATGACCCGGTGCACCAGCAGGTCGGGGTAGCGGCGGATCGGACTCGTGAAGTGGGTGTAGGCGTCGTACGCCAGCCCGAAGTGGCCGCTGTTGATGGGCGTGTAGATGGCCTGCTGCATCGAGCGCAGCAGCATCGAATGGATTTGCTGTGCGTCGGGGCGGTCCTTGGTGGCGCTGGCAATGGCCTGGAACTCGCCGGGCTTGGGGTTGTCGCCGATGTTCATGCCGAGGCCGAGCGCCTTGAGGTAATTGCGCAGAATCTCCTGCTTCTCGGGCGTCGGGCCTTCGTGCACGCGGAACAGGCCAGGGTGCTTGCTTTGCATGATGTAGTCGGCGCTGCACACATTGGCCGCCAGCATGGCCTCTTCGATCAGGCGGTGCGCCTCGTTGCGGGTGCGCGGCACGATTTTTTCAATGCGGCCGTTGTCGTCGCAGATGATCTGCGTCTCGGTGGTCTCGAAGTCCACGGCACCGCGCACGTTGCGCGCAGCCAGCAGGGCACGGTACACATCGTGCAGGTTCAGCAGGTCGGTCACGCGCTCCTTGCGGCGCAGCGCCTCCGGGCCGCGCGTGTTGCCCAGGATGGCCGCCACCTCGGTGTAGGTGAAGCGCGCGTGGCTGAACATCACGGCCGGGTAGAACTGGTACGCATGCACGTCGCCCTTGGCCGTCACCAGCATGTCGCAGACCATGCACAGCCGCTCGACGTCGGGATTCAGCGAGCACAGCCCGTTGGACAGTTTCTCGGGCAGCATGGGAATCACGCGGCGCGGAAAGTACACGCTGGTGGCACGGTCATAGGCATCGATGTCAATGGCACTGCCGGTCTCGACATAGTGGCTCACATCGGCAATCGCCACCAGCAGGCGCCAGCCCTTGCCACGGCCGACCCTGGCGGGTTCGCAGTACACGGCATCGTCGAAATCGCGCGCGTCCTCGCCGTCGATCGTCACCAGCGGCACATCCGTCAAGTCAACCCGGTGCTGCTTGTCCTGTGGCCGCACCTTGTCGGGCAGCGTGCGCGCCTGCGCAATGCAGGCTTCGGAAAACTCGTGCGGCACGCTGTATTTGCGCACCGCAATTTCAATTTCCATGCCGGGGTCGTCGACCTCGCCCAGCACTTCGCGCACGCGGCCCACCGGCTGGCCGAACAGGGCCGGTGGCTCGGTCAGTTCCACCACCACCACCTGGCCGGGCTTGGCGGTGCCGGTCGCTCCTTTGGGAATCAGCACATCCTGGCCGTAGCGCTTGTCTTCGGGCGCAACCAGCCAGACGCCGCTTTCTTGCAAGAGCCGGCCAATGATGGGCTGCTTGGGCCGCTCGACAATTTCAACCACCCGGCCTTCGGGCCGTCCCTTGCGGTCGCTGCGCACCACGCGCGCCTTGACGCGGTCCTTGTGCAGCACAGCGCGCATTTCATTCGGGGGCAAGTAGATGTCGGATTCACCGTCATCACGGATCACAAACCCGTGGCCATCGCGATGGCCCTGGATAGTTCCTTCAACTTCGTCCAGCAGTCCGCTGGTTTGGCTAATATTTTTGATACAATCTCTCTCTTTCCTGAGATGCCCAGGTGGCGGAATTGGTAGACGCACTAGTTTCAGGTACTAGCGAGTAACATCGTGGGGGTTCGAGTCCCTTCCTGGGCACCAATATAAATTAATTTTTATACATACAAGCCACTGAGAATTCAGTGGCTTTTTTGTTGTCTGGACGCTGTTCAAAAAGGCACGGCAACGAGGTCATGCCCTTGTGTTCCAACAATCCGCGCTTTGGTGAATTCCCCGACCTTCAAAGTCTTGCTGATCTTCTCGGGTGGCAATAGCTTCACCGTGCCATCGATCTCGGGCGCGTCGGCATAGGTTCGACCGATACCGCCCTTCTTTCCCATGCCTGGCGCTGAATCGACCAGCACCTGCATCGTGGCGCCCACGCGCTTTTGCAGTTTGGCCGCCGACACGGCCTCGGCCACTGCCATGAAGCGCGCGCGCCGCTCCTCGCGCAACGCCAAAGGCAGCATGCCGGGAATGTCGTTGGCCGCCGCACCATCCACCGGGCTGTAGGCAAAGCAGCCTGCGCGGTCAATCTGCGCCTCGCGCATGAACTCCAGCAGATGCTCGAACTCCGCCTCGGTCTCGCCCGGGAACCCGGCGATGAAGGTGCTGCGCACCACAATCTCAGGACACATCTCGCGCCAGCGTGCGAGCCGCTCCAGATTTTTTTCACCGCTGGCCGGGCGCTTCATGCGTTTGAGCACATCGGGGTGGCTGTGCTGGAACGGCACGTCCAGGTACGGCAACACCCGCCCCGTGGCCATCAGCGAGATCACCTCATCCACGCTCGGGTACGGATACACATAGTGCAGCCGGACCCAGGCGCCGTAGGGCTCCGCAATCTCGCCCAAGGCCTGGACCAGCTCCAGCATGCGGGTCTTGACCGGCTTGCCGTCCCAGAACCCGGTGCGGTATTTCACGTCGACACCATAGGCCGAGGTGTCCTGGCTGATCACCAGCAGCTCCTTGACGCCGCCGGCGAACAGCGCACGCGCCTCGCCCAGCACATCACCAATGGGGCGCGAAACCAGATCGCCGCGCATCGACGGAATGATGCAAAAGGTGCAGCGATGGTTGCAGCCTTCGCTGATCTTCAGGTACGCGTAGTGCCGCGGCGTGAGCTTGATGCCTGCGATGCCAAACGAGTTGGGCACCAGATCCAGGAACGGATCGTGCGGTTTGGGCAGGTTCAGATGCACCGCATCCATCACTTCCTGTGTGGCGTGCGGGCCCGTCACGGCCAGCACGCTGGGGTGCATCTGCCGCACCAGGTTCACATCGCCCTCGCCCGCAGCGCCCGACACCTTTTTGGCGCCGAGGCAACCCGTCACGATGACCCGGCCGTTCTCGGCCAGCGCTTCGCCGATGGTGTCCAGGCTTTCCTTGACGGCGTCGTCAATGAAGCCGCAGGTATTGACGATCACCAGATCGGCACCTTCGAAGGTCTTGGAGGTCTGGTAACCCTCGGCACTGAGCTGGGTAAGGATCAGTTCGGAATCCGTCAGGGCCTTGGGACAGCCCAGACTGACGAACCCTACTTTGGGGATGGCCGTCGGCTTGCGCACGGGGGATATAGCTTCAATCATCCTGCTATTGTCCCAGTTCTTGGGCGGTCAGGATCTTCGCCTGGCGCCCGGGTCAGCGTTTCAATCCGAAGGCTCCCAGCATCTGTTCCGTCTGCTTTTGCATTTGCTCCTGCATTTGCACAAACATGCTTTTGGATTGTTCGACGTAACTGCCCATCATGCCCTGCATCATCGGCGACTGCATACTCATGAGCTGGGCCAGCATTTCAGGTGTCAATCCCTTGGACTGCTCTGCCATCTTGGCTTGCAAGTCCATGAAGGTCTGTACGTTTTTCTCAAGGTAGGTGCCCATGAAGCCCTGCATCGCGTTGCCGTAGAAGCGGATGATGTTGGCCAGCACCGCTTCGGTGAACATCGGCGCGCCGCCAGCCTCCGCTTCCAGGATGATTTGCAGCAGGATGCTGCGCGTCAGATCCTCGTTGGTCTTGGCGTCGCGCACCACGAAGGGTTCGGAATCCATCACCAGATGCTTGACTTCGGCCAGTGTGATGTAGGTCGAGGTATCGGTGTCGTACAGTCGCCGATTGGGGTATTTCTTGATGACACGGGGTACCGGCGTACTTGGCCTGGAACTGCTGGACTTCTTGTTTTGCACTGCGTGAATTCCTCCGTTTGGGCTCGCTGTGCAAAATGTATTGCACTGCAACACATTCTAGGGAGCCGCTCCGGCCATAACCCCAAGGTTTACCCTGAGGATGGTTTGTGAAGCAGAGGAAAATTGGTAGGCGCGATTGGACTCGAACCAACGACCCCCACCATGTCAAGGTGGTGCTCTAACCAGCTGAGCTACGCGCCTAAGGGTGTTCGAGAGTGCTGATTGTAGCAGCAAGAAACGCTGTTTTCGGCGCAGGTGCCGCAACGCATCAATTTTCAGCGCCGCCGGGCCGATCTGACGCCAGCCACCTCGGCCACCACGCCCAGCACCTTGTTCAAGCGGCCCGAGTCGGATGTTTCCACCGTGAACGTCATCCAGGCCGTGCCCTTGACCGACTGCGTCTGCACGCCAATGACGTTCATTTTCTCTTTCGCAAACACCTCCGAGATATCACGCAGCAGGCCCTGCCGGTCAGCAGCCTCGACGGCCACATCCACGGGGTAAACCGCTGCATCGGCCGACTTCGGCAAGCCCCACTCCACCTCGATGACGCGCTCGCCATTGCGTGTCGCCATCTCGCGGAAATTGCTGCAGTCCGCGCGGTGAATGCTGACCCCCTTGCCGCGCGTCACAAAACCGCGGATGTCATCGGGCGGCGCCGGTTTGCAGCACTTGGCCAGCTGCGTCATGAGAGAGTCGACCCCCACCACCAGCACGCCCCCCTTGGGGGTTTTTTCGGTGTTGCGAGCCTTCTTCAGCAACAGGAAATCGTCTGGCTGCATGGGCGGCTCGGGCGGGCGCAGCAGGGTTTCGATGTTGCGCAGCGAAAACTCGTCCTTGCCGACGACTTCAAACAAATCGTCGGCGTTCTTGAAGCCCAATTGAGAGGCCAGGTCGTCCAGCTTGATGGCTGTTTTGCCTTCGCGCTGCAGCAGCTTTTCCACCGCCTCGCGGCCGCGCGCCACGGTCTCGTGCATGGCCATGGCGTTGAACCAGGCCCGCGCCTTGGCCCGGGCACGGTGGCTCACCAGGTAGCCCAGTTCGGCGTTGAGCCAGTCGCGTGACGGGCCGCCCTCCTTGGCGGCGCTGATCTCGACCGTCTGGCCGTTTTGCAGCGGCGTATTCAGCGGCACCATCACGCCGTCGACCCGGGCACCGCGGCAGCGATGCCCCAGGCTGGTGTGCACGCTGTAGGCAAAGTCCACCGGCGTGGCACCTTGTGGCAGCTCGACAACCGCCGCTTCGGGTGTCAGCACGTAAATGCGGTCTTCAAACAGCCCCTGGCGGTGCGCCGAGCCGGAGAGGTCGCGCTCCCAGGCCAGCAACTGGCGCAACACGGCAATCTTGGTGTCGTACTCGCCCGCGGCGGACACCCCTGCGTAGCCCTTGGCACCCGCCTCCTTGTAGGCCCAGTGCGCTGCCACCCCGTGCTCGGCATGGTCGTGCATGGCTTCGGTGCGGATCTGGATTTCGATCGGCAGGCCCGCGGCATCGGTCACGATGGTGTGCAACGATTGGTAGCCGTTGGCCTTGGGCTTGGCAATGTAGTCGTCGAACTCGTCCGTCATGGGGGCAAACCGGGAGTGCACCCAGCTCAGCGCCGCATAGCAATCGCGCACCTGCGGCACCACCACGCGCAGCGCGCGGATGTCGAGCACCTGGTCAAAATCCAGCGACTTGCCGCGCATCTTCTTGACGATGCTGTAGATGTGCTTGGGCCGGCCCTGCACCGTGGCGCGAATGCCTTGCGACTTGAGTTCAGCTTCGAGCTGCGCGCGCAGTTGCTGCACATAGACTTCGCGCTGGGCCCGCTTTTGATCCAGCAGCAGCGCCACCTCCCGGTACGTCTCGGGGTCCAGGAAACGGAACGACAGGTCTTCCATTTCCCACTTGATCTGCCAGATGCCCAGGCGATTGGCCAACGGCGCAAACACCTGCAGCGACTCGCGCGCCAGGCTGGGCGACACCGGCCTTTTGCTGGCCGCGTAATAGCGCAGCGTTTGCAGCCGGGACGCCAGACGCAGCATCACCACGCGCAGGTCGCGCGAGAAAGCCAGCAGCATCTTGCGCACGTTCTCGGTCTGCACCGCCGGGTCGAGCACCAGCTGCGCCGATGCCTCCGCGCCGCGCGATCGCTTTTGCACGTGTATCAGTTTGGTGGTCTCGACCGCCAGCGCGGCGAAGCTGTCGCCAAAGGCCTTGGCAATGACCTCCTGCGGCTTGTTCAGGTGCTCGCAGGCGTGCACCAGGTAGGCGGCGGCCTGCATGGCCGGCGAGCCCCCGATGGCATCGAGGATCGCCGCCACGGCATCGGCATGCGCCAGCGTGTTCTCGCCCGTGTCCAGCGTTTCACCGGCAATCAACGGCTCGGCAAAGGCGCGGGCGCGCACCAGCGCGTCGGCCTGACCCGGCAGGCTCTTGCCGGTGACGGCAATGAGCTCGGGGATCGGCTCGGCGCTGGCGGGCACGCCGGCCGGCGGGGCCTTGACACTTTTCATGGCGTGCCTTGCAAGTTCGCTCTCACCCTAAAAGGAAAGCAGCCACCACCTCGACCTGGTCCGCCGCGACCAGGGTCGGCGCATGCCCCACCCCTTCGAACTCCACCAGCCGCGCCTTTGGACCACGCTGCGTCATGGCCAGCGCCGTCTCGCGAGTCAGCAGGTCCGACTGTGCGCCGCGCAGCAACAGCGTGTTGGCCTTGATGCCGTCATACAGTTGCCACATGGCGGCCTCGCCCTGTGCGGCGGACTCTTGCGTCAAACTGCGAAACGGCACCGCAATGGCCGGGTCGTAGTGCAGGGTCAGGGCGCCCCGCATGTCGTCGCCCACGGGCCTGACCATGTGCGTCGACAGCGCCAGCCACTGGGCCGGTGTATGCGGCCCAAAACTGCGGGAGACGACCCACATGGCGTCAGCCGCCTGCTGCAGCGACTCGAAACGTCCGGTGTTGCCCAGATACTGGCCAATGCGCTCCAGCGCCGGCCACTGAACGGCGGGGCCGACATCGTTGAGCACCAGCCGGCGCAGCGGCGCGGGCAACGGCAGATCGGGCTGCCCGGCCAGCACCATGCCAATCAGCCCGCCCATGCTGGTGCCCACCCAGTCGAGCGTGGCGGGCTTGAGTTGCGCCAGCAGGGCCAGCATGTCGGCGGCGTAGGCCGGTATCTGGTAGCCCGTCGGGTCCTTCAGCCAGTCGCTCTGGCCGCGGCCGACCACATCGGGGCACACCACACGCACCCTGGCGCACAGGGCGCCGGCCAGCACATCGAAGTCCCGGCCCTGGCGCGACAGGCCATGGCCGCAGACCACCACATGCGGGTTGGCGGAATCACCCCACTCCCAGTAGGCCATGCGGTGCCCGCCGTTGGCATCCGGGCAGGCGACGTAGTTCAGCGTGGGTTCTCTCATGGCATCGATGATCGCGGTTCAGGGTTGGATAATGGGGTCAGTGCATCGTAATTCATCCGGAGAAACAACATGCCGCCTGAAGGCAAAACGGCCGCCCCCGGCTCCCGCAGCAAGATCCGTAGCGCAGCCCGGCGGCTATCCGGGCGTTTCGCCGCATGAGCCGCCGGGCCGCTCCCAAGGCGAATACCGGGCGCGTGGCGCGGAGGTTGCCTGATGCGCGCGGTTGAGGCGTCCGTGCCGGCCCATTCCCTGTCCATGCCGGCATCCAGGGCGGGGCGGCAGCTCTTTGTGTTCGGGCTGGCCTATCTTGTCCTGTGGACCGTCTGTGCGGCACTGATCCCGCGCGCCATGCACATCGACAGCATCGAGCAAGTGGTGTGGTCGCAAAGCTTGCAGTGGGGCTACTACAAGCACCCGCCCTTGCCAAGCGCCCTGATGCACGCCTTGAATGCGGCGTTCGGCGGACCATCGCAGGCGCTGACGGCTTTTGCCGCGCAAGGCTGCAGCGTGGCGGCCATGGTCTACGTGTGGCTGCTGGCGCGCCAGGTGGTGCAGCCCAGGGTCGCCATCGTGGCGGTTGTGCTGACCTCGCTGCTCTCGTACCACACCATCAATGCGTTGACACTGAACCACAACACGGTCTCGCTGCCGTTCACGGCGGCAGCGCTCTACCATTTTTACCGCGGCGTGGTCAGCGGCAAAAGCACGCACTGGCTGCTGCTCGGCCTTGCCGCCGGCCTGGCCATGCTGACCAAGTACAGTGCCGCGCTGGCGCTTTCCGCCCTTTTCGTCTTTGTCGTGACACAGCGCCTGTGGGCCGACGCGCGCGTGCTGCGCGGCATCGCGCTCAGCCTGGTGGTCTTCGCGGTCGTCATGTCGCCGCATGTGCATTGGCTGGTGGTCAACAGTTTCCCGCCCATCCATTACGCCGAGCATCAACTGCAGTCAACGACCAACCGCTTTGTCGTGTTGCTGGGCTTCCTGATCAACCAGGCCAGCCGTGTCAGCGTGATGGCGCTGGTGGCCTGGCTGTTGTTGCGCCTGGGCCCGGCGTACGGGGCCAATCGCGGCTCGAGGGAGATGACCACGGATCGGGAGCGCTTCGACCGGCATTACCTGCTGGTCACGCTCTGCACACCGTTGGCGCTGGCGGTGGCGCCGGCACTGTTCACCGGCAGCTCGCTTGACAGCAACTGGGTCAGTGCGTATTTTCTGCCGGCGGGCATTTTGCTGGTGCACTGTTTTTTCCGTGGCAACCAGGACCCCTTGCTGCTGAAGCGGACCTGGAAGCTGGCCGCGCTCGCCCATATCGGGATCCTTGTGGTCTTTTTCGCAGGGGCAGCGATCGTTCCGGAAATCGTGGGGCGCAATGCACGTTTCAACTTTCCCAGCCAGCAACTGGCCGACCAGGCGGCGGCCGTCTGGCGCGCGCACGAAAGTGGCCCCATGCGCCTGGTCGTCTCCGACACCTGGACCGGTGGCAACCTGGCGCTGCACGTGCGCCCGGAGCCCCTGGTGTTCATGGACAATGACACGGGCAAGTCACGCTGGCTCGAGGAGAGCGATCTTAGCCAGTGCGGCGCCCTGGTCATCACGGCCGTCGCAAACCGTGCGGCACCCGCCTATGCGCCTTTGTTCAGCCAGGCGAGCGCCAGCGGAGAGTTTTCGCTGGACTGGGGGTTTGGGGCGCGCGGTGTGGTGATGCACTACGCATGGGCTACCTTGAGCCCGGTCCAGGACGGCCGGCTTTGCCGTTTCAGGTCCGGATAACGCGTCATTTCAACTGCACGGCCCCCGACACCGTCACCAGCACCGTGCTCTTGCCCGCCTCCACGGGCACCGGGGCCTCCGCCATCGAGGCTTTGGCTTCCATGGCCATCATGCGCGGGCGCGGCACCACGCCCTGATCGTTGGCGTTGATCGACACTTCGCGCAGCGAGTAGCCGGCAAAGCCGAAGCCTTTGGCGATGTCCGATGCGCGCGCCTTGAACCGGTCGATGGCCATGGCCTGGGCTTCGCCCTCCATCTTGGCACGCTGCTCGCGGCTCAGGCCGAACGTCACGTTGCCCATGGTCAGGGTCTGGATCTTTCCTGCGGCGGCGCTGATCCGGGCAAAGTCCCGGCCTTCCAGCACCAGTTCGGCCGAGCCTTGCCAGCCGCTGATCTTGCCGTCGCGGCCGTAGCGCGGGGACAGGCTGAAGTTGCCGGTGCGCACCTCCATCTGGCCCGGCTGGGCGGTCCGTTTGGCCTCGGCCAGTGCCGCATCCAGTGCCGCCTTGAGCTGATTCTGCACCGTGCCTGCGTCCGGCCCCTCCCGGGTCGTGTTCATCGTCATCGAGAGTAAGTCCTGCTGGACTTCAACCGATCCCTGTGCCGCCAGATGCACCACGTTTTGCGGCGGCGCATACGGCATATTTTGGGAAAAACTGCTGCCAGCCCACACTGCTATTACACAAGTTACTATTATTTTTGTAGCTGCCTTCAATTTCGACTTTCGGTATTTCAAAAAATTACACACTCGAGCCGCCCCGGCCGGCGCATGCGCCCTAAGGCTTGCCGGTATTGTGCGGCCGCCCCTGGTACTGCTGGCGCACCTGCTCACGCAACTCGGCGCGCTCTTCGGGCGACAACCGACGCTCGGCGGCAGGTTGCTCCAGCGCATTCTGCTGGGACTGCAGGATGGCACGCAACTCAATGCGCCGCTGCGCCGGCGAATCCTGTATCGGCAGCACGCCACCCTGCTGCGCTGTGGATCCCGCGGGGCCGCTCTCCATTGTGGGATGGGCAGCGCCCGCAGGACCACGCGGCGGTTGCGCAAGGGCGCCCGCCAGACAGAGGATTTGCGCCCACAGGAAAACAGTTTTCTTCATGATCGATCCATAACGCGAATGTGTGCACGCATGTTCACATCAGTTGCGCGAAGGCCATGCAGAGTCGGGCAACAAATGTAACCGTGTGTCAAACTGTGGCAAAAACCCCGGTTTCGGCGTGCCATGTGGCTCAGAATTGGCTCTGTTACAAATACAACTGCAATCAACCATGACCTCAACTACCGTAAGCCGAGTCGACAAAATCGTGGTGGTGGATGACGATGCCCGCATCCGCGACCTGTTGCGCCGCTACCTGACACAGGAGGGGTTCGAAGTCATCGTGGCCGAAGACGGCAAGGCGCTGAACCGCATCCTGCTGCGCGACACCGTCGACCTGATCGTGCTCGATTTGATGATGCCCGGCGAAGACGGCTTGTCAATCTGCCGGCGGCTGCGCGCCGCGAACGACCGCACCCCCATCATCATGCTGACCGCCAAGGGCGAGGACGTGGACCGCATCGTGGGCCTGGAGGTGGGCGCCGACGATTACCTGGGCAAACCCTTCAATCCGCGCGAATTGCTGGCGCGCATCTCGGCGGTGCTGCGCCGGCGTCCGCCCATCGAGGCCCCCGGTGCGCCGTCGACCGAGAACGAGACGGTCTCGTTCGGCCCGTTCACGTTCGACCTGGGCGCGCGCACGCTGCGCCGCAACGACGAAGACCTGCCGCTGACCACCGGCGAGTTCGCCATGCTCAAGGCGCTGGTGCGGCACCCGCGCCAGCCGCTGTCGCGCGAAAAGCTGGCCCAGCTGGCGCGCGGACGCGAGTTCGAGCCGTTCGACCGCAGCCTGGACGTGCAGGTGTCGCGCCTGCGCAAACTGGTCGAACTCGACGCCGCCTCGCCGCGCTATATCCAGACGGTATGGGGCGTGGGCTACGTGTTTGTCCCGGACGGCGCAGGTTAATCACCCGCCAAGCGCCGCCCCTGCATCTGGCCGCCTCGCATGCCCGACCTCCTGAGCGACTTCAGCCGCCCCACGCAGCTGGACACCCTGCCCACGCCCCTGAGCGCGGCGGAGCGCAAGCACGGCCTGAGCCTGTTCTGGCGCACCTTCTTCCTGCTGGCGCTGCTGCTGATTGGCAGCACCGTGGCCTGGTTCCAGACGTTCCGCTCGCTCGAATACGAACCGCGCGCCGTCCAGACGGCGCAGCAGATTGCCTCGCTGGTCAACCTCAGCCGGGCCGCGCTGGTGTATTCGGACTCGATTGCCCGCATTTCCCTCATCAAGACGATGGCCGAGCAGGAGGGCGTGCGCATCCTGCCGCGCGAACCCAAAGACCAGTTCGAGCTGTTCGCCAAGAGCGGGCTGGACGAGCGCATCACCGAGGAGCTGGCCCAGCGGCTGGGCCCGACCACCATGGTGGCGAGCAGCGTGAACGGCCAGAAGGGCCTGTGGGTGGGTTTTTCAATTGACGGCGACGCCTACTGGCTGCTGATGGACCGCTCGCGCGTGACCCCCGTGAACAGCAAGACCTGGCTGATCTGGCTGTTCACCGCGGGCGTGCTGTCGCTGGCCGGAGCCGCCGTGATTGCCCGCCTCATCAACCACCCGCTCAAGCAGTTGTCGTTTGCGGCAGGGCGCGTTCGCGATGGCGACTTCGACGCCGGCAAGCTCGACGAGCAGGTCGCGACCAGCGAGATCCGCGAGGTCAACATCGGCTTTAACCGGATGGCCGAGCAGCTGGCCAAGATCGAGCAGGACCGCGCCGTCATGCTGGCCGGCATTTCGCACGATTTGCGCACCCCGCTGGCGCGGTTGCGGCTGGAGACCGAACTCAGCGTGGCCGACGCGGATGCGCGCGACCACATGGCGGCGGACATCAGCCAGCTGGACGCCATCATCGACAAGTTTCTGGATTACGCGCGCCCCGACCACGTCGATCTCAAGCCGGTGCGCCTGATCGATGTGGTGCAAGCCTGCACCTATCCGGTGAAAGACCAGGACGACATCCGCATCAAGGTCGACGTTGCGCCCGACCTGCACGTGATGGCCGATGAGGTGGAACTCACGCGGGTGATTTCCAACCTGCTGGAGAATGCACGCCGCTACGGCAGGTCGCCGGATTCGGGCATGGCCGTAATCGACATTACGGCCAAGGCGCGTGACGCCTGGCTGATGATCAAGGTCCGCGACCACGGCCCGGGCGTTCCGCCGGATGTGCTGCCCAGCTTGATCAAGCCTTTTTTTCGCGGGGACGCTGCGCGCACGGCCGCCACCGGTGCCGGACTGGGCTTGTCCATTGTGGACAAAACCATTCAGCGCATGGGCGGCGTCTTTACCCTGTCCAACACCAGCACCGGCGGCCTGGCGGCGCGCATCCGGCTGCACAACGCGCCTGCCAGCCAGGTTTCAAATACAAAACAGGGAGAGCCCATGGTGGACGTACACGTTTAGCTATCAAATTAATAGTACGACCGCCCGGGCCTCGATGCTCAAACCCTGCCCTACCGGGCCCATTTTTTCTGCCGTTTTGGCCTTCACGTTGACCTGGCTCGGTGCCAGCCCGAGGGCCCCCGCAATGCGCTCGCGCATCGCCGCAATGTGCGGCATCAGCCGGGGCGCCTGCGCGATGACGGTGCTGTCGATGTTGCCGATCTGATAGCCCTGGTCACGCACGCGGCGCGCCGCCTCGGCCAGCAGTGCGACCGAGTCCGCGCCCTTGAAGCGCTCGTCGGTGTCCGGGAAATGCGTGCCGATGTCGCCCAGCGCGGCGGCGCCCAGCAGCGCATCGGTGATGGCGTGCAGCAGCACGTCGGCGTCCGAATGCCCGAGCAGGCCCATGGGATGCGCAATTTCAACGCCGCCGATGATGAGCTTGCGCCCCGCCACCAGCGCGTGCGTGTCCCAGCCTTCGCCAATGCGAAACGTCATGTCCGGCTCCTCAATATGATTTCCGCCAGGGCAAAGTCTTGCGGGTACGTCACCTTGAAATTCTGCGCATCGCCGGGCACCAGCTTGGGCCTGTGGCCCATGGCCTCCATCGCGCTGGCCTCGTCCGTGACCTGGTCGCCGGCTTGGCTGAGCGCATCGATCAGCGCGCCGATGCGAAACATCTGCGGCGTCTGGGCCAGCCATTTGTCACTGCGGTCCAGCGTGGCGATAGCCCGGCCACCGGACTCGCATTTGAGCGTGTCCGCCAGCCGGTGCGCCAGCAGGCCGCCCACCTCGTCGTGCTCGCAGGCGTCGATCAGGGTGTTGATCTGCGCGGGCGTGACCAGGCAGCGGGCGGCGTCATGGACCAGCACCCAATCGTGGCGGGTGGCGCCCAGCTCGAACAGCGCGTCCAAACCATTCAAAACACTGGCAGCCCTTGTGGGTCCTCCACAGTCAGCTATTAAAAATGGAGCACTCTGCTGTTCAAAGAACGGGTCGCTGGGCGCTACCACCACCAGCAGATCGGCAATGCGCGGCACCGCGGCGAAGGCCGCCAGGGTGTGCATCACCATCGGAAGGCCGGCCACCGGCTGGTACTGCTTGGGCCCTGCAGCGCCGCAAGGCGAGCCCGCGCGCGAACCCGTGCCGGCACAGGGGATCAAGGCAAAAAACCGGGATATTTGAGTGGCGTCGGTCATAACGGTGTCCTGCATTCTAAAATCCAATCCATAGCACCCCCCGCCTATCGTGGCGGGGGGTGTTGTGTATTTGTGCAATTTATGGACTTACCCAAACTCACCCCCGGCAAACGCTTCACGCTGCCCCGCCCTGCCGGCTCGGCCGATGCCTTGCTGCTGGCGCGGCTGGGGGAGCGCGAAAAGGCCGCCCAAAAACTCACGGCCATCGTGACCGCCGACGCGCTCGACGCGCAGCGGCTGATGGAGGAGATCGCCTTCTTCGCGCCCGGGCTGCGCTGCGCCCTGTTCCCCGACTGGGAAACGCTGCCCTACGACACGTTTTCGCCGCACCAGGACCTGATCAGCGAGCGGCTCGCCACCCTGTGGCGCATCAGCCAGCGCGACCACGACACCGGCGCCGACGTGGTCATCATCCCCGCCACCACCGCGCTGTACCGGCTGGCACCGCCCAGTTTCCTGGCGGGCTACACCTTTCACTTCAAGGTCAAGCAAAAGCTCAACGAGGCCAAACTCAAGGCCCAGCTCACGCTGGCCGGCTACAGCCATGTGACGCAGGTCGTCAGTCCGGGTGAATACGCGGTGCGCGGCGGGCTGATCGACCTGTTTCCCATGGGCTCGCCGGTGCCGTACCGCGTCGACCTGTTCGACGACGAGATCGACTCGATTCGCACCTTCGACCCCGACAGCCAGCGCAGCCTGTATCCCGTGCCCGAAGTGCGGCTGCTGCCCGGGCGCGAGTTCCCGATGGACGACGACGCGCGCGCCAAATTCCGCAGCCGCTGGCGCGAGTTGCTGGAGGGCGACCCGACCCGCAGCCGCATCTACAAGGACATCGGCAACGGTGTGGCCACGGCGGGCATCGAGTACTACCTGCCGCTGTTCTTCGACGAGACCGCCACCGTGTTTGACTACCTCGGCGCGGACGCTACCGTGGTGCTGCACGGCGACCTGGAGCCCGCCTTTGCGCGCTTCTGGCAGGACACCAAGGACCGCTACCGGCTGGTGCAGGGCGACCCGGAGCGTCCCGTGCTGCCGCCGCAGGCGCTGTTCCTCGGCACCGAGCAGTTTTACGCGCGGGCCAACGAGCATCCGCAACTGGCCATCCGGCCCGCCATTGAAGATGTGGCGGACAGCGCCCTGTTTCAAAAACTGGGCGAGCTGTCCGTGGTGCGCGGCGCCGAAGATCCGCTGGCCCGGCTCAAGGCCCACCTGCGCAACACCGCGCACCGCGTGCTGCTGCTGGCCGAGAGCGATGGCCGGCGCGAGAGCCTGCTCGACTTCCTGCGCGCCAGCCAGCTCAGCCCGCCGGCGTTCGACTCGCTGCAGGAGTTCCTGAGCAGCACCGAACCGCTGGGCATTGCCACGGCCGCGCTCAACACCGGGTTCAGCTGGCTCGAAGAAGGTCTCGATTTCGTGACGGAGACCGAGCTCTTTGCGGCCGGACCAACCACGCGCCGGCGCAAGAAGCAGGAGCAGGTCAGCGACGTCGAAGCGCTCATCAAGGACCTGAGCGAGCTCAACATCGGCGACCCGGTGGTGCACAGCGCGCACGGCATTGGCCGCTACCGGGGCCTGATCCATCTCGACCTGGGGCAGCTGCAGCCCGATGGCACGCCCGCCGTGCAGGAGTTTTTACACCTGGAGTACGCCGACAAGGCCGTGCTGTACGTGCCCGTCAGCCAGCTGCACCAGATCAGCCGCTACACCGGCGTGAGCGCCGACGAGGCGCCGCTGCACAAGCTCGGCTCCGGCCAGTGGGAAAAGGCCAAGCGCCGCGCGGCCGAGCAGGTGCGCGACTCGGCCGCCGAACTGCTCAACATCTACGCGCGCCGGGCCGCGCGCGAGGGCCACGCGTTCCGCTACAGCGCGCAGGATTACGAGATTTTCGCCAACGACTTCGGCTTCGAGGAAACCGCCGACCAGAGCGCCGCGATCCACGCCGTGATCCAGGACATGATCAGCCCGCGCCCGATGGACCGCCTGGTGTGCGGTGACGTCGGCTTTGGCAAGACCGAGGTGGCCTTGCGCGCCGCATTCATTGCCATCACCGGCGGCAAACAGGTGGCGTTCCTGGCCCCCACCACGCTGCTGGCCGAGCAGCACTACCAGACGCTGGTGGACCGTTTCGCCAAATGGCCGGTCAAGGTGGCGGAAGTCTCGCGTTTTCGCTCCGGCAAGGAGATCACGGCGTCGATCAAAGGCATCGCCGACGGCACGATCGACATCGTGGTCGGCACCCACAAGCTGCTCAGCGAATCAACCAAATTCAAGAATCTCGGCCTGCTGATCATTGACGAGGAGCACCGCTTCGGCGTGCGCCACAAGGAGGCCATGAAGGCGCTGCGCGCCGAGGTCGACGTGCTCACGCTGACCGCCACGCCGATCCCGCGCACGCTGGGCATGGCGCTGGAGGGCCTGCGCGACCTCTCGGTGATCGCCACGGCGCCGCAGCGCCGCCTGGCCATCAAGACCTTCGTGCGCACCGAAGGCAACGGCGTGATCAGGGAGGCCGTGCTGCGCGAACTCAAGCGCGGCGGGCAGGTGTACTTCCTGCACAACGAGGTGGAAACCATCGAGAATCGCCGGCAAAAGTTGGAGGAGCTGCTGCCCGAGGCGCGCATTGCGGTGGCGCACGGCCAGATGCCCGAGCGCGAGCTGGAGCGCGTGATGCGCGACTTCATCGCGCAGCGCTACAACCTGCTGCTGTGCTCGACCATCATCGAGACCGGCATCGACGTGCCGACCGCCAACACCATCGTGATGAGCCGCGCCGACAAGTTCGGCCTGGCGCAGCTGCACCAGTTGCGCGGCCGGGTTGGGCGCTCGCACCACCAGGCCTACGCCTACCTGATGGTGCCCGACCTGGAGGGCCTGACCAAGCATGCGTCGCAGCGGCTGGACGCCATCCAGCAGATGGAGGAACTCGGCTCGGGCTTCTACCTCGCGATGCACGACCTGGAAATTCGCGGCGCCGGCGAGGTGCTGGGCGAAAACCAGAGCGGCAACATGATGGAGATCGGCTTCCAGCTCTACAACGAGATGCTGAGCGAGGCCGTGCGCTGCCTGAAGGCCGGCATCGAGCCCGACCTGCTGGCGCCGCTCAACGCGACCACCGAGATCAACCTGCACGCGCCGGCGCTGTTGCCGGACGACTACTGCGGCGACGTGCACCTGCGCCTGAGTTTCTACAAGAAGCTGGCCACCGCCAAGAACACCGACCAGATTGACGCCCTGCTGGAAGAAATTGTGGATCGCTTTGGCAAGCTCCCCACGCAGGCGCAAACCCTCATCGACGTGCACCGCCTGCGCGTGATCGCCAGGCCCTACGGCGTGGTGAAGGTCGACGCAGCGCCGGGGGTGATCCACATCACCTTCAAGAAAGACCCGCCGATCGACTCGATGCGCATCATCGAACTGATCCAGAAGAACCGCCACATCAAACTCGCCAGTAATGAGAAGCTGCGCATCGAACGCGACCTGCCCGACCCCAAGGCCCGCGCCCAGATGGTGCGCGACATTTTGCGAAGTTTGGGGCAGCCAAAATCCATCGAATTAATAGCATAGGCCGCGGCATATGCTAAACTGACGGACAGCAATTTTTCAGGAGAAGCATCATGCCCCACGTCTCTGAAAAACTACCGGAATACCCGATTGAAACGCTTGATGAAGCAAAGGAGCGCCATGTGCGCCTGTTTCGTAATGGCGCAAATCAAGCGGTGCGCATTCCCAAAGAGTTTGAGTTGCCCGGCAAAGAGGCCATCATGCGCCGCGAGGGCAACAGACTCGTCATTGAAGCGGTTGAGCCCAAATATCTTAGAGGTAGCCCGGCTGCGCTACTGGCCGCGTTGAATGATCTTGCCAAACTGGGGCCTATCGACGAAGAGTTCCCCGATGTAGATGCAGGTCTGTTGCCGCTGGACGATATTGACCTGGGTGAAGGTTGATGCCTGCTCAGCAACACACCTACCTGCTTGACACCAATATCCTGTCAGACATGATGCGCAACCCGGAGGGAGTGGCCTCAAAGCGGTTCATGGAGGCCATCACGAGAAAACCAGACGCAAGACTGTGCACCAGCGTGGTCGTGCAATGCGAATTACTGTTTGGCATTCGCCGTCGCACCCATCCGCGCTGGCAAACCCACTACCAGCGGGTGCTGGAATCAGTCAATGTCTTACCGCTGGAGGCCGACGTCTGCGCCCCCTATGCAGCCTTGCGCAGTCTGCTCGAAGCACAAGGCCAGCCCATAAACCCCAATGACGCACTGATTGCCGCGCACGCACTGGCCATCGATGCCACCTTGGTTAGCGCCGATGCCGAATTCCGCCGCGTGCCCGGCTTGCGGGTCGAGAACTGGCTACAGCCCTTGTCCAACCTGCACAGCGAGCTATCGAAACCATAGTATTTGAATCCCTATGCCCACCCTCGAATTCTCCCCCGGCCTCGTGATCCGGGGCATCACCCCGCCCTTGAGCCTGCATGACTTCAGGCTCATCACCTTCGACATGGACTCGACGCTCATCAACATCGAGTGCGTCGATGAAATTGCCGATGCGGCCGGACGCAAGGCCGAGGTGGCCGCGATTACCGAGCCCGCCATGCGCGGCGAGATTGCCGATTACAAGGAAAGCCTGCGCCAGCGCGTGGCCCTGCTCCGGGGCGTGAGCGTGGCGAGCATGCAAGAGGTGTACGCCACGCGCCTGCAGATCAACCCCGGCGCCACCGAACTGGTGGCCGCCTGCAGACTAGCTGGCCTGAAGGTGCTGCTGGTCAGCGGCGGCTTCACCTTTTTCACCGACCGCATCCGCGACCGCCTGGGCATCGACTTCACGCGCTCCAACGTGCTGGAGGTGCAGGGCGGCCAGCTGACCGGAAGAATGGTGGACCAACCCTGGGGCGATATCTGCGACGGCGACGAAAAACGCAAGATGCTGCTGGAGACCTGCGCGAAGCTGGGCATCCAGCCTAGGCAGGCGATTGCCGTGGGCGACGGCGCCAACGACCTGCCGATGATGGGCAGCGCCGGCCTGTCGGTGGCCTACCACGCCAAGCCCACCGTGCGCGAGCAGGCCATGGTGGCAATCAACAGCGGCGGGCTGGATCGGCTGCTTGAACTGATGGGGTGATACGCTGATGGGCTGAGTCGGCCACGTGCAATGCCGCACGGCGGCCCCTGTTTCTCCGCCATGCCCGGCCGCTGCCGCAAGACACCGACGGACGTCAGGTTTTTTCCACCACGGATCGTCCGGCCTGCACCGTAAAACTCGCCAGCGTCTCGATGCCGGTGTCCGGGCGCGTCACATCGTCCACCACGCGTAGGGTGGTGGTCAGTAGCCGGGGCGTGAACTCGACCACACCGTAACCCTTGCGCTGCGCATCGGCAAACACGAAGTGCGGATTTTCGGCCAGCCGCTCGGCCGTTCTGGCATTGCCGCTCGAGCGCGAGGTGATGCTGGTGCCGCAAAATTCCACGCCCACGGCGGGACTGGCCGCGTCAGCGTAGTCGGCCTTGACATGGCCGACCCAGTTTTCGTGCACGTCACCGCCAAGCAGCACGGCGTTGGCCACCGCGTGCCGGCGCAATGAATCGGTCAGGCGCGTGCGCGCCGCAGGATAACCGTCCCAGCCGTCGTTCCACAAGGTTTGGCCCGGGCCGGGTTTGAAGTCGCGCTGGCCGAACAGGGTCTGCTGGCCCACCACATTCCAGGCCTGGCTGGCCCGGCCGAATTCCTGGTCCAGCCAGCGCTCCTGCGCTAGTCCCAGCAAGCTGCGTCCGGCGTCGTTCCAGGACGGGCAATTGGCCGGATCCACCATGCTCGACCCGAGCAGGCCATCGCGCGTGCAAGCCTGCGGGTCTTTGTACTGCCGCGCATCGAGCAGGTACAGCGAGGCCAGCCGGCCGTATTGCACCCGGTTGTAGATGCGCATCTCGGCACCCGGCGCCCGATTCAGCAGGCCGGTCATTCCGCGGGTCAGCACCGACGCGCGAATCGGCATGTGTTCGTAGTACGCATGGTAAGCCGCCGCGCGGCGCACTGCAAAGTCGGCGGGCTTTGAGGGATCGAGCCGGCTGCTGTAGCCCGCTTGCGCGCCCGCATAGTCGTTCTGCACCTCGTGGTCGTCCCAGGTCACCAGCCAGGGGCAGGCGGCGTGCATGGCCTGCAAATCAGCCTCTCCCTTGTACAGGGCGTAGCGCTGGCGGTAGTCGTCCAGCGTCAGTACCCAGCCACCCGGTGGCACCCGCACGGCGTGGGAGGCGCCCGGGTATTCATAGATGTAGTCGCCCACGAACAGCACCGCATCCAGGTTCTCCTCGCGCATATGGCGGTAGGCGCTGAAATAGCCATGCTCCCAGTGCTGGCAGGAAGCGTAGGCCAGTCGCAGCCGCGCCACGATGGCGTCAGGCTCCGGGAACGTGCGCGTGCGCCCCGCCGCACTGCGGGCATCGCCCACCATGAAGCGGTAGAAGTACCAGCGGTCCGGCGCCAGCCCGGCCACCTCCACGTGCACCGAATGCGCCAGCTCGGCCAGCGCCTGGACCTGCCCGCTTTGTACGATGCGGGTGAAGCCCTCGTCATGCGCCACTTCCCAGCGCACGGTCACGGCGCGTTGCCCCACGCCCGCGTCCCCCGGGCCGGCCGGTGCCAGCCGGGTCCACAGCACCACCGAATCGTGCGTGGGCGAACCGCTGGCCACCCCGAGCGTGAACGGATCGGCATCGAGCCTGGGCTGGCTCCAGGCGCTGCGCGGCAACCACAGGGTCGTGGCAGCGGCGCCGGCCAGTTGCAGCAGGCGGCGACGGTCGTGGGCCGCCGACGGGGTGGAGACTTTCATGCTCGTGAGGCCCGGCCGCATGAAGCGCTCAGCGGCGTATCGGGCCATTCCGGTATAGCTATAGTTTTCATAGCAATGAATGCACATCCATCAATGGCTACAAGCCGTTTTGGCTTGAATTTGGCGCATCAAAAAGCCCCGGTGCGCCGAACGCCGCGCCTTCGATCAGCAGCATGCGAAGCTTGGTTGTGACGCCGCCGCGGGCCGAGAAGCCCCCTGCCCCGCTGCCAGCCGCCAGCACCCGGTGGCACGGCACGACGGGCGCGAACGGGTTGTGCCCCAGCGCCTGCCCGACCGCACGCGCCGCGCCGGGCTCGCCGATGCGCGCGGCGACTTCGCCGTAGGTCAGCGTCGCGCCGGGTGCAATCGCGCGCGTGACCTCGTAGACACGGCGGTTGAAGGGCGGCACGCCTTGCATGTCGAGCGGCACGGCACCAAGCGCGTCGGGCTCGGTGCGCTCGCCGCGCAGCAAGGCCACCACGGCATCGATGACGCGCTGCACCTCGGGTGGCGGCAGCGCTTCCTGCGCGCCCGCAGGCCGGCGCAGGCGCAGGCGTGTTGCGTGATCGTTCGCCTCGGGCAACTGCACACCGTAGATGCCGTGTTCGCCCCAAGCGACACCGAAGCGGCCAATGGCCGTGTCGAACAGTGCAAATCCGGATGTCGTCATGGTCACGATGTACTGCGGCGCAGCAGATGGCTCCCGCGCCGCGTCCACGCGTCAGCGGATTCAATGCCTTGAGGGGAGTCTGTGCGCCATTTCATGGCAGCTATTGGAACGCAAAATGCAGGCGCCGTCCCGATCGGCTGCGCGAGTCCGTCTCGAAGCGGTATCGCGCCCCGTCGCTTCGGCCCCGCCGCCGGGCCCTGCGCCCTAGAATTGGGGCGCGCAGCATCCTTCAACCGGCAGTACCTACCATGACGACCATTTTTTCCAGAATCATTCAAGGTGAAATCCCCAGCGCCAAGGTCTATGAGGACGATTTTGTCTACGCCTTCATGGATGCGGGACAAGTCAATCCGGGACATGTGCTGGTCGCCACCAAAAAACCCTATGAGACCCTGATGGACGCAGACGACGATTCGGCCGCGGCCATGATGCGCGCCGCCGCAAAAATTGCCAGGGCGGTGCAGGCGGCCTTCCAGCCCGACGGAATGACCATCCTGCAGGCCAACAAGCCGGCCGGCTGGCAAACGGTGCCGCACCTGCATCTGCATGTGTTGCCGCGCTATGCGGGCGACGGCGTGGGCCTGGTCTGGCCGCGCAAGGAGCCGGGCCTGGACGTGCTGCGCGGTTACGCCGACCGGATCAAACTGGCCTGAGCGCCGCGCCGGGCGCCCTCACGCCCAGTCGACCGGTTTGGAAAAATACCTGAAGTAGCGCCGGAATTCGGGGCTGATGCGGTGCAGCTCCACCCGATGCACCACCGCCAGGCGCTTGAAGACCCGCTCGCCATGCGCCGTCAACTTGACGCCCACCTGGCGCCGGTCCTGCTTGGACGGCCAGCGCCTGACGAAGCCTTCCTTTTCCAGACGATCCACCAGGCCGACGGCACTGTTGTGCTTGATCAACATCCACTGGGCCAGCTCCGTGATGGTGATCACCCCAGACTCCGGATGCCCCTTGATGGCCAGTAGCGCCTGGTATTGCTGGGACGTCAACCCCAGGGCGGCAGACTCCTGTTCACTGAAGAAATTGAACTGGCGCAGGCACATGCGAAATTCCGCAAGGAGCTGGAATTCTTCCTTTTTCACATCGACTCCAGGGATCAGTTTTCTCGAACGCCAGACCGGCCGATGGTGGCTCGCCGGGCAGGCTTTTCAGGGTTTACCATTGTTTGACAATACATCGCATCAGGATATATTACACACAAATGTATCGTGCCGGGATGTATAAAACAGTTTTTTCTGGTACCGCGTTTTGCGACTTTGATGAACGTCGCCTTGGCGGGGTGGCCTACGGAGCTGCTGCCATGCACTGTAAGTAGAAATCGGCAACCCAACGGCTGTGACCCGGGCCAAATCAGGATCAATTTCCAGGAAAGGAAACACATGTCAAAGTTCAAACCCACCAACGGGACCACACCCACCATCTCGCGCCGTGACGCGCTGCATCGGGGCTCGGGCGCCCTCGGCGCGACGTTGCTTGCCAGTTTCGGGGGCATCCAATGGGCCTACGCCGAAGACAGGCCGGCCATGGGGACCTGGCCTGCCGGGTCGCAAGGTGACACGGTTTACATCGGCGCCGCCGTGCCGCTCACCGGTACCTATGCGGTGCAGGGCGCTGACGAGCTCAAGGGCATGGAGCTCGCCGTCGAACACATGAACACCAACCACGAGTTGATGAAGAAATTCGCACCGAAGGTGAACAACGGCCTGCTCGGCAAGAAGGTGAAATTGCTCTCGGCCGACTCGGTCGCCAAGCCCAACCAGGCGCTGCAGGTGGAACAGACTTTCATCGGCCAGAACAAGATCATCATGATGACCGGCTCGACCTCGTCGGCCGTGGCGGTCGCGCTCAACAAGTTTGCCGATCGCGAGAAGATTCTTTATCTGGCCGGCATCTCCGGCTCCAACGACACGACCGGCAAGGACTGCGTGCGCTACGGCTTCCGGCAGGGCTTCTACGGCGAGACTGCGGCAAACGCCATCGGCCCGGTACTGGTCAAGCAGTTCGGCAAGAACCGCAAGGCCGCGTTCATGACGCCGGACTACACCTATGGCCACACCACGACGAAATCTGTCAACGACTACCTGACCAAGAACGCGGGCTGGACCATGGTGACCAATCAGGTGTCGCCGCTCGGCACCCAGGATTTCAGCCAGTACCTGACCAATATCGCGAATTCAGGCGCCGAATTCCTGATCAACGTCAACTGGGGCCGTGACGCCGTGTTGTCGACCCAGCAGGCCAAGCAGTTCGGCCTGCTCCCGAAGATGACGCTGGTTCTCCCGTACCAGATTCCATTTATCGCGAAGGAGGTTGGACCGGACATCACGGCTGGCGTTTTTGCGGCGACCGATTTCTGGTGGACGCTCGAAGACAAGTATCCCCTTGCCAAACTGTTCGTGGACGCGTTCCAGAAGAAGTACGGCTATCGACCGGAATGGGGTGCCGAGAACTCCTATGTGAGCTTCGCCCAGTGGGCGCGGATGGTCACGGAAGCCGGCAGTTTCTACCCGCCTGACGTCATCAAGCAGTACGAGAAGGGTGAAACCATGCCGTCACTCCTCGGCGATGTCCACTATCGACCGCAGGATCACCAATGCATTCGCCCGGTTGTGATTGTTCGCGGCAAAGCCAAGAAAGACATGAAGAACAACGAGGACTTCTGGGATGTACTCGAAATCGTGCCCGGTGAAAAGGTCACGCAGCCGGCCGACGCGTTTGGCTGCAAGCTCGGCGATTACACCTGACAGACAAAGACGTACTCTGGCCGGTGCGGGATGAGAGTGCTTGCTGTCACACATGATGGCAAACATTCATGGTCCTCGCGGGCCGCTGGGCATCACAGATTCTGATGCCAACATGACATATTCGAATTGATCGACGATCAGGGCGGGACCGCGTGATTAACTGGGCCAACTTCATATCGCAATGCTTCAACGGCCTGGTGCTGGGCGCGTTGCTGGCGCTGATCTCCTCCGGCCTGACGATCATCTACGGCACCCTCGGCGTGCTCAACCTCGCGCACGGCGCGATGTTCATGCTGGGAGGCTATGCCGGCTGGGTGGCCTACACCTATTCCGGCTCTTTCATCGTCGCGGTCATTGTCGGCTCGCTGTTCGTGATGGTGGTGGGCGTGGTGACCGAGCGCTTGATCATTCGCCATTTCTATGCACGGCCGCCTGAAGATCAGCTTCTCGTCACCTTCGGCCTCGGCATCGTCTTCGTTGAAGCCGTGCGCTTCTTCTTCGGCAGCCTGTCGCAGACGGTGCCCCCGCCAGCAGCGCTGGCCGGCATCACGCAGCTCGGCTTCATGGTCTACCCGACCTATCGGCTGGCGCTGCTTGGCATCGTCGCGGTCGCACTGCTTGCGCTGTATTTTGTGCTCTACCGCACCCGCATCGGCATGATCGTGCGTGCCGGGATCGAGGATTCGATGATGGTCAGTTCGCTCGGCATCAACGTCTACAAGATATTCATGCTGGTGTTCGGTATTGGCGCAATGGCGGCCGGCTTCGCCGGCGTCGTCAACGCCCCGGTGGTCTCCATTGCGCCCGACGTCGGCGAGGCGATCCTGGTACAAACCTTCGTCGTCGTCGTCATCGGGGGTGTCGGCTCCTTCCCGGGCGCGGTACTGGGCGGCCTCATTGCCGGCGAGATCATCTCCATCACTTCGATGGTCAATCCTGCCTATTCTTATGTCATGCTGTTCGTGGCGATGACGCTCGTGCTGGTGTTCCGTCCTCGCGGACTGCTCGGCGCGGCGGGCCGCGAATAAAAATAATTTATCGATGTCCAGACCACGTCGCTTCCGTGTCGAAATCCTGACGGCCGTCGGCCTGATTGCGGCGCCATTCGTGCTGCCCTATCTCGGATTCTCTCCGACCACGATCAATCGGATCCTCATTTGGGGCCTGGTCGGGATTGGTTTCGACCTCCTGTTCGGCTATACCGGCCTGCTTTCCTTCGGCCAATCCGCGTTCTTCGGCTCCGGTGGCATGTTCGCGGCCTACCTGCTGACGCAGACCTCGTTCACCAATACCATTGTGGCCATCATTCTCGGCACGATCGTGGCGGGTGTCATCGGCTATCTGGTTGGCCTGGTCGCGCTGCGGCGCACCGGTATCTATTTCGCCATGATTACCGTGGCGATCGCCGAAGTCTTCTTCTTCGTCGAATTCAACCCGCTGTCGGCCTACACCGGCGGCGAGAACGGTCTGCCCGGCGTGCCGCAGCCGAACCTGAGCCTGGGCTTCACGAGCCTCGAGTTCACCAGCAACCTGTCGATGTATGCCTTCTTCGCGTTCTGGTATTTCGTCGGGCTGGTGATCGCGCTGCGCATTGTGCGCTCACCCGTCGGCCTGATGCTGCGCGCCATTCGCGACAATCCACTGCGCGCACAGGCGCTGGGTCACAACATCCACAGCTACAAGCTGCTGGTTTTCGTGATCGCTTCCATGTATGCGGGTTTCGGCGGTGGCCTGCTCGGCCTCATGCAGGGCTTCATGCCGCCCGACGCCTTTACGTTCGACACCTCGGGGCAAATCGTCATCATGACCGCAATCGGCGGTGCGGGCACCCTGTTCGGGCCGCTGCTCGGTGCGGCGGTCTGGCTCTACCTGAGCGATTTCTTCCAGACGATCCTGAACCTTGGCGCCACCTGGAAGCTGATCCTTGGGATCGTGTTCGTGCTTCTAGTGGTCTTCCTGCGCCGCGGCCTGGCTGGTGCGATCGTCGATCTGTACGATCGGGCAAGAGGTAGCAAGAAGGAGGTCAAGCTGCCGATTGCCGCAACGCCTGCGGCAACCGCATCAACGCCCGCCGCGAAGGGCGCGATGACGGTCGGACACAAGGCGACTGCCAGCAAGACCGGCCCGATCCTGCAGGCGAGCGGCCTGACCAAGCGTTATGGCGGCCTGGTCGCCAACAGTGAAATCGACTTCATGGTTAAACACGGCGAGATACGAGGCATCATCGGGCCGAACGGCGCCGGCAAGACGACCTTCTTCAAGATGCTGACCTGCGAGATCGTACCGACCTCCGGAAAAATCGTGTTCGATGGCCGCGACATCACCGACCTGGGCGTGGCTGATGCCTGTCAGCTCGGACTCACCAAGAGTTACCAGATCAACCAGCTTTTCGAACGGCTCACCGTCAGGCAGAACCTGTCGATCGCCGCACTCGGCGAGACCCGGGGCAAGTTCAGGCTCGACCTGTTCAAGAGCCTTTCGAAGGTTTCCGGTCTGGATGCGCAAGTCGAAGGCACTGCCGCTCTGGTTCACCTGGCGGAGCGGCTCGACACGCCTGTGTCCGAACTGGCCTATGGCGAGAAGCGGCGGCTTGAGATCGGGCTGGCGCTTGCGACTTCGCCGAGCCTGTTGCTGCTCGACGAACCGCTTGCCGGCATGAGTACGCAGGAGCGGGTTGACACGGTGGCCCTGCTGAAATCGATTGCCCAGGGCCGCACGATGATCGTCATCGACCACGACATGGACTCGCTGTTCGAACTGGTCGAGAAAGTCACCGTGCTGCAGGAAGGACGTATCCTCGTTGAGGCGGCTACGCCCGATGAAATCAAGACCAACGTCGCGGTGCAGGAAGCCTATCTCGGCGGCGTGCATGAAGAGGTAGCGTTGGTATGAGCCTGCTCGAAGTCAGCGGCCTGAACAGTTACTACGGTGACAGTCACATCCTGTTCGATGTTTCGCTTCGCGTCGAGAAAAACGAGGTGGTGGCACTTCTGGGCCGCAACGGGGCCGGGAAATCCACAACGCTCAAGAGCCTGATGGGCGTGGTCGAGCCCAGAGCCGGAAGTGTCAAGCTCGAAGGTATGGAGGTTGCCGGCAAGAAGGCGCATGACATTGCCCGGGTCGGCATGCAACTCGTCCATGAAGACCGCCGCATCTTCGGCAGCCTCAACGTGGAGGAAAACATCATCCTCGCCGGACTGACCGCCGACAACAAATGGCCGCTGGAGCGCATCTACGACATGTTTCCGCGGCTAAAGGCGCGACGCACCAGCCGCGGCACGGACCTCTCCGGCGGTGAGCAGCAGATGCTGGCGATCGCACGAGCGCTGGTGCGGGATCCGAAGATTGTGCTGCTCGACGAGCCATTCGAGGGACTCGCTCCGGTGATTGTTCAGGATCTCGTGCGCGTCTGCCGCAGCCTGGCACAGGCCGGCCAAACCATTGTTCTGGTAGAGCAGAACCTCGCCGCCACACTGGCACTGGCAAGCCGCGTCTACATCATCAACAACGGCCACATCGCGCATGAAGGCCCGGCAGCCGAACTCAAGGCCCAGCCGGATCTTCTGCAGCGCTATCTTGGCGTTTAGGCGAACGGCCGTCACGGGGCTGGGTTTCAAGTCAGGTCCAGGCCTGTCGGAGTTGTCCCACAACAAAGCAGGCATTTCACGCATCAAACCGGGGCTTTGTCTGACACCCCGGGGCACGAAGCATCAATAAACTGAAGTATCCCTTGGCGGAACCACAGGAGTTATTTATGTTCGCACTTCGCACCCCCATTTCTTATCGCAACCTCACGCTGTGTGCCCTGGGGGCACTGTTGGGAGCTTCGGCGCTGGCCGCCGGCAGCCGCGACTCATCCAGTGCACAAGCACAGTACATACAGGACCGCGCAGCCTGCAACGCCGGCCAGTCCAATGAGGATCGCGCCACCTGCCTGAAGGAAGCTGGCGCGGCGCTCCAAGCCGCCCGGCGCGGCGGGCTCACCAGCGCCGGCCCGACCGACTATCAAAGAAACGCCATGCGCCGGTGCAACGAACAGCCCGCCGAAAGTCGTGACGACTGCGTGGCACGCATGCAAAGTCCCGCCCAAGGCAGTGTGGAGGCAGGCGGCCTCCTCAGGGAAGCCGAGACGCCCGTTAGATAGGCTGAGCGCCAGGCACATTGCAGACGACCGCCCCGCGCAACATCGCGCCGTGATTGCTCACACGCATCGCAGCGGGGCCGGATCCAAGCCGACGCAAGGGCGAGCCGGCTAGCATGTAAAAACACGTAAAGGCGTGCATCACGACGCCGATCCTGTCACCGCGGGAGAAGATACTCGCGTTGTAGGGTGACAATATTTCTGGAGAAACCTGATGAAAAAATTAATTGCCCTCGCTCTCGCCGCTTGTGCCATTGCCCCCGTCTACGCGCAGGTGGGGGTGTCCATCGGCATCAATCAGCCTGGCGTTTATGGCCAGATCAACATTGGCGGCGGCTACCCCCCGCCTCCGGTGGTCTATCCGCAACCGGTGATGATCGCGCCAGGGCCTGTTGGCGTGGCGCCGATGTACCTTTACGTCCCCCCGCTTTATCAGCAAAACTGGCGCCGTTATTGCGGTCGCTACAACGCCTGTGGCCGACCCGTGTATTTTGTGCAGGAGCAATGGGTTCGGGACCGCTACCAGCGTGCACATCCCGGATGGCGCGGCAATGGTCACGATCGTCGAGACTGGCATGGTGGTCCCGACCGCGACCACCATGGTGACGGAGGCCGGGGTGACCACCGTGGCGACGGAGGCCGTGGTGATCATGGCGACAGGGGCCGGGGCGACGACCGGCGGTAATTGATGCCCTTTTGAGCGTCAACCCGCGGCCAGGCAGGCAACTGCCTGTTGCCCCCCATTACGACCAAACGGAATACCCTGCACCGTCAGGGCGGCTTCCACGCCGGCCAGGCAGCCCAGAATCATCGCGGGGTTCATATCCCCCAGATGACCGATACGAAAAACCCGGCCCGCGAGCGGCCCCAGGCCGCCCGCGATGGCGACCTGGAACCGCTCCCGCGCCACCTCGCGCATCGCTTCGGGATCGATCCCCGGCTGCACCAGTACGGTGGTGACCGACACCGAGCGGGCCTCGGGTACCTGACCGAAGAACTGCAGCGCCCCACCCTCGCTCCAGCAGGCCACGGCGGCATGCACCGCACGCGCGATCAATCGATGGCGCGCAATGACTTCGTCGACGCCCTCGCGAAAAATCAATGACAGCGCGGCGTCCAGCCCCATGAGCAGGCTTTGCGGCGGTGTGCCGCAAAATTTGCGATACACCAGATCACTGCTGCGCCGGCTCCAGTCCCAGTAAAACCGGGGCGCCGGATTGCGGCTGGCCACGGCCATCGCCACGCTGTCGACCGCTACAAAGCCCAGCCCGGGCGGCACCATGAGCCCCTTCTGGGACGCACCGATCACGACGTTGGCGCCGAGCGCATCCATGGCAAACGGCGAAGCGCCGAGCGAAGCCACGACATCGACCACGAACAAGGCCGGATGACCGGCGGCGTCGATGGCCGCGCGCAGCGCGCGCAGATCGCTGGTCAAGCCGCTGGCCGTATCGGTGTGCACGGCGAATACGGCCGCAATTTTACGCCGGGTGTCTGCGCGCAGCACCTGCTCCACCGCGTCGGCGTCGATGGGAAAGCCCTCAACGCAAGGCGTTCGAACCACACGGCCGCCGAGCGCCTCGGTCTGCACGGCCCAGGATTCCGAGAAATGCCCGGTCCCCGGCACCAGAACCGTCTGCCCCGGCGCGATCAGATTGACAATCGCCGCCTCCCAGGCGCCGTGGCCATTCGCGGAGTACATGAACACCTGCGCGCGCTCGGTCTGCAACAGGCGTTTGAGTCCGCTCTCGCAAGCCTCGATGACCACCCCGAGCCGCGGATCAGCCAGGTCCATAGGCTGACGGCTCATCGCATGCACCACCTCATCGGGCACTCGGGTCGGGCCGGGAGAATGCAGGGATCGGTGGCCGGGAATGCGTTTCGGTGCGTTCATGGTGTCATTGTCAGCAAGGTGAATTTCATCTTAATCGACACCGTGCCTTCGTGCCGGCTCGCCGGCCCACCGGCTTCAGGCCTATAGTTGCCCGCACGCACTGAAAATCACTCTCACCCCACCCAAGGCGGCCCCCATGTCAATCCTCGTCGAACACATCGAAGGCGTGCTGGAGATCCGGCTCAACCGACCCGACAAGCTCAACGCACTGACGCTTGTCATGGCCCGGGAGCTGCTCGCCCGTGTGACCGACGGCCTGCGCGATGCGCAGGTTCGTGCCATCCTGCTGCGCGGCAAAGGACGTGCGTTTTGTGCTGGCAAGGATCGCGACGATCCGCCCGCGCCCGAGTTTGTGAGCGTCTTGCAGGATCTCGCCAAGGCCTTGATGAACACGGCGAAGCCGGTGGTCGCAGCCGTGCACGGCTGGGTCATCGGGGCCGGGCTGGAACTCATGCTCAACTGCGACATTGCCATCGCGTCCCGTGGCGCCAGGTTCATGCTGCCCGAGGTCAATATGGGCCTGTTCGGCACCGGGGCGGTGGCGTCTTTGCTGCCGCGCAGCGTCGGCCTGCAAAAAGCCAAAGGTATGCTCATGCTGGGCCGGGAAGTCAGCGCTACGGACGCCGAACGATGGGGGTTGATCTGGGCCGTGATAGACGACGAGAACCTGGTCACGGAAGCGCGCAACCTGGCTCGCCAACTGGCCGCGGGCGACCCGGTCGTTCTGGGCGCCATGAAAGAGCTGCTCCATCGGGAAAGCATCGGAGATATTGCCGGGGCGCTGCAACGCGAGGCGCAGGCGCACGACAAGCTTGGGGGCCGGCCACCATTGCAGTGCTGATGCCGGGGCATCCTTGTGCCGCGCGCGGTAAAGTCACGGTCTGAACGAAAGATCAAAAATGTCTCATCCAAGTGTGTGGGCCCCCAAGGTGCTGGCGCTGCTGCGCGGCGGCAATGCCACGGCCGCGCTGGCTCAGATCAAAGTGGCGCCCAGCGTCAAGGACCTGCAACAACTGCGCGCGGCGTTCGGTGCCGCGAATCTCGCGCCGCGCCTGCCCCATGTCGATGAGGCGATCGCCGACCAGATCGACGCCATGTCGGCCCCGCGCCTGCACCGCTCGCCCTAGAAACATAAACGCCCTCGCCCTTCAGCCCGCCCTCGGAGACGCCGTGCCCACCCCCATCTCAGACATCCACATCGCGCGCGCCGATCCGCTGCCGGAACCGCGGCTGTTGCGCGATGAACTTCCTGCGAGCGAAGCGCAGGCCGCCGGCATCGCGGCCGCGCGCGCTGCCACCCGCAACATCCTGCGCGGCCTCGACGACCGGCTGCTGGTGGTGGTTGGGCCATGCTCGATCCATGAGCCCGAATCGGCACTGGCGTACGCCACGCGCCTGCGCGAGATGGCGCAGCGGCTGGGCGAATCGCTGCTGTTGGTGATGCGCGTGTATTTCGAGAAGCCGCGCACGCGCATGGGCTGGAAGGGCCTGATCTACGACCCGGACCTTGATGGGCAGGGTGACATCGGCGAAGGCCTGCGCCACGCGAGGCGCATCCTGCTGGCATGCGCGCACCTGGGGGTACCGGCGGCCTCTGAAATCCTGGACCTGGTCACGCCGCAGTACTACGCCGAGTTGCTGACCTGGGGCGCCATCGGGGCGCGCACGGTGGAGAGCCCGTTGCACCGTCAGATGGCGTCGGCCCTGTCGGCGCCGGTGGGCTTCAAGAACGCCACCAACGGCAGCTTGGCCGCCGCCATCGATGCGATCCACGTCGCCGCCCAGCCGCACCGCTTTCCCACCATCTCGCTCGAAGGCCGGGCCATGGTCATCACGACCACGGGCAACCCCGACGGCCACCTGGTGCTGCGCGGCGCCAGCGATGGGCCGAATTTTGATGCGGCCAGCGTGCACCGCGCCACCGACGCGTTGAGCCAGGCCGGCCTGCCCGCGCGGCTGGTGATCGATTGCAGCCACGGCAACAGCGGCAAGGACTACGCGCGGCAGCCCGCGGTGGCGGCCGATGTCGCCCAGCAAATCGGCAGCGGCTCGGCCGGCATCTGCGGCGTCATGATCGAGAGCCATCTGGTGGAAGGCCGGCAAGACATCACCGACGGCCGCAAGGGCCTGCGCTATGGCCAGAGCGTGACCGATGCCTGCATCGGCTGGGACGCGACCGTGGAGGTGCTGGACAACCTCGCGGCAGCGGTTCGCCAGCGCCGAGCGGCTTCCGGGTTTGCATCAATTCAGAATGAAATAGGCTTGTAGCCCAATGAGTATATGCGCGTGTAGCTATTATTTTGATAGTCAACACGATCTCTGCCGCCGGCGCCGGACCGCGTCCCTTCGCCGGCCTCCCGGTCAGTTTTTTCCCCGCAGCGGGTCCAGCAGCGCGGACAGCCCGTTGTGATCGATCTCATGCATCAGCGCCAGCAGGCGGCCGATGTCGCCCGCTGGAAAACCCTCGCGCGCAAACCAGTTGAGGTAGGTTCCGGGCAGGTCGGCAATCAGCCGGCCCTTGTACTTGCCGTAGGGCATCTCGGTGGTCAGCAGGCGCTGCAACTGCTCGGAATCCATGCGCCTAACCCCCCGCCCGCTTGACCGTGCGGCCCTGCGCCTTGAGCATCTCGATCACCCGGTCGCAGTGATCACCCTGCACTTCAATCACCCCGTCCTTCACCGCGCCGCCCGAGCCGCATGCGGCCTTGAGCTGCTTGCCCAATGCCGCGAGCGCGGGCGCCTCCAAGGCCAGTCCCTTGACCAGCGTCACGACCTTGCCGCCGCGGCCCTTGGTTTCGCGCGAGACGCGCACGATGCCATCCGTGGCCGGAATGGGCTGCTTCGCGCCGCAGACGCACAGCGCTACGGGTTGCCGGCAGGCGGGGCACATTCTGCCGGCCTCGGTGGAATAGACGAGGCCACCGCTGGCTTGACGGCTTTTCATGAGTTCAGTCCGGCACAAACCGGGCCGTGAACTTCATCATGTCGGCCTCGATCTCAAACGTCACCAACTGCCCCATCTTCATGTCGGCCAGCCGGCACGCGGCGAACAGGCTGTGCTTGCCCTTGAGGTGAAAGCTCGGCAGGTCGATCAGCGCATAAGGGTGCGGCACAAAAACCTCATGCAGGAACACCTCGCGGTGCACGTTGCGCGGCGAGGGAAAGAGCTTGTAGGCGTCGGTGGTGATCGTGCGTGAGGCCATGATGTGTTCTCAGTGTTGTCCGCCGATCACGCGGGCCAGAAAGGCTTGCGTCCGCTCGTGCCGGGGGCGCGACAGCACCTCGCCGGGCGGCCCCGATTCGACGATGACGCCGCCGTCCATGAAGGCGATCTTGTGACCGGCGTCGCGCGCGAAGGCGATCTCGTGGGTCACGACGATCATGGTCATGCCGTCCTCGGCCAGGCCGCGCATCACGGCCAGCACTTCGTCGACAAGCTCGGGGTCCAGCGCGGAGGTCGGCTCGTCGAACAGCATGAGCTTGGGCTGCATGGCCAGCGCCCGCGCGATCGCGACCCGCTGCTGCTGCCCGCCGGACAGGCGGCTCGGATAGACGTCGGCCTTTTCGCGCAGGCCCACGCGTTGCAACAGCGCACGTGCGCGCTCGACCGCCTCGGCCTTCGATTCGCGCTTCACGTGGAGCGGCGCCTCGATGATGTTTTCCAGTACCGTCAGATGCGGAAACAGGTTGAAGCGCTGGAACACCATGCCGATGCTCGCGCGCTGGCGGCAGACCTCGCGCTCGTGCATTTCGTACAGGAGATCGCCGCGCTCGCGGTAGCCGATCAACTCGCCATCGACCGACAGCCGCCCGGCGTCGATCTTCTCCAGGTGATTGATGCAGCGCAAAAAAGTGCTCTTGCCCGAGCCCGACGGCCCGATCAGGCACAGCACCTCGCCCGCTGCGACATCGAGGTCGATCCCCTTGAGCACCTCATCACGCCCGTAGCGCTTGTGCACGTCCTGCGCGCAGACCATGGCGCCCGTGCCCGCAGCCATTGGATGGGTGTCAGCGCGCGCCATGCAGCCCCGTCCCCGAGCGGCCGAGCCGGCGCTCCACAAAATACTGGCCGATGCTGGTGATGGTCGTGAGCACCAAGTACCAGAAGGTTGCCACCAGCATCAGCTCGAGGGTGTGCAGGTTGGCCGACGAGATGTTCTGCGCCGCCGTCAGCAGGTCGCCGCCGGCGATCACCGAGACCAGCGAGGTCGCCTTCAGCAGCGAGATGAACTGGTTGCCCGCCGGCGGGATGATCACGCGCAGTGCCTGCGGCAGGATGATGCGGCGCATGGCCAGCGTGCGCGGCATGCCCAGCGCGAGCGAGGCCTCGTACTGGCCGCGATCGACCGCCAGGATGCCGGCGCGCACGATCTCCGCCATGTAGGCGGCCTCGTTCAGGCCGAGCGCGACGACGGACGCGACAAATGGCGTCATGACCGCGTTGGTGTCGAACGGGCCGATGTGCTGAAACAGCAGTGCCAGGTTGCCCCAGATCAGGATCTGCACCAGCAGCGGCGTGCCGCGCAGCAGCCAGGTGTACAAGCCGCTGCCGAGCCGCAGCACCGGGCTCGCCGACAGCCGCAGCATGGCCAGCAAAATACCCAGCACCAGGCCGATCACCGCCGCCAGGAGGGCGAGCACGATGGTCGTGCGAAGCCCCGCCAGGATGGCCGGCGCAAACTGGTACTGCAAGATCACCGAATGAACGATGTTCGGGTTGCGCCAGACGGAGGCCGCCAGCAGCACCAGCAGCGTGCCCACCACGGCGCTGGTCAGCCAGAGCCCGGGCCGGCGCAGCGGCACTACGCGCGTCATCGCGGCTCCCTGCAGCCGGAGCGTTCGCGGTTTGTCACAACTTGAGGTTGGCGCCGCCGTTGATCGTCGCCGCCTTCACGGCGCCGCCCTCGACCCCATGCTTTTCGAGAATCTTGCGGTAGCTGCCATCGGCGATCAGCGCATTGAGCGCCTTCTGCAAGGCGTCGCGCAGCGGCTGGTTCGTCTTGGACACGGCAATGCCCAGGGGCACCGGCTGGTACTCGTGACCGGGCACCACATCGAAGATCGTGCCGTCGCCCGCGGTCTTGGCCAGAGAGACCATCACCGGCGAATTGCCGAGAAATGCCGCAACGCGGCCGGTCTGCACCTGCAGCCGTGCATCCGAAGGTTGCGCGTATTGCAGGTTGGCAATCTCGGGCTTGCCGTCGGTGCTGCACTTGGCGCTCATCTCGTTGACCAGCATGATTTGCGTCGACCCCTGGACGGTGGAGACGGTCTTGCCGCACATCGTCTCCAGGCTCTCGATGTGCTCGGGGTTACCCTTCTTGACCAGCAGCATCGTGCCGAGATTGAAGAAGTCGACAAAGTCGACCACCTTCTCGCGCTCGGGTGTGTCGTTCATCATCGTGAACGTGATGTCGATGTGCTTGGCCTGCATCGCCGGCAACAGGCCACCAAAGGGAATCGCCTTGAAGCTGATCGTCTTGCCCATCTGTTTGCTCATGGCCGCGGCCAGATCGACGATCGCGCCCTGCAGCGTGGTGCCGTCGGAGGCATAGGAGATCATCGGCGGGCTGTTCGTGATCGAGCCCGCGGCAATCTCATCAGCCGCAAAGGCCGGCGAAAAAGCGGTGCCTAGCCAGAGCGCCGGCAAGACGGCGCAGAAGGTGAGTTTCCGAATTGATTGCATTGTTGCTCCTGTGTCCAGCGCCATGGTTTGATGGGAAGCGCCGGATCATTGTAGTGGCCACATTTTTCCCAACCAAGCAATGCGAGACTCGGATTTGAATCACTGGTTGCCCGGGCTGGCGGACTCACCCTGAGGGGGGCCGGCTTGCACCGTCGGGGCACCGGGCAACACAGTCTGCGGTGTCAGCGGAACGAGCGGCGCCTGCAGGAGGGCACCGGTGGCCGGCCCCGGAACCGGCACCGGCGGCCCGCCCGCCTCTGGCGTCAGAGCCACAGCCGCTTCCGGCGTGCTTCCCGACTGCGCATCGGACGCGGTTGAACCCTGTTCATTGGCATCAGCTGCGCCGTTGGCTTCTTCCGGGGCCGGCGCACTCGGCGGAGCGAACGCTCTGGGCGCGGCAAAGCGCGCGCGCGGATCGATCACGCGGCCATTCAGGGCGCGCTGGAAGAAGTTGCCCACGATGGGCAGCGCACTGTGCGCACCCTGCCCCCAGTAGTCGTTCAAGGTCACGCGGTTGTCGTTGAAGCCGACCCAGGCACCGGCCACCAGCTGCGGCTGCATCAGGATGAACCAGCCATCGGTGTTGTCCTGTGTGGTGCCGGTCTTGCCCGCCACATCGGCGGCAATGCCGAAGGCGCTGCGAATGCCGGCACCCGTACCGCGATCGATAACGCCGCGCATCACGTCGAGCAGGGTTTGCGCAGCGGCGACCGGCAGAGCCTGCTGCGGCGCCGCGTGATGAAACTCCTCCAGCACCTTGCCGTTCCTGTCCTCGATGCGCGTCACCATCATCGGCTCGATGTAGGCACCCTCGTTGGCGATGGTGCTGTAGCTCGATACCATTTCCTTCAGGGTCACGGGGCTGGTCCCCAGCGCCAGCGAGGGCACCGGCTCTAACTTGCTTTGCTGCACGCCCATGGCCCGCGCCAGTTTGGCCACCTTGGCGGGGCCCACGGTCTGCATGACCTGGGCCGTGATGGTGTTGACGGAATGCTCCAGGCCCTCGCGCAGGGTCATGGTACGCCCGCTGGGTCCGCCCGCGTCGGTTGGCCGCCAGACGGCGCCGCCACCCAGCGGAATCTCCACCGCCTTGTCCACAAACGTGTCGGTGGGGAGCGCGCCCTGCTCGAATGCGGCGCCATACACGAAGGGCTTGAAGGTGGATCCGGGCTGCCGGCGCGCCTGCTGCACGTGGTCGAACGGGTCCTGGGTGAAGTCGCGGCTGCCGACCCAGGCCATCACGTGCCCGTTCCTCGGGTCCATCGCCACGAAGCCGGCCTGCACGCGGGTCGTCTTTTGCCGCAGTTCGCGCATGAAGTCCGCGTCGGACTGCAACTCCTTCAGCGCCTGCTCGTCCGTCAAGCCTGAATCGAGCGCGACCTTGTACTCGGAAGTGGCGCGCACAAAAGCGCGCACCAGGTTCTTCTTCGCGCTCCAGGCACGGGGCCCCCACTCGGCATTGGCCACGCCCTGCAGCCGGTCGGCCTGGCGCTTCACCGCCTGGTTGGCCAGCAGGTGCAAGCGCGAGTCGATGGTGGTGCGCACCACCAACCCGTCGGCGTAGATGTTGTAGTCGTTGCGGTCGGCCCAGTCGATGAGCCAGCGGCGCAAATACGCGGTGAAGTGAGGAGCCGGACCTTGCAGCTCGATCTGCCGCTCGAAATCCACCCGGAGCGGCTTTTTCCTGAGCGACTCGAACTTCGCTGGCGTCAGCTTGTTGTACTTGACCATCTGGGCCAGCACCGTATTGCGGCGCTCCACCGCACGCTCGGGGTTCAGCACCGGGTTGTAGTAGCTCGTGCCCTTGAGCATGCCGATCAGCGTGGCACTCTCCAGCACATCGAGCTCGTCCGCCGACTTGTCGAAGTAGGTGCGGGCCGCCATGTCGATGCCATAGGCGTTGTAGAGGAACGGCACCGTGTTGAGGTAGGTTTCCAGGATCTCGCGCTTGGAATAAACGGATTCGATCTTCAGCGCCGTGATGGCTTCCTTGATCTTGCGTGTCAACGTCTGTGCGCGGCCCACCTGGTCGGGATACAGGTTGCGCGCAAGCTGCTGCGTGATGGTCGAGCCGCCCTGCGTATCGCCGCCAAAGGTGTGCAGCGCGGCCGAGGCCGTGCGCTTGAAGTCGATCCCGTGGTGCTGGTAAAACCGGTGGTCTTCCGTGGCGATCAGCGCATCCACCACGTGCGGCGAGATATCACCGAGCTTGGTCCAACTGCGGTTGGCGCGCTGGAACACGGCCAGCTCCACGTTATCGCTCGACAGCACGATCGCAGGCTGCTGAACCCTGGCCTTCTCGATGTTCTTGATGCTCGGGGTAAACGGAATCAGGATCAGGACGTACAGCAGCACCAGCACCGGCAGCGCGGCCAGCGACTGGGCCATGCCGAGCCGGGTGGGGTGGCGCAGGCGGCGCAGGATTCCAGCCAGCCAGGGGCGAACGCGGGTCAAGTCGATTTTCATGAAGCCACGAGTCTAGAACAGTCGCCAGGCGGGGGCGGGTCGCCGGCCCGTTACACTGGCCGACCCCCATCATGCCTTTCACCACACTCGGCCTTTCCCCTGCACTCGTCCGCGCCGCCGGCGAGCTGGGCTTTGCAACGCCCACGCCCATCCAGGCGCAAGCCATTCCCGCCGTGCTGCTCGGCGCCGACGTGCTCGGTTCGGCGCAAACCGGCTCCGGCAAGACCGCCGCCTTCGCCCTGCCCCTGCTGCAACTGCTGCAAGAAGGCCGCCAACACACGCCCCGGCGGGTTCGCGCACTCGTGCTGGTGCCCACGCGCGAGCTGGCTGCGCAGGTCGGCGAGGTTCTGCGCAGCCTGGCGCAGCATTTGCCGCAGCCGCTCAAGGTCGCCGTGCTGTTTGGCGGCGTCTCAATCAACCCGCAGATGATGGGCCTGCGCGGCGGCGCCGATATTGTGGTGGCCACGCCCGGGCGCCTGCTGGATCTGGTGGAGCACAACGCGCTCAAACTCCAATCCGTCAGCCTGCTGGTGCTGGACGAGGCCGATCGCCTGCTGGACCTGGGTTTTGCCGAAGAACTGAACCGTGTGCTGGCCTTGCTGACGGCCCAGCGCCAAAATCTGTTTTTCTCGGCCACATTTCCACCCGCGGTGCAAGCGCTGGCCGAGAGCCTGTTGCGCGAGCCGATGCGCGTTCACGTCGAATCCACCCCGGCGAACGAGCCCGCCATCCTGCAACGCGTGATTCAGGTGGATGCCGGCCGCCGCACCGAACTGCTGCGCCACCTGATCAAGACCCACGGCTGGGAGCGGGTGCTGGTGTTCGTCGCCACCAAATACGCCGCCGGGCACGTGGCCGCCAAGCTGTATGACAAAGGCGTGTTCGCCACGCCCTTTCACGGCGACCTGAGCCAGGGCGCGCGCAAACAGGTGCTGGACGAATTCAAGGCCGAGCGCTGGGAAGTGGTGGTCACCACCGACCTGGCCGCGCGCGGCCTCGACATTGCGCAGCTGCCGGTGGTGCTGAACTACGACCTGCCCCGCTCGGCCGTGGACTATGTGCACCGCATCGGCCGCACGGGGCGCGCGGGGACCAGCGGCCTGGCCGTCAGCTTTGTGAGCGCAGACACCGAGGCGCACTTCCGCCTGATCGAAAAGCGCCAGCACCTGAGCCTGCCGCGCGAACAGATACCGAGCTTCGAGCCCACCGAATTGGAATTGGCTACACAGGCGACGCCAGCCACCGAGCCCGGCACCGGCGGCATCAAGGGCAAGCGCCCGAGCAAGAAGGACAAGCTGCGCGCCGCCGCGGCGCGTGGCCGGTAAAGGCCAACGGCGAGCGGCTGGCTGTTTACGACTCGTCTTCGTCCAGGAAATTGGCGGCAGCTTCCACAGAAGCCGCCGAGGCCGCAGCGCCGCGAGCGTCTGCCGGCCGGGCCGTGCGGTGGCCCAGTTTGGCCAGGATTTCGATGTAAAACTGCGCGCCCCCGTCCTTGGCCACGCCATCGATCAGGCCGGTCAACGTGGCGAAGTGCACCGCCTCGGCCTTGTCTTGCGTCAGGCCGAACCTGCAGTCAAAGTCCCAAAAATCCGCCCCTTCAGGCAGTTCGCGCCGCCGCTCGCGCTTGACGTATTTGCGGATCTCGTGCTTGACCGCATCCAGAACCCGGTCGCGGTTCTTGCCTTCGATGTTGAGCTGGAATGTTTTCTTCATGGGCAATGGTACCGCGCCGCCCCTGCTCCCAGCTGCTGGCCGACTACGTCGCCTTTTGCGATGGATCAAGCGGCTGCGGCCCTGCCTGGCGCAGCATAATGGAATGCAGATTCAAGCCCTTGCGCCACACTGCCGAGAAGGATTTCACCGATGCCAAGCCCCGAGACGATGCGCATCCTGTCGCTGGCCGGAGGCGGCTACCTTGGCCTGTTCACGGCCGTGACGCTGGCGGCGCTGGAGGCGCGCGTGGGCGAGCCGCTGGGCCGGCGCTTCGACCTCATCGCCGGCACCTCGGTCGGGGGCATCCTGGCCATCGGCCTGGCGTATGAAGTGCCGATGCAGTCCATGGTCGACCTGTTCCGCGAAAAGGGCCGGCAAGTGTTTTCCGCGCGCGCCCTGCCCTCGGGCGCCATCGGGCGGATGGTGGACCTGAGCCGTTCGGTGCTCAGCCCCAAGTACAGTGGCGAGGCGTTGCGCCTGGCGCTTGAGCAAGAGCTGGGCACGCGCACGCTGGGCGAAGCGCTGCACCCGGTTGTTATTCCGGCGGTCAATGTCACGCGCAGTCTGACCAAGATCTTCAAGACGCCGCACAGTGCCGCTTCGCGCGGGGACGAGGCGCTGCGCGCCGTGGATGTGGCCATGGCCACCTGCGCGGCACCAGGGTACTTCCCGGCAGTGCGCATCGGTGACGACCTGTTTGCCGATGGCGGCATGTTCGCCGTGGCGCCCGACATGGTCGCCCTGCACGAGGCCGAGCACTTCATGAAGGTGCGTGCGGCGCAAGTGCGCATGTTGTCCATCGGCACCGCCACCGGTGCCTACCAGCCGTCGGGCGGCGCACGCAGCGACGACGGCGCCGTTGCCTGGTTCAGAGACGGGCGCCTGCTGCTGACGCTGGTGTCGGTGCAGCAACAGCATGTGCAGGCCATGATGGAAGACCGGCTGCGCGAGCGTTATCTGCGTATCGACGCACCCTGGCCAGAAGATGCGGGGCTGGGCATCGACGTAGCAACCCCCAAAGCCTCGCAGACCCTGACGGCGCTGGCGCGCGCGGCCGTCGATGGCACGGACAACCAGATACTCGACACGTTTCTGCAGGCGCGGCCCTGATCCTGTGGCGCGCGGGGCAGCAGCACGCGCCATGCGTCCGGCGCCAGCCACATGTTTCCTTTCCTTGACGCAGCGCAATCCGCCATGCATGCGGCAGCCGTAGCATGCTTTGAAGTCACTGCGGCGCTGTCTGCCTGGTGGCCGGGTGCGGTCCTGTGAACTTTGAAATGGGTGAACTCATGAACACTTTGACCAAGATGGCGCTGGGCCTGATCGGGCAACTCAAGCCCGCGCCCGCCGAAGGTTACGCAGTCAGCACGCTGCCGCTTCCGCCGGCGCAGACCACGGGTGGCCAGCCGCTGATGCGTGCACTGCAGCAGCGCCAGTCGCAGCGCGAGTTCGACCCGGCGCCGCTGCCCTTGCAGACGTTGTCGAACCTGCTCTGGGCCGCTGGCGGCGTGAACCGGCCGGCGCTGGGCGGGCGTACCGCGCCCAGTGCGCTGAATGCGCAGGAGATCGATATTTATGCGGCCTTGCCGGGTGGCCTGTACCGTTATGACGCACCCTCACACCGGCTTTGCATGGTCGGCGCCATCGACGTGCGGCGCGTGACCGGTTACCAGGACTTCGTCGATACCGCGCCGCTGGACCTGGTGTATGTGGCGCAGCACCAGCGCATGGCCCTGGTGCCCGCGAGCCAGCGCGACTCCTATGCATGGTTCGCTGCCGGTGCCATGGCGCAAAACGCCTACCTCTACTGCGCCAGCGACGGGCTATCCTGCGTGATCCGGGCCTGGATCGACCGCGGCGCGCTCGGCCAGGCGATGGGACTGTCGCCCGATGAGCAGGTATTGGTCGCACAGACCATCGGCTCGCCGCGGACGGCTGCGGCGAGCTGACACCCCTCCCCGCCCCCGAACCCGCAAGGCCGCCATCATGAACTCCGCTCCCCGCTACATCCGCTGGTTCAATCAGATCGGCGACGCCGATGTACCCCTGGTCGGCGGCAAGAACGCCTCGCTTGGCGAGATGTACAGCCGGCTCACGGCGCAAGGCGTGAAAGTTCCGAACGGATTCGCCATCACGGTGCAAGCCTACCGCGCCGTGCTCGATCAGGCCAATGCCTGGCCGGCGCTGCACCAGGCGCTCGACGGGCTGGACGTGGGCGACGTCGACGACCTGGCGCGTCGCGCCCGGGCCGCCCGTGACGTGATCCTGGCCGCGCCGCTGCCCCCCGACTTGGCGACCGAGATCCTGGCCGCGTACCGGAAGCTGCGCGACGAGTACGGCGACACGCTCACCCTGGCAGTGCGCAGTTCCGCCACCGCGGAGGACCTGCCGACGGCGAGTTTCGCGGGCCAGCATGAAAGTTATCTCAACGTGGCTGGCGAGGCGCGCCTGCTCGACTCGGTCCGCCAGTGTTTCGCCAGCCTGTTCAAGGACCGGGCGATCAGCTACCGCGTGGACCACGGTTTCGACCATTTCAAGGTGTTCCTGTCGGTAGGCGTCATGAAGATGGTGCGCTCCGACCGCGCCGCCAGCGGCGTCATGTTTTCGCTCGATACCGAGACCGGATTCCGCGACGCGGTGTTCATCACCGGCGCCTACGGACTGGGCGAGAACGTGGTCCAGGGAACGGTCGATCCGGACGAGTTCTACGTCTTCAAGCCTACGCTGCGCAGCGGCCACCGCGCGGTGCTGCGGCGTCGGCTCGGTGGCAAGGAAATCCGCATGGTGTATGCATCGGCGGCCGGGCGCGACACGACGCGCAACGTGCCCACACCGCTCGAAGAGCAGCAGCGTTTCTGCCTCAGCGACGCCGAAGTGCTGACGCTCGCCGACGCGGCGGTGACGATCGAGGACCACTACAGCCGTGAGGCCGAGGGACCCACGCCGATGGACGTCGAGTGGGCCAAGGACGGCCTGGATGGCGAAATCTACATCGTCCAGGCGCGCCCCGAAACGGTGGCATCGCAAAAGCCGTTGAGCCTGGTGCACGAGTACCAACTGGCCGTGCGCGGCGTGGTGCGCGTCAGCGGGCGCGCGGTCGGCACGTCGGTGGTGACCGGCAAGGCGCGCGTCATCACCCACGTGGCGCAGCTTGACGAGTTCCAGCCAGGCGAGGTTCTGATCGCCGACGCCACCACGCCGGACTGGGGTACGGTGCTGAAGATCGCCGCTGCCGTGGTCACGAACCGGGGCGGGCGCACCTGCCATGCGGCGATCGTGGCGCGCGAGCTTGGGATCCCGGCCGTGGTCGGCTGCGGCAGCGCCACCAGCAGCATCGCCACGGGCGAGGAGATCACGGTGTCGTGCGCCGAAGGCAACACCGGCCATGTCTATGCCGGCGCCATCTCCTTCACCCGGACCAGCACCGACGTCTCGTCCCTGGCGCGCCCGCAGACGCACCTCATGGTCAACCTGGGTAATCCGGACCTGGCTTTCCAGACTGCGTTGCTGCCGACCGACGGCGTCGGGCTGGCGCGCATGGAATTCATCATTGCCGAGGACATCAAGGTGCATCCGATGGCCCTGGTGCATCCGGAAAAGGTTGCAGACGAAGCCGTGCGCGCGCAGATCGCACGCCTGACGCAGGGTTATGCCCGCCCGCAGGACTATTTCGTGCGCCAGTTGTCCGAGGGCGTGGGAACCATCGCTGCGGCCTTTTACCCGAAACCGGTGATTGTGCGCATGTCCGACTTCAAGACCAACGAATATGCCAGCCTGCTTGGCGGGAGCTGGTTCGAGCCGGCCGAATCCAATCCGATGATCGGTTTTCGCGGCGCATCGCGTTATTCGCATCCGGCCTACGCGCGCGGGTTCGAGCTCGAATGCGCGGCCATGAAACGCGTGCGCGAGGAGATGGGCCTGGACAACGTGCGGCTCATGATTCCGTTCTGCCGCCGCGTGGAGGAAGGCCGGCGGGTGCTGGACGTCATGGCGGCGCAAGGGCTGCGCAGCGGGGTCAACGGGCTGGAGATCTACGTGATGTGCGAGATTCCCAACAACGTGATCCAGATCGACGCCTTCGCCCGGCTGTTCGACGGTTTTTCGATCGGCTCCAACGACCTGACCCAGCTCGTGCTGGGTGTGGACCGGGATTCGGAGATTGTGGCGTTCGACTTCGACGAACGCGACGAGGGCGTCAAGGAGATGATCCGCCAGACCATCGCCGGCGCCAAGCGCAACCAGCGCCACGTCGGGATCTGTGGCCAGGCGCCGTCGGATTATCCGGAGATCGCGCGTTACCTGGTGGAACTCGGCATCGACTCCATGAGCGTGACACCGGACACCTTCCTGCGAACCACACACGACGTGTTGGCGGTGGAGCGGGAACTCGGGCGACCGGCGCGCGGCATGAGCGATTGATTTCCAGTCGTTCCATGCTGGAACAGCCCACATCCCCGCCAAAGCCCATGGCCAAAGCTTCGATGTTGAGCTGGAATGTTTTCTTCATGGGCCATGGTCCCGCGGGTACCGCGCAGCCTTCAGGCCTTGCCCAGCACCGGCACGCGGGTCGAGCCGAGGTGCAGGCCGGCATCCAGCAGCAACAGCTCGCCCGTCACGGTGCGTGCGCCGTCAATCAGCCAGACGATGGCATCGGCCACATCTTCGGGCGTGCTGGCCCGGCCGAGTGCGGTGTTCTGCTCGGTCATGGCCTTGACCTTGTCGAACCCTTCCTGCCCCAGACCGTCCACGAACCAGCGCGAGGTGACCATGCCCGGGCAGACCGCGTTGACACGGATCTCGGGCGCCAGGACGCGCGCCAAGTGCAGCGTCATGGAATTGACCGCGCCCTTGGAGGCGATGTAGGGCACCGACGAGCCAATGCCCAGCGAGCCCGCCACCGACGACACGTTGACGATGGCCCCCCGCGCCGCCTTCAGGTGCGGCGCACAGGCGCGCACCATCTGGAACGGGCCGACCGCGTTCACCCCGAAGATGCGCTGGAAGGTCTGCGCGTCCAGCGCGTCCCAGTTGGCCGCGCCGCTGAAGGTGGAAATGCCGGCGTTGTTCACCAGTGCATCGATGCGCCCCCAGCGCGCCACGGCGCCCTGCGCCAGCGCCTTGCAGTCGGCATCGTCCGCCACGTCGCCGCGCAACAGCAGCGTGTCGGCCCCCATCTCGCGGCAGGCGGCCTCGCTCTGACGGGCCTCGGCCTCGCTTTTTGAGTAGTTGATCAGCACGTCGTAGCCGCGACGCGCCAGCAGCAGCGCCGTGGCGGCGCCCACACCGGTTGCCGAGCCGGTAACGATGGCAACCTTACGTTCAGTCATGGTGTCTCTTCAGGGTTGTTTCAGCGATTGTGCCCGGAACGGGTGCACCGGCCCGGCTATGCTGCCCCCATGCACAACCACCAAACCACGCCGTCCAAGGAAGAAATCGCCCTGCTCGAGCCGTTCGACCGCCTGGGCCTGGACCGCATCGAACTCATCGCCACCGGGGCGCAGGCCGAGCAGGCGCGGGCCGAGTTGGCCGGCGCACCGGCCTGGGGCTTCGACACGGAATCGAAACCCACCTTTTTCAAGGACCAGGCGTCCGAGGGGCCGCACATCGTGCAGCTCGCCACGCTGGACAAGGCCTACATCTTCCAGTTGCACGACATGGAGTGCCGCGCGGTGGCGGCGTCGCTGCTGGCGCTGCCGGGCTTCACCAAGGCCGGCTTCGGCCTGGGTGACGACCGCAAGCGCATCATCCACAAGCTGGGCGTGGAACCCCAGGGCGTGGTGGAACTGAACACCCTCTTTCGTGAGCGCGGCTATCGCAAGGACATGGGCGTCAAAGGCGCCGTGGCCGTGCTGTTTCAGCGGCGCTACATCAAGTCGCGCAAGGCCACCACCTCGAACTGGGCCAACCCGCGGCTCACCGAGGCGCAGCTGATTTACGCCGCCAACGACGCCTATGCCGCGCTGCGCGTGTTCTATGCGCTGGGCTTGCGCTGACCGGCCTCCACTGAACGCCCCGATTGCCCCTGCTGGCGTCGCAACTGTAAGAAACACCCTGCCGCGCCGACCAACAGCAAAAGCCACAATGGCTCCGTCAAAAGGAATCTCCATGATGACTCGAAGAAACACCCTTTTCAGCCTTGGCGCTATTTCCGCCGCCCTGGCGGGTGCGCGCGGCCTGTTATCGAGCGCCCCCGCGTACGCGGCGCAAGCCTATGAGGTGACGCACACTGACGCCGAATGGCAAAAACTGCTCACGCCTGACCAGTATCACATACTGCGCCAGGCCGGCACGGAGCGGCCTTTCAGCAGTCCGCTGGACAAGGAAAAGCGCACCGGCGTGTTCAGCTGCGCGGGCTGCGCCCTGCCGCTGTTCTCGTCCACCACCAAGTTCGACAGCGGCACCGGCTGGCCCAGCTTCTGGCAGCCCCTGGACCATGCCGTGGTGGAGCAAAGCGACACCAGCCTGTTCATGAAGCGGACCGAAGTGCTATGTCGCCGCTGCGGCGGGCACCTGGGCCATGTGTTTGACGACGGCCCCAAACCCACCGGACTGCGCTATTGCATGAACGGTCTGGCCCTCAACTTCAAGGCGACGTGATCATGCGTAAACCACTCCTTCTCATCGTTGGCGGCGTGCTCGCCGTATCTGCCTGGGTTTACATGGGCGGCGGGATGCGTAGCGCAGCGGCGGAAAGCGCCGTCAAGCTGCCCGCGCCGGCGTTCGACATGCCCGCCAACGCCCAAGCGACTCGTGAGACCGCCGTGTTCGCGGGCGGCTGCTTCTGGGGCGTGCAGGGAGTCTTTCAGCACACCAAGGGCGTACTGGGTGCCGTATCGGGCTACGCCGGAGGCAGCAAGCCGACTGCCAGCTATGAAATTGTGAGCACCGGCACCACGGGTCATGCCGAATCAGTGCAGGTCACGTACGACCCCAAACAGATCTCCTACGGCAAGCTGCTGCAGATTTACTTCTCAGTCGCGCACGACCCGACCACGCTGAACCGCCAGGGTCCGGATTCGGGCACGCAGTACCGCTCTGACATTTTTTACGGGAATGCCAGCCAGAAGCAGGTGGCCGAGCGCTACATAGCGCAACTGGACGCCGCCCGGGTCTTCCCCCGCAAGATCGTGACGCAGCTCACACTGCTCGCGCCACCGCTCGCCTTCTACCCCGCCGAGGCCTACCACCAGGACTACGCCACGCTGCACCCGGATTCCCCCTACATCGCGACGTTCGACCTGCCGAAGATTGCCAACCTCAAAACCATGATGCCGGAGCTGTACCGGGACAAGCCGGTGCTGGTGTCGCAGGCTGGCAAGTAGCACCACAATGGCGCGAGCTCGCTAGGAACAAATGGGCCTCAAGCGCTTATATCTATTGACATAAGCGCTATCATTTTCACTTCAGTTCGGACCAGGGTCGTTTTTTTGCTCGTTTGAGCGGCTGCCAGCCGGCAAACCTTGGATGCTGTTTCCAGTGGTATCCAATCCTAGAAGCTGGAACTGACGCCGTCGACCGCCCCTGCTCACGACCGAAACGTCTACCGACAAACGCCACGGACGCCTCGCTGCTAGAGCCTGGGGCAGCCTTGGCAGGCGCGTTCAGCATGCATTGACGCGGCTGGAGCGGCACCTGACAATGATCCAGCTTGACCACCACGAAAATCGCCGATGAAAGCTGCCGTCCTGTATGCGCCCAACCAGCCGATGACGATCGAGGACGTGGCGATCGGCAAGCCCGGCCGTCGCGAGGTGCTGGTGCGCACCGTGGCCGCAGGCCTGTGCCACAGTGACCTGCACTTCATCGAGGGCAGCTACCCCACGCCGGTACCCGCCGTGCTGGGTCATGAATCGGCTGGCATCGTCGAGGCTGTGGGTGAAGATGTGGCCTACGTCAAGCCCGGTGACCATGTCATCAGCTGCCTGTCCGTGTTTTGCGGGCACTGCGAATTCTGTCTGAGCGGCCACCCCTCGATCTGCCAGACACCCGAAGTCAAGCTGCCGCCCGGCGTCGCCAGGCGCTTGACCTGGAAGGGACAGCACCTGAACCAGTTCCTGAACCTGTCGTCGTTCGCCGAGCAGATGCTGGTGCACGAGCATGCGCTGGTGAAGGTGCGCGAGGACATGCCGCTGGACCTGGCCAGCCTGATCGGCTGCAGTGTCGTCACCGGCTACGGCGCGGTGGCGCACACCGCGCGCATCGAACCCGGCAGCTGCGTGGCGGTATTTGGCGCCGGCGGCATCGGGCTGGCCACCATCAATGCCGCCCAGATCGCGGGCGCAGGCCGCATCATCGCGGTCGACCTTGATCCGTTCAAGTTGAACCTGGCCAAGCTCTTCGGCGCCACCGATGTCATCGATGCGTCGGCCGGCGACACCGTCAAGCGCATCGTCGACCTCAGCAATGGCGGCGTGCACTATTCGTTCGAATGCATCGGCCTCAAAGCCACCGCCGAGCAAAGCTTCTCGTGCCTGCGCTCGGGTGGCACCGCCACCCTGATCGGCATGGTCCCGGTGGGCACGCGGATCGAATTGCATGGCGTGGACTTCCTGCGCGAGCGCCGCATCCAGGGCTGCATGATGGGCTCGAACCGCTTTCGCATCGACATGCCGCGGCTCATCGACTTTTACCTTCAGGGGCGCCTCAAGCTCGACGAGATGGTGTCGGGCCGCATCAAACTGGCACAGATCAACGAAGGATTTGCCGAGCTGAAAAAGGGCGGCATCGCGCGCAACGTCATCCTCTTCGATCAATAACGTCATCGCCACCAACGCCCCGGGAAACAACCAATGCCGAACGTCACCTTCATCGAATTCAACGGCACCCCGCATGCGGTCGAGGTGCCCGAAGGCACCACGCTGATGCGCGCGGCCACCGACAACAACGTGCCCGGCATCGACGGCGATTGCGGCGGCCAATGCGCATGCGCGACCTGCCACGTGTTCATCGACCCGGCCTGGATCGATCGGGTCGGCGGGCGCAACAGCAACGAAGACGAGATGCTGAACTTCGCTTCCGAGTTGCGCGACAACTCGCGCCTTGCGTGCCAGATCACGCTGACGAACGCGCTCGACGGCTTGCTCGTGGCAATGCCCGAGGGCCAGCACTGATCGTCTCACCGGTCGCCTGATTTCCCGCCATCCAACCCAAAGCCCATCATGAATCCAGCCGAAACGACCCAGCAAGCGGCCCGCGCCGCCGCTTTCTCGATGCCTGTGGATGCCATCGATCCCGCCAACCCGCAGTTCTTTGTCGACGATACCGTTGGCCACTACTTCGAGCGGCTGCGCCGCGACGATCCGGTGCACCATGCGCACAACCCCGTCGCCGGCGACTATTGGTCAGTCACAAAGTACCGGGACATCATGGAGGTGGACACACATCCCGGTATCTATTCGTCGGACTGGTCCAACGGCGGCATCACCATGATGGATTTCCCTCCGGGTGAACAGCAGCTGCAGATGTTCATCGCCATGGATCCGCCCAAGCATGACGAGCAGCGCAAGTCGGTGGCGCCCATCGTCGCGCCCGCCAATCTGAACAACATGGAGAAGCTCATCCGTGAGCGCACCTGCAACGTGCTCGATGGTCTGCCGCGCAACGAAACCTTCGACTGGGTCGAGCGTGTGTCGATCGAGTTGACGAACCTGATGCTGGCGACACTGTTCGATTTTCCGCTCCAAGACCGACGGCTTCTCACGCACTGGACCTACGTCGCGACCAGCCTCAAAACGGTTTACACGCCCGAGGGAATGGAGCCGGAAGCGCGCATGGCGGAACTGGGCAAGATGCTCGCCTACTTCACGCGGCTGTGGAACGAACGCGTGAACGAGCCGCCGCGCACCGATCTGGTGTCGATGCTGGCGCACGGTCCGGCCACGCGTGACATGAGCCCGCGCGAGTACATGGGCAACCTGATCCTGCTGATCGTCGGCGGCAACGACACCACACGCAATTCCATGAGCGGCGGCCTGCTGGCCTTGCACAACCACCCCGACCAGTACGCCAAATTACGCGCCAAACCGGCGTTGATCGAAAGTCTGGTCCCCGAGATCATCCGCTGGCAAACGCCGCTGGCCTTCATGCGCCGCACGGCTGTGGTCGATGCCGAGCTTGGCGGCAAGCAGATCCGCAAGGGCGACAAGGTGGTGATGTGGTATCTGTCGGGCAACCGCGACGATGAGGCGATCGAGAACGCCGATCAATTCATCATCGACCGGGCGCGTCCACGCCAGCACCTGTCGTTCGGCTTTGGGATTCACCGCTGTGTCGGCAACCGACTGGCCGAGTTGCAATTGAAGATCCTGTGGGAGGAAATCCTCAAGCGTTTCCCGGTCATAGAGGTCGTGGGAGAACCTCAGCGAGTGCGCTCCACCTTCGTGCGGGGCTTTACGCATCTGCCGGTGCGCATACCGGGGTGACGTGCCGGGCCATTGCACGGGCCATCATGTGGCCTCAAGCTTTTCCCTGCAAGCGCGCCCGCCCCGCGCTGATCATCCAGACCAATATCCTCAACAGCGCGGGCCATGCCACCACCATCGTCATTCCCGGCACCACCAACATGTACCGCGACGCTCAAGGCGATGGGTACCCTGCGCGTATCCGTTGGCAAGCTGGGCAAATTGAGGGAGGAAACCGATTTGCTGGTGGACCAGATTCGCACCATCTCCAACCAACGGTTGATGGGCGACAAACCGATCACCGAGTTGTCTCACGCGCGCACATGAAACGGGTCGAGGATGCGCTGCGGATTCTGACTAGCGAGTGAGCTGGTCTGCCGAAGATTGCTAACCTCAAAACCACGATGCCAGAGTCGTACCGGGACAAACCGGTGCTGGTGTCGCGCAGGCCGGCAAGTAGAGCCGGAGTTGCGTTGGCTTACTGGGAGGATTTGGCGCTTGCCTTCAATTTCGTATACGAGGTAAACTGACGTTTAGCCTTTATAGGATATGCACAGTAAGCTATGTTTACGATAGCATTCGATGCAACTTCCCAACTTCTGAGCACACTTTTCGACATTGCACAATGCGCCCATGAAAATCACTACTGTTGTCGGTCTTTTGGTAAGCGTCAGTTTGTTGTTGGTTAGTTACGCTACTGGCTTCTATCAAGGCAAGAAAGCCGAAGACAGCTTCTGCGGCGATCTCGTTTCGGGCATCTCGGCCAGCATCCGTGGTGAAAGTTTGCCTCTTATTCTCTCCGCTGTAGATGCACTCACGTACCCTGAGCAACAGAACACACGAAACGCGTTGCTCAGGTATGCGCATATCCAAGCAAGTGTCGTAAAGGAATGTGCGGCTAGCCAACCGTGCGCCTCGCTTACTGGGCAACCGTTGCCCTCTGAATCAATCGTCCAACGGGCGCTCAGCTACAAATAGGCCGGATGCGGACGTTGATGTCAGTGGACTCCGCTGAATCACTTAAACCGCCTGCCCCAACCTCCCAATCCCCTCCTCGATCTTCGCCACATCCGCCGTCGCAAAGCTGAGCCGCAAAGTCGACAAATCAGGCTTGTTCGCATAAAACGGCGCCCCCGGCACAAAGGCCACGCCTTTCTCGATCGCGCGCTTGGCCAGCTCATTGCCGTCCTTCACCTTGCCGCCCGCGCCTGTGAGGCGTGCCCAGACGAACAGGCCGCCCTGCGGCTGCACGAATTCGATGGCGTCGCCCAGGTCCTTGCGCAGCGCGTTGCCCATGGCCTGGGCGCGTTCGGCATAGACCTTGCGCACATGCGCCAGCGTGGCGGGCATGCGGCCGGCCTTGAGGTATTGCGCGGCGGTGGCCTGGGCGAAGGTGCTGGTGTGGGCGTCGCTGAACTGTTTGCACATGGTGGCCTTGGCCAGCAGTTCGGGCGGCGCCACCATCCAGCCCACGCGCAGGCCGGGGCTCAGCACCTTGGACATGGAACCGCAGTGCGCCAGCCAGTCGCGGCTGCCGGGCACGCTGGCGCTCAAGGCCAGGATGCTGGGCGGCGGCGCCTCGCCAAAGTACAGGTCGCCGTACGGGTCGTCTTCCACGATCAGCGTCTGGTATTTGACGGCAAGCTCCAGCACTTTTTTGCGGCGCTCCAGGTTCAGCAGGGCGCCGCTGGGGTTGCCGAAGGTGGGAATCAGGTAGACAAACTTGGGTTTGTGCTCGGCGATGAGTTTTTCCAGCGCGTCGGTCTGCACGCCGTGGGCGTCGATCGGCGCGCTGATGAGCTCGGCGCCGTACAGGCGAAAGCACTGGATGGTGGCGAGGAAGGTGGGCGCCTCCACGATCACCTTGTCGCCGGGACCGATCAGGGTCTTGCCGAGCAGGTCCAGCGCCTGCTGGCTGCCGGTGGTGACGATCAGGCCGTCGGGCGCAAGGTCTTTCACGCCCTTGCTGGCCATGAAGGCGGCGAGTTGCTGGCGCAGCGGGTCGTAGCCCTCGGTGGCGCCGTATTGCAGGGCGGCGCCGGGTTCGTCGGTCAAGGCCTTGTTGACGGCTTCTTTCAGACCTTCGACGTCGAACATGGCGCTGTCCGGAAAGCCGCCTGCAAACGAAATGATGCCGGGCTTGCCCAGCAGCTTGAAGAGTTCGCGGATGGCGGAAGTTTCGACGTTGTTGAGGCGGTCGGCAAAAGGCAGGGGCATGGGAAAATCCGTCCATGAAGAAAGAAAACATCGAGCCGTTTTTTGCCGCGTTGAAGGCAGCCAATCCCCAGCCCAATACCGAATTGGAGTATACGAGCGTGTTCGAGCTGCTGACCGCCGTGCTGCTGTCGGCCCAGGCCACCGACGTGGGGGTGAACAAGGCCACGCGGCGCCTGTTTGCGGTGGCCAATACGCCGCAGAAAATCCTCGACCTCGGCTTGGACGGCCTGGAGAGCTACATCAAGACCATCGGCCTGTTCCGCAGCAAGGCCAAACACCTGATGGAGACCTGCCGCATCCTCGTGGCGCAGCACGGCGGCGTGGTGCCGCGCACGCGCGAGGCGCTGGAGGCCCTGCCCGGCGTGGGCCGCAAGACGGCCAACGTAGTGCTGAACGTGGCGTTTGGCGAGCCCACGATGGCGGTGGACACGCACATCTTTCGTGTGGGCAACCGCACCGGTTTGGCGCCGGGCAAGACGCCCTACGAGGTGGAGATGCAACTGATGAAGCGCGTGCCGCCCGCCTACCTGGTGGATGCGCACCACTGGCTGATTTTGCTCGGCCGCTATGTGTGCGTGGCGCGCAAGCCGCAATGCTGGCGCTGCGGCGTGGCGCAGTTTTGCGACTATGCACCCAAGACACCGGCGCCTTGAGCGCGCTATTAAATAAATAGCTGACGGCGCATAACGGGAGCCGGCTAGTGCCCGTTTTCATCCTTAAACAGACTCACCCCGACTGCGGCACGACCTTCAGGTCCAGCTCGGCCTCCGGTCGGTGCCCAGCAGTGCGAAAGGCACCCAATTGTTCCGCAGTCATGCCATCGAGCACCTCACAGGCGTATGCGTGGCCCTGCCGGGCGATGCTGTCGAAGCGATGCCACTGCATGCAGAACGGCTTGCTGAGCCGTTGTGACTTTGTCGGCATAAGGCTGCAATCAGGGCGGGATACCGGGAAATGTGTCGACCGACTATTGCGCCGCAACATTGAGCAGAAAGTCTGTCGACTTTCTTTACGTACAAAAATGGCCCCGCTTGCAATGGCTTGTCAGCAAACACAATTTTTTTCTGGCGCAAAAAATGCTTGTGCGCTCTTTTATCGACTTTTGTCGCCAGCTGGAATCAACTCGCGGCGCCATGGCAAAGCTGGCGAACCCAATTCTCATGGAATTTCAGCGCCTGCGAGGACGCAGCAGGGAGAGGTATGAAGCCGTACCCATGTTTTTTAAATTGATTTTTGCTTTTGCCCTCGCCCTGCCGGCGGGCCTGGCACAGGCACAACAGGAGCCAGTAGGCTATGTGAAAACCGTGACCGGTGACGCCTGGATCACCACCATGGGCCAGCGCGTGAAAGCAGAGCTGGGGACTGCCGTGATGATTGGCAGCCAGATCAAGACGGAACCCGGAGCATCCCTGGGTGTGACTTTCAGGGACAACACGGTCATGTCATTTGGGCCCGATACCGAAATGAACGTGGATGAATACATTTACGCACCGGCACAGGGGCAGTTGAAGCTGGTGACGCAAATGGTCAAGGGTTCATTGAATTATGTTTCCGGCCTCATTGCCAAACTCAAGCCCGAGGCGGTGGCCATCAAGACGCCCTCGGGCATCATTGGCGTCAGGGGAACCCAGTTTCTCTTGCAGGTGGAACCAGCCAGGTGAAAGGGTTCTGCACCATTGGCAGGATTGCAGCCGTTCTGGCTATGGCTGTGTGGCTGGCTGCCTGTGTCAGTCCGCCAAGTTCCTATATCGTTTTGTTGCCGAATCCCGATGGGACTGTTGGCAGCGTGATCGTTCAGAGCCAACGCGGAGAGCAAGTCGTTTCGCAAGCCAATCAAGGCGTCTTGCTGGATGGCAGCAAAGCAGCCTTTGACGTCCCGCAGGCACAAATCGCGCGGGATTTCGGCGCTGCTGTTGCAGCCCGACCGCTCCTGCCAGAGCATTACATGCTGTTCTTTGACCTGGGCACCAGCAATTTAACAGCCGAGTCAAAAAAGGAGCTGCCTCGCATCCTGGACCGCGCACGCGCCCGCAAGACGGCCGACATTTCCGTGATCGGGCATACCGACACCTTGGAGAGCGCCTCTTTCAACTATCTACTTGGACTCAAACGAGCCAAAGCCATCGCAGAGCAATTAAGGCATTTGGGGCTCGAAAACATGGAGCTCTCCGTTGAATCGCAAGGTCTGCGAAACCTGTTGATCCCAACCCCCATGGGGGTTGCCGAACCCCGCAACCGCCGCGTCGAAATCACCATACGGTGACCTGCCGGATCTGCACTTTATTTCTCTTGCATCACGATGAGGTCATCCTGGGCGCCTGAACGCAGGCGCTCCAGGTGCAGGCGCACCAGCGGGTCATACGGGTATTTTTGAATGAGCCACTCGAAATGCACCAGTGCCAGGCTGGCACGGTCCGGGTCTGGATAGTCCAGCTGGCGCAGCAAACGCATGCCGGCCGCGTAATCCTCGTTCGAAGCGGTCACTACAGTGTTGGTGGCTGCCAGGGGTTCATACACCTCCAGTGGCTGGACTTTGCCCTTGAGGACCAGGAACCCGATGAGGCGTGCAGGAACGCCGCTGCACCGATCCAGAATGGCCCTGGACACGCACATCCGTGTGCCCAGATGTTTGTTGACACTCTCCAGGCGTGACGCGGTATTGATCGGATCACCCAGGGCCCGGTAGTCAAAAAGTGTTTTGCCGCCGAAATTTCCGACTATGACTTCACCGGTGTGTACCCCGATGCGGGTGTATCCCCAGGCGACTCCAGACGCCCTCAGGCGCTTGGCATACGCCATGGCAAAGCGGTCCATCTCGAGTGCGCAGTCCATGGCGCGCTGCTGGTGATCCTGTTGCGGGACAGGTGCAGAAAAAAGAACCGCCACGGCATCGCCCACGATGCGATCGAGCGTGCCATCGTGTTTGAAAACAATGGCGACCATCCCGTCGAGGTATTCATTGAGCTGCGCAACCGCCCGCGCCGGATCTCCGGCTTCCATCATGCTGGTGAAGTCGGCCAGATCGGTAAAGACAAAGCTGCAGATCTGGCGCCGCCCTCCCAGTTGAAGTCGCTCGTGGTGTGCAACCAGCTGCGCAACCCGATTGGGAGAAACATACCGGGAAAAGGCCTCACGTACCCAGCGCCGCTCCCTCTCGGTGAGCCAATGGTGAATGCTGCCACCCAGCGCAAATCCGAAGGCAGCGACCAGGGCGGGATATATCGCATCCAGCAAGAGATGATGCGCGGCGAATGCATAACACCCCCCCGCAACCATCGCGGTCAAAACAACCAGCATCGCGAGGAGTGCCGACCAGGCGGGCGCAGCCAGCGCGAAAAGACCGGCCGTCAAAGCGCATAGAACGATGACCAGTGCCTCCAGTCCGTCCACCCAGGCAGGTCGCTGCAGGTATTGTCCGCGCAATATTTGCTCCAAAACCAGTGCCTGGGTTTCCACGCCCGGCACAACCCCGCCCATGGGACTAAAGCGCAGATCCATCAGTCCGGCGGCCGAACTACCCACCAGGACGATGGCCCCATCCAATTTTTCCTTGCCGACCTGGCGGTCGAGCACCCGTGCAGCGGAAACATACCGCTCAGGCTGGGGCCGGGTGTAATACAGCCAGATTTCTCCCCTGGAGTCGGTCGGCACTGTCAGGTCACCGATGCGGACTCCCTGGATGCCGGCGTCGCTGCTGCGCAGCACGTAATTGCGAGTGCCCTGGGCCACGCGCAGCGCCTCGGCGCTCAGGCTGGGAGCCAGGTCGTTCCCCAACCGGAAAAGCATGGGGACCCGGCGCACCACACCGTCCGCATCGGATGCGAAATTGAGTGCGCCCACCCCCTTGGCCGCAGCCAACAGATGGGGCAGTGGCAGCACGATCGAGTCGAACGCATTCAACCACTGCGCCGGGTTCCCCCCACCACTGTGAATGATCCGATACGGAGAATCTGGTTTGCCTGGACCATTCAAGGGATCGGCACGCTGGCCGCTGCGGGCCAAACTGGAACCCAGCACGACGTTTTGCGCCTCGAAGCTTTTCTGAAGCACCAGGTCGTTGTCGGGCAGGGTTTCAAGGAGCGCGCTGACTTTTGGATCATTCCAGAGCTGCGCCATGCGTGCGGGGGAAGTTCTATCAGGCTCGGCCAGCAGGACATCAAACACCACCACGGCGGCACCGGCCGCGTGCAGACGGTTGACCAGCTCTGCCAAACGCGTGCGAGGCCAGGGCCATTGTCCATATTCCTTCAGACTGGCCTCGTCGATGTCCACGACGCGAACGCCCACAGGGGAATAGGCCCGCGGATACCAACGCTGCAACTGGTCGAACTGCGCCAAACGCAGGTTTTGCAATGGAATCGGGTCGACCAGCCGCAATACCAATGCCGCCACAGCAAGCGCGATCACGAGCCCTACCGCGACGAGGTTGGACAGTACCCCCGGAAGATTGTGAAGTCGCAGTTTTGAAAACATATTGCAATGGCATTCTCTATGAAGGCCCGCGCGCAGGCGACTCACACTCTTTCGACGAAACACTTGCTGCTGCGAAATCCCTGGCCATCCAGGCTTGTTCGTCGAGAGCTGGCGCCCGTTTCGATCCTCTAACAGACTCAGTCGGCATAGATCCCGGCTTTCTTGATCACCGGTCCCCATTTGTTGATTTCCGCCTCCAGATGGGTCCTCAGGCCCGCCGGGGTCATCTTGTCCGCAGGCACGATTTCGGAGCTCAGATCGTTCAGGCGCTGCTTGACCATCGGGTCCAGCATCGCCACGCGCAGCGCGGCGTTGAGCTTATCCAACACCGGGGCCGGCGTGCCCTTGGGCGCATACATGCCGTGCCAGGCCTTGACCTCGAATCCCTTCAAACCCTGCTCGTCCAGCGTCGCCACGTTGGGCAGCGAGCCCAGCCGCTTGAGCGTGGTCACGCCGAACACCTTGATGCGGCCTTCCTTGATCATGGGCACGGTTTGCGTGGTCTGGTCGCACAGCAGGCCGACCTGGCCGCCGAGCAGATCATTCATGGCCGGCCCCGTCCCCTTGTAGGGAATGGTGTTGAGCTCGACGCCGATCTGGCTCATGAACATCAGGCCGCACAGGTGCGACACGGCGCCCAGTCCGGCGTTGGCGAGCGAAACCTTGTCCTTATTGATCTTCACATAGGTCAGCAATTCATCGAAGTTGTTCGCCGGAAAATCAATGGGCCCACCTTTGGGCTCCGAGCCACGGCCCACAAATCGTCCAGCGCAGCCTGCATCGCGGCCGGCGTGGCCGCACCGCTGTAGGCGGCCAGGCGCAGCGCCTTGGCCGTGATCTCCTCGCGGCTCAACGTGTTGCCTGGGTCGCCCTTGGGCTCGTCGACGCGGCCCTGCAGCACGCGGCCGTCGGTCGTGGTCACCGTGACCTTGCCGATCCAGCGCTTCGGGTAGGCGCTGTCCACCTCGGCGTCGAACACCATGCTCACGCGCTCGCGCAGATCGCGCGTGGCGGCATCGTCGAAATGCTGGTCGAACTCGGCCAGGCCGGCGTGGCCGAAGCGCGCGACCAGCGCCAGCACCGTGCCCATGGAAAACTTGCTCTGGTGCACCGTGGCCGGATTCGCCACCGGCCCGAGCACGTCGATCGCGCCCTGGTGCACGTGCGTGACCACGCGCGCCAGGTCGCCGGGCTGGAGGTCGTGCGCCTGCATCACCTGCAACAGCGCATCGGCGGCCGGGTGCGTGTGGCGGCACGAGGCGTGGTACTTGAACGAGGTCTCCGCCGTGGCCCAGCGCGTGCCCAGGCCTTGCGTGAGGCGCGCCGGGTCCGCATCGCTCGACATGCCCGCTGCCATGCCCTGCGGTCCTTCCAGAATCTGCGCCGCGCCGGTGAAGCCGTCTTGGGCCAGATACGCCGCCATCAGGCCGGCCGCCGCCGCGTGCGCGGTGTGCAGCTGCTTGGAATCCGCCGCGGTGCGCAGGAACTCCCACAGTCCGGCGGACTGCGTGCCGGCCGAACCCAACGCATGCTGCATCTGCGGTGCGTCCAGCCCCAGCAGGTTGCCCACCGCCGCGGCCGCCGCCAGCGTGCCGGCGGTGCCGGTGGTGTGGAACACCTTGTAGTGCGAACGTCCCAGGAATTCGCCGACGCGAATGCCGACCTCGTAGCCTGCGACGGCAGCCGTGAGCAGTTGCTGCCCGCTGGCGCCCAGCGCCTGCGCCACCGCCAGCGCCGGCGAAAACACCACGGTGGCCGGGTGGAATACCGAGCCGTTGTGCACGTCGTCCTGCTCGGCCACGTGCGAGGCGGCGGCGTTCACCATGGCAGCAAAGTACGCACTGGTGCGGCTGCGGTTGATCAGCACCTCGGACGCGCCGTCGGCCGGCCCCATGCTCGCGGCAAACCGGGCGATGGTCTCGACCGGGCGCGAACCTTTGCCGGCCAGCGCCGAGCCGAACCAGTCGACCAGCAGATCTTCCGTCTTGCGGATCACGGGGCTCGGAATGGCGTCAAAGCGCAGGCCGGCTGCGAACGCGGCGAGTTGGGCGGTGGGAGAGTTCATGGCAGGTATTTTTTAAGAGAAATCTGCTTCAAGCCCTTATCCGGTATGGGCAGGCAGCTATATTTTCGATAGTAAATATATCTTCATCAAATGGCCTGTGCGGCGCGCATCGCGGTAATGGCTGCGTCGCTCTGCCCGAGCTCGCGCAGGATGGCCTCGGTGTGCTGGCCCACGCCAGGCACCGCATCCATGCGGTAGTCGAAACTGCTGTTGCGCCCGGGCGGCAGCAGCGCCGGAATGTCGCCGGCCGGCGAGCCCACGCTCTGCCAGCGGCTGCGCGCCTTGAGCTGCGGATGCGCCCAGAGGCCGGCCATGTCGTTCATGCGCGCGTTGGCGATCTGCGCCTTGTCGAGCCGCGCCAGCACCTCGGCCGTGCTGAGCGCGCCAAAGGTGGCCAGGATGATGGCCTTGAGCGCCTCGCGGTGTTCGTTGCGGCGCGCGTTATTGTCGAAGCGCGGATCCGCGGCCAGCGCCGCGTCCTGCAGCACCCTCTCGCAGAACACTTTCCACTCGCGCTCGTTTTGCAGGCCCAGCATCACGGTGCCGCCGTCGCCGGCCGCAAACGGTCCGTAGGGATAGATGGTGGCGTGGGCCGCCGCGCTGCGCGGCGGTGGCGGCGCGCCGTCGAACGCGTAATACATCGGGTAGCCCATCCATTCGCCCAACGATTCGAGCATGGACACGTCGATGTGCGAGCCCCGGCCCATCTTGCCGCGCTGCAGCAGCGCGGCCAGCACGCTGGTGTAGGCGTACATGCCGGCGGCGATGTCGGCAATCGAGTTGCCGGCCTTGCAGGGCTCGTCGGGCGTGCCGGTGATGGAGAGTAAGCCGGCCTCGCTCTGGATCAACAGATCGTAGGCCTTCTTGTCGCGGTACGGGCCGTCCTCGCCGTAGCCCGAGATGTCGCAGACGATGAGCCGGGGGTGCTCTTTGTTCAGCGCATCAAAGCCCAGGCCCATGCGCGCGGCCGCGCCGGGCGCCAGGTTTTGCACCAGCACGTCGGCTTGAGCGAGGAGCTCCTTCAGCACGGCCAGCGCGGCGGGCTGCTTGAGGTCGAGCGTCAGGCTTTCCTTCGAGCGATTCGTCCAGACGAAGTGCGAGGCCTGGCCCTTGACGCGGGTGTCGTAGGCGCGTGCAAAGTCGCCCGCGCCGGGGCGCTCGACCTTGATCACGCGCGCGCCCAGGTCGGCCAGCTGGCGCGTGCAGAACGGCGCGGCAATCGCGTGCTCCAGCGAGACGACGGTGATGCCATCGAGGGGGCGCATCAAAAGCTCCTGGGCAGCCCAAGCAGATGCTCGGCCACGTAAGACAGGATCAGGTTGGTCGAGATCGGCGCCACCTGGTACAGGCGCGTCTCGCGGAACTTGCGCTCCACGTCGTATTCATTGGCAAAGCCGAAGCCGCCGTGGAACTGGATGCAGGCGTTGGCGGCCTCCCACGACGCCTTGGCCGCGAGGTACTTGGCCATGTTGGCTTCGGCGCCGCAGGGCTTGCCGGCATCGAACAGCGCGCAGGCTTTGTAGCGCATCAGGTTCGCGGCCTCGACCTCGATGTAGGACTCCGCAATCGGGAACTGCACGCCCTGGTTCTGGCCGATCGGGCGCCCGAACACGATGCGCGCGCTCACGTATTTGGTCACGCGGTCGAGAAACCAGTAGCCGTCGCCGATGCACTCGGCCGCGATCAAGGTGCGCTCGGCGTTCAGGCCGTCGAGGATGTACTTGAAACCCTGCCCTTCCTGGCCGATCAGGTTTTCCTCCGGGATTTCGAGGTTCTCGAAGAACAGTTCGTTGGTCTCGTGATTCACCATGTTGGGAATGGGCCGCACCGTCAGGCCCGCCTTCTCGGCGGCACGCAGGTCGACCATGAAGATCGACATGCCTTCCGATTTTTTCTTGACCTCGGTCAGCGGCGTGGTGCGCGCCAGCAGGATCATCCACTCGGAGTGCTGCACGCGCGAGATCCAGACTTTCTGGCCGTTGATCACGTAGCGGTCGCCTTTTTTGACGGCCGTGGTCTTGATCCTGGTGGTGTCGGTGCCGGTGCTGGGCTCGGTCACGCCCATGGACTGCAGGCGCCATTCGCCGCTGGCGATTTTGGGCAGGTACAGCTCCTTTTGCGCCCTGGAGCCATGGCGCAACAGCGTGCCCATGTTGTACATCTGGCCGTGGCAGGCGCCCGAGTTGCCGCCGGAGCGGTTGATTTCTTCCATGACGACCGTGGCCTCGGTCAGGCCCAGGCCCGAGCCGCCGTACTCGGCGGGAATCATCGCCGCGAGCCAGCCGGCCTTGGTGAGTGCATTGACAAAGGCCTCGGGGTAGGCACGCTGCTCGTCGATCTTGCGGTGGTACTCGTCGGGGAATTCGGCGCACAGCGCGCGCACGGCGTCGCGGATGTCCTGCCAGGCGTCGGGGGCGGTCTTGATCATGGTTTTCGTCTATGGTTTTTGTTGCGTGCGGGTCAGGCGAGTTCGGCCGTGCCCTGCATGGTGAGCCAGCCCTCGTGGTCCTGGGCCCAGAGCTTGACGCTTTTGCCGTTCGCCGAGGGCTGGCCGTTCAGGCGAAACGGATGCAGGTCGAACGTCGGGCGCACGGCCTTGAAGTTGAACGATTGGATGAAGGCGCCAGGCGCATGGTGGCGCACCAGATCGACCAGCAGCGTGGCGATCAACGGCCCGTGCACGATCAGGCCGGGATAGCCTTCCACCTCGGTCACGTACTTGCGGTCGTAGTGGATGCGGTGGCCGTTGAAGGTCAGTGCGGAGTAGCGGAACAGCAGCACATCGTCGGGCACGATCTCGCGCTGCCAGACAGCGCCCTTTTCAGCCGCCACGGGTGGCGGCACGGGGTCGCGAGGCTGGGCGAGCGGCGACGGGCCGCCCCTAGCCGCGAGGGCCCCCTCGGGGGGCAGCGAGGACACGCCAGTGCCGAGCGTGGGGGCATGTGGTGCGGCACGATAGACGATGTCGTGCTCCTCGGTCAACGCCAAACCCCTGGCGTTATGAACTTCATGCTTGACCAGAACAAATACCAGGTCACCCGTGCGGCCGGCCTTGTGCGTCACGGCTTCGATGCGCGAGATACGCCGGACCGCATCGCCCACCACCAGCGGGTTCTGCGGCAACCATTGCAACCGTCCGCCGGCCCACATGCGGCGCGGCAGCGGCACCGGCGGCAGGAAGCCGCCGCGTTTGGCGTGGCCATCGGGGCCGAGCTCGCTCTGGCGCTGCTGCGGCAAAAAGTACAGCCAGTGCCACAGCGGCGGCAGCGCCGTGCCGGGCGCGGGGGCCGGGTCGTCGCGGTCCAGCGTGGCCGAGAGCGCGCGCACCGGCGCGGCGGTAATGTCGTCGCTCAGGGTTTCGGTCTTGCCCACCCAGCTTTGCAGGTGGGCCAGCGTGGCGGCGTCAAGGGGAACAGTGTTGGTGTGCATAAGGTCCATCATGACTGCCCTGTCGGCACGAAGCAATGTGATGGAACGCCTTATTTTGCCGACATCGCCTGCGCCAGCGCCGTCATTTGCACCCCGCTGGGAAATGCCAGGTCCTCCAGCACAGAGAAATGATTGCATCCCGGCACTGGAACATAGCTTGCGTTCTCGCCCCGCGCCTGGCAATCGGCCGCGTATTGCCTTGAATGGCGCACCAGTTCGGGCAGTTCGGCATCGCCCACCACGACCGTCATGGGCGCGCCGCGGCCGATGTGCCGCAGCGGGCTGAACGCGTCGACCTCCTGTGGCGTGAGCTTGAGCTTGTCGTTCAGCGCGCCCAGGCTGATCGGCTCCAGATCGACCAGCGCGCTGATCGGCATGGCATGGCTGACCACGGGGTGTGACCGGTGCACGGCGGTGAGATGTCCACCGGCGGAATGCCCGCTCAGGCACAGCGGGTGCCCGGCGATGCCGAGCCGGTCCCGGTCCGCACGCAGGTGATCCAGCAAGGCTCCGATCTCGCCGACGATCTGCGTCATGGACGCTTGCGGTGCCAGCGTGTATTCGGCCAGCACCACATTGAAGCCGCACTGCAACGGCCCGTGCACGATGAATGCAAAGTCTTCCTTGACGCAAGCCTGCCAGTAGCCGCCGTGGATGAAGACATAGGTGGGTGCGCCCGCCGACCCGGCCGTAAACCAGTCATAGCATTGGCGCGGCAACGGGCCATAGGCGAGTCCGCGCCGGCACGTGACGTCGCGGTACACGTCGGCACTGCGCGCGCGGAAGTCCGCCAACAGACCGGCGGAGCCTGGCACGGCGTTGCTGTTGTTGTATGCGGCATCCAGCGTGGCGCGGTCCATTCCCCGATACAGCGTCGTCATGACGGTTCTCCTTGATTCAAGTGGCAAATAGGCATAGTGGGTCTGCGAAAGCGAGCCGCGGCTGATTTCATATGGCGCTCAGCGCCAGATTCAGCTCGCCTGCGCCACCCCGGCCGACTCGAAGCTCGCCATCTCGCGCAGGATCGCGCAGGCCGAGAGCAGCAGCGGCCAGGCCAGCGCCGCGCCCGAGCCTTCCCCCAGGCGCAGGCCCAGGTCCAGCAGCGGCTCGGCCTTGAGCTGCGCGAGCATCAGCGCATGGCCGCGCTCGCCCGAGCAGTGCGCGAACACGCAGCGCTGCAACACCCGTGGCTGCAGCGCCCGCGCCACCAGCGCGGCCGCCGTGGCGATGAAGCCGTCCACCACGATCACGCGGCGCTCGTGTGCCGCCTGCAGCACCGCGCCCACCAGCGTGGCGATCTCGAAGCCGCCGAACGCAGCGAGCGCGGCCAGCGGCGTCGTGGCCTGCGCATGGGTCTGCAGCACGTCCGCCAGCACGGCCGTCTTGCGCTGCACGGCCGCATCGTCCAGGCCGGTGCCGGCCCCGGTGCAGGCCGCGATGTCCTGCCCCGCCAGGCGCGCCAGCAGCAGCGAGGCCGCCGAGGTGTTGCCAATGCCCATTTCGCCCAGCAGCACGGCATTGCCGGGCAGCGCCTGCACGATGGCCTGCCCGTTGGCGACGGCTTGTTGGCACTGGTCGGCCGTCATGGCCGGCCCGGCGGACGAGTCGGCCGTGCCGGGCGCGATCTTGCGGATCAGCAGGCCGGGACGTGTGCCGTCGGGTGCGCCGGGCGGCGCGAATTCATGGCGCACACCGCAGTCCACCACGGTGAGGTTCAGCCCATGCTGGCGCGCCAGCACGCTGACCGCCGCGCCGCCCGCCAGGAAGTTCTCCACCATCTGCCAGGTCACGTCGCTCGGGTAGGCCGAGACACCGCGCGCGGCCAGGCCGTGGTCGCCGGCGCACACCAGCATTTGCGGCTGCTGCAACTGCGGCGTCTCGCTGCCCAGGATCAGGCCGAGCTGCAGCGCCAGCGACTCGAGCCGGCCCAGCGAGCCGAGCGGTTTGGTTTTGTGGTCCAGCTTGTGCTGCAGGCGCTGGGCCAATGCGGCATCATGGAGGTCTTCAATATTGCGGAGTTCAAGGTTCATGGCTGAAGTGCACGTCGCCGCGCAGCAGGGTTTTACAAAAGAAGCGCAGGCCTATGCCCGCGGCAGGCCCGAGTATCCGCCCGCGCTGGCGGGCTGGCTCACGGGGCCGATGGGGCTGGCCCGGGGCCGCACAGTGGCCGACGTGGGCGCGGGCACCGGCAAGTTCACCAAACTGTTGTTGCCCACCGGCGCCAATGTGGTGGCGGTGGAGCCGGTCGACGCGATGCGCGCGCAGATCGAGGCCGGCCTGCCCGCGGTACGGGCGCTGGCAGGCACCGCGCAGTCCATCCCGCTGCCCGACGCCGCGCTGGACGCGGTGGTCTGCGCCCAGGCGTTCCACTGGTTCGCCAGCCGCGAGACGCTGGACGAATTCCATCGCGTGCTCAAACCCGGCGGCAAGCTCGGCCTGGTATGGAATGTGCGCGACGAGTCGGTGGACTGGGTCGCCGAGCTGACCGCCATCATCACGCCATATGAGGGCGACGCGCCGCGCTACTACAAGGGCGAGTGGCGACTGCCGTTCCCGCACCCGGGTTTCAGCGAACTGGTGGAGAGCCGCTTCGAGCACCAGCACGTGGGCCCACCGCAGCAGGTGATCGTGGACCGCTTCATGTCGGTAAGCTTCATCGCCGCGCTGGCGCCGCCGGACAGCGCCGCCGTGCGCGAACGCATCGAGGCGCTGATCGCCACGCACCCGGCGCTGCGCAGGCGCGAAACGGTGAGCTTTCCGTACCACACGCTGGCGTTCCACTGCACGCGCTCCTGAGTCAGGCCACCAGCGAACGCAGCACGCCGGGCTCGAAGTACCGGTCGATGTAGTCGACCAGGCCGTCGAACACGCTGTCAAGCGTTGGTGCCGCGGCCCCGAACAGGGCGTGCAGCGCGGCCGGGTCTTCGAACAGGCCGTGCAGGTACAGCCCGAGCACATTGCCCGCGGCGTTCTGCCAGGCCTGGCCGTCCGGCATGACCGCACGCGCCACGTCGCCCTGGGTCGCCATCGCGGGATGCTGGGCGGTCTGCCCATGATGGATTTCGTAGCCCTGCACCGCAACGCCCGAGAGCGCCGACCAAGGGCCGTGCACGACACCGAAGGCGGCGCTTTTGCGCTGCACGGTCTTGGCCGCTTCAAACACCGTGACCAGCGGCAGCAGGCCCAGGCCGGGGCCGTTGCCGTCGATGCCGTGCGGGTCGATCAGCGCCTCGCCCAGCATTTGCAGGCCGCCGCAGATGCCCAGCACCGCCCTGCCCTGCGCCGCGTGCGCGGCAATCGCGCGGTCCAGCCCCTGCGCGCGCAGCCAGGCCAGGTCGCCGCTGGTGTGTTTGGAGCCGGGCAGGATGATCCAGTCGGCGCCCGCCGCATCGGCCGGGCTGCGTGCCCAGACCAGGCGCACGCCGGGCACATTCTTCAAGGGCTGGAATTCGTCGAGGTTGCTGATGCGTGGGTAGGCCACCACCGCGATGGTTTGGCGCACCAGACCGGCGGCCACGCTGCGGTCGTCAAAAACGCCGTCCTCTTCGGGAAGGCCGTGCTGCCACCACATCGGCAGCGTGGCCACGGTGGGAATGCCGGTGAGTTCCTGCAATTGTTGCGGCGCGGGCGCCAGCAACGCGGCATCGCCGCGAAACTTGTTGAGCACGAAGCCGTGGATCAGTGCACGCTCGGCCTCAGGCAGCAGCGCCCAGGTGCCGTAGAGGTGCGCAAACGCACCGCCGCGATCGATGTCGGTCACCAGCAGGCAGCGCGCCTGCGCATGCAGTGCCACGCGCATGTTGACGATGTCGCTGTCGTGCAGGTTGATCTCGGCCGGCGAGCCGGCGCCTTCGATCACCAGCACATCGTTTTCCGCGCGCAGTTCATCCAGCGCGCGCGCCACCACCGGCCACACGCTGGCGCTGCGGCCGCGCCAGGGCATGCGGGAAAGCGCCTCGTCCACCTGGCCCATCAGCACCACCTGGCTGTGAGTGTCGCGCTCGGGCTTGAGCAGCAGCGGGTTCATGCGCACCTCGGGCTCGGCGCGCGCGGCCAGCGCCTGGAAGTACTGAGCCGAGCCGATTTCGCCTTGAGCGACCACTCTTGCGTTATTGCTCATGTTCTGCGCCTTGAACGGCGCGACCTTGAGTCCCTGGCGCGCATACCAGCGGCACAGCGCCGTCGTGAGCCAGCTCTTGCCTGCACCGCTGGTGGTACCCAGCACCATGACGCTTTTTGCGGTCATCGACTTGCCTTGATCAATTGTTGCCACGAATTGTGCAGTACTGCCTGCTTGTCAGTGAACGAGACCTTGTCGCCGCGACGAAGGTCTTGCAGTCCGGGCTTGTTCGCGGGCGTTTGGTTGGCCGCAGGTATTGGGCTTTCGGAACGCGCGGCCGCGCCTCGCAGGTGCTAATATGAACGACCACGCTTGGCGGCCTGCCGGTGTCGCGGCAGACGGCGCAACTGCGAGGAGCGCGAGATGGCACTGCTGTTGGACGAAATTGCCTGGTCCGAACCCCTACTGGCGGCCGACCCCGATCCTGCCTGGACAGCCGAGCTCAAGCGACGCGGCGCTCACGTCTTCGAAGTCGATCGCCGGGTCGCGGCCAGTCATTGGCTGCGGGAGGCGGCATACAGCTTGACCAGCTATGTCCCCAGCGCCATATCCGAGCGGCAACTTCACATGGGAGCGATGATCATTGCGCAGGAAAACGCTTGCCGCTATTGCTACGGCGCCAACCGCGCTTACATGAAGGTGCTGGGTTATTCGGAGTCGTTCATCCAGAACATCGAACGGGACGTGCACGTGGCCGAGATGGACGCGAAGGAACGCGCCGCTATCGCCTTTTGCCGAAACCTGTCGCGTACCAGGCCGCGGCCGGCACGCGACACTGTCGACCAATTGGTCAGCCTGGGCTTCACGCGGCTTCAGGTGAACGAGATGGCATTCCTGATCGCATTCGGCTGTTTCTACAACCGGCTGGCTACCTTGATGGCTTGTCCACCGGAACGCAGCTTCGAAGCCATGGCCAACGGTCCGGTGGGGCGCCTTTTGGGCTTGGTGGTTCCGCTGTGGGGAAGGTTGACCCATGCTGGCGCCAAGCGCGCGCATACCGATGTGCCACTGGAAGCGACTGCACTGAAGGCGTGCCCCTTTGGTTCGGTCGTGGCATTGCTGGCGGGCTTGCCTGCGGCGCCGATCATGAAGGCAGCGCTCGACGGGGCCTTCGATTTGCCCCTGATCTCCCGTCCCGCGAAGGCGCTGATGTTCGCGGTCGTCGCGCGCACCCTGGATTGCCGGTACTGCGAGGGCGAAGCGGCCCGGTTACTGGCCGACGAGGGCGTCGATGCAGCCGAGTTCGATGTCGCCATGGACACGCTGGGTTCGACGCGGCTGCGACCCGACGAAAATGCCATGGTGGCATGGACCCGCGAGACCGTGTCCTACGAGACCGCCGCGATTCAGCACAAGACCCGCAGCCTGGGCGTGGGGTTGAATCGCGCCGTATTGCTCGAGGCTATCGGCGTGGCTGCGCTGGCGAATGCCACTGTGCGCCTAGCGATGTTGCGGGAGTAAAGCGCTGAGCTGGACACTGGCAATCGCCTTGCTGCTCGGTTCGGCTGTGGCGGGATACGCCTGGACGCTGCGCGCGCAGCGCCGCCAGCTCGAGCGCCTGCTGGACGCTGCCGACGCCAAGCTGGAGCGGCTGCAGCGTCAGTTCGAATGCTTTGTGCCATCAGACCTGGTCGAGCGGCTCACCGACGTCGGCAGTGAACTCAAACCCGCCCGTCGATACGTGACCATCCTGTTCGCCGACCTGCGCGATTTCACGGCGCTGTGTGACCGGCTCGATCCTGCCGTCACGGTAGACGTTCTCAACGGCTACTTCGGCCACATGATCGAGGCCATCACGCAGCACCACGGGCATGTGACCGAACTGGTCGGCGACGGCTTGTTGGCACTGTTTGGCGCGCTGCAGCCAAACCCCTGGCAGGCACGTGATGCGGTGATGTCCGCGCTGGCGATGCGCAGCGTCCTGGTCCGCTACAACCAGACGCTGCTCGCCCGACAACTACCCGAACTGCGCTTCGGTATCGGCATCCACGGCGGCGAGGTGATCGCCGGGATCATCGGCACTGGCGCGTTGTCGAAGTTCAGCGTCACCGGCGATCCGATCAACGTCGCTTCGCGGGTCGAAGGTCTGACTAGCACGATGCAGGTGGATCTGCTGATCACCGAGGTCATACGCGACAAGCTCGGCGACGATTTCGACTTCGCGCCGATGCCGGCCGCGCACGTCAAGGGCAAGGCCGCGCCGATTCGCACCTGGACGGTGCGAGCCGATCCGGTTCGCTGATGAATGCCGGCATCGTTCGAAGACGCAGTCGCAGCTCATAGGCGGCTTAGCAATGGTTCGCTCAGGGGCCTCGTTCAACACTCTCGTGCCGCAGCCTCTCGACGTCCGCCGAGAGGCGAGCGGCGACCAACGCGATGAGTTTGAAACCAAACGCCGGGTTCTGGTAGTAGAGTTGCTTGACCGTACTCTCGTCGACTGATAGCACGGTACACGCCCCGACACAGCGGGCCGTCAGTGCGCGCCGATGGCCCGGAGAGAAGAATGCGATCTCGCCGAAGATGGTGCCGGGGCCGAGGACGCTCCCGATCTCAACGAACTCGACCTGTCCCTCGGCCAACATGTATAGCCGCTTGGCAGGATCGCCCTGGCGGAACAAGACGGTCCCCGCCTTGACCTTGGCGCTGTGCATGTACGGTTTGAGCCAGACGCCCGACAGATTGTTCTCGTCCGACACCTCGGCGACGCGCCGGGTGAGACGGATCATTTCGGCCACCCGGTACAAGTTGATCGGCAGCAGTGCCGCATTCAGCAGCAGCACAGCGATCGAAGGACGCAACGCCCCGTAGATCACAAAGCCCACGCAACTGGCCACCGCCAGCCAGCGCAATGGGATCATTGTCTTGACAAATGAGCTCACCAGCACGAGCACGACCCCGACTGTCAGCGACAGCAGTGCGATCACCTCGCCCGGCTCGGAGAGCGCTTCACGCGCGCTTGCGATGGTATTGGAAAGCAATTCGACGGGTGCCACATGAACTCCTCGCGTTTGGCCGGTTGCCCCGGCAGATGGGTGAAGGTGCCCGCTTTTCGCCTAGCCGGATTATCCGGGGCAAAGCTGTTCAATGTCACGTGACGACAATTGCCCGTCGCCCATTGCCGATCGCGGCCACCCAGCGACGATCGGTTTGCCATGCCTGAGCTTTGCGGTCAAAAAAAGTCGACTCGGGTCAATCCGGAGCCCACAATGCTGGTGACAGGTGGTTTAATTCTTCTGCGCGAGCCGACACGCCGGGGTCATCCGATGCAGTCCGCCGTCCCCGCCGACCGCCAAAAGAAAAAGATCCGGGAAGGGAAAAGGTGAACGACAAGATCATCCAGATGGCCGCGGCGCCTGACGCGCCGATCCACATCTCCGGCTATCGCGTGCTCGCGTGGCTCGGGCGTAGCCCGACACATGCAACCTGGCGGGCCGTTCGCGAACGCGACGGCCGACCGGTTGTCCTGAAGATCCCGACCGCGCCACAGCCCACGCCGCTGGTCATCGCCCGGCTGCACCACGAAGTGGAAGTCACCCACTTGCTGCCGGCCGATGTCGCGATCCGTGCCATTGGCGTCGAGCGCTGGGACTTGGGCCACGCCCTTGTGCTCGAGGACGTCGGGGGCATCGCGATGTCATCCAGGGTGTCACCGCGGCTGCCGCTGCGCACCGTGCTTCAGCTGGGCCACGCGCTCGCCGGGGCAGTCGCCGCAGTGCACGCCCGCGGGATCATCCATAAGGACATCAAGCCCGCGAACGTGATTGTGGTCGGCGACCACCACATCCGGCTCACCGACTTCGGCTACGCGGTGCGCATCGCCCGTGAGATGGCGCGCGAAATCGCGCCGAAAGAGCTCGAAGGCACGCTGGCCTACATGGCGCCGGAACAGACCGGCCGGATGAACCGGTCGATTGACCGCCGCGCCGATCTGTACGCCCTCGGAATCACGCTCTACGAGCTCGCGACGGGCGTACTGCCGTTCCGCAGCCAGGATCCTCTCGATCTGGTGCACCAGCACATTGCCAAGGTGCCATTGTCGCCTCGCGAGCTGCGGCCCCAGCTGCCGCAGGTGATGGCGGACATCATCCTGCGGCTGATCGCCAAAGACGCTGAAGAGCGTTATCAGAGCGCGTCCGGTGTGCAGGCCGACCTGTCGCGCTGCCTTGAAACGCTCGAAGGCGACACCGTGAAGCCCTTTTCGATCGGCCAGCACGACGCAGCCGACGAGTTCAGGATCCCGCAGAACCTCATCGGTCGCGCGGCCGAGGTGGCGGCGCTGGACGAGGGGCTCTCGCGCAGCCGCGCCGGCGCGGTCCAGCTGGTGGTCGTCGAGGGACCGTCCGGCGTCGGCAAGAGCACGCTCATCGGCGAGATCACCCGGCTCGCGTCAGCAGCACGCGTGTTGCACGTGCAGGGCAAGTTCGACCAGTTGCGCCGGGACCTGCCCTACACCGCGGTGATCCAGGCTTTCGGACAGGTCGCGCGGCGCCTGCTGACCGAGCCCGACGCCCGGCTCGCGACCTGGCGAGCCGAATTGGGTGAAGCCCTGACGCCGAACGGACAGGTGCTGCTCGACCTGGTTCCCGAGCTCGAGCCGGTGCTCGGACACCAGCCTGCGGTGCCGGCGCTCGGCCTGTCCGAAGCGCAGATCCGGTTCAACCTCGTGATTCGTCGCTTCGTGCGCGCACTGGCCAGTGCCGAGCATCCGCTGGTCCTGTTTTTCGACGACATCCAGTGGGCCGACGCTGCATCGCTCGCATTGCTGCAGACCTTGTTGACCGACGCGGATACGACGCACCTGCTGGTCGTGGTGGCGATGCGCGACACCGAAGTTGGGCCGTCACATGCGTTTCGTCTGCTCATCCGTGAGCTTGACGGGCGCTCCGGCGTGCGCCCCATACACCTCACGCTCGGGCCGCTCGATCGCCACGCCGTTGCCACCCTGCTGGCTGCGGCGACCCGCGCGCCCATCGATTCGGTCGAACTCCTCGCCGAGCTCGTCACCGCGAAAACCGGGGGCAATCCCTTCTTCGTCGGCGAGTTCCTGCGCGACCTGAGCCGTGACGGGTTGCTGCGCTTCGACCCGCAGCACGGCGCCTACGCGTGGGACCTTCAGGCCGTCCGGCAGCGGCACACGACCGACAACGTCGTTGACCTGGTCATCGCCCGGATCGAACGCCTGCCAGCGCCCACGCGCGAGACACTCGAGTTCGCTGCGGTGGTCGGCCATACGTTCGACCTCGCGACACTGGCGCATGTCGCCGGACGCACCGCACAGCAGGCGCGTAGCGATCTGGCCCCCGCGCTGGACGACGACATCCTCGTTCCCGTCGGGGGTGACTACAAGTACACGGCGTTGACCCTTGACCCGCAGGGCGCTGGCCAGGTCGTCTACGCCTTCCTGCACGATCGGGTGCAGCAGGCCGCGTACCGGATGATTCCGGCCGAGCGGCGTGCAAGCGCCCACCATCGCGTCGGGTCGCAGCTGCTCACATCGGGCGCGGCCCAGGCCGAGGAACGCCTGTTCGATATCGCTAACCATTTCGAAGCCGCCCGCGCAGAGATTGACAGCGCACGCGAGCGTGCAGAGGTCGCGTTGCTGTTTCTGCGCGCGTCGAAGAAGGCCAACGATTCCATGGCGTGGGACGCGGCCCGCCGCTACGCCGAGGCCGGGCGCGAACTGCTCGGTAGCGATGCCTGGACGACGGCCGGCGACACGATGCGCGAGCTCTCGTTCGAAGCCTTCAAGGCAGCATTTCTGCTCTCGGACCGGCCCGCACTGGAGGCGGTGCACAACGAAATCGTGCGCCACACGCCATCCAAGGTGGAACGGGCCCGCGCGACCGCAGTGAAGATCCAGCTGCTGGTCAGCGCGATGGCGTACGGCGAGGCACTCGACGTCGCCATTCCCGTGCTCGCCGACCTCGGTGTCGTGCTGCCGCGGCGCGGGCGGCAGCAGCAGGTGGTGCTCGAGCTGCTGCATACCAAGTGGGTCCTGCGGGGCCGCCCCGTCGCCGGCCTCGTTGAACTGCCGCCGATGAGCGACGCCGCGATACAGGTCGCGATGCGTGTGCTGGTCGCCGTCAGCTCCGCGGCGTACGCGAACGAGCCGAAGCTGTTCCCGCAACTGGTGTTCGAGCTCGTGCAACGGTCGATCCGCCATGGGACGACGCCGCAGTCGGCATTCGGCTATGTGTGCTACGGCCTTGCGATGTGTGCAGTGCTCGACGACTACGACGGCGGCCTCGCGTTCGGGCGGCTGGCGCTCGCCGTGATGGACCGCACCGGTGCGCGCGAGTTCGAGGCCAAGCTGCGCTTCCTGAACGGGTTGTTCATCCTGCCGTGGAGCCAGCCGCTCGCCGACACGATGGAGCCGTTCCGCCTCGGTGCCGCAGCCGGCCTGGAGACGGGCGATCTCGAGTACTACAGCTACTGCTTCTACGGCCTGGATTCGCACGCGCTGCTCGCCGGGCAGGACCTGCAGGCGCTGGCGGTGTCCAGCAGTGCCCACCACGAAGCGATCCTGAAGCACAACCAGCGCAAGGTCGGCCTTGTGATGCTGCTGGTTCGCGATACCGTCGCCTGGCTTCGCGACGATCCGCCGGTCGTTGTCGGGGACATCGACGAGGGCCGTGTTCTGGAACTCGCGACCGAAAGCGGAGACGCCACGTCGGTGGCCTATGTCCACGCCTGGCGCTCGTCCAAGGCCTACCTCGGCGGGTCGTACGACGACGTCCTGGCGGCGGCGGCCGGATGCCGGGCGCACCACGCCGGGATCGATGGGCAACTGTTCGTCCCGTTGTTCCAGTTCTACGAGTCACTCGCGCTGCTGGCCGTGGCGCGCGACGGGCGGCCCCGGCCCCGGTGGAAGTGGACGGTCGCCGCCAACCAGCGGCGGCTCGGCGCATGGGCGCAGCGGGTGCCGACGACGTTCCTGGCGCACTGGGAGATCGTCGAAGGCGAGCGCAAGCGCGGCGCCGGCGACACGGCCGGCGCGCTGCAATGCCACGAGCGCGCCATCATCGCGGCGCTCGCTGCCGGCAATCCGCGCGATGAAGCCCTTGCGCACCAGCTCGCCGCCGACTGCGCGGCCGATGCCGGCTTGCTGACTGCCGCCCACGCCCATCGCATGGAGGCACGGCGGGCGTGGAGCCATTGGGGCGCGCAGCGACTGGTCCGCCGTCTCGACGAAAGCTATCCGGAGCTGCGCGGTCTGTTGCCTGGCCCGATGACCGAAGAAGAGATGACAATGAGCACGAGTCCCGGTTCAAGTGGGGGCTCGGGCGCGGCCCTGGACGCGCGCGCAATTACCCGGGCGGCACAGGCTGTCGCCGAGCAGTTGCGGCTGCCCGACGTCTTGCGCGAGCTGTGCCGCCTGCTGCTCGCGAACGCGGGTGCGAGGCAGGTCGTGCTGGTCGTGCGCGCCGGCGGTGACTGGCACGTGCTCGCGACCGCGCACGTCGATCGGGCCGACGCCGATGTTCTGGGAGGTGGTCCGCTCGACGAAGCCAACGTCTTCGTGGCCGCCGTCCAGCTGGTGCTGCGTACCCGCCGCCTGCTGATGATCGACGACGCGTTGCAGGATCCGACGTTCCGCCTCGACCGCTACGTCACGGCGGCGCATCCGCGCTCGGTACTGTGTTCACCGATGTCGCGCAATGGCGAGCTGACCGGTGCCATCCTGCTTGAGAACGATCTCGTCGCGGGTGCGTTCACGCCCGAACGGGTCGAATTCCTGCAGGTGATCGCGTCGCAGGCGGCCATCTCGATCGAGAACGGCGGCCTGGTGCGTGATCTGGAGCGCTCGCTCGACGCCCAGGTCGCGCTGACCAACGCCCATGCCCGCTTCGTGCCCTACCAGTTCCTGGCCTCTCTGGGGCGCGAGAACATCCAGGAGGTGCAGCTCGGCGACCACGCATCGAAGTCGCTGTCGGTGCTGTTCTCGGACATTCGCGGCTTCACGCCGCTGATCGGGGGCCTGGATCCGCGCGCGAGCATCGATTTCATCAACGCCTACATTGGACACATGGAGCCGGAGATCCTTGCCAAAGGGGGATTCGTCGACAGCTACATCGGCGACGCGATCATGGCACTGTTCGATGGTCCCGCCGACGACGCCGTGGCCGCCGGCATCGGCATGCTGCGCGCACTGCAGGCATTCAACGCCGAACGCGCCCGCGCGAGCCTGGCACCCGTGTCGATCGGCATCGGCATCAACACCGGATCCCTGATGCTGGGCACGATCGGCGGGCCCAACCGCATCAAGTGCGGCGTGATCGGCGATCCGGTCAATCTCGCGGCGCGAATCGAGGGGCTGACGAAGCAGCTGTCGGTGCCGCTGCTCGTGGGCGACGAGACGGTCCGCAGCATGGCGCACCCCGGCGCCTTTCTAATGCGACCTGTCGGACGGGTGGTGCTGGTAGGCCGCTTGGTGCCTGTGGTCGTCTATGAGGTGTTCGACGCCGATCCACCGGCGATCCGCGACGCCAAGGCCGCGACGCTCGATCGCTACCGGGACGCCTGGAGCGCGTACCACGCTCGGGCCTGGGGCGAGGCCCGCATCGGATTCGACGCCGCCGTGCAGGCGTGTCCCGAGGATCATGTCGCGCTGGAGTACCGCAAGCGGTGCGACGCGCTGCTGGCCGAAGATCCCGGTCCGCAGTGGACTGGCGTGCTGCAGATGTCGCGCAAGTAGGCGCCGATCGCTCTTCGGCTCGCGCGCTGCTCAACTCAGGTCGGGCCGCCGCCGACCCACTTGCTCGTGTATTCGCAGAAGCCGAGCACGTCGAAATCGACAACACCGACCCAGCCGTCCCCCGCTTTCTTCAGCAGATGCCCCTGGAACTGCGCCGACTGCTCGAACACGATCAGCGGGTAGCGCCACAAGGTGGCCGTCTGCGCGACCTTCCAGGTCATCTCGGTCTTGTACTGGCCAGTGGAATCCAGCGCCGCGAAGGTGACGGTCTTGGGGTACTTCCACAGCACCTTCCACTCCTCCCAGTCCGAGAACGCCGAGCTGAAAGACTCCTGAGGAAACATGAGTCGCAGGTCGGCGTAGCGGAAGTACGCCACCGATTTCTGGAACGCGGCATGCAGGCCGACGTCGAACGCAATCTGCCTGGAAGGATCGGAAAATGCGGCCCAAGCCCAGACGTTGCCCGGCAGGAACCACTTGCCCCAGTCGTGGTCGTGGTAGCCGGTCGCGTCGACCAGATCGATTTGCTGGCCGTTCACGGTGACCCAGCCGTTGACCCGCGCCGACGGCATGTACACGAGCCACGAGCTGATCTCCCACGGACTGGTGCCGTGGACGTTGCTCGCGAGAACCTGCGGCATATCGGCCTGCGTGTAGACCAGTGCCATCGACACCGTGCCGTCCTCGGTGGTCGCCTTGAGCTCATAGGTATTGGCGTCGATCACGCGCAGCGTGTTTTCGGCCAGCGTCACGTCGGCCTTCTGCGAAGACGCCCAGAAATCCGAGATGCTGTGGTAGTCCATCTTCAGCGTGGTGCCGCTGCCTTTCGGGTCGAACACCAGCGCGTTCAGGCTCACCACGCCGGCCAGGTCGATGTCCGTCCCGTTGACCGCGGCGAAGGTGACCATGCCGGACTTGCCGGTCTTCGGGTCGACCCAGTTGAAGTACCACCATTCCGTGTACCAGAACATGTGCGACGCACCGCGGTACTCGTCGAGATGATAGGCATCGTCGGCCAGCGTCACGGTGGCGGTCGAGAGGGCCTTCAACCCGGTGGGTTCAACGACCGGATCGCCCAACTCGTGGGTATGCCGGGCCATCGCCGTGGAGTAATCGACCCATCCCCCCTTTCCCGGCGGGCTGAAGGTCACGCCGCCGTCCCAAGGCTTGCCTTCGTCCCACCGTTGCTGGTCGTACAGACGGTAGGGCAAGAAGAGCGCGGGCATGTCCATATCCCAGATCTGGCAGCGGGCCGCGCTCGAGCCGGTGCGGTCGAGTATCTCGTTGACGGCCCGCCGCGCCGCCTCATCGGCCGAGTCCATGCAGGCGAGGTCGGCGTTGGTCTGGACATAGTCCGAGGCCAGAAGCAGGTTCTCGATCGCCGTGCCGGCTTGCGGGCGCTTGTCCCAGCTGTTCGGCTCGTTGATGAACAAGGGCTCGAGGTTGATGTCGGGGTGCGGCCGCGCGGGATCGTGGCAGACGATGTCGGTGTCCAGGAAATAGCCCACCTTGTCCGCATCACGCAACAGCACCGCGCCGTCCTGATTGAGTGCCAGCTTCAGTTCCTGCCACACCTCGTCGGCGATCTGGTCCGGCTTCAGGTTGCATGCATAGTCCTTGACGAACAAGCCCTTCCTCGTCGTCCAGTCCGACACGTCGACCGACAGGATGCCGCGTACGGTGCCATCGCCATACTTCTCGAGGTCGATGCCGTTCCAGAACTGCGCCTGCGAAATCGAGGTGATCGCCCAGGGCGAGTCCACATAGAGCACGTGGCCGTGGATCACCGGCACGTCCACGCGCAGGAAGAACTGGATGCCGTTCATCCATCGGACCTGCGACGTGATGGCGCGCAGCGTCGCCAGACCCGGATCGGCCTTCACGAGATCGTCACTCACCAGCGGGCCCATGACCTCGACCGGCATGGCGCAGACGTAGTAGTCGGCAACCACCTCGGACACCTGGTTGGTGACGAGATCTTCGATCTGCACGCCCGTGATGCGCCCGCCTGCGCAGTGGATCGCCTGCACGCGGCGCCGGGTGAAATAGTTGCCGCCCAGACTCTGGATATGGGTGATCCACGGCAGCAAAAGCTGGGGACTGGTCGGGCCGTTCAACACCCTATCGGTGCTGCCCGCGGGCAAGTCGAAATCCCCGAACAGCAGATGGACCTGCACCTTGCCGATCGTGCGGGCGCTGCCTTCCCTGGCGTTCGCGGCGACCAGCGAGCGCGACAAGCCTTCGGCGAGAAACGTCTTGTAGGCGTCCGAGCGGGTCTCGGCGCCTACGAACTCCCACCAGGTCAGCGCCTCGAGCTCGTACAGGCAACGCTCGGTGCACGAGGTCATCACCTGCCAGAGCCGGTCGGCAAAGTATTCGATTTCGCCGGGCTGCAGGCCGTAGCGGGGGCCGAAGGTGTCCTTGAGGATCAGGAGCACATCAGAAAGCGACTGCGGGAAGCGCGAGGGCACCACCAACGGCTCGGCGTCGAACGGCGCGATCTCGATCCGGCTCGTCGGCGTGAGGTTGTCGTGGCAGGTACCGGTGCCGAACGGGACTCGCTTCATCGAATCGGGGAGGTGGCGGTAGAACGCCGGAATGAACCGGAAGCCGTGTTCGCCGGGAAGGTCTGGACGTCCGTCCTTGCCGGTGCCGGTCGCGGGCAGAGTGCGCGACTTGCCTCCGGGAATCTCCTTCAGCTCGTAAACCGTGACGTCGAAGCCGCGTTCGGCCAACTCGTGTGCCGCTGTCAGGCCGCCGATTCCGCCACCCAGCACCGCTACGGACTTGCCCATTGCATTTCCCTCCTCGAGTTCGTTTTAGAGGCGCGCGCCGGCTTTCGGGTCCGAGAACCCCCATGCTCCGCATGGTCGAATTCTGTTCCAAATTTCCGGATCCTTCAAGAAACCGGAAATGCGGTGACTCGCGGCTGGTTGAGCCCGCGATGGGGCTGCTACGCCAAGCCTGGACTGTCTGGCGCGCGCCTAAGCGCCAGGGCTGCGTGAAGCCGACGCTGGGCGCGTGGTGCGCCGCGGACAACAGGCGCTGCAGCATGTCGGCGGGCACGCTGCCGCCGCAAAAATGCACCATGTCGCGTCGCTCGTAGATGGCGCGGTAAACGGCCTGCTGCTCGGTCAGGCTGAAGGCATGCGCTGCCACAGAATCCTGGCTGGTTGAGGACAGAGCTGGTCTGCTGCGCAGGCTGCGGTCTGTCCCGCAAGGTTTCATGATTTCGGCAGCGCCACCCACTGGTCCAGCAAGGGCGCAATGAGGATGCGGTGGTCAAACACCTGCTCCAGCGCGCGGTGCGTGGCGGCCTCGCGGCAGCCGCCCTGATGGGTGATCACACCCTGGGCCATGATCACCATCTCGTCGGCCAGCAGCGCGAGCGAGATTTCATGCAGCACGCTGACCACGGTCTTGCCCCCGGCCACCAGCCGGCGCGTCAAAGTCAGCCAGTCGGCCTGGTGCGGCGGATCGAGGTTGGCCAGCGGCTCGTCCATCAGCAGCACCTGCGCCTGCACGGCCAGCGCCCGCGCCAGCAGCACGCGCTGGCGCTCGCCGCCCGACAGATGGCTCAAGGGCCGGCCGCGCCAGTCCCAGGCCTGGGTGGCGCGCAGCGCCTGCTCCACCGCGAGGCGGTCCAGCGCGCTGGGCGGCGCCAGCCAGGCCTGGTGCGGCAGGCGCCCGAGCATGGCCACGTCGTAGACGGTCAAGTCGTCGGCGCTGGCCTCGTTCTGGCCCAGCCAGGATAGCTGCTGCGCCCGAATACGGCCCGGCAGGCCCGCCAGCGGCTGGCCCAGCAGCGTGACCTGGCCCGCGTGCGGCAGCAGGCCCGCCAGCACCTTGAGCAGGGTCGATTTTCCGGCGCCGTTGGGGCCGACGATGCTGACCCAAAGGCCCTGCGCAATGGACAGCTCGATGCCGTGCAGCACCTCGGTGGTCCCGAGCCTGGCGCCGATGGCATGGGCGCCCAGCGCTATGGGTTTGATAGCCACCGGCGCCTGTGTCATAGCACCTGCCCGTGACTGGTGCGCCGGTGCATGAGCCACAGCAGGTAGCTGCCACCCAGCACGGCGGTGAGCACACCGACCGGCAACTCCTGCGGCGCGATCAGCGCGCGCGCCAGAATGTCGGCAGCCAGCAGCAGCACGGCCCCCATCAGGCTGGCCAGCAGAATCAGGCGCCCGTGCGTGGTCTTGACGACCGAGCGCACCAGATGCGGCGCGGCCAGCCCGACGAAGGCAATCAGCCCGGTCTGCGCCACGGCAGCACCAGTGGCCAGCGCCAGCACCACCACCAGCGCCGCGCGCATGGCCGGCAGCGGCAGGCCCAGGCTGAGCGCCGTGGCTTCGCCCAGCGCCAGGCCGTCCAGCGCGTGACTCAGCATCCAGGCCACCACCATGCAGACCAGCCACGCGCACGCCATCAGCGCGCACGCGGTCCAGCCGACAAAGGCCGTGCTGCCCAGCATGAAGGCCTGCATGGTTTGCTGCACCTCGGGCAGCAGCAGCATGACCAAGGCGGTCAGGGCACCGAGCACCACGCCCACGATCACCCCGGCCAGCAGCAGGCGCAGCGTGTGCTGCACGCCCCCGGCCAGCGCCAGCGTGAGCAGCACGGCCGCCACCGCGCCGACAAAGGCGGCCCCGGTCAGGCCCAGGCGCACCAGCCATGGCGTGGCCAGCGGCGACACGCCCAGCAGTGCCATGGCCGCGGCCACCCCGAGCGATGCGCCCGACGCGCTGCCCAGCAAATAGGGATCGGCCAGCGGGTTGCGAAACAGGCCCTGCGCCAGCGCACCCGCGAGCCCCAGCAAGGCGCCCGCCAGCCAGGCGCCCGCGGTGCGCGGCAGCCGGATGTCCCAAACGATTTGCCACGCCACGGGGTCGTGATCGGCCTTCAACACCCTGAACACGTTCTCGAAACCAGTGCTGCCCGCGGCGCTGCCCAGCAGCACCAGCCCCACGCTGGCCAGCAGCAGTCCCGCGCCCAGCATGAAGGCGATGCGCGCCTGGCCCGTCACATCGCGCACCGGAGCCGTCATGGCGCCTTGTCCAGCAGGCATTGCGCCATCAGGCGCGCGGCCTGTGCCATGCGCGGACCGGGACGGATCAGCACGTCGATCTGCTCCGGCGTGAACACGCAGATACGCTGCTCGCGCATCGCGCGCATCCCGGCCCAGCCGGGGCGTTGCGCCAGGTCCTGCGCGTCGCGCTCGCCGATCATGATCAGGTCCGGATTGGCGCGCACCACGTATTCGGGGCTGAGTTTGGGGAACGGCCCGAGCGCCGCCGGAACGATGTTCTTCACGCCAAGGCGCGTCAGGGTCTCGCCCATGAAGGACGACGCGCCGGCCGCGTAGGGTCCGCGGTTGACCTCGAAATAAACCCGCGTGTTGCGGACCCGCGCCGGCAGCGACTGCGCGGCCGCCGACACGCCGGCATCGATCACGCGCCAGACGCGTTGCGCATCGGGCACGGCCAGCACCTGGCCGACCTTGTTCAGCACGCGGCGCACATCGGCATAGCTTTTGGGCTCCAGCGCCACCACCTTGAGGCCCAGCGATTCGAGCCGCTGGCTGGCGCGCGACGAGGTGGCCAGCAGCACCACATCGGGCATCAGCGCGACGATGGCCTCGATGTTGGGGTCGAGCCCGCCGCCCATCTGCGGCAGGGCGCGCACGGTGGCCGGATAGTTGGAATAGCGGTCGACCCCCACCAGGCGCGCACAGGCGCCGAGCTCGCACACGCTCTCGGTCAGCGACGGCAGCAGGCTCACGATGCGCTGCGGCGGCCGGGCCAGCGTGACCACCACGCCGCGGTCGTCGGTGACTTGCAGCGCCGACACGGCCTGCGAGCCCAACAGCGCGCACCACGCCAGCAGCAGCGCGAGCAGTTTCTTCATGAAGCGTTCCCCGCGCTGTCCTTGATCGGGACGGGTACACCGGCCACCATCAGCGTGACGCGCTGGCACGCCTGTGCCACGCCCTGGTTGAGCCGCCCCAGCGCATCGACGAAGGCGCGCACCTCGCGCCCCAGCGGAATTACGCCCTGCCCGATCTCGTTGCTGACCAGCACCACGGGGCCGGGTGCGTTGCGGATTGCTCCTGAAACCATAGCTATCTGTGAAGACACATCAAGGGTTTCAGGCACTTTTTTCTTAAATTCCGAATTATTGGCGTCACCTGGAACCGGGGGTTCAGCAAGGTCGGCGGCCGGCATCAGCGCGTTGGTCAGCCACAGCGTCAGGCAGTCGATGACCAGCAGCGTGTCGGCCCGGCCGTGCGCCTGCATCGCCTGCGCCAGTTGCAGCGGCTCTTCCACCGTGCTCATGCCCGGCACGCGAGCGGCCCGGTCCTGCCGATGCCGCGCGATGCGTTGGCGCATTTCATCGTCCCCCGCTCGGGCGGTGGCGATGAAGATGGCGCGGTGATCCGTGGATTGCGCCAGCCACGCGGCTGCGAGCGTTTCGGCGCGGCGCGACTTGCCGCTCTTCTGGCCGCCCAGGATCAATTCGCTGCGGGCCAGTGCCAACGACTCAGCCATGCTGGGCACTCCACGCCATGATGATGCGGTGCAGGTGCGCCACCCCATCGGTCAATGCGGCCGGGCCGGGTTGCAGGATGTCGGCGGACTTGACCGCGAACAGCTGGCCATTGCGCACCGCGTTCACGTCCTGCCAGCCCGCGCGTGCTGCCACTTTCTCGGGCCGGAACTTCTTGCCGCACCATGAGCCGATGATGATGTCGGGGTTGCGCCGCACAATCTCGGAGCCATCGGCAATGATGCGGTTCTTGCCCATGGATTGCGTCGCCAGTTCGGGAAAGCAGTCGTCGCCGCCCGCGATGCCGATCAGCTCGGAGACCCAGCGGATCGCGCTGATGTGCGGCTCGTCCCACTCCTCGAAAAACACGCGCGGGCGGCGCGGCAAGGCAGCGGCTGCCTTCTCTAAGGCTTGCAGCTTCTCCAGCATGGTCTGCATGAGAACTTGCCCGCGCTCCACCTGCCCCACCATGGCGGCGACCTGGCTCATCATGGAGAAAATCTCGGCCACGCTGCGCTGGTTGAAGACCGTGACCTGCACGCCGTGGCGAATCAGCTCGGCCGCAATATCGGCCTGCAGATCGGAAAAGCCGAATACGCAGTCGGGTTTCAAGGCCAGGATCTTGTCGATCTTCGCGTTGATGAAGGCGCTGACCTTGGGCTTATCCTCACGCGCGCGGCGCGGTCGCACGGTGTAGCCCGAGATACCGACGATGCGGGCCTCTTCGCCCAGCAGGTAAAGCCACTCGGTGGTTTCTTCGGTCATGCAGACGATGCGCTGCGGGCCGTTCTGCAAACCGAAATTCAAGACGCTCATGAAATAGCTTCCCCGGTACCGGTCTGGCGCGTGAACTAGGCCGCCACCGCCTGTGGATTGGACCCAAACCACGCGTGGAAGTAGCTGGCGCGGATGCTGCCTACCTTACAAAAGGACAGGGCTTCGCCCGCATCGGGCGCGGCGCCGACCAGGATGGCCGGGCAGCGGGCCGGCTCAGAACCTGGGTTGCCAGCGCAGGCCGACATACAAACCCCGTCCCGGCTGGTTGTAGCCATAAACTGTTTCGTAGTTGCTGTTGAACAAATTGTCCACCCGGCCAAAGGCCGTCCATTCCGGACTGATTTTGTAGCTGGCCGTCAGGCCAGCCACCGCGTAGGCCGGCAGGGTCACCGGGGCCGTTGCGAAGGTATTCAGGTTGTAGGAGGTATCAGGGCTGCTGGAGCTGTAGCGCACTTCGCCGCCAAAGGTCCAGGCCCCCACATCCCGGCTGGCGCCCAGATGCGCCAGCGTGCGGCCACGTCGGGCCAGCTGGGCATCAGTCACCAGGTCTTTGGGATCTTGCAGCGTCAAATCCGCGTGCAGGCGGGTACCGCCAAAATTCCCCTGATAACTGAGTTCGACGCCGTCATTGCGCGCGCGACCAATGTTGAAAGGCACATAGACGCTGTTCAGCGCAATCAGGTCGGTGTACTCGTTGTGAAACACCACGGCCCGAACTTGCTGCCCGCCCACGGCGTATTGCAAGCCCAGTTCGCTGGATTTGAGCTGCTCGGGCGACAAGTTGGGATTGCTGTAGCCCGGATAGTAGAGCTGGTCAAACGTCGGGGCGTTGAAGCCGGTGGAGTACGAGGCATTGACCCGCCAGGCGTCAGTCAGCCGATAGGCGTAGCCGACCAGGCCGGTATTGGCGGTGCCGAAGTCGCTGTAGTGGTCCGAGCGCACATTCAGCTGCAGTTCATGCCGGCTCCCCTCGCCGAACTGGCCCAGGTAGCCCAGCCGCACGCTGTTCTCGGTCCGGCTGGTGCCGGTAAACAGGGTGTCGCTTTGCACCGATTGCTGGGTGGTCTCGATCCCGGCGGTGAGGCGCTGGCCCGGCGCAAACTGCCATAGCAGTCCGAGGTTGCCGCCATTGCTGACGGAGTTGAAGTAGCCTGAAGCGTCGGCAATGTCGCTCCACTTGTCTTCGCTGTTGGTCAAGGCAGCGGTCAGCTCTAGGCCTTGTCCCAGCTTGAACTTGCCGTCGATGACGGCACCGGTTTCCGCGTACTTCGACTTGAAGGTCTGGGTGTCGGGACTCTGCTCCGGATCGTATTGAAGCGTGCCGCTGGCGTCACGCAGGCGCAACCCGACGCTGTTGCCATCGCCCAGATCCTGACGCAGGGCGAAGCCCAGTGCACGGCGAGTGTAGCCGTCATCGTCGGACAGCGCGCCAGGCGTTTGGGCCGCGTTGATGGCCGGGAAACCTCTGTTGTTCAGCGCTTCCGCAGTGGCCGAAAGACTGGTGCCGGACGCCAGCTTGACCGATCCGCTGGCGTCGATCTGCGCCGTGCCGTAGGACCCGACCTGGCTGGACACGCTGAGCTGCGGCTTGCCGGTAGCTTCACGTGTGAATATCTGGATCACGCCGCCCAGGGCCGCGCTGCCGTAGATGGCCGAGACATTGCCGCGCACAATTTCGATGTGGTCGACCATGGCCAGCGGAAAGTTCTCCAGCGACGCAGTCCCGACCGTCGCGTTGTTGATCGGCACGCCATCGACCAGCACCAGCGTGTGGTTCGCGTTGGCGCCACGGATGAAGATGCTGGAGGACGAGCCCATGCCGCCGGTCTGGGCGATCTGCACGCCTGCCACGGTACTGAGCAGGGTCGGCAAATCCGGCGTCTGGGCGCGGTCGATGTCGGCGCGCGTGATCAGGGTGGTGGCCGGCAAGGCGTCCTGCACCGACTGCTCGATGCGGCTGGCGGTCACCACGGTTTCCTGCAACGAAGAGGCGGGCTGGTTTTGCGCCAGCACGGGAAACGCGGCGCTCAATGCCAGCGGCAGCACGGCAAGGCGCGCACGGGAAAGACAGGTTTTCATGAAGGGAACAATCCGCAAAAAAGCCCTCACCGGCGTCCCCGCCAGTGCTTGGGCGTAACAAGCAGCCAGGCTTGATAAGCCATGGCCGCCACCTTGATGGCCGGTATCCGGGCTGGCGGAGCAATTTGCGGGTCGCCTTCCCAGGCGTGTGTTCAAAACGCCCAGTGGCTATGTGACCGGCAAACCGAATCCGTAGGGATTCGTCCGCTTACCGTTGCGGGGGCAGCGCAGGTTAGGCTTGCTGTTGGCAGCGCGCCCTCCTGCTTCCCGTTGAACTGCGGCATGTGAACCACACCGCGAGCACCAACGCAGCAATTGTAAAGTCTAAAACTGTGACAAACCCTACAATTGGTATTGAATCACCAAAGAGTCCATGGCAAATCCGACCCCCATCGATCAGATTGCAGAGCGCGTCGAGCGCCTGCTCATGCGTTACGGCGAACTGCAGCGCACGAATGCTTTGCTCACCGAACAAGTGGAAACCCTCACGCACGAGCGCGACTCTTTGAAGTCACGCCTGAGCGCGGCGCGCGCACGCGTGGATGCGCTGCTCGAGCGCCTGCCTGAATCAGGTGCGGGCGCGACCCAGAAGGATGCCGGATGAAGCAACTCGAAGTGCAGATCATGGGGCAAAGCTATTTGCTGGGCTGCCCCGAAGGCGGCGAGTCGAGCCTGCTCGATGCCGTGGAACGCGTCGACTCCGCCATGTGCAAGATTCGCGATGCAGGCAAGGTCAGGGCGCGCGATCGCATCGCCGTGCTGGCGGCGCTGAACCTGGCTTCCGAGTTTTCGCAGCAAAGCGCTGCGGCAGTGCAGGCCATGGCCGCAGCGGCTCCACCTGCAAGCTCGCATGAGCTTGAGAGCGGCGCCCAGGATCCCCGCCTCATGTCCTTGATCGAGCGCCTGGACAGTGCGCTTTCCGGCGACGGCCACCTGCTTTAAAAGCTCCCCGCAGGGGCGCATCTGCGCCTACAATGAAGCGGTCTGCGGTGCGTATCGGGCTTTATATTTCCTTGAACCAATGCTCTTAGAGCTCGGGCTTGGTACATCGCCTGGTGAGCGTGATCATCTCGCGTCAGATGAACCCAACGCCAGGCTGCCCTCGCCCACCTGAACCCCGGTTCAGGATGAGGGTCCGGTGGCACTCGCAGACACCCTATTCCCGCCGCGCCCGCACCAGCGGGCCGAAAACCCTCAGGATGTGAGACACCACGGCGCCGCATTGTGCGCAAAACCCATCCACAGTGCCCAGCCCGAGGTAGCGGCCAAAGCAACCCCTGCCAGCCGGATGCCCCACTGGCCTGAGCCGCCATGCAGGCGCAGCAACAGCCAGGGGCCGGCCATGAGTGAGACACTGCTGCCGAGCGCAAAAAGCGCCATGACCGCCGCGCCTTCCAGTGGGTGGCTCGTCAATGCGGCCACCAGCAACGCCGAATAAAGCAGGCCGCACGGCAGGAACGTCCACAGCGCGCCGACCACCAGGGGGCCGCCGCGCCCCCACGCGGAATTGATTGCCCTGACCTTGCTCCAGACCTTGCGGGCAGGCGCCTCCAGCCAGGCGGGCTGGCGAGCCTGCCACAGCAAGGCCAGTCCCATCACGACGGCCGCCACATGAAATAGCGTCCAGACCGGCCGCAAGGCTGCCGACTGGGTACTCAGCCAGCCAACCCCCTGCAGCGAAGCGGCTGCAACCGCACCCAGCGCGGAGTAGCCCAGCAACCGCCCCAGCTGGAATGTTCCGATGGCGAAGGCTTGGCGCGCACCGGCCGCTTGCCCAAGGCCCCCAAGGCCCGCGCAGGCGGCACCGCACATAGCAAGGCAGTGCGGCCCGCCCACCAGACCCATCAGCAATGCCGTCACGGCGAGTGAGCTCTGCATAGGCCAGGCGTCAGATGATTCTGGAATAGCGCGCGCGGTTGCGGTCCGCCTGCAAATAGCGGTCAAACACCATGGCAACGGCACGCACAAAAAACCAGCCCTGCTCGGTGACCTCGATACCCGAGTCGTTGAACACGACCAGGCCCTGCTGCGCAAGTGCCTGCAAGGCCTCCATTTCCGGGGCAAAGTAGCGCCGAAAATCTATCAGGAACGCCAGCTCGACAGGCTCAAACTGAACCTCCCCCTGACACATCAACGCCATGATGACGGCGCGACGTACCAGATCGTCGCGGTTCAGCGCCAAGCCCCGTACGATGGGCAAACGGCCCTGGTCGAGGTGATCGTAGTACTCGACGAGCGTCTTGGCGTTCTGGCTGTAGGTAGCCCCGACGCGGCCAATCGCCGACACCCCCAGCGCAATCAGGTCGCAATCGGGCTGCGTGCTATAGCCCTGAAAGTTGCGGTGCAGCCGGCCCTGGCGCCTGGCCACCGCCAGCGCATCGTTCGGCAACGCAAAATGATCCATGCCGACATACACATAGCCGGCCTCCGACAACGCCGAAATCGAGCGCGACAGCATGGCGATCTTGGCACCTCCCGTCGGCAAATCCACCGCGGCGATGCGGCGCTGCGGCTTGAAGCGTTCCGGCAGGTGGGCATAGGCATACAGCGCGATGCGGTCCGGCCGCAACTCCACCACCTGGGCCAGCGTACGGTCGAACGACTCGGGCGTTTGCCTGGGCAAACCGTAGATCAGGTCCACGTTGATGGAATCGAAATCCAGCTGCCGGGCGGCCTGCATCAGCGCGAACACATCTTCGGCCGGCTGCACACGGTGCACGGCCTTCTGGACCGCTGGATCGAAATCCTGCACACCAAAACTCAGGCGATTGAAGCCAAGTTCCGCCAATGTCGCAAGGCGCGAAGCGTCCACGGTTCGCGGATCAATCTCAATGGAATACTCCCCCCCCGCTGCCAGCGAGAAGCTGCGCCGCAGCATCCCCATCAACTCGCGCAACTCGGCATCGTTGAGAAAGGTCGGACTGCCACCGCCCAGATGCAGCTGGCTGACGACCTGGCCCCGTCCCAACTGCGCCGTGTGAAGATCGATTTCACGATTCAGGTAGCGCAAATAGGGTTCGGCCCGCTCATGGTGTTTTGTAATGATTTTGTTGCAGGCACAGTAGTAACACAGCGACTCGCAAAACGGGATGTGCACATAAATCGACAGCGGCAACGCCATCGCAACACCTCCGTTGCGGCGCTGCTTGAGTGCCCGCTCATAATCGTCTACAGTAAACGCCTCGACAAAGCGATCTGCGGTCGGATAGGAGGTGTAGCGCGGCCCCGGCACGTCAAATTGGGCGAGTAGCTCGGGCGAGACAACATTCATCAACGGCATCCTATTTTTACATGCCCGACTGTGCCGTCGATTGCCCGAAAGTTGATTGACATAAGTCAATCTGAGTCGATACTTGCTCACCAACAATTGAGCTATATCAGGAGGATTGCATGTTTATTCCCGTTGCCGATTCCACGAAGGAACCAGCCGCAGCCTTGAAAGGCGACGTCGTACCGCTCAACATGAAGCCGCAAACCATCAGGGTTGCCTGCTCCAACTGCAACCTGCGGGAGTTGTGCATGCCGTTGGACTTGAATGCCGAAGAGTTACATCGTATCGACGAGCTGGTGACCACAAGGCGCAAGATCAAGCGTGGGACCACACTGTTCCGCGATGGTGAGAAATTCACCTCGCTCTATGCCATTCGCACCGGCTTCTTCAAAACCTGCGTGGCGGCCGAGGACGGGCGCGATCAGGTCACGGGTTTCCAGATGGCCGGAGAAGTCGTGGGGCTCGACGGCATTGTTAACGATCACCACACCTGCAATGCCGTCGCACTGGAGGACGCCGAGGTTTGCGTGATGCCATTCGACCGGATCGAGGAGCTGTCGCGCGAAGTCAACGCCCTGCAGCGTCATGTACACAAGATCATGAGTCGCGAGATCGTGCGCGAGCACGGGGTCATGCTGCTGCTGGGCAGCATGCGCGCCGAAGAACGGTTGGCGGCATTTCTACTGAATCTGGTGCAGCGCCTGCATGCACGCGGCTTCTCGCCGTCCGAACTGGTGCTGCGCATGACGCGCGAAGAAATTGGCAGCTACCTCGGCCTCAAGCTGGAAACGGTCAGCCGCACATTCTCGAAATTTGCGGAAGACGGCATCGTCGAGGTCAAACAGCGCCATATCCGCATACTTGATGCGCCCGCCTTGCAGCACATGGCCCATCCCCTGGCTTGCCACTAAATTGGTGTGCCGGTACCGGCCAGGGCTCAGCGATTGACCTCGGCCGCCGACATCGCCAGCAGCGCGGTCAGCGCACTCGACACCATGGCAACGGCCCAGAAGGCGAAGAACGCGAGAGTGTAAACGCCCAGACTGGACATCGCGACCGGGTGCCCAAACCAGCGCAGGTCTTGCGGATCCACCACAGCAAACACCAGCGCCTCCAGCGCGCCGGCCACCAGAAATGCCGGCCACACGATCCACATTAGCCATCGCGTCCGCATGCTTGCCTCCCCTTCCTCGTGCACGCCGCACCTCAAGGTTTGGTCGCCATAGGGACCTTGGGCACAGCCCCGATCGCGGCCCCGTCGCGGTGGGTTTCGACCCCCTGGTGGTAGTAACTGTCTTCCACCGGGTCCGGGAAGGCGATGGCAAGGTAAGCCAACGTGAAACTGATCATGACCATCAAGGCGGGGCCCGCAATCACCATCCAGAGAAGGCCAAATTTCCACCAAGGCCGCCGCGCACGATCGTTTTTCATATTTACTCCTTATCGGGGGACCAGAAACACAGATTTTTCGACCAGCCGCCCCGGTGAATCCAGCGCCTCGATGGCCAACCGGATCGGGTGGGATCCCGCCGGGGCCGCATCCGGGGGAATCTGCAGACGCAGCGCCACCCAGCGCGACTGCGTTGCATCGACCATTACGGTGTTGTCGGTCACCACGCTCAGCCCCGGCAAGCCGGTGGCCGTGATGCGGTAGCGCTGGGCCGACTCGGTGGCATTCATGATCTGGAGCTGGTATACATTTTCCACCAGGCCGTCATTCACAATACGCGCCAGCGTGCCCCGGTCCCGCACCACATCCACCCGAAACGGGGTACGCATCGCCAGGTTGACCATCACGGCCAGGGAAATGGCAACCAGGATGGCGCTGTACACCAAGACCCGTGGGCGCAGCACCCGGCGCCATATTTGCGCGCGCGACCAACGCTGCTCGACGGCATTCTCGGTCGAATACTTGATCAGCCCGCGCGCGTAGCCCATCTTGTCCATCACTGGGTCGCACACATCGACGCAGGCACCGCAACCGATGCACTCGTATTGAAGCCCCTTGCGGATATCGATGCCGGTGGGACACACTTGCACACACAGCGTGCAATCAATGCAGGCGCCCAGATCGAGCGCCGCCGGGTCGGCACTGCGTGCGCGCCGGCCCCGTGGCTCTCCGCGAGCGGTGTCATAGGTCACGATCAGCGTGTCCCGGTCAAACATGGCGCTCTGAAAGCGGGCGTAGGGACACATGTATTTGCAGACCTGCTCACGCATGAACCCAGCGGCGCCATAGGTTGCAAACCCATAAAAGCACGTCCAGAACACCTCCCAGGACGTCACCTGGGCATGCAGAAACTCAGCCCCGAGCTCCCTGATCGGCGAGAAGTAGCCGACAAAGGTGAAGCCCGTCCACAACGACAGGGCAATCCACAGGAAATGCTTGCCGCCCTTGCGCAGCAGCTTGTTGGCCGACAGGGGCGCCGCGTCCAGCCGCATGCGCGCCATGCGATCGCCTTCGAGCTTGTGCTCGATCCACAAGAATATTTCGGTGTAAACCGTTTGCGGGCAGGTATAGCCGCACCACAACCGCCCGGCAACCGCTGTAAAGAGGAACAATGACAGCGCCGAGATCACGAGCAGGCCCGTCAGGTAAATAAAGTCCTGCGGATACAGCACCAGCCCGAAAATGTAAAACCGGCGTGTCCCCAAGTCGAACAGGACGGCTTGGCGCTGCCCCCACTCCAGCCACGGCAGGCCGTAGTACACCAACTGGGTCAAAGCCACCATGACCCAGCGCCAGCGGGTAAACAAGCCGGCAACACTGCGCGGATAAATCTTTTTCTGGGCCTCGTACAACGAGGTCATGGCCTGATCGGGTTCAGGGGGACCGCCTGTTGGCGCGGACTGCACCGCGATCGGAATGATCTTTCTTGCGCTCGGGTCGGACATGTTCAAAGGGTGTGCGTGGCTATCACCAGATAGCCTACCGGGAGACAGGAGACGGCTTGTTGGACAGCCCCCAAACATAAGACGCAAGCACATGAATTTGCGGCTCGGTCAGCCTGCTTTCCTGCGCCGGCATCTGGTTCGTCATGCCGTTATTGATCATCGCCATGATCGCCTTTTCGCCAGACCCATGGAGCCAGATGTTGTCGGTCAGGTTCGGCGCGCCGATGGCCTGATTGCCCTTGCCATCGACGCCATGACAGGCGGCGCAGACCATAAATTTTGGCTTGCCGAGCGCGGCGCGATCCGCATCATGGGGGCTTCCCGACAGGCTCAGGACGTACTGGGCCACGTTCTTCACATCGTCCGCCGTGCCCAAAGCGGCGGCCATGGGCGGCATGTTGCCGATCCGGCCATGGGTGATCGTTTCGATGATCTTGTCGGGCGTACCGCCATAGAGCCAGTCGTTGTCCGTCAAATTGGGGAAACCATTGCCGCCACGCGCATCCGATCCATGGCATTGGGCGCAGTTGTTCATGAACAAGCGCTCGCCAATCGCCATGGCCTGCGCATCGGCCGCAACGTCTTCAGGCTTCATGCTGGAGTACTTGGCATACAAGGGCGCCACTTCTGCGTTGCCCTTGCTCATCTCGGTTTGATACTGGCCGCGCGAGGTCCAGCCCAGCAGGCCCGGATACGTTCCGAGTCCCGGATACAGGGCCAGATACACCAGCGCAAAAACAATGGTGATGATGAACAACCCGACCCACCAGCGCGGCAAGGGGTTGTTCATTTCGCGCAGATCGCCGTCCCACACATGGCCTGTCGTATTGTCGCCGGCCGTATTCGCCTTGGCTTTGCCGCTGAACCACAGCAGCAGCAAGCACGCCACGATCCCGATGAGGGTGATGGCCGCGACATAGACCGACCAGAAGTTGCTTGTGAAATCACTCATTTGTTGATCGCCTTTTCGCGGTTAGTCAATCCTGCTCGAACGGCAAATTGGCCGCATCCTCGAAATCCTTCGCATTGCGCCCGGAACAGGCCCAGACCATGATGCCGATGAAGGTGGCAAAGCTGGTGATGTAGGCGATGGCGTGTACGGTGTTGACACTCATGAGGTGATCTCCCTGACGGTTATTTGAGAGCAAGGCCCAAGCCTTGCAGATAGGCAACCAACGCTTCCATTTCGGTCTTGCCCCTGACGTCATCCGCAGCACTGGCAATCTGCGCATCGGTATAGGGCACGCCCACACTGCGCAGCGCCCTCAAGTGCCGGGGCAGCGCATCGGCATCCACCTTGTTCGTAGCCAGCCAGGAATACGCCGGCATGTTGGACTCGGGCACCACATCGCGCGGATTGTTCAGATGGATGCGATGCCACTCGTCGCTGTACTTGCCGCCGACACGAGCCAAGTCTGGTCCAGTGCGCTTGCTACCCCATTGAAACGGGTGGTCATAGACCGATTCACCAGCCACCGAGTAGTGACCATAGCGCAGGGTTTCAGAGCGGAACGGACGGATCATCTGCGAGTGGCAGCCATAGCAGCCCTCGCGCAGATAGATGTCAAAACCCGCCTGTTGCAGCGCCGTGCGTGGATGCACCCCCTCAATCGGCTCGGTGGTGGATCTCTGGAAAAACAAGGGAACGATCTCCACCAGACCGCCAATGGCCAGGACCAGCAGGATCATCGCAATCATCAGGAAATTACTGGTCTCGATCCTCTCATGGGAGAAACCGCCGGCATTGTTATTGTTCGACATGATGCATTTCCTCAGGCGTGCGCCGCTGCGGCGGGAATGGTGACATTGACCGAACGACCCGCTGCCACCGTCTTGAATGTGTTCCAGAGCATGATGAGCATGCCGCTGAGGTACAGCAAGCCGCCCAGCATACGCAGCACGTAGAACGGATGCGTTGCCTTCACGCCTTCGACAAAGGTATAGGTCAGCGTGCCATCGGGATTCACGGCGCGCCACATCAGGCCCTGCATCACGCCGGCGATCCACATGGCGGAAATGTAGGCCACGATGCCGACGGTCGCGATCCAGAAATGCAGCTCGATCGCCTTGACGCTGTACATCTCCTTGCGCCCGAACACGCGCGGAATCAGGTAGTACATGCTGCCCATCGTGACCAGACCAACCCAACCCATGGCCCCCGAGTGCACGTGGCCAATGCCCCAGTCGGTGTAGTGCGAGAGCGCATTGACAGTCTTGATCGACATCATCGGGCCCTCGAATGTGCTCATGCCGTAGAACGAAAGGGAAACGATCAGGAAGCGCAGGATCGGGTCGTCACGCAGCTTGTGCCAAGCCCCCGACAGCGTCATGATGCCGTTGATCATGCCGCCCCAGCTGGGCGCCAGCAAAATCAGTGAAAACACCATGCCTACCGATTGCGCCCAGTCCGGAAGTGCCGTGTAGTGAAGGTGGTGCGGGCCCGCCCACATGTAGGTGAAGATCAGCGCCCAGAAGTGCACGATGGACAGCCGGTACGAATAAATCGGCCGCTCCGCCTGCTTTGGAATGAAGTAGTACATCATGCCCAAAAAGCCCGCCGTGAGAAAAAATCCCACCGCGTTGTGGCCGTACCACCACTGGACCATGGCATCCTGGACGCCGGAATAGGCCGAGTAGGATTTCATGAACCCGGCCGGAATGGCCGCGCTGTTGACCACATGCAAGAGCGCGATGGCAATGATGTAGGCGCCGAAAAACCAGTTGGCCACGTAGATATGGCGGACCTTGCGGGTACCGACCGTACCAAAGAACACAACGGCGTACGTCAGCCAGACCAGGGTAATCAGGATATCAATGGGCCATTCCAGCTCGGCATACTCCTTGCCTTGCGTATAGCCCAGAGGCAGCGAGATGGCCGCCGCCACGATGACGGCCTGCCAGCCCCAAAAAGTGAATGCGGCAAGCTTGTCGCTGAACAGCCGAACCTGGCTGGTGCGCTGTACCACATAGTAGGAGGCGGCAAACAGGCCAGACCCCCCAAACGCAAAGATCACCGCATTGGTATGCAGTGGGCGCAGCCGGCCGTAGCTGAGCCAGGGAATGCCCATGTTGATGTCGGGCCAGATCAGTTCGGACGCGATGAACACGCCAACCAACATGCCGACGACACCCCATATCACGGTCATGATGGCGAACTGCCGCACCACCGTATCGTTGTACTCAGTTGCCTGCCTGTTTGGCAAATTCATCAGATTCCCCTCAAATTAATGACTTCGTTTCGAGTTTCGGAGAACGATGTCGCTTTGAATTTGATGCATGTCAAGACCATTCAAGAATCATGGAGAATTCGCTCGCCTTCTGCCTCGATGTCGTCAAATTGCCCACGATGAACGGCCCACCAAAGCGCCCCCAGAATGATGAACACCAGGACAACGGACAACGGAATCAGCAAAAACAGGATGTCCATCAGGTTGCCTTCAGCGGTTTGAGGTCGGTCGACAGGCGCAAGGCATTGAGTACCACGATCAGGGAGCTCAGGGCCATACCAAGTCCGGCAAGCCAGGCCGGCAGCCAGCCCAGCACCGCCAGAGGGATGCATACGGCGTTGTAGATCGCGGCCCATGCCAAGTTTTGCCGCACGACGCGCATCGTGCGGCGCGCCAGCCGCAAGGTCTGCGCCACAGGCTCAAGCCGATCGCCCATGACCACAAAGTCGGCCTGCGCCTGCGCCAGCGGGACCGCCTGGCCAAACGCAAACGACGCGTGTGCGCCTGCCAGCACGGGACCATCATTGAAACCATCGCCTACCATGGCCACCTTGCGGCCGCGCCGTTGGGCTCCGCGCAAAAACGCCAGCTTGTCCGAAGGAGAGCAACCGCCCCAGGCCTGCTCGATGCCGACCCGCGCCGCAAGGCGCGCCACGGCCAGGGGCGTATCGCCCGACAGCAGACAGACCTCGATCCCGTCGGCCCGCAGCGCCTGCAGCGTGGCCTGGGCATCGGGGCGCACCGCCTCAGTCAGCTCGAATGTGGCCAGCCAGCCTTGCCCATCGCTCAGACAGGCATGCAACGCCTGCACCGCGGGCACCTGCACGCCGCAAAACGATGCCGAACCCAGGCACAGCAATGCTGCGCCAGCGCCGGCACCCCGGTGTACCGGGCCGCACAGCCCCTGCCCCGCTACTTCGTCGACCGAGTCGGCGACCCATTCGTCAACCTGCGCATGGGCCTGCCCGGCCGCCACCAGCGCGCGCGATACCGGGTGCAGCGAATGCTGCGCGAGGGCGCCCGCCATGGCGAGCGCCTGTGCTTCGCTCACGCCGTCACGGGTGTGGGTGGCGCACAGCACCATGGCGTCGCTGGTGAGCGTGCCGGTCTTGTCGAACACAACGGTATCGATGCTGGCGAGAGCCTCCAGGGCCTGCAGGCGGCGCACCAGAACACCGCGGCGCGCCAGCGCACCGGCCGCCGCCAGCATGGCGGCCGGCGTGGCCAGCGACAAGGCGCAGGGGCAGGTCACAATCAGCACCGCCACGGCCACCATCAGTGCGTGGCCCGGATCACGCGGCCACCAGAATATGCAGGCGCCCGCCGCCGCCAGCAGCACGGCGACCAGGAATGGCCTGGCAATACGATCGGCCAGTCGCGCCAGCGCGGGCTTGTCGAGCGATGCACTCTGCATCAGTGCCACGATCTGGGCGAAACGGGTGCCCTCGCCGGTATGCTCGACCCGCATCTGCACCGCCGCCGACAGGTTGTGGCTGCCCGCCATCACCAGTTCGCCTGCGCAGCGGGGCACAGGCCGCGACTCGCCGGTCAGCAGGGCTTCATCGGCCAGGGTTTGGCCCTGCGTCAGCACGCCATCGGCAGGAAAGGACTCGCCGGGCAAGACACGCACGACATCGCCGGCGATCAGGCGGCGAACGGCAACACGTTCAAAGCGGCCATCCGGGCATCGGCGCTGCACACTGTCGGGCAGGCGATTCATCAAGGCCTCCAGCGCGCCGGCGGTGCGATCGCGCAGGCGCAGTTCGAGCCAGCGCCCCGTCAGCAGGAAAAACACAAACATTGTGAGCGAATCAAAATAGACTTCGTGGCCAAAAATGCCCGCGGCATCGAACGTGCCCATGCTGCTGACGGCAAACGTCACCGCGATGCCGAGCGCCACGGGCAAATCCATGCTGATGCGGCGGTGCCGTACATCGCGCAGCGCGCTGATGAAAAACGGGCCGCATGAAAACAGCATCACGGGCAGCGTCAGCACCCATGAAGCCCAGCGCAGCAGCCCGGCGGCGTCCTGCGTCATGTCGCCCGGGCGGGCCACGTACGCCGGCAGGGCATACATCATGACCTGCATCATGCACAGACCCGCCACCAGCCAGCGCCACAGCGCCTGGCGACTCTCGCGCTTGCGCCACTCGTTGGCAAAGGCATCATTCGCGGGCAGGACCCGATACCCCGCCTTGATGACAGCCTGCATCCAGCCAGACGGTTGCACCAGTTCCGCAGACCAGATCACCCGCGCGCGGTGACTGGCCGCGCTGACCTGGGCGCTGGCAACGCCCGCAACAGCAAGCAGCGCGCTCTCCAGCGTCAGGGCACAAGCCGCGCAGTGCATGCCTTCAATGATGACGCTGGACTCCCAGGAGGCGGCGCCCGAGCCGGCCGGCCGACTGAATGACGACCATTCCTGCGGGTCGTCGAGCAAGCGCAGAGACTCGTGCGGGACCGCGGTTGCGCCCGGGATTGAAAGGCTGACAGACTGCATGTTTGCAAGCCTACAGGGCTTTGCACGCGAGGGACTTGACCTGAATCAAGACAAAAGCCAATGCACGCGGTACCCTTGAACGATTTCCAACCAAAGAGCCTGCCCCATGTACCAACGCATTCTTGTCGCCACCGATGGCTCGCCCCTGTCGAAAAAGGCTGTCTCCAGCGCCATCGAACTGGCTGGACTCATGGGCGCGGAGCTGGTGGCGCTGAAAGTTGTGCCCCGCTACCCACAAAGCTACTTTGAAGGTTCGCTGCCGGTCGCCGCAGAGGAAATGGCGCGGATTGAAAAGCAATGGGCCGAAGAAGGCCAAGCCGTCGTGGATGCAGTCAAGACTTCGGCGCTGGCCAGCAACGTCAAGGTCAACGCGGTGACATCCAAGTCCGATCTGGTGGCCGAGGCGGTGATTGCGGCCGCGAAGAAGTACAAGTGCGACTTGATCGTGATGGCCTCGCACGGCCGGCGCGGCATCAAGCGCCTGCTGCTGGGCAGCGAGACCCAGCATGTGCTGACGCATTCGCATATTCCGGTGTTGATTCTAAGATAAATATGGCTGCAGCCCTTACTCCCCTTTAATACCTTGCTATCGTCTTTGTAGCGAACTGCAGCATCAAGCGAGCCCTTGAGCCAAGCGGATTTCTACGCCCGCATGGCAACGCACAGCAATTCCGGCGTGCCTGATGGCATCGACCTTGCGCTGCGTCAAATCCATGCGCATGGTCATGCCCTAAAGTGGCGAGCGTGACAACGTAATCATCCCTACAAATCAACGCGGCCGGGCCATGTGCCCCCGCAGGAGTTATTTCATGCCCTTTTTACATGCCGTGGTCTGGCTCGACCATCACAACGCCCAGATCATCCAGTTCGATGCCGATCAGGTAGAAGCCCGCAAGCTTCAGGCCAGCTCCCATGACACGCGCCAGCACGGCAGCGAGGTGCGTAGCGAGCATGAATTCTTCGGCGAGGTCTGCGATGCGCTCGCCGGCATCGCGTCGATCCTGGTGACCGGGTCGCACACGGCGCAGGCGGACTTCCGCCACTATGTCGGCAAACACCGTCCCGCGCTGGCGCCCCAGATCACGGGTTGGGAAACCGTGGATCATCCGACCCAGGCCCAGTTGGTGGCGCTGGCCCGGCATCGCCAGCAGCAAGCGGCCGCCGGCCTCGTGACCGGGCGCTGATACCGCCCCGGGGAGTCCCGTGGCCAACCTGATCCTGCCCGGCAACGGCAGTGTGGCTTCCGCGCCGTTCGCGCTACAGACGCAGGCATTGACACGCCGCTTTGGCGACCACGTAGTGGTGGACCACCTCGACCTGACAGTGGCCGAAGGCGAAGTCTTCGGCCTGCTCGGACGAAACGGCGCCGGCAAGAGCACACTGATCAAGATGCTGACAACGCTGCTGCCGCCTTCTTCCGGCAGCGCACGCGTCGAAGGACTGGATGTTGTCAGCGAGGCCACCTCGGTACGCGCCGCGATCGGCTACGTGCCCCAGGCGCTGTCGGCCGACGGCGAGCTGACTGGCTACGAGAACCTGTTCGTGTTCGCGAGCCTGTACGACATCCCACGCGCCGAACGGGCGCAACGCATCGCCGAAGCGCTGGCCTTCATGGACCTGCAGGATGCCGCCGGGCGGCTGGTCGCCACCTACTCGGGCGGCATGATCCGCCGCCTGGAGATCGCACAGTCAATGCTGCACCGGCCGCGGCTGCTGTTTCTCGACGAGCCGACAGTGGGGCTCGATCCAGTGGCTCGCGAGACGGTGTGGGCGCACATCCGCGAGCTTCGGGCGAAGTACGAGACCACGATCTTTATGACCACCCACTACATGGAAGAGGCGCAGGCGCTGTGCTCGCGCTTCGGCATCCTGCGGGCAGGCAAACTGGTGGCCTGCGGCTCCCTGGTCGAACTGCGTGCAGCCAGTGGCCAGCCCGGTGCGACGCTCGACGAACTGTTCGCGCACTACACCGGCGAGTCGGCCGAGGCCGCCGGGGCCTATGGCGAGACCTCCCACGCGCGGCAGGCCAGCCGGCGGCTGGCCTGAGCAGGCGGAAAACATGATGGCGCCGAACTTTTCCGTACGCAGCTGGCGCTATCTCGGCAAGGTGGCAGCCATCACGGGCATGGACATGCGCAAGCTGCGCCACGACCCAACCGAGCTGCTGACACGGGCCATCCAGCCCATGCTGTGGCTGCTGGTGTTCGGCCAGGTGTTCGCGCGGGCGCATGCCATCCCCACCGGCGGCGTCGACTACGTGGCGTTCCTGGTGCCAGGCATCCTGGCGCAGAGCGTGCTGTTCATCGCCATCTTCAACGGCATCTCGGTGATCTGGGAACGCGACCTGGGCATCGTGCACAAATTCCTTGCCAGCCCGACGCCGCGTACGGCGCTGGTGCTCGGCAAGGCGCTGGCCTCGGGCGTGAGAGCCTTGACCCAGGCGGTCATTGTGTATGGCGTGGCGGTCGCGCTCGGCGTGCCGCTGGTCTGGAGCCTGCAGGCGCTGCTCGGCGTCGTGGCGTTGGTCCTGCTGGGCGCAGCGCTGTTCTCGACCTTCTCGCTGATCATCGCCTGCAACGTCAAGACGCGCGAGCGCTTCATGGGCATCGGGCAAGTGCTGACGATGCCGCTGTTCTTCGCCAGCAACGCGATCTACCCGACCGACATCATGCCGCCGTGGCTGAAGGTTGTGGCGCATGCCAACCCGCTGAGCTACGTCGTCGACGGCCTGCGTTCGCTGATGCTGGCGGGGGGCGCCACGACGCTCGGCCTCGGCATGGATTTCGGCGTGCTGGCCGCTGGGCTCGCCATGTTGGTGTGGGTCGGCGGCTGGATGTACCCGCGGCTTATCACCTGATAACCGATGACCACCCGCCCCCAGGGGCATACGCACAGGAGATATTCGATGACACACAGACTGAAAACAGGCTTGGCAATGGCGATGGCCGTGTGCCTGGTCAGTGGCGGCGCAATGGCCCAACGCGAGCGTGAAGGCGGCAGCCAGGGACCGCGTGCCGAGGCACGCCAGGTGGAGCCCCATCCGGGACCCAGGGGCTACTCGCGCGTCACTGAACCTCCGGGCTGGAACGCCCGGCCCAGCGTGGCAGACAGGGGTGTCTACCAGCATAACTTCCAGGCCGCTCGGCCCTACCAGATCGGCCCCTACCGTCGGCCCTCCGGCTGGGTAAACCGCCGCTGGGCCTACGGCGACATCCTGCCGCCGGCCTACTGGGCGGCGCCGTATGTGCTGGCGGACTACTGGCTGTTCGGCCTGGAGATTCCGCCCATCGGCTACGAATGGGTGCGGGTCGGTGCCGACGCGGTGCTGGTCAGCACCATGAATGGTGAAGTGCTGCAGGTCGTGTACGGCACCTTCTTCTGACCTGGCGCGGGGCGCCTACGGTGCGGAGACACCAGGCGCACCATCATCGCCCAGCGCCTTGTACAGGGCCGCCAGCGCCGTGCGCACGCGGGCGTTGCTGTCGGTCAGGTCACGCTGGGCGTCGATGACGGCGACGGCCGCGTTCAGCACCGGCAGGTAGCTGGTCAGCCCATCGGCGCGGCGGGCCCGGGCCAACGCAGCCTCTTCCTGCGCATTTCGCGCGCGCTCGGTGAAGCGGGTCTCCCGCTGCGTCTCGGCGACATAGGTCGATATCGCGTCATCGACCTCATGCCAGGCCTTCAACACCACCTGCTGGTAGGCCACCGCCGCTTCCTGCTGCTGCAGCTTGCGCAGCGTGATCGTCGAACGGCGCCGGCCCTGGTCCCATACCGGCAGGTTCAGGCTCGGACCCACGGTCCACTGGCGGCTGCCCCAGTCGCCAAACCTGGCGCTGCCCACCGACTCGAGTCCGAAGTCCGCGCCCAGCGTGATGCGGGGGTAAAGGTCGGCCACGGCGACACCGATGTTGGCCGTGGCGGCGTGCAGGCGCGCCTCGGCCGCCGCCACATCGGGGCGGCGGTGCGCGAGCTCGGACGGCAGGCCCAGGCGCAGGTCAGGCAGCGCCGCGGCGGTGTGCGTCATACGCGCGGCCGCCAGCGCATCGTTCAGGCTGCCGGGCTCGGTGCCGCACAGCAGCGTGATCTGGTTGATCGCCTGTGCCTCCTGGGCCAGCAGGGCGGGCAGCAGCGCGTGCACGGCCGCCACCTGGGAGCGCTGGCGGATGAGCGCGGACTCATCCGCCAGGCCGTTGCGGAACTGCGCCTGCAGCAGGCCCTCGATCTCCTGGGCCGACGCCAGTTCGTCCTGGGTGAGCCGTTGCTGCTGCTGGGCAGCGCGCAGCGCAAAGTAGGCGCGCGCCAACTCGGCCGCCACCCCCAGTTGCACCTGCCGCAAAGCCGCCTGCTGCTCGTCGGTGCCGGCCTGGGCCGCCTCCTCGGAGCGCAGCACGCGGCCCCACAGGTCAGGCTCCCACGAAGCGTCAAAGCCGGCCTGATACAGCGTGAAGGGCGAGCTCAGCATGTTCAGCAGTTGCGGCGTGCTCGCACCGCCGATCGCGTTTACCAGGCGCGAAGCGCTGCCGAATTCGCTCTGGCGCTGGCGCGACACGTCACCCTGCGCCGCCACCTGCACGCCGCGTTGCGCGCTGACCGTGGTCTGCGTGACCCGTGCCTGTAACAGGCGCAACACGGCCGACTTCACGTCGGCGTTGGCCTGCAGCGCCAGCGCCTGCAGCCGAATCAGTTCGGGGTCTCCGAATACCGCCCAACGGTCGGTCGGCGGTGCGGCGCTGGAGGCCAGCGGCGCGGCCAGCGCATCCGCACCACCGTGGCGGTCGGACCAGTGCGCAGACGCCGCCGTCGTTGGAGCAACGAAGTCGGGGCCGACGACGGTGCAACCCGACGCCAGCGTCGCCAGCACAAAGAGAAGGATCAATCGCCCAGGTATCAACATGGATCGGACTCCTTCAGGTGAGGCGATGCCGGAACAGCCATGCCGCCGCTGGCAGCGTCACGGCCGCGATCAAAAGCATCGGCACGATGTCGGGCAGCACCGTGGCCAGGCCGACGCCTTCGAGATAGACACGACGCACAAGGTCGATGCCGAAGCGCACCGGGTTGACGAGTGTTGCGATCTGCAGCGCGCGAGGCATCGAGGCTACCGGTGTCGACAGTCCCGAGAGCAGCATCATCGGCATGAGAATCACGAAGGTGTAACGCTCCGCCTGCTGCATCGTCGCCGACAGCGCGCTGATCGACAGTCCGATCCCCACGCCCGCGAGCATGAAGGCCGCCAGTCCGGTGTACAGCGTGAACAGTGAGCCGGCCATCGGGATCTGGAACCAGAAGCGTGTGACCAGCAGCACCAATGTCGATTGCACCAGCCCGATCAGCATCGGCGGAATCGCCTTGCCGATCATGATCTCGGTCGGCGACAGCGGCGTCACCAGGAGCTGGTCAAAGGTGCCTTGCTCGCGTTCGCGTGCCACGGACAGCGCGCAGAGCAGCAGCGTCTGCAGCATCGACAGCGTGGCGATCAGCGCAGGCATGAAGTACCAGCGCGTCTCCAGGTTGGGGTTGAACCAGGCCCGCGTCTGCACCGTCAGCGCCGGTTCTGCACCGCCGCGTTGCAGCGACTGTTCATCGTTGAACGCGTCGACGACCGAGCCGATGGTGGCGGCCGCCGTCGCCGCAGTGGTGGAGTTGCGCGCGTCCAGGATGAGTTGCACCGGCGTCGCTTCTCCGGCCAGCAACTGCTGCTCGAAGCGCGGGCCGATCTGCACCACCATCAGCACTTCCTGCAGGTCAATTGCCGGGGCGATCTCGGCTTCGCTGTGCAGTGTCTTGACGCGGCTGAAGAAGCCGGTGCCGTCCAGGCGCGCCAGCAGGGCCGCCGAGGTCGGGCTGCGGCTCAGGTCGAGCACCGCATATGGCACGTTGGTGAGATCGTAGGTGGCAACGTAGCCGAACAGCAGGCTTTGCAGCAGCACCGGCAGGAACAGGATCACGCGGCTGGAAGGATCCTTGAGCACCGACAGAAGCTCCTTGACGATCAACGCGCGCAGGCGCAGCAGCATGTCAGCCATGGTCAGGCAATGCGCTTGCGCGTTACCAGCCGTGCCGCCGCGAGCAGCACGACCGCGTAGGCGACGAGGATCGCGCCGTCCTTGAACACAATGGGCCAGACATTGCCCGCCAGCATCAGCGTCTTGACGAGGTCGAGGTAATGCGTGGCCGGCAGCGCCAGGCCGATCCAGCGCACGACCGGTGGCACGTTGTTCAGGTCGAACAGGAAACCCGACAGCATCATCGCCGGCAGGAAACTGATCAGCAGGGCCATCTGGCTGGCGATGAACTGGTTCTTGGTGGACGACGAGATCAGCAGCCCCACCCCCAACGACACCAGCATATACAGCACGGAACTCGCCACCAGCAACCACAGCGAACCGATGAAGGGCACGCTGAACAGGAAGCGCGCCGCCAGCAGGCACATGGCAAAGCCCATCATGCCCACGACGAAGTACGGGATCAGCTTGGCCAGCAGGATCTCGGTCGGCCGCACCGGGGTCACGAACAGGGCCTCGAGCGTGCCCCGCTCCCACTCGCGCGCCACCACCAGCGAGGTCAGGAAGGCGCCGGTGAGCGTCATGATGAGCACGATCAGCCCCGGCACCAGGTACCAGGTGCTGGTGTTGGCGGCGTTGAACCACATGCGCGGCTCAAGCACCACGCGGCCGTAGGGCGCAGCGGCCGCCAGCGCAGCCACGCCGCCGCGGCCGGCCTCGCGGTCGTTGTTGCCCAGCGACCACTGCGCCAGCGCACCGCTCACATAGCCCTCAATGACACGCGCGGTGGCCGCATCCGCGCCATGCAGGATCAACTGCAGGCGGCCCCGGCCGGCCGAAAGCGCACTCGTGAAATCGCTGGGGATGCGCAGGATCGCGTCGACTTCGTGCGCAGCCATCAGGCTGTCGGCCTCGTGCATCGAACGTACGGTCACCGGCGTGAAGTAGCGCGACAGTTGCAGCCCATACAGCACATCCACGACGGTCGGCGACGCGTCTTCCATCACCACGGCGACACGCGCATTGTTGACATCCAGCGAGATGCCGTAGCCGAACAGCAGGATCAGCAGCGCCGGCAGCAAGATGCCAATGGCCAGGCTGCTGCGGTCGCGCAGCAGTTGCCGGAACTCCTTGCGCGTCAGCGCGAGCAAGCGGGCCCCAAAGCCTGACGAGGTTGCGCCGCCGCGCCCGCTCCCACTCATGCTGCGACCCTCGCGTTGCCCGGTGCGGCCGCGTCGGCCCGCGCGCGCTCGACGATGCCGATGAAGGCCTGCTCCATGTCCAGTGCCACGCCATCGCCACGGCCGGCCTGCCGTCGCACCTCCAGCGGCGTGCCCAGCGCCAGCAGACGGCCGACATCCTGGATCACAATGCGATCGCAGTACTCGGCCTCCTCCATGAAGTGCGTGGTGATGACAACCGTGGTGCCTTGCTCGGCCAGCGCGGTGATGCGGCGCCAGAACTCTCGGCGCGCGAGCGGGTCGGCTCCGCTGGTGGGCTCGTCGAGGAAGAGAATCTGCGGCTCGTGCATCAGCGCAGCTGCCATCGCCAGTCGTTGTCGGTAGCCCCCCGGCAGCTGACCGCTGGGCGTGGCGGCGAGACCGCCGAGGTCGAACTGTTCGGTCACGACCCGAATGCGCTCGATCGCCCGGTCGCCGCGCAGGCCGTAAGCACCGGCGAAGAAACGCAAGTTCTCGGCGACGTTCAGGTTACCGTAGAGCGCGAACTTCTGCGACACATAGCCGATATGGCGCCGTGCCTCGGCACGCGCGTGGCGCAGATCCACGCCGGCCACGCTCAAACTGCCGCTGCTCGCGGGCAACAGGCCGCAGAGCATACGAAAGGTCGTCGTCTTGCCGGCACCGTTGGGCCCCAGCAGTCCGAACACCTCGCCGCGCCGCACCGAGAACGAGAGGTCCGCCACTGCCACGAAGTCACCGAAGACGCGCACCAGGTTCTTCACTTCGATCACGGTGTCCGCTTCGCGAACGATGGCCGGCGCCGGACCGGGAACCTGCCGCGGCACCTGTGCATGGGTCGAAGGGACCGGCAAGTCCGGCTGATGCTGCCTTAGCAACACCATGAATCCGTCCTCCAGCCTGGCCGGCACTGCGCGTACCTCTGCGGCGTGCAATGCCTGTGGCTGCGCGGCCCCCGGTTGCAGGATGAAGCGCACCTCGCCGGCCTGCGGCACGGCGTCCACCACGGCCCCATCGTCGAGCAGCCGCGCCTGCAGCCAGCGCGCCGGCCGCCCGGGCGGTGGCGACACAATGAAGCTGCGATGTTCGGCCTGCTCGCGCAGCGAGGCCGGCGTACCCGCTGCCAGCACGCAGCCCTGACGCAGCAGGAACACTTGCGCGCAGTGCTCCGCCTCGTCAAGGTAGGCGGTGCTGATCAGCACCGTGAGGCGATCGACGTCGACCAGGTGCCGCACGATCTGCCACAGCTCGCGACGCGACAGAGGGTCCACGCCGACAGTGGGCTCATCCAGTAAAAGCAATTCTGGGCTGCGCACCAGCGTGCAGGCCAGGCCGAGCTTCTGCTTCATGCCGCCCGAGAGCCGCCCAGCCGGCCGGTCGGTGAAGTGCCCCAGATCGGTCATCTCCATCAACTGCGCATAGCGGGTGGCGCGCAGCGCCGCCGGCACGCCATGCAGATCTGCATAGAGGTCGAGGTTTTCCTGCACGCTCAGGTCCTCGTACAGGCCGAAGCGCTGCGGCATGTAGCTGATCCGGTCCTGCACGGCCTGCGGGTCGCGCACGACATCGATGCCAAGCACTGTCAGCGTGCCCGCATCGGGTTTCAACAAACCCGCCACCAGGCGCAGCAGCGTGGTCTTGCCGGCACCGTCGGGGCCCACCAGGGCGGTCAGCGAACCGGCCTCGACCGTCAACGAGACATCGTCGAGTGCGATCACGCGGCGGCGCGCCTCCTTCACCACGAAGTGGCGGCACAGATGCTCGCCGCTCACCGCGGCGGGGCGATTCATCGCCCCGCCGCCGGCGTCTCGCCAGCCGGCAACAATGGCAGGTGTACGGTGGCCGGCATGCCCAGGCGCAGACGGTCCTGCGGATCATCGACCATAAATCGCAACTCGTAGACCAGGCTGGTACGCAGTTCCGGCGTCTGCACCGTCTTGGGCGTGAATTCGGCTACCGACGAGATGTACCCCAGGCGCGCCGGGATGCCACGCCCGGGTTCGCTGTCGGTGCTGACGGTCGCCGCCATGCCGGGCTGAAGACGGCCGAGCTGCGGCTCGGCCACATAGGCACGAACCCACTTGGGCTCGGTGATGGCCAGCGTGAAGACCGGTCGCTGCGGCGAGGCCATGTCCCCTGGCTCGAGCAGGCGGGCACGCACCACCGCATCGGCCGGCGCGCGCAAGGTCGATTCTTCGATCTGGCGCTGAATCAGCGCCTGCTCGGTGTGGGCAACGGCCAGTTGCTTGGTGGCCTGGGCGATATCTTCCTGGCGCGGCCCCTTCGCGACCAGCGCCGCCGCCTGGCGCGCGGCTTCGGCCTGCGCCAGCGCCACCTTCTGGTGAGCACGGGCGTTATCCAGGTCCTGCTGGCCGACGGCCTTGCCGGCGGTGGCGTCGCTGGTGGCCTGCAGGCGGGCCACCTGCAGTGCGGCCAGCCCGGCCTCGGCCTCGGCGGCGGCCAGGCTCGCGCGCGCCTGCGCGACCTCCTCGGGCCGACTCCCGTTCTTCAGGCGCAGCAAGGCCTGATCCTGCACGCCGATTTGCGCCTCGGTCTGCGCCAGGCGCACGCGCGGCGTACGCATGTCCAGCACGCCCAGTACGTCGCCGGCGCGCACCTTATCCCCTTCCTTGACGCGCAGTTCGGCGATGCGCTCGCTCGCGTTGAACGCCAGCGACACCTGGCGTATATCGACATTACCGTAGAGGGTGAGCCGGTTCGGATCGTCCGCTGGATGCTTCGATCGCCAGACCCAGAGGACGATCGCAGCGCCGGCGACCGCCGCGATGACGGTAACCAGCAGGACTCTCTTGGTCAGGGAGGGTAATCGGCGCTCAACCCCCGGCATAGCCTACCGTCTGCGCAAAGGTCACGAACTGGCCCTCGGGCAGATGCAGCGCACGCCCCAGCTTCACCTGATCGACCGCACCGCGAAAGACCGTGGCCAGACCTTCCGAGGCGCAGAACAGGTACACGTTCTGCCCGATGAAGGCCGCATCCACCGATGCGTACAGCCGCCGCTCCTCGGCTGAAATATCAGCCATGCGCTCGCCATGGGCCACATAGACGAGCTCCAGAGGCGCGTTTGCCACAAAGTCCTGCAGCCCGGTATCCGCGCGCAGATCGTCCTGCAGATGCGGCAGCAATGCATGGGTCTTGGGCTCATAGAGCCAGACGCCGTCAGCCCGCACGACGTAGACGTCGATCACCATCACATGCCTCCAGTAGGGTGCGGTGCGGTCACCGCTGGGCCGGTTGATGCCATAGGCCGACCATAGCAGATCAGACAGCTGCTGTATCGACAGCGACTTGCCCGCATAGGCGCGCGTCGAACGGCGCAGCCTGAGTGCCTGGGTCAGCGGCATGCCGCCCTCGCCGCGCGCCGCTGGCAAGACGAACTGCCTTTGGGTTTGCGCGGGCGTCTGGCCCGGCATGGCGGCGAGTGCGGCGCCCGCAAGGACTCCCGCATTGATTTGGCGTCGTGTCATCATTTTTTCTCCAGGTCCATGGCCTGCAGGATCGTGCGACGCACGAGCGTCTCGAACAGGGCCAGCTTGTAGGTATTCTGCGTCAGAGGCGTGGCCCCTTCCAGGGCCGCCCGGGCCGCGTCGCTGGCCGTCGCGTCGGTGATGCGCTGGCCGGCGAGCACGGCTTGGGCCGCTTTGGCACGGTGCGGCACGGGCGCGGCGGCACCCAGCACAATCGAGGCCCGGCGGCAAACGCCATCGGTGCCGACGTCCAGCACGACGGCGACGTCCGCCAGCGGCCAGTCGAACGACTCCTTCTGGCTGAGTTTCAGGTGTGCCATGCGCACGCCTGGTGGCAGCGCCGGCAGCACGATGGCGGTCATGATCTCGTGGGGCTGCAGGTCGTTCTCGCGCTGAAGGTCGCGGCCGGGCGGCACAAAGAAGTCTTCCAGCAGAACCCGGCGCACGGCCGCCCCGCCATTAGCGAGTTCGACCATCGCGCCCAGCGCCACCAGCACCGTGGCGGCCGTCGATGGATGGACGATCGCGCAACTGCGGTTGTCGAAGATCGCGTGATAGGCGTTCTCCCCGTCGAGGGCGAAGCAGTGGCCGCCGCCCTTGCGCAGGCAGTGGAACTCTGCGGCCCGGAAGTACCAGCAGCGGGGCCGCTGCAGCAGGTTGCCGCCGAGGGTGGCGACATGCCGGATCTGCGGACTGGCTGACTCGCCGACGGCGTTGGCCAGCGCAGGCCAGCGGCGCCGTACGAGTGCATGTGCGGCCAGGTCGGCCAGCGTGGCCATCGCGCCCATGCGCAGGCCGCCATCGCCCTGTTCCTCGATCCGCGCCAGCCCGGGAATCGCCGTCAGGCTGACCAGCGTCGCCGGAGACAGCATTTGCTCCTTCATGAGATCGAGCAGATCGATGCCGCCGGCCTTGACAACGCTGCTCATGGCGTTGCCGGGGTCGGTGGGCGCCACGCACATCGCGTCGGCCACCGTGTTTGATGCCAAGGCGGCGGCCTCGCCGATCGTGCGCACAGGTATCCAGGCAAAGGTGTTCATGCGGACCCCGTTTCTCTGCGCATGCCGCGCAGCGCGGCGAGAACCACCGCCGGCGTCATTGGCAGCGAGCGCAGCCGGACGCCGATCGCATCGCAGACCGCGTTGGCAATGGCCGGCGCGGTGCCGATGTTGACGGGCTCGGCGATGCCATAGGCATCGGTCGCGCTCTGCCCCTGGTAGTTCTCAAGCAGTATGACCTCGATGGCAGGAATTTCGCGCACACCCGCCAGCTTGTATTGCTCGAGGTTAGCGTTGACCATGCGGCCGGTGTGCCGGTCGAGGATGCGGTCCTCGAACAACGCATACGACAGCCCCATCAGCACGCCGCCCTGCACCTGGCTTTCGATCAGCTTGGGGTTCATCGGCCGGCCGCAGTCGTGCACCGCCACCACGCGCTCGACGCGAATGATGCCGGTCTCGGTATCCACTGTCACTTCGGCGAACTGCACGCCGCCCAAGTCCTGTAGTGCCAGTGCCGCGTCCCTGCCGACGCGGCGCCGGAAACCGCCATAGTCGTCGCTGCGCGAAGCGATCTCGCTGATGCGGTCGGTGCGCAGCAAGGCAGCCGCTTCGCGAAACGACAGGCCGCGCGCCGGCTCGCTGCGCACTATGATGCGGCCATCGCGCGCGATCAGGTCCTCGGGCCGCGCCTGGAGCGCCGGTGCCGCCACCGCCAGCAGCGCCTGCAGCACGCGCCAGGCGGCCGTGCGCGCAGGGGGCGTGATCGATGCCGTGGTCCGGCTACCGTACGAGGGCGGGCCGGCCGGGAACTCCGTGTCGCCGATGCGCACATGGATGTCCTGGGCACGCAGGCCGAACACCTCGGCCACCACCTGAGCGAGCACGGTACCGATACCGGTGCCGATGTCCTGCACACTCGACAGCAACTCCACCGTGCCATCGCGGTGCAGGCGCACTTCGCAGGACGAGTTGGTCTGCACGTTGGCACCCCAGATCGACTGCGCCATGCCCATGCCCCGCTTGACGGGGCCGCTTCCCGAACGCGACGCGCCAGCGGCCCGATGCCGCGCCCAGCCGATGCGTTCGGCTCCGAGCCGACGCTCCTCGCGCCGCACCGGACTGGCATCAATGTGGTCGCGCAGTGCCAACGGGTCCATGCCCAACTTCCCGGCCAGTTCGTCGATCGCCTGCTCCAGACCCCACGCGCCCGGCGTATTGCCCGGTCCGCGCATTGCGCAGCCAGGGCCGGCGTTGGTGAAGACGTCGTACTGTGCACCATCGAAGTTCGGGCACTCGTACATCGCCTGCGCGTTGCTGCCGACGCCGGCGCCGACCGTCACGCCGGCCGTGCCTCGACTGCGCAGTGAAATGGCCATCAGCGTGCCATCGCGCCGGGCGCCGATGCGCAGCTGTTGCCAGGTCCCGGGGCGGTTGCCCGCGTCGGTCTGCTCTTCGCGACGATCCAGAGCCACGCGCACGGGTGCCCCGGCCTGGCGCGACAGCATTACCGCGATGCGGCCGTAGTTGCCCAGTTGGGACTTGCTGCCGAAGCCGCCGCCCATGCCGTCGACGACGACGCGCACCCTGGCCAGCGGCAGGCCGAACGTGGCCGCCAGTTCCTGCCGAACGCCCGCCGTGAACTGGGTGGACTGATAGACCGTCAGGCCCTCGGCGCGCCAGTCAGCAACGATAGCGTGCGGCTCCAGGCAGCAATGCGTCTGCACCTGCGTGCGGTACTCGGCCTCCACGCTCATCTCGGCCTGCGCGAAACCCTCGGTGATGTTGCCGCGCGACGCGACCGCCGGCCCGCGCAGGTTGCCCGCCAACGGCAGACCGGACGCCGCCGGAAAGCCCGAAACATTTCCCCGCGGCGCCGAGGCACTGTCGAAGACGGGCTGCGCGCTGGCAAGCAGCGCCTGGTCCATGTCTGTGACGAAGGGAAGCGGCTGGGCGTCGACGCGGATCAGGCGCAGCGCCTCCTCGGCGACGGCCATCGACACGGCAGCGACCGCCGCCACCGGTGCACCGACATAGCGCACGGTGGCCGATGCGGCGTCCTCAGGGCGGGCCAGCACCAGCACGCCGCGCACGCCAGGCAGCTTCTGGGCGGCCGAGACGTCAACGCCGCGGATGCGTGCATGCGGCCAGGCCGAGCGCAGGATGCGGCCGTACAACATGCCGGGCAGCTTCAGATCCACCGTGTAGCGCGTGGCACCGGTGACCTTCGCGCGTCCGTTCTGGCGTGGCACCGGCTTGCCGATTACCTGCAATTGCCCGTTCGGCGCCAGCGCGGGCGGCTCGTCCGCAGGCAGCTGCCGCACCACTTCGGAGAGCCCGACACCGGCAATGCCGGAAGGAAAGGTTTCAGTGCGGGTGTCGGTGGCCATCGGGTCAACCCTTGCCTTTCGACGCGGCCGCGGCGAGCGTCGCCTCGACCACGTGCGGATAAGTGCCGCAGCGGCACAGGTGGCCGCTGATCGCGGCCTTCACATCGTCCACGCCCGGATGCGGGGTGTACTCCAGCAGCGCTGCGCAGCTCATCACCATGCCGGGCGTGCAGAAGCCGCATTGCATCGCGTCATGCTCGATGAACGCGGCCTGCACCGGGTGCAGCGTGTCCCCATGAGCGAGACCTTCGATGGTCGTGACCTTGCGCGCGCCGACCTCGACGGCCAGCATCATGCAGGCGCACACCGTGACGCCGTCGAGCCAGACCGTGCAGGCCGAACAGGCGCCGCGGTTGCAGGCAATCTTGGTGCCCGTGAGATCCAGCGGCCCGCGCAGCGCCTCGGCCAGTGTGGTTCGCGGCTCGACGTGGAGAGCCCGCGCCACACCGTTCACGGTCAGCGTGAGAGGCACCGCGGCCGGTCCGAGCGCTGGCGCGCCAGCGCCCCGCGGCGCCAGCGCATCGACCGGTGAAGCGGCCGGCATCATGCCCATGCCCATGCCCGCGCCCGAAGCAGCGGTGCCCTGGAGAAATGAACGGCGAGAAAGTCCTTGTGGCATGGAAATTTGATACCCATGGCGTGACACGGTGCTAGCGCGACACCGGAGGCGGCGGCGGCGGAGCAGGAACGGCTGCGGGCGGTACCCAGCCGTAAGCTCCGTAGCCGGCGCCATTGCGCGAAACACGGACAAATGAAGATTCGGAGTTCATGAGCCGGCACCTACTTCGACGCCACCTACCACCAGCCCAGCGGGGCGTCGTGGCGTTGATGTGTCCAGCGCCCGTGATGGATGTCGAACTGCGTGCTCATTGCTTTATCTCCCACAATGAAAGCCAGTATCGGCCGCCAGCGACGGAAGGCATTGAGCTAGCTCAAGGGAGTTGTCGATCACGGTCGGCGCCACGATGCCGATGTCTGCAATCGGCCCTGTGACATCAAGACACCCGTGCTGGAAAACTCGTGCGGGAGTCTGTGTGCAGCCTTTTCCTGCCGGCCTCCACGGCCTTGTCGGCTGCGTCCTTCGATGCGCGGGCTGCCGCCTGCGCACCCTCATCAGCTTTGCGCAGGGCATCGCGCGTCGCATGCGCCGCCTTCAGCGCATCATCCTTGGCGGATTGGGCGGCATGCTGCGCGGCGCTATCCGCCTTCTGCGCGGCGTCCCGCGTGGCGGCCGCCGCTTGCCTGGCCGCGTCTTCGGCCGTCTGGGCGAACACCTTCCCATCCTGCGTCGCACGCGCTGTGGCTTGTTCTGCTGTGCTCGCCGCGCGCCTTGTCGCCTCATCCGCCTTGTGAACAGCCCGCCGAACGGCCTGCGCCGAGCGCTCGGAACCATCGTCGGCTGCCGCCTCTACCCTCTTCAACGCAGCCGACACACGCGCAGCGGCTTCGCGCGTCGCGATTGCAGCGTCCTGCGCGGCCTTGGTCGCCAGAGCGTGGGCCCTCCCCGGGCTTTGCGTGGCAGGAGGCGCAGGCGCCGCCGCCGGTTCGTCCGCGGCCTGGCTCACTGCACTGGCGGCCAATGCAGCCGCAATCAGGAAATGTTTGAATATCAGCGCCATGAGATCTTCTCCAATATCAGTGGGGTATCACAGCATCGTCTGAATAGATATCCAGGCTGTTGATATGGCGCAAGTCCGAGAGTGCAGTTTCATGGACTGGCACCAGACGCGGCAACTCGCGTTGCGCGCCGCCCTAAAACATCAGGGAGGCGGCACCGATCAGCAGCGCGATCACCAGCAGTGTCGTCACGAAGCGCGATGCCACGAAATGGCTCGCGGCTTCCATGGCGCAATGCAACGCGAACAGGTGCCCGCGCGACCCCTTGCACTGGTCCAGATGCTCCCCCAAGTCTGACAATTCCATGGGCGATGTGTCTGTGCTGCTGCCATGCGATGCCGTACTCCAGTGCGTCACGGGAATGACTTTGGCGCTCATGGCCAGCTCCTGTCGACTCGGCAGATGTTCAGGTTTCCAGCGCCCGCGCAGCTTGACTTGACCTTTGTCAAAGTCCATGCAGATGCAAGTCCGGTGTAGCACTGCGCATGTTTCACGGCATCTCCTTGCGCAACGACAGATGCAGCAGCCCGTCGGCGCATTCCCCGCTCGACGCCAGAGCGTCGATGGCATGGGGAAACGTCAGTGCGACCTGGCGTTGTGGCGCATCGCCGCGCACCAACTGGGCCATCGTGATCAGAATCTGGTTGCCTTCGAGCGCCACTTCGAAAGCGTCGGTGGACGGGGCGCCGAACTGGGCCATCACGCCATAGCTAAACTGGTCCTCGGTGATGCGCAGGCGCATGTCGCATGCACCGCCTTCCAACTCGACGAGGACCGGCCGCAGCGCAGCCTGGCGCATCAGATGTCCACGACGTGTGGCATGAGGGGCTCGTCGAGACTGTTTGATTGACGAAGATGTCAGCTCCATAGCATTCAATGCCGGACGAAATCGATCACCACGCCGGCCGGTCCTCGTTCGCAGTAGATGATTGCGATCTCGTCGGGGTAGCAAACCCGCAATTGCTGCAGCAGGGGCAATGGATCGTGATCGTTCACGATACGCATCGTCTCGCCTTGATGCAGCGCTGCAACCGCACCCAAAATGGCCGCTTGCCGAAAGCGCGGGGCGATTCCGCGCGCATCAAAGGGATAGAGCGGATCGGTTGAAACGTATGCATGGGGCGGGTTGCATTCCATGTTGCATGGCTCCTCTTGCTCAGCCGTAAGGGGGTAGCAGTGTTGCAACAACAGCAAGCAGCCCAGGAAAAGGAGGTTTATCCCCTGCTCCTCCCCGTGCTCCCGTTGCAACAGTTGCAAGTGTCACGAAAGAAAGGAGCAGCGACTATCAGCGATGGCCGCCGCTTTTGTAGGCGAATGCCTAATACCTAATGCCTAATGCCTAGTGGCCCAATGCGTCGGCGCACCGGCCTGCGCGGCGCAGCCCTCACGTTAGCAAGCCGTTTTCCAGCATGTAGCGCACCAGTTCGGCGTTGCTGCGCATGCCCATCTTTTCCAGGATGTGGGTGCGGTGCGTGCTGACGGTCTTGGGACTCAGGTGCAATACATCGCCAATCTTCACCAAGCTCTGGCCCGACGCCAGCAGTTTCAACACCTCCAGTTCGCGGTCGGAGAGCGCTTCGTGCGGCACTACCCGGCCACCGCCCAGGTTATCGGCCAGTTGGTCGGCCAGTTGGTCGGCCGTGGCCGCGCTGATGTACTTGCCCCCCGCGGCAACCTTGCGTACCGCTGCAATCATGGCATCGCCCGAATGACTCTTGGTCAGATAGCCCGCCGCGCCCAGCTTGAGCGCCCTGATCGCATAGGCCTCTTCCGCATACATCGAGAGCATCAGCACCGCCAGCGCCGGCTGCGCCGCGCGCAGGCGCTTGAGCAAGTCCAGGCCGCTGGTTCCAGGCAGCGCGATATCCAGCAGCGCAACGTCGAACGCTTGCTGGCGCGCGAGGCGCATTGCCGCCTCGGCGTTTTCCGCCTCGCCCGTGACCGCGATATCCTGAGCCGTGCTCAGCATCAGCCGCACCCCGTTGCGCACAACGGCATGGTCATCCACCAGCAAGACCCTGATCGGTTTATTTGGCATCTGCGTGCTCCGGCAGGTTCTGTCGCTTCGAGTCGCGTCTGCGAGCCTGGCCGATCGGGGGCATCAACTCATCCCCAGGGTGGCGGGTGCCACCGCAAGACTCACCTGCAGCGTCGTGCCGCTGCCGGGCTGGCTGTCGATGTGCAACGCCCCGCCGAGCGCGCGCACACGCTCGTGCAT
>JARLJI010000057.1 GCA_031291295.1 Rhodoferax sp. | reverse complement strand
AGGGTGGCCAGGGCCAGCGCCACCCACATCACGTAAAAGCGCACCGGCAGGTGCGACTCCATGCCGCTGAGAAAGCAGTAGAGCGCCAGCAGAAACAGGAAGCTGAGCAGCGCCTCGGGAATGGCGAAGCGCGTGAACAGAAATGGCCCGATGGAGGTGAGCACGCCCAGCGCGGAGTAGAAGGCAGCGCGGCGGCCCCAGGCGCGGCTGGCCCACAGCCAGGCGATCCACGCGCAGCCCAGCAGCGCCAGCGCGTTGGGCAGGTGGGTGGCAAACACGTTGTCGCCAAACACCTTGTAGAGCCCGGCGTCCAGCCAGTAGGGCAGGGGCGGCTTTTCCAGGTAGCGGATGCCGTTCACCTTAAGCGTCACCCAGTCGCCACTGAGGGCCATGTGCTGCGCGGCCTCGGCGTGGCTGGCGTCGGCGTCATCCAGCAGCGGCGGAGAAAAGAGAGAGGCAAACTGCACCGCGGCAAAAATCGCTGCCAAAAGCACCCAGGCGCCGAGCGCGGAGGGCGCGTGGCCGGGGCGGGAGGTGGGTAAGGTCTGTTCTGTCATCGTCGAGGCTGATGCAATCCTGGAATAGCTAAAATGTGCGGCCCGGTTGCCCCGGCCGCACATGTGGAAACAGGCTTGAAGCTCGGCGGCCGACCGCAGGAGCTTCGCAGGGCTGGCCTCAGGGCGCAGCCGCGCGCCCGTGCAGAGGCTGAAAGAAGCGTTCCCTAAGAGGATACCAGCCGCGCATCCGCCGCGTGCCAGCGATTACAGCGTTTTCGATTTTGCTGCTTACAGAAACCGAGCAGCCGAGTGGCTTTTTCCTCAAGAAAAAGCCGCCTTGCACGCTATCGCAATTTCAACATGTGAATCGAAAACGCTCTAGTACGGAACCGCGAACCCCCTGTTCGCAGTTTCGCCCCGGGTGCACAATAGAAGCAGCAGGGAAGGCAGGGGTTCAATGCATTCCGGCGTGATCCCATTCCATGGGCCCGTCACCCAGGCGCCCCAGCCCGACTGGCAGGGCCAGTTGGGCCAGTGGAGCCGACTGGTGGGTCGCTGCAGCCGCAAACCTGGGCGCCGGCGCGTCCACGGTCTGCGTGTGGCCACCCTGCGGCTGGAGACGGAGCTGGAGGTCTGGCTGCGCGGCCGCCCGGACCGCGATCGGGCCGATCACGCTACCCGCCGATGGATGCGAGAGGCAGAGCGTCTGCGCAAGGTGCTCAGCCCGGTGCGGGATGCGGATGTTTTTCTTCAAACACTGGCCGGCTTCGGCAGTTCCTGTCCTGGTGCAACCGTTGCGATGGCACCCGAGGGCCGCGACTGCCTGCGCGGGATTGCGCGTTTGAAACGCCGCCTGGAACGGCGCCGCACCGCGGCCGGACGGAAGTTGCTGCTCGCGCTTGCTGCGCGGGGCGAACGGATGGAACGGGCGGGCAGGGAACTTGCGCAGGCGCTGGCCGAGCCGGAAACTGTGGCCGCGCCTGACTGGGCTGCGGCTCTGCGGACGCTAACGGAAGAGCTGGCCGCGAAGGCTCCTCACCTGACTGTCGCGACCTTGCATGATTTTCGCAAGCAGGCCAAGGCCGGCCGCTATCTGGCGGAGATTGCCGCGCCGCGTGACCCCCTGGCGAAGCGCCAGGCAGAAGAGTGCAAAGATATCCAGACCGTCGCCGGAGCATGGCACGACTGGCAGGCGCTAGCGGAGGAAGCGGCACGCAGCGGCGTCCCCGACGCTCTGGTAGGCCTTCTTGTTTCAATGGCGGAGCGATCTTTGGCTGAGACGTTTGTTGTGTGCCGCCGCGCTGCGCGTGCCTTGTCCAGGGAAGGACTTGCGGCCAGCACGCCCGTTCGGCCGGTGCAATCGGCCGTGCCCGAGACCGAGGGCCAGCGTTTCGCGTGAGCCCGTGGCGCTTTCCATTCGAGCCATTGATCGTCTCAGGGGTAGAGAACTTCACTTGCCATCGTCGGAAAGGCGCTCGGTGAACAGGGCTCATTTTTCTTGCTGGACTTTTCTGCTTCTTGCTCTGGTCTTCCATCTAGCTAGCGTGCGCAGTTGGGCGGGCACCACCACGCCCGGCTTTACGATCACCGCAAACAACGTGAGCCTCTCGGGCCAGGGCCGGGGGTCGAGCCAGTACGCGCTGACCTCGGTGAATGGATTTGCCGGCACGGTTGCCGTGGTTTGCAACGGGCCGGACCCGAATCTTTACCCTGATCTAATCATGCCGAGTTGCGCCGAGCCCACCCAGGAGCTTGTGGTTCCCGCCAACGGCTCGATCAGCGGATCGATGCTCTTTTATCCTCCCTGGGAGGGGCTGACGGGACAGGTAGGCAGGCCATCAAAACCCGGCACCGCGCCGCTCTTTGCGGGGATGTTCGCGGGTCTGGGGTTCCTGGGGCTGCGGTTGCGCAAGAAGGCGGGTTTGTGGCTTGCGCTGGCGCTGGGAGCGGTCAGTCTGGGCATGCTGAGCGGAGCGGTTGGCTGCCTGGGTGGCGGCGGTCTGCAGATGACGCCGGGCGTCTATACCTACACTCTCTCCGGTACCGGTTCCGGCGTGTCCGCGACCGGGAAAGTCACCGCAACGGTGCACTGCAACACCTGCCCGTAAGCGGAGTGCAGGACACCCGCCGCAACGCCGGCGCTTCTGCCCGCGGATCAGCGGTATGCCCTGATGCGGCGATGCTCCCTGGCTGTGTCGAACCTCATGGCTGCGCGCAAATCTTCGGTTACCGCGTGCAACCCGGCAGGCTGTTCTTCGTCCAACAACCGACAGGCCATTCCCCGTTTGTCGGAGAGGGAGTGTGTGTCAATGAAGTTCCGGTCTTTGCTCATCGCCAGTCTGCTTTCTGCCTTCTGTGCGGGCGCCCCGCTGGTTACTCATGCGCAGACATTCGCCATCCACGCAGCCAACGTGACCATGCCCTCGAGCGGCAACGGCTCCAGCGCGTACACCGTCAGCCAAATCCCCATGACCGGCACGCTTAGTGTGGTCTGTGCCTATTCGGGACCCACGACGCAGGCCCGGATTCCCAACTGCTCTTATGGTCCGCTCCGCGTAATGTCTGTGACGGCGGGCGAGACGGTGACCGGCGCCATCACCTTCTTCCCCTATGGCGTTGTCGTTCCGGCGCGCGACCGGCCTGGGGCGAGCAAGGCGACGCAGGCTCTTGAAATGGCCCTGGTAGTGCCATTGTTGCTGGGCCTTGGTTGCGGGCGGCGCATCTGGCGAAGGCTGGCGCTTGTGGCGGTTGCCGGGGTGGCGGTGTCCTGGGTTTCGGCCTGCGGAGGCAGTTCGAACGCCATGACGCCGGGAACGTACCAATACACCATCACTGCCGATAACGAAGCCAATCCTGTTACGCCGCTAGGGCAGGGTGTAAGCACAACGATCAGTGTGTCTGTGCGATAGCCGCATCCTCGGACGCGTTGTCCTGTAGGGAGCGAGGAGTTGTGTGCGGCCGACAGGCTGCCGGTGCGAGCATCGTCGTGTATCTTGACGGCAGACCCACTTTTCGATTCTCCGGGAGAGCGCGCCACTGCCCATGCCCACGTTTGCCGCCATCGATATCGGTTCTAACTCCTGCAGGCTCAAGATTGCAAAAGTCGTTGCCCACCGGCTCAAGACCATTCATGAGGACCGCGAAGTCACGCGGCTCGGTTCCAGCGTCTTTGACAGCGGCCTGGTGTCGCCGGACGCCATGGCGGCCACGCTGCGCGCGCTCAAGCGCTTCCAGCGCGCGGTGCAGGCGCACGGCGTTGACCAGATGCGCGTGGTGGCCACGGCGGCCATGCGCGACGCGCGCAATGCGCCGGCCTTTCAGGCGTGGGTGAAGGCCGAGACCGGCTGGACGATGGAGATCATCTCCGGCCTGGAAGAGGGCCGGCTGATTCATCGCGGCGTGATACAGAACGAGCCGGGCGCGGGCGGCCGTGTGCTGCTTATCGACCTGGGTGGCGGCAGCTGCGAGATCACCCTCTCTGAGCGCAAGCGCATCAAAGAGACCATCAGCCTGCCGCTGGGCGCCGTGCGGCTCACGGAGGAATTTCTGCAGGTCGATCCCGCACCGGCCGACGGACTGCGGCGCATGCGCCAGCTCATTGCGCGCGAACTGCGCCGGGCACATCGCAAGATCCAGGCAGCTCGGGTGCCAATGGTCATCGCCACCTCCGGCACCGCCGCCGCGCTGGCGGAAGCCTGCATCGCCGCGGGCCGCGCCCCCAAAAGGCCGGCGCGCAAGGCCGCGGCTTCGCCTGTTCTCGATGGTCTGGCGCCCACCCCGGCGGTGCGCAAGCTGGCCGCACGGCTGGCCAGGATGCCATTGCCCGATCGTGAAGCCGTGCCCGGCATCGGGCCGCGTCGCGCAGAGATCATCGTGGCCGGTGCGCAGGTTTTTGCCGAGCTGCTCGAGTGCTTCAGCCTGAAGGGATTCCGCTACTGGTCTCTCGGCGTGGGCGACGGCTTCCTGACCCTGATGCTGGCCGAGCAGGACGCCCGCGCCGCCGCGCATCGCGAATTGGAACAGGAGCGCTGGCAGAGCGTGCTGGCCACGGCGAAGCGCTACGGCGTGGACCCCCGCGAGGCCGAGCCTGTGCGCGCCCACGCACTGCAGCTTTTTCGCGAGTTGAAGCACCTGCACGAGCTGCCGCCCGACTACGAGAGCTGGCTGGCGGCCGCCGCCGTATTGCGCGACACCGGCAAGTTCGTCAACCACCAGGGCCACCACCGGCACACGCAGTACATTGTTTCAAGCTCAGAGATGTACGGCTTCACGCAGCAGCAGCGCACCGTGGTCTCAGCGCTGGCGCGCTACCTGGGCAAGAGCCGTCCGCAGCCCGGCGACCGCGCCCTGCGCAACATTCCCGCCGACGAGCACAAGCACATCCTGCGCGCCGTGCTGCTGCTGCGCCTTGCCGTGGCGCTCAACCAGGACCGCGCCAGCGACGTGCTGCGCTTTGCCGCACGGGTCTACCCCAAGCGCGTTTACCTTGAGGTGCAGCCAGGGCGCACCGGGGCCGAGCTGGAATTGTGGTCGTTGAGGAAAGAGGCGGACTACTTCCGCGAGGTCTTCGGCCGCGAGCTCTTTGCCACGCTGGCGTAAATCTGCCGCGCCATTCGCGGGTCAATCAGCCATTGCAGCAGCGGCGGATGCTTTGCCATGTCCACCCGCGCCACCGATCCCTTGCGCATGCGCACGCCCGCCCCGCCGTCGCCTGTGATGATGCGGCCGAGGAACTTGAACAGGTTGGGATTGTGGCCCACCATCAGCACGCCGTCGCGGTCGGCGTACTTTTCAAGAAGCGCCTGGAAGGCTGCGTAGTCGGCGGTGAGCCCAAGCGCCGGACTGACTTCCACCTTGGCCTCATAGCCGAGTTCCGTGCCCACAAACTGCGCCGTCTGCAGGGAGCGCTTGAGCGGGCTGGAGACGATCACGTCCACCTGCACGTTGAGTGCGCTCAACAGGCGCGCCATGAGTATGCACTGCTCCTTGCCTTCTTTTACAAGGCCGCGCTTCACGTCCTGCTCGGGATTGTCGCGCCGTACGCCGGCATTGGCGTGGCGCATCAGGTAGAGGATCATAGCCGTTCGAGGCGCCTGCATTGGCTTGCGCAGGCCGCGCTTAGAATGGTGATTTTAACACAAATGTAATAATAGCCGGCCGGGTTTGTAGGACGTCTCAGGGCCCGGTTTCGCCTGTATAGACGCAACCGCTGGTGCAGGTTTCCCGCACCACCACCTTGCTCAGCCCCGGGAGAGTTGTCTGCAGCCGTTCCCAGATCCAGCAGGCCAGGTTCTCACTGGTGGGGTTGTCCAGGCCGGGGACGTCGTTCAGGCAGCGATGGTCGAGCGCTTCTTCCAGGGGGCCGAAGGCCGCCTTGAGATCGGCAAAATCCAGCACCCAACCCAACTCCGGATCGACCGGCCCAGTCACGTGAATTTCGATGCGAAAGCTGTGGCCGTGCAGCCGTTTGCATTTGTGCCCGTCCGGCACCCTGGGCAGCCAGTGCGCTGCCTCAATCGTGAATTCCTTGAAGATTTCCATCGGTTTCCCTACGCAATGCCAAGAATCTTGTGGGTCTGAAGGCTGAGTCGCCAGCGCGGATGCTCCATGCAATAGTGCACCGTGCGCCCGATGTGGGCGGCGTGGTCGGGGCCGTCCATGGGCTGCAGAAAAAAGTGTCGGAAGGTGAGAGCCTCGAAGGCCTCCGGCGGGGCATCCGTCTGCGGATAGACCAGCTTGAGCTCGTCGCCAGTTCGCTGCACGAGGGGCGCGCCGGCCTTGGGGCTTACGCAAATCCAGTCGATACCTTCTGGCGCGGCGACTGTGCCATTGGTCTCAACGGCAATTTCAAAGCGGCGTGCATGCAGAGCCTCAATCAGCGGCAGGTCGAGTTGCAGCAAAGGCTCTCCACCTGTGCAGACAACGAACCGCGTGCCTGCGGTCGCGTTCGCCGGCCATTGTGCCGCGACGGCATCGGCCAACTCTTCTGCGCTGGTGAACCTGCCGCCGCCTGGCCCGGCGACCCCGACAAAATCCGTATCGCAGAATTGGCAAATCGCCGCCGCGCGGTCAGCCTCGCGCCCGGACCAGAGATTGCAGCCGGAGAAGCGGCAGAACACCGCAGGGCGCCCGGTCTGCGCACCTTCGCCCTGCAGCGTGTAGAAGATTTCCTTGACGGCGTAGCTCATTGCGCCTCTCGGGCCTGCCGGGCCAGCAGCGGGTCCTCGATGCCGTTTTCGCGGAAGCCCTTCTGCCGCAGCAGGCAGGAGTCGCACTGGCCGCAGGGCACACCCTCGGGCGAGGGGTCGTAGCAACTGCTGGTAAGGCTGTAATCCACGCCCAGTTCGAGGCCGCGCTGGATGATCTGCGCTTTGGTGAGCGCGAGCAGGGGCGTGTGAATCTTCAGCCGCTGCCGGCCTTCCACGCCGGCCTTGGTGGCCAGATTGGCCATCGTCTCATAGGCCGCAATGAACTCCGGCCGGCAGTCCGGATAGCCGCTGTAGTCCAACGCATTGACGCCGATGAAGATGTCGCTCGCACCCAGCACCTCGGCCCAGGCGAGGGCAAAGGACAGGAAGATGGTGTTGCGCGCCGGCACGTAGGTGATGGGGATGCCGTGGGCAATCTGCTCGGCGTCGCGGCCCTTGGGCACGGCAATGTCGCTGGTGAGGGCGGAGCCGCCAAAGGCTCGCAGGTCGATGCTGGAGATGCGGTGCTGCTCGGCACCTAGAGCCGCGGCAACGCGCCGCGCTGCTTCGAGTTCCCAACTGTGCCGCTGCCTGTAAGAAAAGGAAAGCGCGTAGGGCAGGTAGCCCTCGCTTTTTGCAATTGCCAATACAGTGGCGGAATCCAGGCCGCCGCTCAGCAATACCACCGCCTTGCGCGGTTCTGTCGCCATGCTTGCTACTCCACGGGCGCTATGTGCCCACTGTTTATAGTAGCGTTTTGCCGGCCTGGGCTGCTGGATCGCCTGGAGGCGCGAGGCGCCAGAGTTCGCTGACCAGCAGCCCGCTGAGGAGCCGATGCTCGCGGGCAAGGGCGAAACCTGCAGCAGAGAGCGCATGGCGATGGTTGGGCAACTGGCGGACAGCGAGGCCGGTAAGCAGGCCGAAGGCGCGGTAGAGCGCAGCCACCAGTGGGCGGGCGATCAGGCGGCCGAATTGGTTGGGCGGCAGGGTGAATTCCGAGACGATCCACCGTGCGTCCGGCGCAATGCAGGAGCGCAGCCTCGTGGCCAGTGCGGACACTTCCTCCGTGGTCAGGCAGTCGAGGAAGAAATGCGTCGTGACCAGGGCGTAATCCGCACGAAGCGGTTGCCAGGTGCGTGCGTCGGCGGCGTAGGAACGGACTCGCGCGAAATTCGGTCCTGCGTTGCGCTGGAGAGCGCGCAGCATGGCGGGGCTGGCGTCTACGGCGTCGATCTGAACGAGGGGATTCGCGGCGAGAAGACGCGCAGTGAAGCGGCCGTCGCCATCGCCGAGGACCAGCGCGGTGCGGCACGTGCTCATGTCGTGGAGGAAGGCGCAGCGGCTGCGCATCAGCAGAGGGCCAAAGGTGAGCGCTTCAAGCCAGCGGTAGACGCGGGCCAGGCGGTCGAAGTTGGCGGGCGGGTTCATCGCAGCAGCAGCGCGAGTGGGGTGAGTAGCACCACGTCGGCGGCGGCGCGAAGGGCGAGCGGCGTAAGGCGTGCGCGGCCGCGGTCAAGCAGCGCAAGCAACATGGCGCTCAGCGCGGCAGCGACCAGCAGCTCAGCGGCGCGGGGCCGAGCGACGGCAAGGGTGCAGGCTGCGATGACTGCGGCGGCGGTCAGGACGAAGGCCTTGGGGGCGATGTGCGCATGAGGGGCAGACTCCCAACGGTCGATGGAGTGGCAGTTGAGCCAGGCCAGCGCGGCGAAGACTAGAGAGACTGCGGCTGTGCTGCACAGATTCCCTGGAGAAACGCGCGTCAGCGTGGGCAGTGCGCAGCCGGCGGCGAAGAGCACGCCGACCAGCAGTTCCTTCGAGACAAGGGGAGAGAACCGGCGAGGTCGCCGCGGCAGGTGCACGCCGGAGAAGTACGCCAGCGCCGCTGCGGCCAGCGCCGAATTGCGTTCACGGAAGGCGATTGGCATTTGCGTAAAAACCAGTGCTGCGCAGACGCATGCCGCAGCCAGCGCGGCTGGCAGCAGAGTGCGCCTGTGTCGCCAGTGAAAGAAGTGCCGTTCGCGCAGTGATGCGAGGTTGCACCGGCTCATGGCGGAGCGTGCGTCGAGCAGGCGATCGCCTATGTAAACGCTCCAGACGCCGAGCGCGAGCAGCACGGGCACCCAAGCGGGCAGGCGCACATCTGCGGCGCGGGCCAAGCTGAGCGTCCAGACAACGGCGACCGTCGGCGCATCGAGGCTGGCAAGATGCCACAGCCGAATTGCGGCCGGTGCGTCGATAGCGTGCGACCCGTGAGTGTCAGCGCCAATGAAGCGCCGCCTCACGCGCTGCGCCGGAAGATTTGCCAGGGGAAGTGGCATGGCATTGATTGTAGATTCGGCGGCGGGGAGCGCCATAGGGATCAGGCCAGGCTCTGCTCCACCAGTGTTTGCAGTTTGGCATAGACGTCGGCCGCGCCGATGAAGAACGGAGTTTTGAGCACTTCGAGCACGAGCTGGCGCGCGGCGGGAGCATAGTCCCAGCGAACCTCGACGCCGTGTTTTGAGGCTGTACCGCTGTTGCCGTCGAGTTCGATGCCGGCGGCCTTTGCCTTGGCGCACAGCGCGGCAAACTGCTCCGGCGCGATGCCGGAAAATGCGAGCGGGGAGTTCTGTGTCATGGAGTCACCTGCGAGGAGTGGATGCGGGATGCATGCCGATGCTTCGACTCTAGCAGGATGGCGGAAATACTTTGCAAAACCAGAGGGTGCGGCAGAAAGGCGGACGTGCCGGACGCAGTTTGCTGCGCCCGGCACGGGGTTCGGCTATTTCGCTTCGCCGGTTGTGCCCAGGGCGGCGTGAGGCCAGCCGTTCTCCCAGGTGAGCGTGGAGATCTGCAGTGCAGGCTTGCCCGTAACGGCGTCGTAGGCGTGGAAGACGATCAGATCGCCCTCGGGCCGCTGCAGGATGGACTCACCACCGGGGCCGAGCCAGCGTGCATTGGCCGTAAGCAACAATGTGCCGCCGCCCTCCATCATCGGCCTGCCTTCCGCATCGATGTAAGGGCCGGTCACATGATTAGAGCGGCCGACCATCACGTGATAGGTGCTGGAGAGGCCGCGGCAGCACAGGTCGAATGAGACGAACAGGTAATAGAACCCATCGTGGCGCACGATGAACGGCGCTTCGATGGCCTCCCAGTCGGGCGGCAGCCCCGGCTTGGCAGGCGCGGCACCGGCGGGCTGCCGGCGAGACGCTATCGAGTAGAGCTTGGGATCGGCGAGGTCCAGCTTGCCGGTGCTTGCATCGATGCGCCGCATCTTGATGCCGCTCCAGAAACTGCCAAAGCTCAACCACGGCTTGCCCTTTTCGTCGAGGACGATGTTAGGATCGATGGCGTTGAAGTCGTCGGCGGCCTTCGATTCAAGCACCAGCCCCTCATCCTTCCAGTGGTAAGTGGGGCTTGCGGGGTCGAGGGTTTCGTTGGTCGCCAGTGCGATGCCGGAGTTGTTCGAGCCGAAGGACGAGTAGGCGTAGTAGAGGTGGTACTTCCCGGCGAAGAAAGAGACGTCGGGCGCCCACAGTTCTTTGGTGAGCGGGCTGGCAGTGTGGATCCATGCGGGGATCTGGTCGAAGATGTGGCCGCACAGTTTCCAGTCGGTCAGGTTCTTTGAGCAGCGCACGGCGAACTGGCCGCCGCCCGGCGCCAGACCCGTGGCGAAGACGTAGTAGGCGCCATTCTCACGGGCAATCGATGGGTCGTGGGTGAACGGATAGTCGCCGTGCAGGGTAAGCGCCTGCGGGGGTTGTCCGTGGAATGCTGGAGCGAGGGCGAGGAATAGCGCGACGATCAACAGACGCTTGCCTTGCATACAAAAAGTCTCCAATCTTTGCCTTGAGCATCCGGAACCCGGACTGCGAGGAACTGCTGCGCGGCTCTTGAATTTCAAGAGCCGCGTGCAGCAGCTATTTGATGTATGGCCAGCCGTCCGAGGTGAAGCCCAACTGGTTGATGCCCAGCGTCGGAGTTCCATTGGCGTTGCCGTCGTAGTAGTGGTAAACGAATGTTGGCGTTGATCCGTTTCCGTCGCTGCCTGTGTCTGTAAACACACTGCCACCGCCGGGCCCGTAGATGTTGCTGTGCGAACTCACCAGGATGGTGCCACCGCCGGAGGTGAGCGCCAATCCGCCTCGGTCGACAAACGGTCCAGTCGGGGAAGTCGAGCGTCCCACGATTGTGCGGTAGGTGCTTGAGATTCCGCTGCAGCATGTGTTGATCGGGGCAAAGTAGTAGTAATACTGCGTGCCGTTGAAGACGTAGGGATAGATGAACGGGCCCTCCTCGCCATTTGCGCGATAGGCTATCTTCGTCCAGGTGCTCGTATCGGTCGACACCGGCTGTCCCACCGTCGACGCCGAAGTTGCGTTCGAAGGCGATTGCAGTTGCAACACTCGAATCCCGTCTGACCACGAGCCAAACACCAGCCACCAGTTCCCGCTGGCGTCTGCAAATGGCGCAGGGTCGATGGCGTTCCACGTTGTGCCCGTCGTGAATCCCCAAGGATTTGGCGAGGGAAGCGCGCTGGTGGCATTCGTCCAGGACGTTACGACATAACCTTCATCAGTCCAAGGGCCAAACGGAGTTGTGGCAGTAGCCAGCCCGATCACAGCTTCAGCCCCGCTCGATGGCTCATAGGGAATTGCGTAGTACAGGTAGTACGTCCCATTTGCATAGAGCAAGCTGGGCGCCCACATGTCGATGTTGATGCCGTTGTTATCAGAAGGCGGCGTCTGCAGTCCACTCCACGAGGCAAAGTCCGGCCCGACGATCGGGCAATGTTGATCCACAGTGAGCCATGCTGTACCCACTGCTGCCGAGCATGCGCCGTCAGCCGAGCTTTGCGTGGTGTACGTGAATGTCGTCATGTCAGTGGAGTAGGCCAGTGTCTGGTGCGTGCCATAGAGCCAGTAGGTATGTGTCGCCGGGTCCTGCATCATGAACGGATCATGTACGAATACGCCTGTGCCGCTGACCGTCTTCGGCGCCGGGTAGGCTGCATTGCCCGTCGAAGTCAGCGTCCACTCCTGGCACGTGCAGCCAGTTCCGCTGCCGGCACGTGCTGCCTGATCGATGGTTGCTGTGCTGGTGGTGTTGGAGTTTGCGTCTTCGAGATACATTCCGCTGTTAACGTTACGGATCAAGTAGTTGCCGTCGGTGAGTAGGTAGAACTCCCACAGGTGATCTGCAGTGCCGTTATCGGCCCACTGCACTGCTTGCGCGCCGCTGGCGCTGGAAGCGTTCGAGATGCCGATGAGCTGGTGCGTAAGCAGGTTCTCGATGTTGTACTGATTGTTGTTCATCGGGATGAAGTGCCACTGCGCGTCGGAGGCGGTTGCATCGCTTTCCTGAGCAAGGCTTGCACCTGCCGTCTGGCTCTGGCCGGCAATGCCCAGCGCCATGCCGCTGGCGGCGTTTTTCAGCGTGTAGCCGTAGATGTCGCCGACCGTGGTCAGCGTGCCATCATCTGGCGTGGTGGTGGTGGTTCCACCGCCGGTGGAGCCGCCTCCGCCGCAACCAATCGCCATGCCTGCGAACACTGCTGCCAGAGCAATAATGAATGCCTTCACTGTGTTTCTCCTCGAGGAATGTGTGTCTCACGCATGGCTATTTGCGCAGGCTGCGGGACCGCAGTGGGAAGTGCAGCCCGGCTCCGGACATGCAGGCTGCATGCCCGGAGCCGAGTGCGTCAGTAGGTGATGCGCAGGGTGAACTGCACGTTTCTCGGTCCGAGCAGCGTACTGCCGACCTGGCCGAAGCCCGTGTCCTGCACGCCCGAATCAGGCTTGTTGAAGGCGTGCCGGTTGAAGGCGTTGAACAGTTCGCCGCGGAACTCGGCCTTCATGTTCTCGTGGATCGGAATCGCTTTGGCGATGCCGAAGTCCTCGTCGTAGAAGGCGAATCCACGAATGTCCGCCGAGTTGCGCGGCATGTTGCCGAACACATACGGCACATACACCGCCGGGTTCGGGTTGGGATCGGCGAACGCGCTGCAGTTCCAGTAGCCGGTGGTGCAGGCGCCCGAAGAGTGGTCGTAGCCGGTGGTTCCGGTGTTGCTGAACGAGAACGGGTTGAAGGAGCCGGAGCGGCGTGCTTTCTCTCCGGCCACGCGGTTGGGGCGAATGCCGTTGTCGAGGCCCGGGATGCCGTTGGCGCCGAAGAAGCTGATCGGCTGGCCGCCCAAGTAACGCTGGATGCCGCTGACGCGCCATCCGGAGATGACTGCATCCACCGGCTTGGGCGCTGCCCCTAACAGCTTCTTGCCGCGGCCCATTGGCAGTTCGTACACATAGCTCACAACGAAGTTGTTGGGAATGTCTTCGTTGCTGACAGCCTTCTCTGCCTTGTGGTCGTAGGGGTTCTGCGTGCCGCCCTGGTTCTGCAGCGTGCTGTAGTAGGGCTGGATGGCGTCGGAATCGGTAAGCGTTTTTGAGAACGTGTACGAAGCCAACACCTGCAGTCCGTTGCTGAAGCGCTTTTCCATCTTGGCCGTGAGCGCGTCATAGCTGGACTGGCCCACGTT
>JARLJI010000056.1 GCA_031291295.1 Rhodoferax sp. | reverse complement strand
GGGCTGGCGGCGATCGTGCCGTACATGGGCTTCGCCTTCGGCATCAGCGCGGCAATGATCACCGGGCTGTTCCAGTTCGGTGGCGCACCTTATCCGCTGATCGGCATCGCTGCGGTGTTCATGGTCGGCCAGGCCCTGGAGGGCATGGTGCTGACGCCGCTGCTGGTGGGTGATCGCATCGGCCTGCACCCGGTGGCGGTGATTTTCGCGATCCTGGCCGGTGGCGAACTGTTCGGTTTTACCGGCGTTCTGCTGGCCCTGCCGGTGGCGGCGGTGATCATGGTGCTGCTGCGTCATGCCCATGATCTGTATAAGGAATCGGATATCTACGGGGGGCAGGGCGATCCCGAACTTTGACGCCGTCTGGGCCAGTGCCTCTGCACTGGCCGAAAAAAGCAACGCAAACCTTTGATTTTGCTTATGGTCTGCTGCATTGTGCGGCTGGCGTGACGGGTATAAACTTTGCAAACTTCCCAAAGAGGCCCTTTACGGTTCGTCAGAACTGTTCAGCCAGCATGAAACCGATTCAGCTGCCCTTGGGGGTGCGTCTGCGTGATGACGCCACCTTCATCAATTACTATCCAGGCGCCAATGCCGCTGCACTCGGCTATGTCGAGCGGCTATGCGAAGCCGACGCCGGATGGACCGAAAGTCTCATCTACCTGTGGGGCAAGCAAGGCGTCGGCCGTACGCATTTGTTGCAGGCCGCTTGCCTGCGCTTCGAGCAGACGGGTGAGCCGGCGGTATACCTGCCCCTGGCACAATTGATCGACCGTGGCGTCGAATTGCTCGATCACCTGGAGCAGTACGAACTGGTGTGCCTGGATGACCTGCAGGCGGTGGCGGGCAAGCCGGAATGGGAAGAGGCGCTGTTTCATCTGTTCAACCGCCTGCGCGACAGCGGCCGGCGTTTGCTGATTGCCGCCTCGCACTCACCCCGTGAACTGGCAATCAAGTTGCCCGACCTCAAGTCGCGGCTGACCATGGCGTTGATTTTCCAGATGCGCCCGTTGTCGGACGAAGACAAGTTGCGGGCCTTGCAGTTGCGCGCCTCGCGCCGGGGCCTGCACCTGACCGACGAAGTGG
>JARLJI010000055.1 GCA_031291295.1 Rhodoferax sp. | reverse complement strand
TGTACACGGTTTGCCGTGCCACCCCCACAGCCAAGGCCACCTCGGCGCAGCCTTTGCCCGCCAGCAGCATCCGACCCGCCTTCAATCGTTTCTTCGCCGCTTCGCTCAATCGTTTTTGCATCACGCCAATATTCTCCAGCGTTGCTACTGGAGACATAACGCTTGAAACGCTCAGCGGTTGTCACGATTTACGGAAATATCAATAGGCTGGTCAGCAGATCGACGAAGGTGGCGCCCATTAAGCCACCGAAGGTGACCAAGCAAACTTGACCTGAGCGTTCCCCTGGCGCCCACTTCACCATAGTCATTTCAACCATGTTCTTCATTGGTAGAAACAATGGTAGGAAAAAATACAAAGCGCCCCGAAAGGCGCTTGTTTATCGGTTTTTTGGCGGAAGCGGTGGCTAAAAGACAACACCAGAAGACCCGGAACACCGGGTCTTTTCATTTCAAGGACGAGTGACCAGGCTTGGTTATACGGTAAACAGCACGCTTCACGGTGGAAGGGTGGACTTCAAAAACGGCGGCAAGAGAGTCCAACGTGTAGTAGCCGGATGCATAGAGACGGACAATATCGGCCTCAGTGGCCGGCAACAAAGCACGAGGACGACCACAGTGCTTACCACGGGCCTTGGCTGCACACTGGCCGGCCATCGAGCGCTCACGGATAAGCGAGCGCTCAAACTGAGCAACCGCGCCAAGCATTTGCAACATGAGCATGCCTGCAGGGGTCGCAGTGTCGATAGGCTCCGTCAGGCTGCGAAAACCACAAGACGCACGCGAGAGACGCTCAATGATGCCCAGCAGATCGGCCAGGCTGCGTGCGAGACGGTCAAGCTTGTAAACGACCAGGTGATCACCCGATCTGAGCGAAGCCAGCAAGCGCTGAAGTTCTGGACGAGCAGAGACGCCGCCAGTCTTCTCAGAATAAATTTTGCGCACGCCAGCTCGACGCAAAGCGTCCAATTGAAGATCAGTCTCCTGCTCCAGCGTGGAGACGCGGGCATACCCCACCAGCATAAACAAGGTCAGGGAGACGGAGGGCGGTATTGGCTGTCAAAACGCTTCTTCGCAGCCATGTAGGCATTGGCACAAGCCATCGTTCCAGAATCCTGGCGACACTGGGCTGACGGCTGAAAAAAGCGAGCCCAAGCTTGTTCCTTATCATCCTCCAGCTGAAGCTCGTGCTCGCGAGCCTGGGCATCGGCGCGCTGCTCCTGCGCAAGCGCAGCGCGATCACGGGCACGCTGCTCGGCTTGCTGCTGCTGCAGCGCCGCCTGGCGGCGTTCTGACTGCAACATAGCATGCTGCGCTTGTTGACTCAGCTGCTGTAGCTCCCACCGCGCATACAACGCCTCAATGTACTGATGCGCAAAAAGTGCAACCAGTGCGCCGATGAAAACACCGATCGCGATTTTGATAATGTCGTCCATACCACCCTGCCTGTTGTTTTGGTGAAGTCTACCGAAGACAGGTGCAGGTTGCACGTCGGGTTTTGGCCTCAGTGCCGGCCCTGCTGCACGCGTCACGCCAGTCGGCTTCGCCTTGCCGCTTCGCTGTGTCATGCCCCGTGACGGTCGCAGGGCCTGCGTTGTGAAAAAATCGGATTGCCCCGGCTTCGATGAATCCCCCCACAAGACCCCACGGGTTGCGAGGGGCGCTTGTGGGGGGATTTCTAAATACATCGAAGCCGGGTCAACCCGGTTTTTTCTTGTGGCGCGAGCATTCTCCCCCACCGCCCCCGCTGGGGGCCCGTCTCCGCGACGCTCGAGGAAGCACGAGCGAGAGGATATTTTTTAACTGCCTCTCTCAACTTCAGGAGTCACGATGAAACAGCTTGAATACATCAACGAGAAGGAATGCGCTCACCTCGGCGAGCGCGACAAACGCGGCTTGCCGCGTTGTTTCCGAGCGGGAGGGCATGGCGTTGTCCTGGCAAAGGGCGCAGGGCCCGGTGTCTGGAATCGGTGGAGAACAGCGGTGAACGGCTACAGCGTCCTGTTCGCCACTGTGCATCACAACTACAAGCGTTAAGGAGACGATCCGCCCTGCACGGGTCCCCGTCTGTCTTCAAAAGCACGATCGAACAGATCTTGAAGATCGACAAAGCCTAACCACAGGTCATAGAGCACACAAAGCGGACTGGCACGCACATCACCAATCAATGGACCGTCAGCTCGTTCGAAACGCTTAATCGCCTCTTTACTACAGCACAATACCTCACCAACATCACGTTGAGTAAAACCACACTCAACACGCCGCACCGCACGAAAACGGCCAACATCACCAGCCATAGGACGCGACAGATAAGGAGGACGGAACACCATCAACTTCCCCTCAATGACGAATAACTTTCGACGGCGTTGCTGGTGGCGGCATGTAGCTTGGCGGAGCGTCATGCACTACTGCCGGAGCAAGTGCAGATGATGAATCAGCGGCCGCAAGAGCCAGAGCAGACGGTGCAACATCATGAGGTGCGAAATCTGGCGAAGCTGACCGCTGTTCAGCACCAGCAGCAGGAACAGCGCTCCGAGCCACAGGAGCCACCATTTCTTTATCATCTTTTTTCTCCTTGCCGTCCGGGTCGAAGTCTTCGAAGAAGCCGGTCTTGACGATCTGGTCGCACGTGTCTTTCGGCACATCGAGCCTGGTCGCTTGTTGCGTCCAGCAGGTACAGCCTTTGGACTTGGACTCGATGCAGGCAGCTGGAACCGGGGCGCGGACGGGCTTGGTGACTTCGTCGTACCGGCTGGCGGTGTACTGGAACGCCGGGATGCGCGGAACGAGACTCTGCAGGTACTCCTGCGTGGTCATGACGTGGCCTTTTTGTTCACGGCCAGACTCGCCCGGCTGAACGTGCGAGCTCGCACCCGTACCGAACAGGCCGGCCTGTTTCTCGCCGGGATGCTCAAGGCCCTTGAGGGTACGGAACATGATGGTGCCGCCGACCAGGAGCACCACGGCGACAATCGGGAGAATCCACTTGATCATGCGGACGCGCCAGGGGGCCTTGGGAGGCTCGTGGTGGGCATCTGCGCTCTTGTAGAGCTTGAAGACTGACTTGGGGTGCGTGAACTTGCTGGAAAGGCCCCTCGAGCGGGTTTCGGTGTCGCCGACGCCGCGGAACTCGTAGACCACGGAGTGACCGCCGCCAAAGCCTTCGAGAAGGTGCAGATGGCGGCCGACCAGGCGGCGCACGCGGGCATCGATATCGCCAGGGTGCTGGCAGATGATGACGACGCGCCGGCCGGTATGACGGATGCGGTGGAAGCTGTAGTAGTCCGGGACTTCCTGCGTGGCGTTGCGCGGCGGAAAGATCTCCCGGGCTTCGTCGAAGATCATCGTGGCATCTTGCGGCCATGTCTCGATCAGCTCGGGCCACTTGGTCGGGTCGAAAACTGGCAGGATGCAACCAGGGATGTTGCATTGATACACGTCGCGACGGCCCACGGCGAACTTGGCCAGGGCGTACAGGGTCTTGCCGGCACCAGGCAGGCCGGTGATGAGAACGACCGGGGCGCCGGTTTCGGCGGAGGCGATCGCCTCTTCTTCGGATTGCTTTGCCACGATGACAGCTCAGGTCAAGAACCCGGCAGCTGCATGCGCTTGACCCAGAAGCTCATGCTGTCCGAGGTCAGGCCCTTGATGATCAGCCGGGTCGAGATGGCCGACATGACGGTACTCACCAGCCAGAGCAGGCCGGTGGCCTGGACGATGGCAATCAGCTCGGCATTGACGGAGAACTGGGATTCCATCGCGCCGAGGGCGCCGTTCAGGATGGCACTAAAGCCGATCGCTGTTACGGTACCAATGCCCAAGGCGACAAGAAAACGGCTGACCAGGCCACCCGCCGCACTTGCAATTAACCAAATTAAAACTTCACCCGCTGCCTGCCACATAACGACTCCTTTACATCTTGATGCCCATGACGATCAACACCCACACGAAGCTTCCGAAGGCCATCACGGCCGCATGAATCATTGCCAGCTTCGGGCACAGGACCGTACCGATCGGGAAACTCAATGTCATCGGACCGACCGTGAACGTGGTGTCCGAGACAGGGCAAGACGCGGCCTCCGGCGTCGGAGCCATGCCAGCAAGATCAATCGTTGAATCACCAGCGCTGGGAGAAGTACCCGTGCCCGTGGTGAGCGAGTTAAACCCGGTCTGAGTCGCAGGGTCCACGTACGTCGAAGCACAGTTCTGCTGCGCCAATGCATTGGCCGTCGCGCAGGCTATCGGGTCGCCGGTGCAGACCGGCACGGCTGCGCCCTGGTTGCAATTCGATGAATAAGCGTCCTGCGTAGCAGCACATTGCGGACTGGTCGGGTTTTGCTGGCAGTACTGGGATTGCGGCTGGCTGGTCGATGCGCTTTGCGTGGTCGTGGTGCCACCCGCGTTGTTCGTGGCCGTGGTCGTGGTCGTGGTGCAGGTGCCATTGGTGCAGGTCGTGACCTGACCGGAGGTTGACGTGCCGGGCGTCGTGCCAGCTGGAGACGATACGGTACTACTGGCTCCCGTGGCCGTCGCACCGGTCGATGGCGTGGCACCCGTGCCCGTTGAGGTTTGCGAGCTGGCGCACGGCTCATTCACCACTACACCGTTAACTGTGCCGGGGCACATGCCGGCAGGTGGGGGCGTCGGCAACGGCGCAACATCCGGTGTCGTGGAACTCGTAGCAGGCCCGGTCGAAGCGGTGCAAGGAGTGTCAACCTGCGTCGCAGTGTAAGGACCAGAAAAACAGGAGCCAGAAGCATCACACCACGAAGTTATGACTGATGAACTGTGCTGCAACTGCATGGTACAGCCTTGATAACAGGACGTACTCGGAATAACACCGAGCGACGCAATCGGCATATCGAAGCCCGAAATAACGGTGCCTACACCAGATGCGCACGCATCAGGCGCCACGCAGGAGGCACCATCGGAGCCGAGGGTATCGCCAGCAGGGCAAACGCAGCTGGAGCCGCTCAGCGTTGCACCAGAGGCAGACGGATAAGAGGCAGGAAAAGTAGCAGAGCCAAACGACACACCATACCAACCAGCCGGATTGGAACCCGAACCAATACTACAATTAGTACCGTCATTGACATCAACAGGCATCCCAAGCTGAACACCATACGCAGCACACGCAGCGACCTTTGTAGTCTCATAAGGACCCGGCGCAAAACTGGCATTGGAGGCACGATACTCAATTGTCGTAGCAGGAAAACTCACCGACTGCGCATGCGCATTGCCATGCATGAACGCTGCTGCTGCGAAGAGCAGCAGGCTCCAAGTCAGGGCGCGGAAGAAGCTCATACGGGCCAGAACACAATCGCCAGGGCGATGATGGAGCACAAGGCCATGTAGCAGCCCATCAGAGCACCTTGCGCAGTTGCCAGAGCCGCAGCAGCATCACCGCAGCAGCGAGCAGCACCGAGACCCACCACGCCGCGAGGAAGAACGCGGGAAAATCGACCACGGGGTCGAGGGGGTAGCCGTAGGCCGTGGAGAACCAGAAGACGGCGCAGGCCATGGCGCCGCACAGCAGCGCGTTGAGCAACACCCACCAGAACACCGACCAAAGATTTATCGTGATACGCATATGCCTCCAAACACCTGGCGGAAAGGCTCTCTTGTGGAGAGCCCAACCGTCAGCCGTTTACAGGCTGCGCGTGGCCCACTTGGTGGACTTGATGGCGACGTACACGCCAAAGACGGCGCCGCCGATCGCCAGGATGCCAGCCACCACGCCGGTGATGGAGGTGACATAGCTGGTCGGGTCGAACGTGGTGGCCGCGCTCAGTGACTGGGCGAACGAGACCACGGGTGCCACCGCCAGGGTGACCAAACCGATCTTGCCGCCGATGGATTTCACTCCACGGCCAGCAGCATCAGCACCAGCCTTCGCCAGAGCCATCACAGCATCGACCTTCGAACGCGCCCAGCTCGAAGAAGGCTCCACAGCGGCCAAACGCCGCTCCATTACTGAGTTCATACAACTTCCTTTCAGAACGGTGTTCCGAGACATTCGGATTGCACCGGACACCGCACGACGTTTCACAACGCTGGCACGGTGTCCGCTGAAATCAATGCATCAGGGCCTTGATCGCCATTCGTATGGACCACGCGGCCAGGAACAGGGTGCAGGCGCCTACAATGACGTAGCTGGCATCGGAGAGGGATAGCATCAGGGGGTTGCTCGCGAGGGTGGCGTACGTGGTGCTATCGACCAGGACAAGGGCCTGCGCGCAGGTGTCGTCGGGGACGATGACCTGCAGGCCGTTGGCATCCGTGGCGATGGCGACGCACTGGGCCATTACGCACCTCCAAACGTCACAGCTGAATAAGGCCCATCCACCCATCGCGTCGGCACAGGGCCAACGGTTGACAGATAGAGTCCGGTTCGTGTCCACAGCATGCGGAAAGGGGATTTAAGAATCTCCCCTGTTTCGCGCACCAGATAACGACCCGCCCTTCGGACCACTTCCCCGACGCCCGCGGTTTGCTTGAGCCATTGGGGGTAGTTGATCCACGTTCTGATTCCTCGTGCTTGTGCATCGAGACCTCCGATACCGAAGAGGCGACAGCCTTTCGGGAATTTGTGAAAAGCACCGACTTTGGAGAGGTACTTCATGAGGTAGCCCACGGGGTTGAATGACCGCTGCACGTTGGTCATTCCGTAGGGCCACCAGCCCTGCTTGTCGAACTTGGGCAGGGTGAGGCCCTTGGGGAGCCAGACGGCCAAGTGGTAATGGACGGCGCCGCGTGTTTGCAACTCGGCCACCCAGGTGTAGCGGAGCTTGTGGCCAGTGCGGCGCTTGAGCCATTGACGGGCGCACTTGATGGCGGACGTGATGTGATTGGCCTTCCAGTCATCGACACCACGATACGTGAGGGTCACGAACCAGACGCGCTCAGCGCGCAGGGCCGAGAACTTGTGAAGATGGCCCGATGCCCACACGGTGCGGCGCAGCCGGCCTACGCGGCGGTCCATCCGGGCCTCGAAATGATTGGGAAGACAGACAGTCGAAAACTGCGTGTCACTTGTTTTAGATGGGACAAGCCCTGCAACCTCGGCACCCGCGCTACGCGCGGTCGCCATCGGTTGCGGGGACATGACCGCATTCATACAAGTCCCGCCTCAGCTTCGAGCTGAAGCGCAATTTCGAGCACAAGGGCATCGGCCTCGGCACGGGCAGCGGCAGCACGGTAGGCACGGGCGCCGAAGGAGAAGCCACGCTCGTCGAGCAGCTCAGCCACGCGGGCACAGCTACGGGACGATGCCAGGTGCTTGAACAGGAGAGCCGACAGGTCGGGGCCAGTGGGCTCGAACATGGTGAGCTGGTCAGGCATCACTCGCCCCACCCCGCAATGGGCTTGCCATTGAGGAAATAGGCCACATCGACGCAATCGAACTGGCCTTTGACGAGCTTGGCCGAGACTTCGACGGAGTCGGCTATCTCGTTCAGATCGAGCAGTTGACGCATGGCACCGAGGAGGTCCCGGCTTGCGAGAAGCCGGTTCAGCTCGTGCTTGTCACCCATGGATAGCACGATCAGTCCTTTTTGCCCGCCAGGGGCGTGAGGATGATGCGCACGGCGGGCTTGCCGTCGCGGTCGAGGTAGACGCCGGAGTCAGCCAGGGCGTAAGTGCCACGGGGGTACGCGGGCTTGCCGTCTTCAACGAAGAATTCGAACTTGGAGGGGATTTCGCTGACTTCACCGTCCACGCTGACCTCGTGGAGGTAGCCGGTCTGCAGGCGGAAGGTGTAGGGCTTCTGGGTCTTCGGGCTGATGCCCGGAGGGGTGAAGGTTTTGTCGCTGGTGATGGAGACTTTGATCATTTGGATTCCTGGTTGGTTGGTGATGGCGTGACGAGACGGAGCCCAAGAGTCGCCAGGTCTTGGGCTTGGAGAAATTCGGAGATGTGGTGCCAAGAGGAAGCGTTGGCGTGGCGACGGGCCAGGCGGCACAGGTGGGCGGGAGTGGCAGAATCGGCCAATACAGGAGGAAATCCCATGCTTGTCGTCGAACACAACTGGCTGGTCGAAGCGATCGCCAACGGAATCATGCTGGTGCTCGTGTACTGGTTCCTGAAAGACAAAATTCGCGAAATGATCAAAGAGGCAGTGCGGGAGGTCTTCGCGGAAACACTGGAGCCGAAGCGGACAACGTGGAAAGACGCGGCACGGAGAGCACGGGTGCAAGAACCGCGGTTCTCAGATACGCACCCGCACGACTCCAGGACAGGGGCGCTCGCCCCACGCGACTCCGCTGGCTGAGCCGTCACAGCAGGGCCAGCATCACCTGAGTGCGGGAGCGAGCATTCGAGAGTTTGAAACGGGAAAGGGTGCATGACGGCTCCTTTGAAATCGTTCAACAGGTTTGAACAAATCAGACGTTAAGAGCCCTTGAACCACAAAGCAAGACCATTGTGGTAAAACCCCATTAACGTAAAGGGGTAATTAACATGCAAACTACGATGGAACTCTTCGAGAAAGCACTAGAAGTGCAACACGCCGCAGCATGGGCGCGCGACATGAACATCACAAGAGCAACGTTCTCAATGGCAAAGCGTCAAAAGCGCCTAAGCCCCGTGCTTGCTGGAAACATAGCTATGAAATTGGGAGAAAATCCAGAGCACTGGATTGCAGTCGCGGCACTCGAAGCAGAACCCGAAAGTGAGCTGCTAGCACGTCTGAAAAAAAGCACAAGCAGTTGGCGGAAGCGGTGAGATTCGAACTCACGGACGGTTTCCCGTCGCCGGTTTTCAAGACCGGTGCAATCGACCACTCTGCCACGCTTCCCGAGCCCGCCATTTTAGCCGGCTTGGAGCATGCCTTTGGTTTCGATGAACGAGATGACCTCATTCAAGCCGGTGCGGGTCTTCAGGTTGGTCATCACAAAAGGCTTGAGCCCACTCGCCGTGGTGCGCATGCGCCGGGTATCGGCTTCCATCACGCCCAGGTCTGCGCCCACGTACGGGGCCAGGTCGGTCTTGTTGATCACGAACAGATCGCTCTTGGTGATGCCGGGGCCGCCCTTGCGCGGGATTTTCTCGCCGGCGGCCACGTCGATCACATAAATCGTCAGGTCGCTCAGTTCAGGGCTGAAGGTGGCGGCCAGGTTGTCGCCGCCGCTTTCCACGAACACGATGTCGGCATCGGGGAAATCCAGCAGCATGTGGTCGATCGCCGCAAGGTTGATGGAGGCATCTTCGCGGATGGCAGTGTGCGGACAGCCGCCGGTTTCGACGCCCATGATGCGCTCGGCGGGCAGTGCGCCGCTCACCGTCAGCAGGCGCTGATCTTCCTTGGTATAGATGTCGTTGGTGATGACGACCAGATCGTATTTGTCGCGCATGCCTTTGCACAGCATTTCGAGCAACGTGGTCTTGCCGGAGCCGACCGGCCCGCCAATACCCACGCGCAGGGGCGGCAGCTTCTTGGTGCGGTTGGGGATGTGATGCAAGTTCATTGGGCCCCCACGCTTGCCACTTCGTGTGCTGCGCTGCCTCCCAAGGGGGGGCGATCTTGCTTGAAGCGGTTCTGCACTGCGATCATGATCGAAACAACCTCGAATATTGAGTTTCATGCTGGCTTGAGAGAATTGCCAGCATTGGGGAAAAGGCCTGGCGTTCGCCGTCCATCAGCCGCGTGGCGTGATCGACGGCAGACGGGATTTCGCTGGCCAGACGCGCCAGTATGCGCTGCCCTGAATTTTGGCCGAGTGGCACGGACTTGACGGCGGCCTGGACCATGTTCTCGGCCCAGCCAAAAGCAAACGCCAGAAGACAGTCGCGCACGCCGGCCTGTGTTGCCGAGGCCGCCAGTGCGAAGATGACGGGGTAGGTTGGCGGCATACGCGCACAGGCGTCAATTTGGGACTGACTCGCCGTGGCCTGGTTTTGCAGCCACTGCAGCAGCGACTGGCCCATTTGCTCGGTCTGCAGCCGCAACTCGCTGGTCTCCCGGGTTTGCAGAACCCAGGCGTTGAGTTCGCCCAGGTGCTCCAGATCGCCGCGCCGCCAGGCCGCAATGGCCTTGGCAACCAGGGCCAGATCGCCGCGCGCCAGCGTCAGATGAAGCTGATCCACGAGCCAGTCAGCTGCTATTTTTTCTGTAGCTACTCCTGCCCTGTCCACACCGGCTTCCAGCCCTTCCGAGTATGAGAATCCGCCGACAGGCAAGGCCGGGGAGGCCAGCCAGATCAGCTGCAGCAGGCTCGGCGCCGGCAGGCGGTCGGCGTCTTTTGGCGTACGCATCAATGGCTGTGGTGGTCGTGCGCATGGTCGTGCGCGCCAGCGGCGTAGGCGCCGCCTTCGGGTTCGAACGCTTCATGGACGGGGTTGACGATCAGATGCATGGAGCGCAGCAGCTCGGCCAGCACATGGTCAGGCTCGATTTTCAGGTGATCGGGCGCCAACTCGATGGGCACATGGCGGTTGCCCAGGTGATAGGCCGCGCGCATGAGGTCAAACGTCGTCCCGTGCTGGGCACATGGGGTGACGCGCAGCACGGCTTGTGGGGCGGCGATCACCCGGATCAGGGAGCCGTCCTGGGCGACCAGCACGTCGCCACCGCGCACCACCACGCCGCGCGGCAGAAAAATTCCCAACGGGCGCCCGAGCGAGTCCTTCGCATCAAAGCGGCTTTTCTGGCGCACATCCCAGTCGAGTTCCACGGTTGCCGCGCGTTTCACCAACGCACTGGCCAGGCCGGCCCCGCGCGATATGAGTTTGGACACCTGCAGCATCAAAACAGAAAGTAGCGTTGTGCCATGGGCAGGCTAGTCGCGGGTTCGCACGTGAGCAGCTGGCCATCGGCCCGCACCGCGTAGGTCTGGGCGTCCACCTCCATCCTGGGGGTGTAGTCGTTGTGGATCATGTGGCGCTTGCCGAGGCCACGGGTGCCTTTCACGGCGCTCAGGGGCTTGGCCAGACCGAAACGCTCTTTGATGCCAGCCTGCAAACCGGCTTGCGACACAAAGATGAGTGAGGATTTGGACAGCGCCCCACCAAAGGCACCAAACATCGGACGATAGTGCACGGGCTGCGGCGTCGCGATGGAGCCATTGGGGTCGCCCATGACCGCCATGGCGATGAAGCCACCCTTGAGAATCAGTGAGGGCTTGACGCCAAAAAACGCCGGTCGCCAGACCACCAAATCGGCCCACTTGCCAACTTCGATCGAACCCACCTCGTGCGCGACGCCGTGCGCGATCGCCGGATTGATGGTGAACTTGGCGGCATAGCGCTTGACCCGGAAATTGTCATGGCGCTCGCTGTCGCCCGGCAGCTTGCCGCGCTGCTGCTTCATTTTGTGCGCGGTCTGCCAGCAGCGCAGGATGACCTCGCCGACCCGTCCCATGGCCTGGGAGTCGCTCGAGAACATGCTGATGGCGCCAAGGTCGTGCAGCACGTCTTCGGCCGCGATCGTCTCCTTGCGGATACGGCTCTCGGCAAAGGCCAGGTCTTCGGGAATGCGGGGGTTAAGGTGGTGGCACACCATCAGCATGTCCACGTGCTCGTCCAGCGTGTTGATCGTGTAAGGGCGCGTCGGACTGGTGGAGGAAGGCAGCACATTGGCCTCGCCCACGACTCTGAGAATGTCCGGCGCGTGGCCACCGCCAGCGCCTTCGGTGTGGAAGGTGTGGATGGTGCGGCCCTTGAAGGCGGCGACGGTGTTTTCCACAAAGCCGGATTCATTCAGGGTATCGGTGTGGATGGCGACCTGGATGTCGGTGGCCTCGGCCACATCCAGGCAATTGCTGATGGCGGCCGGTGTGGAGCCCCAGTCTTCGTGCAGTTTGAGGCCCATGACCCCGGCGTTGACCTGCTCATGCAGGGCGGCCGGCAGACTGGTGTTGCCCTTGCCCAGGAACCCCAGGTTCATCGGAAAGGCATCGGCCGCCTGCAGCATGCGCTCGATGTTCCACGGGCCCGGCGTGCAGGTGGTGGCCAGGGTGCCCTGGGCCGGGCCGGTGCCGCCGCCGATCATGGTGGTCACGCCCGAAGTGAGGGCCTCTTCGATCTGCTGGGGCGAGATGAAATGAACGTGGGTGTCAACGCCCCCTGCCATGACGATCTGGCCTTCGCAACTGATGATCTCGGTGCCGGGGCCGATGATCATGTCCACCCCGGATTGGGTGTCCGGGTTGCCCGCCTTGCCGATGGCTGCAATGCGCCCGCCTCGAAGGCCGATGTCGGCCTTCACGATGCCCCAGTGGTCGATGATCAGCGCGTTTGTCAGCACGGTGTCCATGGCTCCTGCAGCGCGTGTGCGCTGGCTCTGCGCCATGCCGTCGCGGATGGTCTTGCCCCCGCCGAACTTCACTTCCTCGCCGTAGCCGCCGCCGCGCATGGTGAAGTCCTGCTCCACTTCAACGATCAGGTCCGTGTCCGCCAGGCGAACCCGGTCGCCCACCGTGGGGCCAAAGATTTCGGCATAGGCGCGTCGTCCGATGCTGGCCATCACGCAGCCCCCTTCAGTGGCGGCTCGTCCAGCGCACCCATGACATCACCGTGAAAGCCATACACCTTGCGGTCGCCGCCGTAATCCACCAGTTCCACCGTGCGCTGCTGGCCCGGTTCGAAGCGCACGGCGGTGCCGGACGCAATGTTCAGGCGCATGCCGCGGGCCGCGCCACGGTCGAACCGCAGCGCGTCGTTGGTTTCCGCGAAGTGGTAGTGCGAGCCGACCTGGATCGGCCGGTCGCCCGTGTTCTGCACGACCATGGGGATCGTGCGACGCCCCACATTGAGCAAATGCTCGCCATCATCGGTGAAGAGTTCTCCCGGGGTCATGAAGCTGTCCTTTCAGGTCATCAAACGACAGGCTGGTGCACCGTCACCAGTTTGGTACCGTCGGGGAAGGTGGCTTCCACCTGGATGTCGGGAATCATTTCGGCAATGCCATCCATCACATCGGCACGGGTCAGGATCGTTCGGCCTTCGCTCATGAGTTGCGCCACCGTCTTGCCGTCACGCGCACCTTCCATGATGGCGGCGGAGATCAGCGCTACGGCTTCGGGGTAGTTGAGCCGCAAGCCGCGCGCGCGCCGGCGCTCGGCCAGTAACGCGGCCGTGAAGATCAAGAGCTTGTCTTTTTCACGCGGCGTCAGTTCCATGGTGTGCAGATTGAATCAGGTTGGAATGGGACTGATCATTGTGCAGCAACTTGCATTCCAGGCACACCACCGGCGCATTTTCTCGGGCCGACTCCCAAGCCCGGGATCCGATGCACCTTTTGGGTGCCCTGCTCTAACCGAAACGGTGCATTGCCGAAGGGTTTGGCAGGAATGAGCCTGTGGATCGGGCGGGGCGAAGCTGGCACGGACCTTGCGGAGATTGGGTTGATCTGATCGTGGATCGCAACTTTTTTGGAGAAGAGAAATGAACCGAAGAGGGAATCTCAAGGCAGTTGCCGCGGCTGTTGCAGTTGCCAGCGGTGCGTTTGCCTTTGCGCCGTTCGCGTTCGCACAGGACACCATCAAGATCGGCGTGCTGCACAGCCTGTCCGGCACCATGGCGATCTCGGAGACGGCGCTGAAGGATACGGTGCTGATGACCATTGATGACATCAACGCCCATGGCGGCGTGCTCGGCAAGAAGCTCGAAGCCGTGGTGGTCGACCCGGCGTCGAACTGGCCGCTCTTCGCCGAGAAGGCCAAGCAGTTGATCCTTCAGGACAAGGTGGCCGTGGTGTTCGGCTGCTGGACCAGCGTGTCGCGCAAGTCGGTGCTGCCGGTGTTTGAAGAGAACAACAGCCTGCTCTTCTACCCGGTGCAGTACGAAGGCGAAGAGCTCAGCAAAAATGTGTTCTATACCGGTGCAGCACCGAATCAGCAGGCCATCCCCGCGGTTGAATACCTGATGAGCGCGGACGGTGGCTCGGCCAAGCGGTTCGTGCTGCTGGGCACCGATTATGTCTATCCGCGCACCACGAACAAGATCCTGCGCGCCTTCCTGCACAGCAAGGGCGTTAAGGACGAGGACATCATGGAGGAGTACACGCCGTTCGGCCACTCCGACTACCAGACCATCATCGCCAACATCAAGAAGTTCGCATCCGCCGGCAAGAAGACGGCGGTGGTCTCGACGATCAATGGGGACTCCAACGTGCCGTTCTACAAGGAGCTTGGCAATCAGGGCCTGAAGGCGACGGACGTTCCGGTCGTTGCCTTCTCGGTGGGGGAGGAAGAGCTGCGCGGTGTCGACACCAAGCCTCTCGTGGGTCACCTGGCGGCATGGAACTACTTCATGTCGATCAAGAATCCGACCAATGCCGCCTTCATCAAGCAATGGAGTGACTATGCCAAGGCCAAGGGCATCCCCGGCCAGAAGGACAAGCCGCTGACCAACGACCCGATGGAGGCGACCTGGATCGGCATGCACATGTGGGCGCAGGCGGTGGAGAAAGCCAAGAGCACCGATACCGACAAGGTTATCGCCGCCATGGCCGGCCAGACGTTCAAGGCGCCGGACGGCTTTACCCTTGAGATGGACCCGAAGAACCACCATCTGCACAAGCCGGTCTTCATCGGCGAAGTCAGGGCCGACGGCCAGTTCAATGTGGTCTGGAAGACGCCGGGTCCGATCAAGGCCCAGCCCTGGAGCCCCTATATCCCCGAGGACAAGGGCAAGAAGGATGAGCCCACAAAGGGCGCAGACGTCGCGAATAAATAACAGCGGCCCGCCACGCGGTGTGGGCGGCGTCCCGCCCACACCGTGTTCCGTCAAATTTCCACAGGGAGTGCGGCGTGAGCACGAATCGTCACCACTCTAAAGACTCTCTCATGTCGATTCGACTTTTCATTGTCCTGGCCATGTTGCTGATGGGCTCGGGTGCACGGGCGCTGACCCCCGGCGAAGCCCGTGCCATGGCATCGGGCGACACCGATGCCCGCGTTCAGGCCCTGAACCAGGCGGTGTCCAGCGCAGACGACAAGACTGCAGCTTTCATTCAGGCCCTGTCCGATGGTGCGGTGAAAGTCGCCGGCGACAAGGTGTTTGTGGTGCGGGACGACAAGGGGAACGATCCCGTGACCGGCGCCGAAGTGGCCGTGCCCGACGCGGCGGAGGATGTGATCAACAACAACCGGATGCGTGGCGCGCTGGACTCGGCGCTGGCCGCGCTCAAGTTGTTCTCCAAAGATGACAATGTGCGCCGCGAAGCGATCAAGGCGATGCAGAGCGAAACCGACGAGGCCAAGCTGCCGCTGATCGAAAAGGCCTACGTGGCCGAGCGAAATCCGCAAATCAAGGACCAGTTGGGCCTGGTACGAGCGGCAATACTGCTGAACAGCGCGGACAAGGCCAAGCGGCTGACGGCCGCCAGGCTGCTGGCGCAAAGCGGCAACCCGAATACGGCCTCCGTTCTGCTGGAGCGTCTCAAATCCGAAACCGACCCTGATGTGAAGGCCGCCATCGCCGCCACGCTGCGCACGGTGGAATCGTCACTGGCGTGGGGCGACAGGCTTGGCGCCCTCTTCAGCGGCATCAGTCTCGGCTCCATCCTGCTGCTGGTGGCGCTGGGCCTGGCCATCACGTACGGGTTGATGGGCGTGATCAACATGGCTCACGGCGAGTTGATGATGATCGGCGCCTACGCGACTTACGTGGTGCAAGGCGTGTTCCAGAAGTATTTGCCCGTCGCTGTCTTCAACTGGTACCTGGTGGCCGCTGTGCCGGTGGCCTTCCTGGCGTCTGCGCTGATGGGGGCGGTACTGGAGCGCGGGGTGATCCGTTTCCTGTACGGCCGTCCGCTGGAAACCCTGCTGGCGACCTGGGGCATCAGCCTGATGCTGCAGCAACTGGTGCGCACGACCTTTGGCGCGCAAAACGTGGGGGTGGAAAACCCGAGCTGGATGAGTGGCGGCCTGCAAATCATGGGCAATCTGCAACTGCCCTGGAACCGGGTGGTCATTATCGGCTTCGCGTTCGCCGTGCTGCTGGGCGTGGCCTGGCTGATCGGCAAAACGCGGCTCGGCCTGTTCGTGCGTGGTGTGACGCAAAACCGCCCGATAGCCTCCTGCATGGGCGTGAACACGGCTCGTATCGATACCTGTGCCTTCGCGCTCGGCTCGGGCATCGCCGGCCTGGCGGGCTGCGCCTTGAGCCAGGTCGGCAATGTCGGCCCCGACCTCGGGCAAGGCTACATCGTGGATGCGTTCATGGTGGTGGTGTTCGGCGGCGTCGGGCAACTGGCCGGCACGGTGTACGCCGCACTGGGCCTGGGCATTCTCAACAAGTTCCTCGAGGGCTGGGCCGGTGCGGTGCTGGCCAAGATCGTTGTGCTGGTCTTCATCATTGTCTTCATCCAGAAGCGGCCGCAGGGCATCTTCGCGATGAAGGGGCGCAGCGCGGAGGCATGATGCAGCGTGACATCGAACTGGACACCCCGGTCTTGACGCTCCCCGTCAAGCCCGCCGTCCTGGGCCGAAAGGGCTGGGGCGCCTTCATCGTGGCGCTGCTCGTGGTCTGCGCCGTCGCGCCGCTGCTGAATCTGGCGGTGCCCCAAGGCAGCCTGTTTCACATGAGCGACTACGCCGTGGCGCTGGTCGGCAAGATCATGTGCTACGCGATCTGTGCGCTGGCCATGGACCTGATCTGGGGCTATACCGGCATCCTGAGCCTGGGGCATGGCGTGTTTTTTGCGCTCGGCGGCTATGCGATGGGCATGTACCTCATGCGCCAGATCGGCCGCGACGGCAATTACAAGAGCGACCTGCCCGACTTCATGGTGTTCCTCGACTGGAAGGCGCTGCCCTGGCACTGGACCTTCAGCAACAGCTTCGTTGCCACCCTGGTCCTGATCGTCGCGGTGCCCGGCCTGGTGGCCTTCGTATTCGGGTTCTTTGCCTTCCGCTCGCGCATCAAGGGCGTGTATTTCTCCATCATCACGCAGGCCATGACTTACGCCGCGATGCTGCTGTTCTTCCGCAACGAAACGGGTTTTGGCGGCAACAATGGTTTCACCGATTTCAAGCGCATCCTGGGCATGCCGATCGCGACGCAGGAAATGCGCATGACGCTGTTTGTACTGACCGGCCTGACACTGCTGGGCTTCTTCCTGTTCGCGCGCTGGCTGGTCAGCAGCAAATTCGGACGCGTGCTGCAGGCCATCCGCGACGCCGAGACGCGCGTGATGTTTTCGGGCTACAACCCCATCGGCTACAAGCTCACCATCTGGGTGATCTCGGCCATCATGTGCGGCGTTGCCGGCGCGCTGTATGTGCCGCAGGTCGGCATCATCAATCCAAGCGAAATGAGCCCGGCCAACTCGATCGAATTTGCGATCTGGACGGCCGTTGGGGGGCGCGCCACCTTGATCGGTCCGATCCTGGGTGCCTTCATCGTGAGCGGTGCCAAGAGCTGGCTGACCGAGATTTATCCCGAGTTCTGGCTGTATTTCCTGGGCGCGCTGTTCATTGCGGTGACACTGTTTTTGCCGGATGGCGTGGTGGGACTGGTCAAGAAGCTCAAGGGAGGCGCGAGATGACGCCCGATCTGCTGGAAGAAGGCGCGCGGCGCGTCGAGGTACATGCGCAGTTGGAGCAGCAGGGCCGGACTGCATCCGGCGGCCGTGCGGCCGGCTTTGGGCGCGTGGCCACGCCGGGCGAGATCGACGTCACGCATGGCCGCATCCTGTACCTCGACGAGGTGAGTGTGAGCTTCGACGGCTTCAAGGCCATCAACAAGCTGTCGCTCGACATCGCACCGGGCGAGCTGCGCTGCATCATCGGCCCCAATGGGGCCGGCAAGACCACGATGATGGACATCATCACCGGCAAGACCCGGCCCGATGAAGGCACGGTGTTCTTTGGCAGCACCATCGATCTGCTGCGCTACAAGGAGGCAGAGATCGCCCAGCTCGGCATCGGCCGCAAGTTCCAGAAGCCCACCGTGTTCGAGCAGTTGACCGTGTTCGAAAATCTGGAGCTCGCGCTCAAGACCCGCAAGGATGTCAGGTCCTCGATGTTCTTCCGGCTCGACTCGGCCCAGAGCGATCGTCTGGCCGAGGTGCTGCATACCATCCACCTGGCCGACAGCGTCTCGCGCATGGCGGGCAATTTAAGCCACGGCCAGAAGCAGTGGCTGGAGATCGGCATGCTGCTGATGCAGGCCCCCAGGCTGCTGTTGCTCGACGAGCCGGTGGCCGGCATGACCGACGAGGAGACCGCGCGCACGGCCGAGCTGTTTTTGTCGCTCAAAGGCAAGCATTCGCTGATGGTGGTGGAGCATGACATGAGTTTCATCAAGACGATTTCCGAGATCGTGACCGTGCTGTGCGATGGCTCGGTATTGGCGCAGGGCACGCTCGACCAGGTGCAGGCCGACGAACGCGTCATCGAAGTTTATTTGGGGCGCTGAATATGCTGGACGTCAAGAACATCAACCAGTACTACGGTGGCTCGCACATCCTGCGCGACATGAGCCTGCAGGCCCGCCTGGGCCAGGTCACCGTGCTGCTGGGCCGCAACGGCGTGGGCAAGACCACGCTGCTCAAGTCGCTGATGGGGCTGGTGCCGATCAAGACCGGCAGCATTGAATTCGATGGCAGCCCGATCCAGAACGACACGCCCTATGAGCGCGCGCGCGCCGGCATCGGCTTCGTGCCGCAGGGGCGGGAAATCTTTGCGCGCCTGACCGTGGAAGAAAACCTGCGCATGGGATTGGCCTACAAGAGCGCCAGCACGCCCGTTCCGGCCGAGCTGTACGAACTGTTCCCGGTGCTCCGGCAAATGCTGGGGCGCCGGGGCGGTGACCTGTCCGGCGGGCAGCAGCAGCAACTGGCCATTGCACGTGCCCTGGCGGCCAAGCCCCGGCTGCTGGTTCTGGACGAACCCACCGAAGGCATCCAGCCGAGCATCATCAAGGACATCGCGCGCGTGATTCGCATGCTGGCCGACCGCGGCGACATGGCCATCCTGCTGGTGGAGCAGTATTACGATTTCGCGCAGGAACTGGCCGATGACTACCTGGTCATGCAGCGCGGCGAAGTGGTCTCGCGGGGCTTGGGCAAGGACATGGCCGCGAACGGCGTGCGCCAGCTGGTTGCTATCTGATTTGTAGCATTAGGTGGCCCACATGCGGGGCCTCGAGGCCGCGAGTCCCCAGAAGTGGACGCGCCAGACGGCCCACACCTGCTTCATCAGGTCCATCGCCGGCTCGACCAGCGGGGCCAGCGCCCTGACCACCACGACCTGACCGTTGGGGCTGGTCGCGCCCGCGGTGTTGCGCAGTGGATGGGCCTCGACCACGCCGCGTGCGACGTCCAGCGCCTGTTGCCGGCGACCGCGTTCCAGCCCGCTGCCGGTCACGAAAAAAATCGAAGCCAGGCAACGCTGGCCCGCCAGCCCCAGTGGACTGTCCAGCAGCCGCGTATCCGTGGCGTCGATGCGGCCACGCTCCAGCCAGACGCCCGGCAGCTCAATGTGCTGGCAAAAGCTGCCACGCTCGAAGGGCCGCCCGGCCTGGGGCAGTCCGAGAGCGGTCACATCCCAGCCGATCAGTTCGGCCCGCGGCGCCAGATCCAGACTCAGGCGGTTTGTCGCCAGGCAGCCGTCGTAGCAAAGGGTTTCCTGCGGCAGCCACTCCATGCGCGCGCCCGGTTCCAGCGCGACGTGCGTCCGCTGCAAAGCCGCATCGCCCAGGGTCTTGTAAAAACGCGTGGCTCCGGGCGTGGTGATGAGGCCGTGCGCGCCTGTGCCAACCGTCACGCCAATGTCCAGCGTGTCGCCGCCGACCAGTCCGCCAGGCGGATGGACCACTACGTTGTGGCAGGTCGCGTCGCCTTCGGGGTACAGGCTTTGCAGAATGCGCAGCGGACCCTCGTGCTGGAAACGGGCCACGCTCCGGGCGGATTCGAGACGATAGTCGAGCTGGAGTCGGGCGTGCCAGGGCATGAAGGTAGTTTAAGTGGCCCCTGCGGCCTGCCCGCCATGCGTCATGCCTGAGTCAGTTCGAAGCGGACCCAGTCTTCTTCCTCGCGCTGGAATGGCGCATCTGGCGAGAAGAAATAGCCGCTCCATTCGCGGCGCACCCAGAACCCCAGCGCCGGGGCAAACCACAGCAGTTCGTCTCGGGTATTGCCCTGATGCACCATGTCCCGGCGTTCGAACCAGAGGGTGCGATGCACGCGCAGCGCCAGAAACTCGCCGGCCGGCACGACGATGCGTTCCCAGCCCAGTCCCTCGACGCGTGAGTCCCAGCGCAGCCAGTACGGTGAATCGCCGCGGCGGTAGCGGTTGTACAATACGGTGCTGGATCCCGTGCCCAAAGCATCCGGCGTCAACGGGTCAGGGTGCTCGAACGCGTAGGGCACGTCATAGAAAAGCTCCTGGCTGACGTGGGTGCTGTCGGCCAGAACACACGAGCCGGTGCGCGCCGGCTCGTCGACACGGTAGGTGTTGGACGACGGCAGGCTGACCTCCAGGGTGCGCCCGGGCCCATTGGCGGGTGCGCTGGCGACCCGGTACGCCGCTTCGCCCACGTCCAGCCCGTTGTAGAGATTGGTCACGCGGTAGCGCAGTTGCCGCCCCGCGGCCAGCGGTGTGATGGTCGTGCCGTCCGGTGCCGGCACCAAGGCGGGCGGGTTTGCGCAAGCCGTCAATCCGGCAATGACCGGTGCGCCGACGCAGGCGGCCGATGTTGCAAGCCAGTCGCGGCGCGACCAGGTCCGGGGAGATTTTGGGGACGGCGAGCTCATAAGGACAAGAGGATATCCGACTGGCGGGAGTTCCCGTGTTTCGTGTCGCAAGAGGTTGGTGTCAACTCACAAACTGCAGCGCCGCGAGCTTGGCGTAGACGCCGCCCAGCGCTACCAGCGTCTCGTGCGTGCCCTGTTCCACGATGTGGCCGTGATCGATCACCACAATGCGGCTGGCCTGCTGCACGGTGGCCAGGCGGTGCGCAATCACCAGCGTGGTGCGACCCTGCATGGCCGACTCCAGCGCCGCCTGCACCATGCGCTCACTCTCGGCGTCGAGTGCGCTGGTGGCCTCGTCCAGCAGCAGCAGCGGCGGATTCTTCAGCATGGCGCGCGCGATGGCGATGCGCTGGCGCTGGCCGCCGGACAGGCGCACGCCGCGCTCGCCCAGAAAGGTGTCGTAGCCCTCGGGCAGCGCTGTGATGAATTCGTTGGCAAAGGCGGCCAGCGCGGCGGCTTTGACCTCGTCATCGCTGGCGTCGGGTTTGCCGTAGCGGATGTTCTCCAGCGCGCTGGTCGAGAAGATCACCGCGTCCTGCGGCACGATGCCGATGCGCTGGCGCAGGTCGTGCAGGGCCATGTCGCGTGTGGCCACGCCATCCAGCCGGATCGTGCCCGCGAGCGGATCGTAGTAGCGCAGCAGCAACTGGAACACCGTGCTCTTGCCCGCCCCGCTGGGGCCGACCAGGGCCACCGTTTCGCCGGGCGCCACGCTCAGGCTGAAATTCGTCAACGCGGCCTGTGTCGGACGGGACGGGTAGTGAAAAGTGATTGCTTCGAAATTAATAGCGCTTCCCGAAGACGTGGCGGGGACTTTGACCGGTTTTGATGGTGAAACAATGGGTGAGCGTGTGCCCAGCAACTCCATCAAGCGCTCGGTCGCGCCGGCCGCGCGCAGCAGGTCGCCGTAGACCTCGCCCAGCACCGCAAACGCACTGGCCAGGATGATGACGTAGAGCACCGTCTGGCCCAGATGGCCGGCCGACATGCGGCCCGCCACCACCGCCTGCGTGCCCTGGTACAGGCCCCACAGCAACGCGGCACTGGTGGCAATGATGATGAAGGCGACCAGCACGGCGCGTGCCTTGGAGCGGCGCACGGCGGTGACGAAGGCGTTCTGGGTCGAGGTGTCGAAGCGCGCCGCTTCACGCGCTTCGGCGGTATAGCTTTGCACCACGGGAATCGCGTTGAGCACCTCGGCGGCGATGGCGCTCGAGTCGGCAATGCGGTCCTGGCTGGCGCGCGAGAGCTTGCGCACGCGCCGGCCAAACCACAGGCTGGGCAGCACGATCAGCACCAGGATTACGAATACCATGAACATCACGTAGGGATTGGTCCAGATCAGGATGCCCAGCGCGCCGACGCCCATCACCGTGTTGCGCAGCCCCATGCTCAGCGACGAGCCGACCACGGTTTGCACCAGCGTGGTGTCGCCTGTCAGGCGCGAGAGCACTTCGCCGGTCTGCGTAGTCTCGAAAAACTCGGGGCTCTGGCGCAGCACATGGGCATAGACCGCGTTGCGGATGTCCGCGGTGACGCGCTCGCCGAGCCAGCTGACCATGTAAAAGCGCCCGGCCGAAAACAGGCCCAGCGTCACGGCCACGGCAAACAGCGCGAAGAAATGCTCGCGCAAGGCCATCACCTGCGCGCCCTTGTCGGTGCTGACCAGGCCACCGTCGATCAGGCTGCGCAGCGCCAGCGGAAAGAGCAGGGTGGCCACGGCGGCCATGACCAGGAACATCAGTGCCAGCCCGATGCGGCCGCGGTAAGGCCGCAGAAAAGGCGTGAGGCCGGACAGTGAGCGGGGCGAGCCCTTGGGGGCGTTGGAGGTGGAAGTAGCCATGGCCACAGTGTAGCCAACAACTTGCCTTTGCAGAAATAGCCTTGACAATAGTTGCTTAGACAATTATTATTTCGGCCATGAATGCAAAACACACGGCTACACCGCTTGATGCCAAAGGGCCACCGGTGACCGAGTTCTATCGTGCGGATGACTACTTTGCCGAGAACAGCGTCGGCTACCTGATGCGCAAGGCCGTGACCCGGGTGACACAGGCCATCGACCGCGAGATGGAGCCCAATGGCCTGACCAATGCGCAGTGGGTTCCGCTGGTCAAGCTGTACGTGGGCGACGCCGACACGGCGGCCGGGCTGGCGCGCGAATGCGAGCTGGATGCCGGCGCCATGACGCGGCTGCTGGACCGGGTTGAGGCCAAGGGGCTTTGCAGCCGCCAGCGCTCATCGCAGGATCGCCGCGTGGTCAAGCTGGAACTGACCGACGAGGGCCGGGCCGCCGCGCTGAAGATCCCCGTCGTGCTTGCGCGCATCCAAAACGCCTGCCTGGCAGGTTTCACGCATGAAGAATGGGACACCCTCAAAGGTTATTTGCGCCGCATCCTGGACAACGCCCAGGCCCTTGGGGCGACTGGAGAATCGAATGAAAAATAACAAAACATCCGGGGTCGCACCCCTGCGCGCCCTCAAGCTCGGCACGCTCGTGCTGGCGCTGGGCTTGAGTGCCTGCGCCGACATGTATAGCATAGCGCCCCAATCCACCTTGCGTGACCCAGCCTCGCTGGGCCTGGCCGCAGGAGCAGGGAACACTGCTGAGCCCGGCGTGCCGGCCGAGTGGTGGCATGAGTTCGGCGACGAGCCGCTCAATGGCTTGATCGCGCAGGCGCTTGCCAGCAGTCCGAGCCTGAAGCTGGCCCAAGCACGGCTGGCGCGCGCCCAATCCGTGACCGAGGTGGCTAGGGCCGCCACACTGCCGCAACTGGGGGGCGAGGTCGATCTGGACCGCCAGAAATTCACCGCCAATTACATCTATCCGCCACCGCTGGGCGGCGAAATCTTCAACTCCGGCACGGCGCAGCTCAACGCCAGCTGGGAGCTGGATTTTTTTGGCAAGAACCGCGCCGCGCTCGATGCCGCGCTCGGCAGCGCCAAAGCCGCCGAGGCCGACACCCAGGCCGCGCGCGTGCTGCTGGCCAGCCAGGTGGCGCGCAGCTACTTCCAGCTGGCGCGCCTGAACGACCAACTGGCCGTGGCGCGCCGCACGCTGGCCCAGCGCGAAGAAACACTGGCGCTGGTGCGCGATCGTTTCAACGCCGGGCTTGACACCAAGCTGGAACTGCGGGAGAGCGAGGGCGGCCTGCCCGACGCGCGCCAGCAGATCGAGGCGCTGCAGGAGCAGGTCACATTGACGCGCAATGCGCTGGGCGCGTTGGTTGGTCAGCCAAATGCGGCGCAAGCCATTATCCTTCCTTCGCTTTATGCTATTAAAAGAATAGCATCTACGCCAGTGATCCCGGCCGATCTGCTGGGGCGCCGCGCCGACATCGTGGCAGCCCGCTGGCGCGTCGAAGCGTCCACGAAGGATGTAGCGAACGCCAAGGCGCAGTTCTATCCCAACGTCAATCTGGCGGCCTTTGCCGGCTATTCCAGCCTGGGCTTCGGCCAATTGTTTAGGGGCGCCAGCGAACAGTGGGGTGTGGGCCCGGCGCTGACCCTGCCCATCTTCGTGGGCGGGCGCCTGCGCGCCAACCTGCGCGGCAAGAGTGCCGATCAGGATGCCGCCGTGGAGAGCTACAACGCCACCGTGATCGACGCCGTGCGTGATGTGGCCGACCAGGTCGCTTCCTCGCAATCCATCGTGCGCCAGCAGGCCCAGCAGCGCGCTGCGCAAGCCGCGGCCGAAAGCGCCTACGAGATTGCCGTGCAGCGCTACAAGGCCGGGCTGGGCAACTACCTCAACGTGTTGACCGCCGAAACCAGTGTGCTCGGCCAGCGCCGCCTCGCCGTGGACCTGAGCGCGCGTGCGCTGGACACGCAAGTCGCGCTGATCCGCGCCCTCGGCGGCGGCTACCAGGCTGACGCCGCGGCTCAATCCAGTGGCGCCGGCCAGGTAGTCGGCAGCGCCACCACACAAAAATAATTCATCCCCGATTCACCCGGAAATCAAGCATCATGAACGACGCAACGCAAACCCCCACAGACGACACCACGCCCGCCGGCAACCCCAAACGCAAGAAGGCGCTGATGACGCTGGCGACCGTGGTCGTGCTGGCCGGCCTGGGCTGGGCCGCCTACGAATGGATCGTCGCGAGCCACTACGAAGACACCGACAATGCGTACGTGCAGGGCAACGTGATCCAGATCACGCCGCAGATCAGCGGCACGGTGATGGCCATCATGGCCGACGACACCGACTTTGTGCGCGCCGGCCAGCCGCTGGTCAAGTTCGACCCCGCCGATGCCAAAGTCGCGCTGGAGCAGGCCGAAGCCAACCTCGGACAGACCGTGCGCCAGGTGCGCACGCTATACGCCAACAATGGCACGCTGCAGGCGCAGATCACGCTGCGTGAAGCCGACGTGGTGAAGGCGCAGAGCGACATCGGCCGCGCCAACGAAGACCTGAATCGGCGCCAGTCGCTGGCGGGCAATGGCGCCGTGTCGAAGGAAGAGCTCAACCATGCCCAGACCCAGCTGGCCGTTGCCAAAAGTGCGTTGGCTGCAGCCCAGGCGGGCGTGGTCGCTGCCCGGGAACAACTCTCAAGCAACCAGTCCATGACCGAGGGCACCACTCTCGAGCAGCACCCGAGCGTGCAGGCGGCCGCGGCCAAGGTGCGCGAGGCCTATCTGGCCACGCAGCGTGCCGTGATGCCGGCGCCGGTGGACGGCTACGTGGCGCGGCGCTCGGTGCAGCTGGGCCAGCGCGTGGCCGCCGGCACGCCGCTGATGTCCATCGTGCCCCTGAACCAGGTCTGGGTGGACGCGAACTTCAAGGAAGTGCAGCTGCGCAATATCCGTATTGACCAGCCAGTCACCCTGACCGCCGACGTGTATGGCAGCAAGGTCGAATACAAGGGACATGTGGTGGGGCTCGGTGCCGGAACCGGCTCGGCCTTTGCATTGCTGCCGGCACAAAACGCCACCGGCAACTGGATCAAGGTGGTGCAGCGCGTGCCGGTGCGCATCGCGCTCGACGCCCAGCAGCTGGCCGCGCATCCGCTGCGTGTCGGGCTGTCGATGGATGCGAGCGTGGATGTGAGCCACAAGGACGGCAAGACGCTGGCCGATGCGCCGAGCGCCACGACAGCGACGCAAACGCAGGTCTATGCGGCGCTGGACGAAGGTGCCAACGCGGAGGTGCGCCGCGTGATCGCCGCCAATTCAGGGGCTTCCCGGGCGGCGCCGAGCGGCGTTGCCGGGAAGACATCCGTGACGGGTGCGGCGAAAACGCTGGCGGCATCGCCAGCGGCTGCCCCGGCGGCCGCCGCGCTGAACTGAGCCTGTAGCGGCTCGAACCGGACCGCGCGGGACTCCTTTCGACCCGGCCAGCGCAGCGTTTTCTTCACCCATCGCGTTTCCTTCAAGGCACTCCTGTCATGGCCTCCACCCCCAACTTTATCGAGCAACCGCCCCTGGAAGGCTCGATGCGCATGTGGGGCACGCTGGTAGTTTCAGCGGCCACCTTCATGAATGTGCTCGACTCGTCGATTGCCAACGTCTCGTTGCCCGCCATCGCGGGCGACCTAGGCGTGAGCGCGAACCAGGGCACCTGGGTCATTACCAGCTTCGCTGTGGCCAACGCCATCTCCGTGCCGTTGACGGGCTGGCTGTCGCAGCGCTTCGGGCAGGTGCGGCTGTTCATTTCCAGTGTGCTGCTGTTCGTGCTGAGCTCATGGATGTGCGGACTGGCGCCCAACATGACGACCCTGATCGCCTTTCGCGCCTTTCAGGGTTTCGTGGCCGGCCCGATGATTCCGCTGTCGCAGACGCTGCTGCTGGCCAGCTACCCGAAGGCACTGGCGGGGCTGGCCATGGCCATGTGGTCCATGACGGTGCTGATCGCCCCGGTGGTGGGGCCGCTGCTGGGCGGCTGGATCACCGACAACATCTCCTGGCCCTGGATCTTCTACATCAACATCCCGGTCGGCCTGCTGGCTGCCAGCGGTATCTGGAGCATTTACCGAAAGCGCGAAAACGTGACCCATAAACTGCCGATCGACGTGGTCGGGCTGATCGCACTGGTGATCTGGGTCGGTTCCCTGCAGATCATGCTCGACAAAGGCAAGGAGCTTGACTGGTTTCATTCGAGCGTCATCGTCGCGCTGGCCGTGACGGCCGCGCTGGGCTTCGTCTTCTTCCTGATCTGGGAGCTCACCGAAGAACACCCGGTGGTGGACCTGTCGCTTTTCAGGGGTCGCAATTTCTGGGCCGGAACGGTGGCGATTTCGGTCGCTTATGGTGTATTTTTTGGCACCGTGGTGTTGCTGCCACTATGGCTGCAGGAATTCATGGGCTATACCGCGACCGATGCCGGCATGGTGCTGGCGCCGGTCGGCATATTTGCGCTGATCCTGTCGCCCCTCGTCGGCAAGGGCCTGGGCCGGTTCGACGCGCGCCCTTTCGCAACGTTTTCGTTTCTGGTTTTCGCGCTGGTGATGTGGATGCGCTCGCACTTCAACACAGAGGCCAATTTCGGAACCATCATGGTGCCAACCATTGTCCAGGGCATTGCGATGGCGTTCTTTTTCATTCCACTCACGACTGTCACCCTGTCGGGTCTGCCGCAGCAGCGCATTCCGGCTGCCTCGGGGTTGACTAATTTCGTACGGATCACGGCGGGTGCCTTCGGTACTTCGATCGTGACCACGCTGTGGGATAACCGCGCCAGCTTGCACCATGCCAATCTGGCCGAGGCCGTGAACAACGGGAGCCAGGCTGCCACAAGCACGCTGGCAGGCCTGGAGGCGGCGGGCATGAGCCCGCAGCAGGCGCTCGCGATGGTTAACCGGCTGACGGATCAGCAGGCTTACATGCTGGCGGCGAACGATTTGTTCTACCTTTCCGCCGTGATTTTCCTGGCGCTGATCCCGCTGATCTGGCTGACGCGCCCGAAGCACGGGGATGGTGGCGCCAGCGCTGCGGCAGGGGCTCACTGACGGGTCCGTCGTGCGAGCGGCTGCGCTGCCGCCCCCGCTTTATCGGCCTGGAGACTTGTCTGCGGCAAGCCGGCGCCGACGCTCGAAGTAGGCCAGCATCTCGCCCACAATGCCGCGCCGGAACGCCAGCACGCAGATCACGAAAATCGCGCCGATGATCACGGTCACCCAGGCGCCCACCTTGTCGGCCAGCTGGTCTTGCAGCGAGCTCACGATGCCGGAGCCCATCACCGGACCGAAGAAGGTGCCCACGCCACCCAGCAGGGTCATCAGGATCACTTCGCCTGACATCGACCAGTGCACGTCGGATAGCGAGGCAAACCCCATCACCAGTGTCTTGAGCGAGCCGGCCAGCCCGGCGAGCCCGGCCGATAGCACAAAAGCCAGTAGTTTGTAGCGGTCGACCTGGTAGCCCAGCGAGATGGCGCGCGGCTCATTTTCGCGGATCATCTTGAGCACCTGGCCATACGGCGAGTGGACGATGCGCGAGATGGCCAGAAACGACAGCACGAAGACCGCGACCACGAAGTAGTACATGGCGGTGTCCGAATCCAGTGGCAACAGCCCGAACAGCGCGCCGCGCGGCACGCCCTGCAAACCGTCTTCTCCCCCCGTGAACGGGGCCTGCAGGCAGACAAAATACACCATCTGCGCCATCGCGAGCGTGATCATGGCGAAGTAAATGCCCTGGCGCCGGATGGCCACCAGGCCGATGGCCAGGCCTATCAGTCCCGCCACCACGACGCCGGCCAGCAGGCCCAGCTCGGGCGACCAGTGCTGCGCCTTGATGAACCAGCCGCAGGCGTAGGCGGCCCCGCCAAAAAAGGCGGCATGCCCGAACGAGAGCAGGCCCGTGAAGCCGAGCAGCAGATTCAAGGCACAGGCAAACAGGGCGAAGCACAGCAGCTTCATGACAAACACCGGGTACAGCCCCAGCAGCGGCGCCACCAGGAGCATGACCAGCAGGGCGATATAGGTGACACGGGTGAGTTTGGCGGCTCGGGTCATGAGAGTCGGGGTCATGGCTCAGGCCTCCTTGCCGAACAGGCCGGCCGGTCGCAGCAGCAGCACAATCACCATGATGACGAACACCACAATGCTTGACGCCTGGGGGTAAAACACCCGCATGAAGCCCTCCACCACGCCCAGCCCCAGGCCGCTGATGACGGAGCCCAGGATCGAGCCCATGCCGCCAATCACCACCACGGCAAATACCACGATGATCAGGTTCGACCCCATCAGCGGGGTGACCTGGATGACCGGCGCCGCCAGCACGCCCGCGAGTGCGGCCAGTGCGGCGCCGCCACCGTAAGTGCACATCACCATCAGCGGCACATTGACACCGAAGGCCTGCACCAGCGGCGCGTTTTCCGTGCCGGCGCGCAGGTAGGCGCCCAGCCGTGTGCGCTCAATCAAATACCAGGTGCCCAGGCAAACCGACAGCGACAACAGGATCACCCACGCGCGGTAATTGGGCAGCACCATGAAGCCAAGATTGGTGGCCCCGGCCAGCGCATCGGGGACCGGGTAGGACTGGCCCGACACGCCAAACTGGTCGCGGAAAATGCCCTCGGCAATCAGCGCCAGTCCAAAAGTCAGCAGCAGGCCGTACAGCGGATCGAGCTTGTACAGGTGCCGCAAAAGAAGCCGCTCAATCACGATGCCCAGCACGCCAACGATCAAGGGTGCAAGCACCAGCGCAAACCAGTAGTTGATGCCGAACGAGTTGAGCAGGATCCAGCTGACGTAGGCGCCCACCATATAGAGCGCGCCGTGGGCAAAGTTGATGATGCCGAGCAGACCGAAGATGACGGCCAGCCCCAGACTGAGCATGGCGTAAAACGCGCCATTGACCAAGCCCAGCAACAACTGGCCCAGGAAGGCTTGCAGGGGAATACCAAAAATGTCCATGAATACCCGTCAAATGACCGCGAACCTGCCAGGCCGCCGGCCGTCATATCGATGGCCGGCGGGCACAGGCGTTGACTTGCGTTTTACTTCTTCAGCAATGAGCACTTTGACTCGGCCACGGTCGTGAACGCCTGATCGCCGGGAACCGTGGCGACCAGCTTGTAGTAGTCCCAGGGTGTCGTGGATTCCTTGGCGGTCTTGACCTGGTACAGGTACATGTTGTGAATCATGCGACCGTCGGCGCGGATATGGCCCTTGTTGTAGAAGTCGTCGATCTTCATGCTCTTGAGCGTGGCCATCACCTTGTCGGAGTCGGTGGTGCCTGCCGTTTGAACCGCCTTCAGGTAGGTCATGGTGGACGAGTAGTCGGCGGCCTGCAAGCTGCTGGGCATGCGCTTGTATTTGTCAAAGAAGCGGTGGGCGAACTTGCGCGAGGCGTCGTCCTGGTTCCAGTACCAGCTGTCCGCCAGCTGCAGGCCGGCGGTCGCATTCAGGCCCAGGCTGTGTACGTCGTTGATGAACACCAGCAGCCCGGCGATCTTCATGGTCTTGTCGATGCCGAATTCCTTGGCCGCCTTCATGGAGTCGATAAAGTTACCGCCCGCGTTGGCCATGGCCAGAATCTGTGCCTTGGAGGACTGCGCCTGCAGCAGGAAGGACGAGAAGTCCGTCGTATCGAGCGGCGCCAGCACGGAGCCCACCACCGTGCCCCCGTTGGCCTTGATCACGGTCGTCGCATCGGCTTGAAGCGATTTTCCGAAGGCATAGTCAGCGGTCAGGAAGAACCAACTCTTGTTGCCCTGCTTGACCAGCGCCGAGCCGGCCACCTTGGCCAGCGCCACGGTGTCGTAGGCATAGTGAACCGTGTAGGGCGTGCAGTCTTCGTTGGTCAGGCGGGCCGAGCCGGGGCCAATGGCGATGAGGGGGACTTTTTTCTCGGCGGCCACCTTGGCCATGGCCAGGTTCACGCCCGAATTGGTGCCGCCGACCAACATGGCCAGATGGTCCTTGTCCATCCACGCGCGGGCCGTGGAACTGCCGATGTCCGGCTTGTTCTGGTGGTCTGCCGACAGCACTTCGATTGGGCGGTTCAGCACCTTGCCGCCGAAATCCTTCACAGCCCACTTGACCATTTCAACACCCGCGGGACCGTCGATGTCGGCATAAATGCCGGACATATCGGTGATGATGCCGATCTTGATCGGGCCCGTACCTTGCGCTTGCGCGGCCATACTGCCGAGCCCGATGGCGATCGCTGCGACGAGAGTTTTAAGTTTCATGGTTGACTCCTGGTTGACGTGGAAATAAAACGTGGAATTGAAGCGGCTCCGCAGGGCGGCTAGACCCCGAGGTACTCCTGCAGCATTCCCATGTTCTGCTTGAGCTCGGCCTGCTTGAACTGGCGCACGATGCGCCCGTGTTCCATAATGTAGAAGCGGTCGGCCAGCGGCGCCGCAAAGCGGAAGTTCTGCTCGACCAGCACGATGGTGTAGCCCTTGGCCTTGAGCGTGAGAATCATCTCGGCGAGCTTTTGCACGATCACCGGCGCCAGGCCCTCCGAAATCTCGTCGAGCAGCAGCAGGCGCGCGCCGGTGCGCAAAATGCGCGCCACCGCCAGCATTTGCTGTTCGCCGCCCGACAGACGGGTGCCGGGGCTGTTGGCACGTTCTTTCAGGTTGGGAAACATGGCGTAGATGTCGTCCACGCTCATGCCGCCGGGGGCCACCACGGGCGGCAGCATCAGATTTTCTTCGGCGGAGAGGCTGGCAAAGATGCCGCGCTCTTCCGGGCAGTAGCCCACCCCGAGCCGGGCAATGCGGTGCGGCGCCAGCTTGATGGTCTCCTGGCCAGCCACCTGGATGGAGCCGGTGCGCGAGCCCGTGAGGCCGACGATGGCGCGCATGGTGGTGGTGCGCCCGGCGCCGTTGCGCCCGAGCAGCGTCACGACTTCGCCCTGGTTCACGGTGAGGTCCACGCCATGCAGTATGTGCGATTCGCCATACCAGGCGTTCAGGCCTGCAATGCGCAGCAACTCGGTCGTCATGCGTGCGCGCCCTTCAAGGTCGTATCGGTGGTGCCCATGTAGGCCTCGATCACCAGCGGATTTTTCGATACCTCGGCGTAGGGGCCGTCGGCAATGATGGTGCCACGTTGCAGCACCGTGATGCGGTTCGCAATCGACGCCACTACATTCATGTTGTGCTCCACCATCAGGATGGTCCGGTTGGCCGCCACCTTGCGGATCAGTTCGGTGACCCGGTGCACGTCCTCGTGGCCCATGCCCTGGGTGGGCTCGTCCAGCAGCATCAGTTCGGGCTCCAGCGCCAGGGTGGTGGCCAGTTCCAGGGCGCGCTTGCGCCCGTAGGGGAGTTCCACCGTCATGGTGTCGGCGAAGCTCTCGAGGTCCACTTCGGCCAGCAGTTGGTGTGCCCGTTCGTGCAGTGGGAAAAGGGTTTTTTCGGCCTTCCAGAAATGGAAGGAGGTGCCCAGGTTGCGCTGCAATGCTGCGCGCACATTCTCCAGCACCGTCATGTGCGGAAACACCGCAGAGATCTGGAACGAGCGCACGATGCCGCGGCGCGCCGTTTGTGCGGGTTGCTCGGCGGTAATGTCGATGTCGTTGTAGACGATGCGGCCCGAGGTGGGGTGCAGGAACTTGGTCAGCAGGTTGAAGAACGTGGTCTTGCCGGCGCCGTTCGGGCCGATCAGCGCATGAATATGACCGCGCTGCACCTTGAGATCCACATCGCTGACGGCAACGAAACCCTTGAATTCCTTGGTCAACCCCTGCGTCTCAAGAATGAACTCCGCTGACAAATAATTCTCCGGCTGTGTTGCAATGATGGGGAGTGGGCAGGCTCACACCTGCGTTACTCCGGAAAGACTTGCCATAGTATTGACCTGTGGTGCACTGCGGAATAGGGTAAAACGCTTAGGGTGGGCCTACAGCCTCAGCGGATGCGCGTAGCCGGTCATCTCCAGGTAGCCGCGGCCGACGCGCCGGCCATTGCTGTCGAACAAATCGCTCAGGCCTTCCCAGTAGATGGCACCGGTGGAGGCGCGGCTGTCGAGTTCCTGGTTGTCGATGACGGCCTTGACCGTGTAGAAGTCGGCCGGGGTGCGCACGATCCATTCGACCGGGTAGAGGGTCTGTGTCAGCGGGCTTTTCCAGCTGCGCTGCGGACTGAAAACAACCTCGCCGCGACTGAAGACATAGAGACCGCCCTTGGGCGAGCGAAATGATCCGCCGTCCCACAAAGCATTGCCGGCCTTGTCGCGCAGGCGGAACGCGGTGAGGGCGCTGCCGTCATCCAGGTTCATGCCGATCCAGTCCCAGCCGGTGGCATCGGGGTGCAGCAGCTCGTTGCTCCATTCGTGGTCGAGCCACGCCATGCTGCCGGAGCCGACATCAAACTTCTGCTCCTTGAGCCGCACATTGCCGCGCACGGCGAGCTGCGGCTGGCTGTAGTAATGGCTAACCTGCTGGAGCTCCGGGCCCTTGCGCGACAGGCCCTGGTCGCCTTGCAACAGTACGGCTTGCGTTTCGCTGAACTGCAGCTCCAGGCTGAAGTCGCTGGCGGGCAGGGTGGCCGTGTAGCCGCCATTGTGGTGCACCAGCGACCAGTCGCGCAGTTCGATGGCGGTGTCTTTCTCGCTAGCCGAGGCCACGTCAAACCCGCCCGCCCCTGACGATCGGGCAATGCGCTGGTCGTGCCAGAGCTTTTTGCCGCGTACATCAGTCAGGGCCGCATGGGCAAAGATCAGTTGCCTGGCGGCAAAGACCGACTTCATGTCCTGGGTGGCCGCCACACGCGAGCGAAAGAAGGTGAGCTGGAAGCCGAACGCGCGCGCGCCTGCCGGATCCGCCGCGTTGGCATAGCCCGTGATGTACCACCACTCGGTACGGAAATCCGGGTGGCTGCCGTAGTCGCGCGGGAAGACCACAGGCTGGGGCAGGGCGCTCACTTGCCCCGCACCCGACAGGCCGGCCAGTCCCACCAATCCTGTGGCCAGCAAGCTGCGCCGCGACAGGTTGAAGGGCGAGCCGGTGCGTGAAGTCATGTCAAGCGCCTGCGAGCAAATCAGCTCAGCAAAGCGTCCAGACGTCGTTGGGCGTCAACGCAGTCACCCATCGTGTCCCGGACCCATTCCTCGTTGTGGTAACTGGGCAGATAGCGCTCACCGGAGTCGCACAGCAAGGACAGGATGGCGCCTTGCTGTCCGGCCGCCTGCATCTCGCAGGCCAGCGTCACCATGCCGACAAAATTGGTGCCGGTGGAGGGGCCCACCTTGCGCCCGAGCCGATTGGACAGCGTTCGCATGGCGGCGATGGAATCAAAGTCGGGCACCTCGATCATGCGGTCCACCAGTGTGCGCACAAAGCTGGGCTCGACCCGCGGCCGGCCGATGCCTTCGATGCGCGAACCCACGGCAGTCAGGTTCGCGTCGCCGGTGCGATGGTAGGCACTGAACACCGAACCCGCCGGGTCGGCCACGCACAGCTGCGTGGCATGGCGCTGGTAGCGCACATAGCGGCCAATCGTGGCACTGGTGCCGCCGGTGCCGGCACCCACCACGATCCAGGCCGGCACCGGGTGGCGTTCGCGCGCCATCTGCGTGAACATGCTCTCGGCAATATTGTTGTTGCCGCGCCAATCGGTGGCACGCTCGGCATAGGTGAACTGGTCCATGTAATGGCCGCCGGTCTGCAGCGCCAGTGTCCGGGCTTCTTCATAGACCTGCCCCGCGCTGGCCACCCAATGGCAGCGCCCGCCGTGGAACTCGATCTGTGCGACTTTCTCGGGCGAGGTGCCGCGCGGCATGACGGCGATGAACGGCAGACCCAGCAGCCGCGCAAAGTAGGCTTCGCTCACGGCCGTGGAGCCGCTGGAGGCTTCCACAATGGTCGAGGCTTCCCCAACCCAGCCATTGCACAGCGCGTACAAAAACAGCGAACGTGCCAGCCGGTGCTTGAGGCTGCCCGTCGGGTGGGTGGATTCGTCCTTCAGATAAAAATCGATGCCACTGGCGTTGAACTTTGGCAGCGCGAGGGGAATCAGGTGCGTGTCGGCGCTGCGCTGAAAGTCGGCCTCGATGCGCGCGACGGCGCTGCTGAGCCAGGAGTCGCCAGTGTGGGAGGGGGCGGTCATGTCCGGATTCTCGCAGGAAGGGAGCCGCTGCCTGCGCCTTGAAGGCACAAACAGGTTGCCTGTTCCTACAATCGGGTATTTCCGCAAGCCTCAGGAGCATTACATGATCGTCGAACGCATCTGGACCGGTAACGCCTACCGCAATTTCAATTATTTGATCGCTTGTCCCGAAACCGGCGAGGCGCTCGCCATCGACCCGCTCGACCATGAAAAGACGCTGGCCACCGCCAAGGTGCGGGGCTGGCAGATCACCCAGGTCCTGAACACCCACGAACACCACGACCACACCGGCGGCAACGCGGCCGTGATCGCCGCCACCGGCGCGAAACTGATCGCGCACCACAAGGCCGGTGCGCGCATTGCGGGCGTGGACCGGGGTGTGCAGGCCGGCGACCTGATCAAGGTCGGCAAGACCGTCGAACTCGAATGCCTGGACACGCCCGGCCACACGATGTGCCACATCTGCCTGCGCTCGCACACCGACCAGCCGGCGCTGTTCTCGGGAGATACGCTGTTCAACGCCGGCGCAGGCAATGTGCACAACGGCGGCGACGTCGGCGCGCTGTATGCGACCTTCGTGGAGCAACTGGCCCGGCTGCCCGACAACACGCAGATCTATCCGGGGCACGACTACATCGAGAACAACCTGAAATTCACCCTCGCGCGCGAGCCGGACAACGCCGCCGCCAAGGCCCTGCTGCCCAGCGTGACCGACCACGACCCGGCGCGTTCTGCCGTGACGACGCTCAAGGACGAAAAGCAGTTCAACACCTTCCTGCGCTTGAGTAGCCCCGGCCTGATCGCCCGGCTGCGTGAAAGCTTTCCGCACCTGCCCGAACAGCCCGACGCAAAGACGGTGTTCACGAAGCTGCGCGAACTGCGCAACAGCTGGTGAGCGGGCACCGGCGTCTATTCAATTCGATTGCCAATCACCTCTTTACCCCCGGGAAGCTGTATGGAACCTGATACCCGCCTGATGCCGGCGTCCGGCGCGCCGCCTCCCGCTTTGCGTCGGCTCGACGAATTGCCGGGCCCGCGCGGCCTGCCGGTGCTCGGCAATACCTTGCAGATCCGTGCCGCCCGCATGCACCAGCAGTTCGAGGCCTGGAGCAAAACCTACGGGCCGCTTTTCCGCGTCCAGTTGGGCCGGCGAAAGCTCCTTATCATGGCTGATCATGAACTCATGGGCGCCGCCTTGCGCGAGCGCCCCGAGCGCTTCAGGCGGCCGCTGCTCGGGGGCCGCACCGTCCGTGAAATGGGTTTTGACGAAGGACTCTTCTTCGCCAACGACGATGTCTGGCGGCGCCAGCGGCGCATGGTCATGGCAGGCCTGGACCCGGGACATATCAAGGTGTATTTCCCGTCCCTGCTGAAGGTAACCCGGCGCCTGCAAGCCCGCTGGCAAGCCGCGGCCCGCTCGGGCGGCAGCATCGACCTGCAGGCAGACCTGATGCGCTTCACGGTGGACGCCATTGCCGGACTGGCCTTCGGCGCCGATGTGAACACCCTGTCCAGCGACGGGGACGTGATCCAGCATCACCTGAACAAGATCTTTCCGGCGTTGTTCAGACGCACTTTGTCGATGCTGCCGTACTGGCGCTACCTGCGGCTGCCGGCCGACCGCGCGCTGGACCGCAGCGTGGCCGCGGTGCAGGCGGCCATTCGCGGTTTTATCGCCCAGGCACGAAGCCGCATTCAGGCGGATCCTTCATTGCGCGAGCATCCCGGCAATCTGCTGGAGGCGATGATCAACGCCGCCGACGCGGGCGGCAGCGGCATGAACGATCACGACGTGGCCGGCAACGTGCTGGTGATGCTGCTCGCGGGCGAAGACACCACCGCCAACACGCTGGCCTGGATGATTTATCTGTTGCACCGCAACCCGCCAGCGCTGCAGCGTGCCCAGGAAGAAGTGCGCCGCATCGCCGGCGACCCCTCCCAATTCACCCCCGAGCGCATGGCCCGGCTCGACTACCTGGAAGCCTGCGCGCACGAAACCATGCGGCTCAAGCCGGTGGCGCCGCTGCTGGCCGTGCAGGCGGTGCGCGCGACCACCATTGCGGACGTCGAGATTCCCGCCGACACCGTCGTGCTCGGCCTGATGCGCCACGACAGCCTGCTGGATCGCCACTTCCCCAATCCGACCGCCTTCCTGCCCGAGCGCTGGCTCGGCGACGGCGGGCCGACGCAGGCCGCCAGTTCGGCCAAGCGCGTGTCCATGCCGTTCGGCGCCGGGCCGCGCGTCTGTCCGGGGCGCTACCTGGCGCTGCTGGAGATCAAGATGGCCGCGGCCATGCTGCTATCCAGTTTTGACATCGACAGCGTGGACTCATTGAGCGGTGCCGACGTGCCCGAGCAGCTGGCGTTCAGCATGGGCCCGGTGGGGCTGCGCATGCGTTTGCGCTAGCGCCGCCCCGCGGCACATCCTCGCCTCGATCGAAGTAAGGGTTAACCCCTATTTCTTACTGCGATATGGCTTCGTTAAGATGATACGTATACATATCATATGTATGAATATTTACGAGAGACACGCGTGAGCAACGAACATTCCGGGCTTCCGGTCCTGGTCGCCGGCGGCGGCATAGGCGGCATCGCGGCCGCCCTGGCGCTGTACCAGCGCTCGCGCGTGGCGCGCACCGCACGCATCGTGCTCTCGGCGCGCGAGATGGGCCGCATCTTCCACGCCAGGGGCGTCAAGCGCCTGGTGCGCAACGACCTGTGGAAAGGCCGTACGCCCGAACGCTTCTACGATGCCATGGAATGGCTGTACGGCTGGAAAGTCGAGAACTGCCTGGCCACCTGAACCGCAGACCGCTCTCCACAACACTTACATATCGAAAGAATTCCCATGAACGTGATTGATACTGTGCCCTCTCCCGTACACCTCACAGCCGAGGCCGCGCCCGGACAACCGGAGCCCACGCCGGCATTGGAGCAACTCTACCGAGGCTTCGAGCAGGAAATGCTGGTGCCGCTGTGGACGCAAATCGGCGATCTGATGCCGCTGCACCCCAAGAGCAAGGCCGGCGCCCACCTATGGCGCTGGGACCGGCTGGTTCAACTGGCCGAAGAGGCGGGCCGCATCGTGCCCGTGGGCCGCGGCGGCGAGCGGCGCGCCATCGCACTGGCCAACCCCACGCTGGGCGGGCGTCCCTTCGCCACGCCCACACTGTGGGCAGCCATTCAGTATCTGATGCCTGGCGAAGATGCGCCCGAGCACCGCCATTCCCAGCACGCCTTTCGATTCGTCGTCGAAGGCGAAGGGGTGTGGACCGTGGTCAATGGCGACTCCGTGCGCATGTCTCGTGGCGACTTCCTGCCTCAAGGCGGCTGGAACTGGCATGCCCACCGCAACGCCGCCAGCAAGCCCATGGCCTGGATCGACGGGCTGGACATTCCGTTTGCCTACTACACCGAGTCCCAGTTCTTCGAGTTTGGCCGCGAGTCGCTCAGCGCCGCGGAGCGCATCCAGCCCGAATACTCACGTTCCGAGCGGCTGTGGGCCTACCCCGGCCTGCGCCCGGTCTCGCAGCCGGGGGAGCAACCCGCCACGCCGCTGCTGGCCTACCGCTGGGTCGATACGGACCGGGCGCTGAACGAACAACTGGCCCTGGAAGCCGAAGGTTGTGCCGCGACGCTGAGCCCGGGGCACGCCGCCGTGCGCTACACCAACCCGACCAACGGCCGCGACGTGCTGCCCACCATCCGCACCGAGATGCACCGCGTGCGCAGCGGCGCGCGCACGCAGACACGGCGTGAAGTCGGCTCCTCGGTATTCCAGGTCTTTGACGGCCAAGGTACCGTGACCGTAGGCGATCGCCAGTGGCAGGTACGCCGCGGCGACATGTTCGTCGTGCCCTCGTGGCAGGCCTTTTCCGCGCAGTGCGATGCCGGCCAGGCCTCGCTGGATCTGTTCCGCTTCAGTGACACGCCGATCTTCGAGGCCGTGCACGCGTACCGTGTACAGATCGACGCTGCATAACGGCTGATGGCCGGCTGACGCCCGCTTGCGCCCTTTGCTCATTCATTCGCCCTGCTGCAGCAGCAGCGGGCGCGCCCCTTTTCCCTTTTTTTCTGACTGGAAACCCCAATGACCCAAGCCTCCTACCTCTGGAACCCACCGCCTGTCTTCTCGCTGCCGGTGCGCGGCAAGACCGGGCGCCTGCCCATCAACCGAAAAAGGGTTTGAATATGGGCGGTGCGACACCTAGAATGAATAAGGCGGGGTGCTGAATGGGAAGCCATGAAAGACATCGCACAAATCCTCAAGTCGAAACTTGATCAGGCGGTTTACACCGTGAGGTCTTCTGCGTCGGTGTTCGACGCCGTCGCGCTGATGGCGGAAAAAAACATCGGCGCACTGGTAGTGCTGGAGGGCGAGGCGTTTGTCGGCATCCTCAGCGAACGCGACTGCGCGCGAAAGATGCTGCTCTCGGACTACTCGCCCCGGCAAACGGCGGTGCGCGACATCATGACTTTTCCGGTGCAGTATGTGCCCCCAACCCATAGCAATGAGGAATGCATGGCGCTGATGACCGACAAGCGCCTGCGCCACCTGCCCGTCATGGACAACGGCCGGCTGATCGGTGTGGTGTCCATCGGCGATCTGGTGAAGGACATCATCTCGGAGCAGGGCTTCATCATCGAGCAGCTCGAACACTACATCGCGGGCGTGCGGGGCTGATGGCGCAGCCGCCAACGCCTTTGCCTACCAATCTTCCTTCACCGCCAGCACCGCATCGTGTCCGGCCGCGGCGCGACCCGCGAGCCAGGCTGTGGCCGTGCCTGCCAGCACGACGGCCGCGCACAGCACCAGCAGGCGCAGCCACGGCACCTGCAAATCCATGGTCCAGTGAAAGCTTTGCGGATTCACAACGTGCACCAGCACCACCGACACGGCCAAGCCCAGCCCGAGCCCGGCGACGGCGCCGATCAGCGTCCAGGCCGCGCCTTCGCCGGCCACCACCGCCAGAATCTGCAGGCGCGTGAGGCCCAGGTGCGCGAGCAGGCCGAACTCGCGGCGCCGCGCCAGCACTTGCGCGCCGAAGGACGCCGCCACGCCGAACAGGCCAATGGCAATCGCCACGGCCTGCAGCCAGTAGGTCACGGCAAAGCTGCGGTCGAAAATCCGGAGCGAACTGGCGCGGATCTCGCCGACCGAGGCAAAGTCGATCAGCGCGCCCGCGCCCGACTGCTGCTCGGCCACGTCACGGATGGCCTGCTGCAATTGCGCGGCGTCGGTGCCGGCTCGCAGCCAGAGCGCCAGATCGTTGACGCGCCGATCGCCCGTGAGCCGTTCGAAATCGCGCCGGTCGAGCGCGATGGCGCCGAACTGGCGGGCGTAGTCGCGCCACACGCCTGCTACAAAAAAAGTAGTTGACTGTTCATGCCCATCAAGGGCCACAGACCGAAATGACTCTGATAAAGGGGTGAACACAGCGCCCGCACGCGCGCCGTACAGATCCACCACTGCCTCGCTCACGTAGATCGCCACTTGTCCCGGCGGCACCGGCAGCGGGGGCGCCAGCAGGGGCAGGTTGCGCGCCGCGTCGCCCAGATCGCGCGCGATCAGCGCCACGGTCGGTTGGCCGGGCGCCAGCAGCAAGGGGCTGCTGCGCAGCGTGCTGACACGCTGCACGCCTGGCAAGTGCGCCACGGCCTGTACAAACTCGGGCGTGAAATACACCGTGTCGCTGGCACTGCCGGACGTGGCGCTGCGCACGTACAGCTCGGCCGGGAGCACCACATCGAGCCAGTGCATGACAGAGCCGCGAAAGCTGCCCACCATCACCGTCAGCGCCACCGCCAGGCTCAGCGCCGCCACCACGCCGCTCACGGCTACCGCGGCGCTCTCGCGCACGCGGCGCGCGCGCTCGACCGCCAGCAGCGGCAGCAGGTGGCGCGCGACCCTCGGGGCGAGGTGGTCGTACAGCAGGGCCACCAGCCAGGGCAGGGCGGTGATCCCGCCCACCAGCAGCAGCGCCACCGACAGGTACGCCGCCAATGGAATGCCAAATACCGGTGGAGCCCAGGCCAGCAGGGCGCCAGCAGCTATCAAAATGATACTTGGACAGTGCGCGGTGGCGCCGCCTGGTGCTGCGCTCAAGCCCTTGAGGGTTTGCGCCGGCGGCAGGTTCTGGGCGGCGCGAGCCGGCCACCAGGCGCCGACCAGCGCGGCCAGCACGCCGAGCCCGCCGTAGGCCAGCGCCGCCGCGCCACTCCACTGCAAGGCCGGTGTCTCGCCGGCAAAATAGCCGCCGCCCAGGTCGCCGCCCAGCAGGTGCAGCGCCAGCGCGGCCAGGCCCGTTCCCAGCGCGATGCCGGCAACGCTGCCGAGCAGCCCGAGCACGCCGGACTCCACCAGCACCAGCACCAGGCGCTGGCGCCCGGTGAGCCCCAGCACGCCGAGCAGCGCAAACTGCTGGGCGCGCTTGGCCACGCTGAGCGACAGCACCGAGAACACCAGAAAAGCCCCGGTGAACAGCGCCACCAGCGCCAGCACCGTGAGATTGACGCGGTAGGCGCGCGACAGGTTGTTCACGCGCTGGCCGGCGTCGCCGGGATCGCCCGCGCTGACGTTGGCGGGCAGCTGCAGCGACTGGATGAACGCCGCGCGATCTACGCCGGGACGCAGCCGCACATCGATGCGCGTGAGCTGACCGAGCTTGCCGAACAGCTCCTGCGCCGCCGCAATGTCCATCACGGCCAGCGGCGCGCCGCCGGCGCTGACCGTGCCCGCGACCTGCACCGTGCGCAGGGCCAGGCCGCTTTGCAACTGCAGCGTGGCGGGCTGCGCGTCGGCGCCCATCTGCAATGCCTGTCGCGCCGCGGGGTTCAGAAACACCGTTGCCGGCGCCAGCATCGCCAGCCGGTCGGCGCCGGATTGGGGCACCGGCATCAGGGCCGGGGCCACCTGCGCCACCACGAGTGCATCCACGCCCACCACGCGCAGCGGCGCCCGTGTGCCGTCGGGCTTCAGTACGTAAGTCACCAACTCCAGCACCGGACTGGCCACGGCCACCTGCGGCTGGTGCGCCACGCGCGCGAACAACGTTTCGTCAAACGTGCCCTGGACCGCGCGCAGCGCCAGGTCGGGCTGGCCACTGACCGAGCGCACCGCGCTGGAGAATTCGCTGAGCGCCGAGGCGTTGATGAGCTGCACCGAGAACGCCAGCGCCACGCCCAGCATCACCGCCACCACGGCCGCCGCGTTGCGCCAGGGGTGGTGGCGCAATTCCTGCCAGGAGAAGGTGCAAAGCAATGCGCGCATGTCCGTCCATTGTGCCGTCGCCTGTTGCGCCCTGACCCGTCTTACACTAACCGACCATCTTCAGAGAGGTTGATTCATGGCAATTGGTTGGCTCACGGCTTTGAAAACCATCCCGTGGGCGGATGTCATCAGCACGGCCCCCATGGTGGTAGACGGCGCGAAGAAACTGTGGAGTTCCGTGGGCAAGAAACCGGCGCCGCCGGAGCTTGCCCCTGTGGCGGCGCCACCGGTCTCGTCGCCCGAGGCCCAGGCCATCGCTGCGCTGGAGACCCGCATCGCCGCACTGGAAGTCGAGGCGTCCGACTTGCACGGCCAGATGCTGGCGTCCTCGGAGCTCATCAAGGCGCTGGCGGAACAGAACACGCAACTCATCAGCCGCATCGAAACCAGCCGTGTGCGGCTGCTCTGGCTGGCCGTTGCCACCGTGGTGATTGCCGTCATCGCCGCGGGCGCGCTGGGCCTGGCGATAGCGCGCCAGGGCGCCTGACAAAATCGCAGCAACCTTCAACAACCGTTCCAAAGGATTTGATATGGCCGGCCCCACGACTGAATTCTGGCAAGAGCGCTTCGAGAAACGGGAAATGGGCTGGGACCGCGGCGCCCCCAATCCCCAACTGTTGGCCTGGCTGGACAGCGGCGCGTTGCAACCGTGCCGGATTGCCGTGCCGGGTTGCGGCGGTGGCTGGGAGGTTGCCGAACTGGCGCGGCGCGGCTTCGAGGTCACGGGGCTCGACTACACCCCGGCGGCTGTCGCAAAAACCCGGGCCCTGCTCGACGCCCAGTCCCTCAAGGCGGAAGTTGTTCAGGCCGATGTTCTGAGCTACCAGCCCGCGCAGTTTTTGGATGCCGTTTACGAGCAAACCTGCCTGTGCGCGATTCATCCGGACCATTGGTTCCAGTACGCCAGGCAATTGCACCAATGGCTCAAGCCCGAAGGCAGTCTGTGGATACTGTTCATGCAGGCGATTCGCCCTGCCGCCAGCGAAGAGGGTTTGATCGAAGGGCCGCCGTATCACTGCGACATCAACGCCATGCGGGCCTTGTTTGCGCCGCCTGACTGGGCATGGCCCAAGCCGCCCTACGCCAAGGTGCCCCATCCGGCCCTTGCGCACGAGTTGGGGTTGCGACTGATTCGCCGGTGAGTACAGCCAGCGCAACGCATCGCCGGGAAATTCATGCCTCATGAATCCAGATTGACCGGCGAATTGCGCACGCTGCTGCATGCGCAGCGCACGGCAGTCTTGGGGACCACGGGCGACGATGGCGCCGCCTTTGTCTCCATGGTGCCGTTCGCCCTGGAGCCCGCTCTGGGCGCGCTGGTCATCCACGTCAGCGGCTTGGCCGCCCACACGCGCAACCTTCAAGCCAGGCCCCGGGTGTCGCTGCTTGTCATGCAATCCGAGGTGCCGGGTGAGCCGGTGCATGCCCTTCCGCGCGTGACGCTGGAGGGGGAGGCGTCAATACTGGCGCCCGGCAGCCCGCCGTGGCACGCGTGCCGGGCCGCGTATCTGGCCCGGTTTCCCGAGGCGGAGTTCATGACGCAGTTGGGTGACTTCCGCTTTGTTGCGGTTCACATCACACAGGCCCGTCACGTCGCGGGGTTTGGCGCGGCGCGCGATGTGGACGAAGAAGAAGTCAAACGCGTCTTCAGCCCGGCAGAACCGGCATAGCCGGCCCTGGCGCGAGTTGGCGTGTGTCGTGCGTTTACGAATCTGCCGCCTTCACCGTGGGGCGGACCACGAGTTCGTCATAGCCCGTCGCCGCATCGGGCTGGCGGGAAAACTCCCAGTCGGGCAGCAGGGCCAGCAGCACTTCCGCGGTGGTTCTGACGATGCAGCCCGGCGCCACGTGGCCACCCACAACGGCGCCGGTGGCGTCGGCCAGCGCCATGTGCAGGTGCGCGCCGTTCGATGCGATGGTGCCCGACAGGCTCAGGATCTCGAGCGCGCCCGTCAGGTGCTGTGGCAGATCAGCCCCTGCGAATCGAAGATGGGCCTCCGACAGGCTGCCGATGCCCGAGAGCACAAAGGCGGCACCACAGCCCCGGCCGCGCACCGCCGCCACAAGGGCGCTGCGTAAATCCTGTCCTGGCGTGAGGCGAAGTGGCAGCGTTTCCATGGTTTCTACAGCATAGGATGCAACTCGATGCCCGATGTATCGGGCGGCAGCGCATAGCGACAAGCGTCTTGCAAGAGCTCTGCAATGAAACGTATTCGGTGCTCCGACGTGTGATGTTCAGTCATTAGTTTTAGGGCCTGTAACCCATCCGCACCTCTGTAACGCATTTATACCTTGAATGACAAGGAGCGGCGCACTAGCCTTCAACCTGCCCAGCGTCCTGGTTTTAATCAACTTCAGGGAGGACAGACGCCATGCGAGTTCCTAACGGATATAACCCGCTGCCCGGCAGCGAGCGGCCCCAAGTTCCCGGCTCCGTGCTCATCGGGCCAGTGGATGCGGCAGAAAAGGTCGCCCTCACGATACGTGTACGCCCCAGGCCGGAAGCCCCGGCCGATCACGATCTGGATCATTGGCAAAAAACGCCTCCGGGCAAACGGCAGTTCCTGTCGGCTGACGAGTACATGCGAACTTATGGCTCGGCCGGGAAGGATGTTGACGCCATCGTCGATTTCCTCAAGTCCAAGGGTCTGCATGTCATCGAAAGCGATGCGGGACGCCGGCGCATCGTCGTCGAAGGCACGGCCGCCAAAGTCAACGCGGCATTTGCCATCACCCTGAACACGTACAAGGCGCCCCGGCGCTACATTCCGCGACCCGGCCCCAGAAGGGACAAAGACGAGAAGGAGGCTGAGCGCCCCGTGATCAAGGAGCACATTCACCGGGGATTTGAAGGCCCTGTGAATTTGCCCTCTGAACTCATCGGGGTCGTCGCGGCGGTCATCGGCCTGGACAACCGGCAGGTGGGCGGACCGGCCGCCACCGGCACGGGCGACCCGCCGAACTCCAACTACCTCTCGCCGCCTGCGGTGGCCCAGCTGTACAACTTTCCCAACACCGGCGCGGTGGGGGCGACGGTCGGCATCTTCGAGGACGCGAACAGCGGCGCAGCCTACCTTCACTCCGACATCACGAGTTTTATTGCGAGCCTGCCGGCGGGCTACAACACGCCGCCCGTTTTGACGGATATCGGTCTGATGGGGTACTCGAACAACCCGGCCCTCGTGACCTCGTCGCCCAGCGGGGCCGTCGGCGAATGCTGCATCGATGTCTCGATCGCCGCGGCGGTCGCGCAGGGCGCCAACATCAACGTCTATTTCACCGAGAATTCGGAAGCCGGCTGGGAAGCTTTCCTGAACCGTGCGACCTTTCCTCTGGCCGGGGACAACCCGCCGTCGGTGCTCACCGCCAGCTGGCTGCTCGAAGTCCAGGATGACGCCGGCACGATCGGCAATCCCTCGACCTCGGGGAGCATCGCGAACGTCCTGTCGGGGTTACTTCAGACTGCCGCGATGCGCGGCATCACGGTGTTCATGGCGATCGGCGACTGGGGCTCGGCCAATCAGGTCCTCGACGGTCAATGCCACGTCAGCTATCCGAATGCGGACCCCTGGTCCACGGCGTGCGGCGGCACGATCGTGGGCAACATCACGGCCCCGCCCACGCGATTTGAAGAATTTGTGTGGAGCGACGCGAACCAATTCGCCTCCCCGTTCCAGGGGTTCCCGTTTGTCGCGACCGGCGGTGGCGTGAGCGACAATTTCCCGGTTCCCGCGTACCAGACGGCGGCCGGGGTCCTGCCGATCTCCAAGAATGACGGCAATCCGCGGCGCGGCGTGCCGGACGTCGCGGGGATGATCGCTATGGATGGCTTCTTCTTTGCGGGTGTCGGTGGGCCCGGCCAGTACGGGTTCATCGGGACCAGCCTGGTGGCGCCCCTATACGCCGGCCTCGTCGCAGTCATCGTGAAATGGCTCGGTCGGGACGTGGGTTTCCTCAACCCGACCTTCTATACCTACGGTCCCGAGATTTGCCACGACGTGCGGTTCGGGGATAACGAATCCGGCAATCCTTCCCCCGACGCTCCCGTCTACATTGCAGGTCCCGGCTGGGACGCCTGCACGGGCTGGGGCAGCATCGAAGGTTTCCGGCTTCTTGCCGCCTTGGCGCCGGCGCCCATCATCGTGACCGCCATTGCGCACGCCGGGAACTTCGGCAACGTCTGCCTGCACTCCTTCGCGGACGAGATACTGACCATCAACAACACGGGCTTCAGCCTGCTCCTGGTCACGGACATCACCTCGTCCTCGCCGGACTTCCAGACACCCGCGGTGGCCTCGTATCCCCTGGCGATCGAGCCCGGCGGATCGATGGACGTGGTGATCCGCTTCCGGCCCAGCAGTCTGGGCGCTCACGCCGCAACGCTGACGATCTTCAGCAACGATCTGCTGGGCCATCGCCTCGTCGGGCGCCCCCACAAGGTGGCCGTTTCGGGCACCACGGCGGCGCCCCGGCTCATTCTCTCGATCGCGGACCATGGGCGCTTCAACGACGTGTGCGTGGGCAAGTTTGTGGACGAGCCTTTGCTGCTGAGCAATGGCGGGCGCTGTCCGCTGAGCGTGACGGGCATTACCAGTTCGTCGACTGATTTCCTCGTTCCGGTTGTGCTGTCCTACCCGATCACCATCGGGCCCGGTGACTCCACCGCATTGCCGGTGCGTTTTGAGCCCGGATCGCTGGGGGCGAAGGCTGCGACGCTGACCGTCACGAGCGACGATCCGGCCAGCCCGAGTGTCATCCGGGTCAGCGGCGATGCTCCGGCGCCGCGCCTGGTCGCGGTGATCGCCGACAACGGGGCTTTCAGCCGAACCTGTGTGGGATCGTTCACGGATGAGCCGCTGATCCTGAACAACAGTGGGCGGTGCATGCTTTTCGTCACCAGCATCACGTCCTCGTCGGCTGAATTCCTGGTGCCCAAGGTGCTGTCCTATCCGATTGCGATCGGTCCCGGGGATTCTCTGCCACTGCCCATTCGCTTCGAGCCCACGAGCATCGGCCTCCATTCCGCGACGCTGACGATCGCGAGCAACGATCCATCGAGCCCGCTCTCGATTGCGGTCAACGGCGAGGCACCGACGGGCAGGCTCGTGGTTACCGGCTCGACCTGCTTTGGCGGCGTGAAGGCCTGCTGCAGCGCCGAGCGCACGATTGCCCTCTGCAACGTGGGCGACTGCAAGCTGCACGTCTCGAGCGTGGCGTTCCGCCGCAAGAACCCTCACTGGAAGCTGATCAACAATCCCTTCCCCGCCAGTCTCCATCCGGGGTCCTGCCTGAGTGTGGTCATCCGGTACCGGGCGGCGGAAAAGTGTCCCCGGTCGTGTGATCTCATCATCCGAAGCGATGATCCGAAAACGCCGGTCAAGCTTCTGGAGGTCCTGGCCCATACGGTCTGGCCGCCGGAGTGCTGCTGCAAGGACGGCTGCGACGATTGCAAGAAGGGGTGCTGCGAGAAGCAGCGCTGCGACCCCTGCTGCAATGACTGCGATGATTGCGATGATTGCGACGACTACGGCGACGAGAAGGACTGCGGCGAGGAGGAGGCCAGAGAGTTCAAGGATTGAGATGGCGCAGGCGTGCTGTAGTTGGTACAACGGGTGCACAGCTTTGCGATCCGCATTGATTCGTGGCCTCAACCCGCGTAAGCTCGCGAGGCCATGCCAGAGCGCCACTGCTTGAACTGTGATGCTGCGATTGTCGAGTCGGCGCGCTTTTGCGCTCGCTGTGGGCAACGCACCGACACAGGGCGACTTTCCTTCGCTGACATCGTGCGCGATCTGATGCACACCTTTGTCAACCTTGAGCGTGGTCCGCTGACCTTTGCATGGGCGCTGTTGACGCGGCCAGGCCACGTCGCGCGCGAATACGTTGAAGGAAGGCGCCGCCGCCACTATGGGCCGTTCGCCACGCTGGCGGTGCTCGTTGGCCTGACCGCGTTGGCAGTCAACTGGTCCGGATTCCAGATCCTGTCGCACGATGGCTTGCCGTCCGCCCCGACGAATCTGTTGCAGCGCCACTTCAACCTGTTGCTGCTGGCGCAACTGCCCTTGCTGGGCGCTATTTGCGCCGCTCTGTTTCGTGGCGCCGGGCTGCGGCTGCCCGAGCACATGGTGCTGGTCGCCTACGTGCTGTGCGTACGCGCTGTCTTCCTGGCGCTCGTCGTTCCTGTGTCCTACCTGACGTCGACCCATGCGCCTGGCCTGGGATTCGTCTTCGCCTTCTGGGCAGCCTGGTATCTCTACTTCGGTTGGGCTGCTTCGCAGTCCTACGCTGGACCGCGGATGCGCTCGTGGATTCGAGGCGCCGTTGCTGCGGCCATCGGACATGCGTTAATCATCGCCGCGCTGGTCGCTGGCAGCGCCGCTTACGAATCCCTGGTGGCGCGCTAGGGAGGCGCCCGTGTGTAAGACCTTCCCTGGACATAGGGCTACCTGAAATGCCCGCTCTATACGGTCAACGGCACTACTGGAGGATCAGGAATCGTCCGTCTGGCCAGACTCCTCATCTCCGTCCAGGCGTTTCATGTTGTCCAGCAGCTTGAGCAGGTAGTGCAGCGCATGAGTGATATCGCTGATCGAAAAGCCCGCCAGCGCCTGCTCGTAGTAGTCATGAATTTTCGGTTGGGCCTGCACCATCCAGACATCCCCGCCCGACTCGGTCATGGTGACCAGTCGCGAGCGCCGGTCACGCCCATCGGGCGCGGTGCGAATATGGCCGTCGCGCTCCATCCGGCTGATCAGGCCCGACAGATTCTGGCGACTCACCATCAGGTAGCGAGCCAGATTGCCAACGCTCATTCCGTCTTTGGCCTCCGGCCGGGACAAGGCGCCCAACACCGCCCATTGCTGGGTTGTCAGGCCCTCTTTCTCCACGGCACGAGAACCTGTTTTATGCAACATATTTGCACATTGATACAAGCGAAAAAATAACCTGTTGGCTAGTTCGGTCCGGGCTACAGAAGTGTTTTTATTAGGGTAATCCATAAGTTTCCCAAAAAAGAAGGCCCTTGCGAAGAAAAGATGTGCTGTGTAATATACGTCAATATATTTACATATAAATCTTGCGGGTGAAAAGCACCGCTTGAGCATACCAACCCTGACTACTGATGGAGATAAACATGCAGAAATTCGAAGGCAAGACAGTTATCGTGACGGGCGGCGGTGGCGGCATCGGCGGCGCAACCTGCCGGCGCTTCGCGCAAGAAGGCGCGAAAGTCGCGGTGTTCGACATGAACCTGGAGGCGGCGCAGCGCGTCGCGGCAGACATCGCCTCATCCGGCGGCACGGCGACAGCATTCAAGTGCGACATCACCGACCGCGCAGCGGTGGATGCGGCAGTGACCGCCACCGAGACCCAGTTGGGGCCGATTGACGTGCTGGTCAACAACGCCGGCTGGGACGTGTTCAAGCCCTTTACCAAGACCGAGCCGGCCCAGTGGGACAAGCTGATCGCGATCAACCTGACCGGTGCGTTGCACATGCACCATGCAGTGCTGCCCGGCATGGCGGTGCGCAGGGCGGGGCGAATTGTCAACATCGCCTCCGACGCGGCGCGTGTCGGCTCCTCTGGCGAAGCGGTGTACGCGGCGTGCAAGGGCGGGCTGGTGGCGTTCTCCAAGACCATTGCGCGCGAGCATGCACGGCATGGGATTACCGTCAACGTGGTGTGCCCGGGACCCACCGACACCGCCCTGTTCGCGGACTACAAGGAAGGCGCGGGCAATCCAGAGAAGCTGATGGAGGCCTTCACGCGCTCGATTCCGTTCGGCCGCATTGGCCAACCAGATGATCTGCCGGGCGCCATTCTTTTCTTTGCCAGCGACGACGCCGCCTTTGTCACCGGTCAGGTGCTCAGTGTGTCGGGCGGCCTGACGATGAACGGCTGATCAGCTTTATCTCCTTCACACACTTAATCAAGAGAGAACACCATGACATTCGAAGACATTCTTTACGAAGTGCGCAACGGCGTGGCCTGGATCACCATCAACCGCCCGGACAAGATGAACTCGTTTCGCGGTCAGACCTGCGACGAGATCATCCGCGCCCTGAACAAGGCCGGCTACGACAAGGGCGTCGGCGCGATCGTGTTGGCTGGCGCAGGCGACCGCGCCTTCTGCACCGGCGGGGACCAGTCCGCGCACAACGGCAACTATGACGGCCGCGGCACCATCGGTCTGCCGATGGAAGAGCTGCACACCGCGATCCGCGACGTGCCCAAGCCCGTGATCGCCCGCGTGCAGGGCTTTGCGATCGGTGGCGGCAACGTGCTGTGCACGATCTGCGACCTGACCATCTGTTCCGAGAAGGCCCAGTTCGGGCAGGTCGGCCCCAAGATGGGCTCGGTCGACCCCGGCTACGGCACCGCTTTCCTGGCGCGTGTGGTGGGCGAGAAGAAGGCGCGCGAGATCTGGTACCTGAACCGCCGTTACTCCGGCGCCGAAGCCGTGGCCATGGGCCTGGCCAATGTCTGCGTGCCGCACGACCAACTCGACGCCGAAGTGCAAAAGTGGGGCGAGGAAATCTGCGAGCGCAGTCCCACCGCCCTGGCGATTGCCAAGCGCAGTTTCAATGCCGACACCGCGCACCAGAGCGGCATCGCCGGCCTGGGCATGTACGCGCTCAAGCTCTATTACGACACCGAGGAGTCGCGCGAAGGCGTCAACGCATTGAAGGAAAAGCGCAAGCCCGAATTCCGCAAGTACGCGAAGTAAGGCACGCTGGCGTTCAGCCTATCCCCAACAAACCGACCGCGCACGCTGGTGCGCACAGGAGACTGCATGAATCCCTACATCGACGAAGACCTGGCCGCGCTGGCAGAGCACGCGCGCCGCTTTGCCGCCGGACGGGTCGCGCCCGGCTTTCTGGAGCGCGACAAGACCCGCGTGCTGGACCGCACGCTGATGCGCGAGATGGGCGGGATGGGCTTCATCGCGCCGGAGTTGCCCGAGTCCGTGGGCGGCCAGGGCATGGGCTGCCTGGCGGCCGGCGTGATTCAGGAAGAGATCGCGCGCGCCGACTTGAGCATCAGCTACATCAACCTGCTGGCCTCGCTCAATGGCCAGATCCTGTCACAGCACGGCCAGCCCGCGGTGGCCAAGCCCTGGCTGACCAAACTCACGCAGGGCGAGGCGCTGTTCGCCATCGCGCTGACCGAGCCGCGCGGTGGCTCGGACGCCGGCAATCTGCGCCTGCGCATTGAACGGGTCAGTGATGAATATGTGATCAACGGCGAGAAGACGTCCATTTCGGCGGCCGATCAGGCCGACGCGGCGGTCGTATTCGGCCGCACCGGCTCAGTGGAATCTGCGGCGCACGGCGTCACGGCCCTGCTGGTGCCGATGGATCTGCCCGGGATAACCACAAACCGGTTCGACTGCCATGGCCAGCGCGCCATTGGGCGGGGCTCGATCTTCTTCGAGAACGTGCGCGTGCCGCTGAACCACCGGCTCGGCGATGAGAACAAGGGCTTTGTGCAGGTGATGCAGGGCTTCGACTTCTCGCGCGCGCTGATTGGTCTGCAGGTGCTGGCTGTCGCACGTGCGGCGTTGGAAGAAACCTGGGAGTATGTTGCGCAGCGCGAAGCCTTCGGCAAGCCACTGTCGGCATTCCAGGGCGTGTCGCATCCGCTGGCGGACTTCGACACCCAGGTCGAGGCGGCACGCCTGTTGTGCCTGCAGACCCTGTGGCTTAAGGACAAGGGCGCGCCGCACAGCGCCGAGGCCGCCATGTGCAAATGGTGGGGACCCAAGCTCGCCTATGACGTCATCCACCAGTGTCTGCTGATGTTTGGCCATGGCGGTTACGACCGCGGCGTCATGGAACAGCGGCTGCGCGACGTGCTCGGCTTCCAGATCGGCGACGGCACAGCCCAGATCATGAAAACCATCATTGCACGCACCCGCGCCGGTCGTGCCGCAGTACCGGCCTGACCGCATCACCCCCAGACCATAAGAGGAGACAAGACCATGGAATTCGACGCCGTTCTCATTGCGCCCCGCCGCGCCCAAAGTGTGGCCCAAGGCTTCTGGCACGACAGGACCATCAACGACGACCTGGACGCCTGTGTTGCCAGTTGCCCCGACAAGCTGGCGCTGACCGCCGTGCAGGCCGAAAGCGGCGGCACGACACGGTTCACTTACCGGGAACTGGCGACCATGGCCGACCGCGTGGCCGTCGGTTTGACGCGCCTGGGCGTGGGCCGCAACGATGTGGTCGCCTGCCAACTGCCCAATTGGTGGCAGTTCACCGTCACCTACCTGGCGTGCTCGCGCATCGGCGCGGTGATGAACCCGCTGATGCACATTTTTCGGGAACACGAGCTGTCTTTCATGCTCAAGCACGGCCAGGCCAAAGTGGTGATCGTGCCGAAGTTGTTTCGCGGTTTTGACTACGAGCACATGGTCACGGCCTTACGGCCCAGCCTGCCTGAGCTTCAGCATTTCGTGGTGGTCGGCGGCGCGGGCGCCAACAGTTTCGAGGCCCTTCTGAGCGGGCCGGCCTGGGAGAGTGACGCCGATGCGCGCGACATCCTGACGCGTCACCGGCCCGGCCCCGACGACGTCACGCAGCTCATCTATACCTCGGGCACCACCGGTGAGCCCAAGGGCGTGATGCACACGGCGAACACCACCATGGCCAACATCATTCCTTACGCCAAACGCATGCGGCTGGGCGGCGATGACGTGGTCCTGATGGCATCGCCGATGGCGCACCAGACCGGTTTCATGTATGGGCTGATGATGCCGATCATGCTGCTCGCCAGCGTCGTGCTGCTTGACATCTGGGAGCCGCTCAAGGGCATCGACCTGATTCGTGCCGAAGGGGTGACCTTCACCATGGCCTCCACGCCCTTCCTGACCGACCTGGCCAAGAATGTGGCCGAATCTGGCCTGGCCGTGCCGACCCTGCGTACCTTCCTCTGTGCCGGTGCACCCATCCCCGGTCCGCTGGTAGAACAGGCCCGCCGGGTGCTGGGCACGAAGATCGTGTCGGCCTGGGGCATGACCGAGAACGGCGCAGTCACGCTGATCGAACTCGACGATGATGACGAGCGCGCCTTCACGACCGATGGCCGCCCGCTGCCGGGCGTCGAGCTCAAGGTGGTTGAGTTCGATGGCGCCGAGCTGCCAGCCGGGGCGGCCGGCAAGCTGCTGGTGCGCGCGTGCTCGAATTTCGGCGGCTACCTGAAACGCCCGCAATGGAACGCCACCGATGCCGACGGCTGGTTCGATACCGGCGACCTGGCGCGCATGGACGACCGGGGCTACATCCGCATCACCGGCCGCTCCAAGGACGTGATCATCCGCGGCGGCGAAAACGTTCCGGTGGTTGAAATCGAGGCATTGCTGTACCGGCACCCGGCCATTGCCATGGCGGCCATCGTGGCCTATCCCGACGAGCGCCTGGGTGAGAGGGCTTGCGCCGTGGTCGTGCCCAAGCCCGGCCAGAGCATCGATCTGCCAAGCCTGGTCGAGTTCCTGAAATCACAAAAGGTTGCCACGCAATACATTCCCGAGCGGCTGATCGTGCGCGATGCGATGCCGTCCACGCCGTCCGGAAAGATCCAGAAGTTCAAGCTGCGCGAGTTGGTCAAGGAAGAAGGGCTGCCATGACGGCCCCCGCACCCGTCTGCGCGATGCAGGAACCACCGGTCATCGCTGAAGCTTTCAACCGGGCAGCCTGCCCAACCAGGCGGCTACGTAGTCTGCGACCTCCTCCCAACCACTCTGTCCGATGATGAAGTGGGTACGCCCCGGAAATTCTTTGAAATCGGTGATCGATCCCGCGCGATGGTATTTTGAGAAATTGCTGTGGTTCAAGGAGGCGGGGATGATGTGGTCGTTTGAACCTGCAATCATCAACAGCGGTGCCCCGGGCTTGCCAAAGTCAATTCGCGCAGTTAATGTCAGCGACTCCGCTGGCACACGACGCGACTCTGGAACCACAAATGAATCGTATGCGGCTCGTTGTTCTTCCAGCGGCAGCGAGTTCGCAAACGCATACTGGAACCGTTCGAAGGACATCGTTGCCGGATGGCTCTTCGAGGCAAATGGATTGGCATGCCCCCAATTGGCCTTCAGAAACGACCACTTGGCCGTAAACACGCCTTGCGGTGGCGCCGAGTCGATGGCAACCGCTGCCGAGGCCAAGCCACGCTGCAACAGGATCTGCGTGATCAGGCCACCCATCGAATGACCCATCAGGATGGGTTTTGCGTCGAGCCCGTTGATGATGTTTGTGAAGTGATCCAGCACCGCCGTCAACGTGAGCGCCGCCAGCTTCGGATCCGGATGGAGTTGACGCAGCTCTGCCACCGATTTATCGCGGCCCGGCCACGCCGGTGCCAAACAGTCGTAGCCATTTGCGCTAAAACGCTTGACCCATGAATCCCAGCACAACGGCGTCATGTACATGCCGTGGATGAAAACAATCTTTTTCGATTTCATAAATCCCTCCGCTCGATATAGCGCCGAACCCAATGCCCCGCAGCATGTCAGTATTTCAATGACAGGGCAAATCGGCGCGCTTACGCCAGCGTAGCCAACTCCAGATTCGAGTCACGCGCCACCAACGAATGCCCGCACGGCAACAAGAGCGTGTGATTCGGGTGCAGCGTTCCCTCAATGTCGAGGATCAAGGCGTTGTTGTGCATCAACTGCGCGATGAATGGTAAAAGTTGTCCACTGCTTTTGTGCGCCAGTCTGTGGATAGTTGCCCTGCGAACACGGCAACGCAGCGTCGGTGCTGGAAGAGCAGGTTTTGCTCAAATAAAGGGCAGCAAGAGAACTCGCATGCGTTCGGTGCTGCGCATGGCTTGAAGGAAATTGACCTGCCATTTAGCTGACGTTTGCCAATGGCTCTTTTCTCTGTCGGCGGGCTTGAGCAGCCGGGATACTATTTGGCGTCAGGCAATAGCAGACTGGGTGCCACCGGTCACGACCGTCAGCTTACGGGTTGCCCATTTCATTGCCCTTCACAAGCCGTTCGTGGCGGACTTCAACGTGCCCATAACGGTCATCCAGGTTCGTGTGAAGCGGTCATTCATTTTTGCCCAACGAATGGAAAAGCTGATATTCCAAAAAGTCTCGTCAATTGAGATTGATATTCGAGTTGCCCTTTTACATCTCAACTTGGTTTGAGCTGGGTTCTGGAGACCCATCTTTGGTTGGATTGGTTTTTAAGGTCAAATTGGCGTCGGACAAGCCCGAGGCGCAGCCCATGCGCGTCAGAATGCGCCGCGGATGCCCCGGGCCGACCGAGCTCATCAGGTCTTGGCGCAACGCGGCCAATGCCTTGGTGTGCATCAGCACCATGCGGCGGTCGCCCAGCCAGATCGCACCGCTGCCCGGTTCAAAGCGCAGCAGGCGTCGCAAATCGTCGTTCGGGGGGATTTGAGGCTCTTAAGCTGATCATCGCATGGTGGGCAAAAGCAATTGTCTCGATATTTTTTCAATCGATGTCGAAAGTCACGGAAGCCTTGATGAACTCCATGAATTTTATCATTTGATGAAATTAAGCTGTTTTATGTCACTCAAATAGTTAAATCGTAGGAGTTTTGAGACGATTTTGTGATGAGGGTTAACCCAGGCATGACCAAGAAGTTACGTTTTCTTGTGTGCGAATCAAGCTAATTTGTAGGGGTTATCCCCGAAAATATCCCCCGATGGCCACTTCAAATTCCCCCACCTTTGGCCAGTCAAACTCCCCCATGGCAGGACGGTCAGATTATGACGAATCGCCGGTAATGGCGATACGCGCGGCGGCCTCCTTGAGTCGGTAACTCTTGCCCTCGAACTCC
>JARLJI010000054.1 GCA_031291295.1 Rhodoferax sp. | reverse complement strand
CTCGTCGAAAGGGCCATCGCGCTGGCGCATCTCTTTCCCGCCCCGCGCATTTTGGACGTGGGCACAGGCTCCGGCGCGATTGCCGTGGCGCTGGCGCACGCCTTGCCGCATGCATCCATCACCACCATCGATCTCTCCGCGGCGGCTCTTTCAGTGGCGCGCAGAAACGCCGCCTGTTGCGCGCTTGCCGAGCGCATCCGCTTTCTCCAGGGCGATCTGCTCGCGCCGGTCGCGGGCGAGTCGTTCGACCTCATCGTCTCGAATCCGCCGTATGTGCCCACCGCCGATCGCGACACGCTTGCCGTGGAGGTGCGAGACCATGAGCCGGAGCTGGCGCTATTCGCAGGCACGGACGGCCTCGACATCTACCGCCGTCTGATTCCCGCTTCATTTGCCGCGCTGGCACCAGGCGGCTGGTTTGTATTTGAGATCGGCTTCGGCCAATCCGAATCCGTGCGGTCGTTGCTGGCCGACGCAGGCTTCGCCGGCATTCAATTCACACCCGATTTGCAGGGCATTCCACGCGTCGCAGAGGGGCAGCGTCCTTGACACGCCCTCAGCCGCATCTTTATCGTTGCGCCAGTTACTCTGCAACGACCATGCGATTCACTGAACAGACCGGCGCGATGTTGACCGACAGTCACTTTGTGATTCCGCTGGCCGTTTTCTGCATCGGCCTCGCGCTGCTTGTCACGCTCCGTTAGGCCTGTCGAGAGGACCACTATCCCACCCGTCCGCATCGTGCAAAAAGCCGGCACCGCCGCTCAGTTCCGCTCGACCCATGGCATGGGTGTGCTGTGCGGACTGGCTGCAGGCGTGTGGCTGGGCGCGGCCGAGGCGCCGACCAAGCTGGTCAACTCAGGCCTCTCGCCTTACACCATTTCGCTGTGCATGGTGGCCGGTGTGTTTACCGCGCGCTGGACGCTGCCCACGCTGCTCAAAGGCACGCGCCAGGTCTTCGCCGATCTCAGCGAGCATCGCCACTTGATCCCCATCGCGATTCTCGCGGGTATGCTGTGGGCCGTGGCCAATACGCTCACCGTCTTCGCCATTCGCGATGTGGGTCTCGCCATCGCATTTCCGCTGTGGAACACCAACTCGCTGGTCGGCATCTTCTGGGGCCGCGTGCTCTTCGGCGAGTTGAAGGGCGCGAGCGGCCGAAACATCGCCAAGGTTGTGCTGGGCGCCACGGCCATCGTTGTGGCCGCGGTACTGCTCGGCTTCAGCACCATTCACAGCAGCGGGCCGCAGGCGGGCCGGGCAGCTGCCGGAGTGCTGGCTGCGGCAGGCGCGAGCCTGCTGTGGGGCACCATGTACATCCCCTACCGCAAGGCTTATATCAGCGGCATGAATCCGCTCTCGTTCGTCACCGTGTTCACGGTGGGCGAGTTGGGTGCGGTTCTGGCGCTGGCACTCAGCTTCGACCACGCCTCCACACTCGCGCTGGTGCACTCGCCTGCCATACGGCCCATGCTGTTCTGGCTTTTCCTGGGCGGCTTTGTCTGGGTCATCGGCGACATCTTTCAGCAGTACGCAACCAAGTACCTCGGCATCGGTCGCGGCATCCCGCTCTCCAATACGAATCAGTTGTGGGGCCTCGCGTGGGGTGCACTCGTGTTTGGCGAGTTGGCGCACGCTGACGCGCAGCACCGCATGCTGGTCGTGGCAGGCTCGTTCGTGATGATCCTGGGCGCGCTCGCCGTGAGCACCGCCATCGCCACCGAGCGCGAGCATGCCTCCACCCACGAAGCTCTGCAGCGCGAGTGCGAACGCTATCAACTGGACTATCCGCGCGTGCTGCAGGCCTATCGCGGCATTCCTTCAAACGGGCTGTCATCGCGGCGCTCCTGGTGGGACTACCTGATCCTGCTCTGCGCCGTTTGCGTGTTCGTCTGGCTGGGCATGCAGGCGCGTGTGCCGCAGCTCAGCATGAACCTGGCCTGGGCCGGCGTGCTGGTTGTGGCTCTGGCGCTCACCGCTGTCGGCTGCGCCTGGGGACTGTGGAAAGCGACGAAGTTTTCCTGAGGCCGTTACAATATTCTCTATGACCGAGCCGACGCTGGTTGACCTTGTGGGCGTAGGACTGAACGCGACAGACACGCTGATCGCGCTGCCTGCCTATCCCGAGCGCGGCTCCAAGGTCAAGTATTCGCAGGCCTCTGTGCTCCTCGGCGGACAAACGGCATCTACCGTGGTTGCCTGCCAGACGTGGGGCCTTAGCACCCGCTACGTAGGCAAGCTGGGCGACGATGACGCCGCCAGATTGCATGCGCGCGCCTTTGCGCAGGCCGGTGTAGATGCGCGGATCGTCACCGTGCCGCAGGCCTCGAGCCCCCAATCACTCATCATCGTGGACGGCGGCGGCGAGCGCACCGTCTTGAATCGGCGCGAAGACCGCCTGCTGCTGCAGCCGCAGGACCTGCGCCGCGAGTGGATTGCGCGTGCCCGCGCCCTGCACGTGGACGGACTGGAAACCGCCGCGGCCACCACCGCAGCCGGCTGGGCCCGTGAGGCCGGCATCCCCGTCATCGCTGATCTCGACGAGATCTACACCGGAGTCGAGGAACTGCTGGCCAACATCGACTACCTGATCGTGAGCCGCACCTTTCCCCAGATGCTGACCGGCGAGCGCAACCTGGAACAGGCCCTGCGCCGCATGCACCGGCGCTACGGCTGCACCATGACAGCGGCCACTCTGGGCGAGGATGGTGTGCTGGCCTGGGATGGCAGCCGCTTCCTTCTGCGGCCCGCCTACAGCGTTGACGTCAAGGACACCACTGGCGCAGGCGACATCTTCCACGCGGGCTTTATTTACGGGCTGCTCCAGGGCTGGGATCTGGAGCGCCAGCTCGACTTTGCCTGCGCTGCCGCGGCGCTCAACTGCACCGCGACGGGCGCGCGCGGCTGCATCGGCAGTGTCGAAGCAATTCAGTCGCTGATGGCCGAGACCCCGCGCCATGCAGTCATGCCAGCTGCCGACTGATCCCGTCAATGTCCGCATGTCTGTAGCAGATTCTTGCGACCACATCTCTGGTGTTGCCTGACGTGCTGGGTCAGGGGTAGTATCCCGATGTAATCGTTTCCAGGAGAATTCCCACCATGCGCATTTCCCTTGCCTTACCCCTCGCTGCACTCGCACTTTCTTCGCTCTCTGCCGCTGCCCAGACCGCGCTGACCCCGCCCATGGGCTGGAACAGCTGGAACTACTTTGCCGAGCGGGTGGACGACAAAGGCGTCCGCGCCGCAGCCGACCAGATCGTAGCCTCCGGCATGAAAGACGCCGGCTACATCTACGTCAACATCGACGACACCTGGGAGGGCGAGCGGGACGAGAGCGGCGTGCTCCATACCAACGCCAAATTCCCTGACATGAAGGCTCTGGCCGACTACGTCCACTCCAAGGGATTGAAGATCGGCATCTACTCCTCACCCGGCCCGAAGACCTGCGCCGGCTACGCTGGCTCTCTGGGCCACGAGGAGCAGGACGCGCAGATGTACGCCGCCTGGGGCATCGACTACCTCAAGTACGACCTGTGCAGCTTCATCCCTGAAGTGATGGAAAAGCAGGCGCCCCACGACGAAGCCGGCCAGATGCGCCTGATGCATGCGGCGTACGACAAGATGGGCAAAGCCCTGAAAGCCACCGGCCGGCCCATCGTCTACTCGCTCTGCCAGTACGGGTGGGACTCGCCGTGGGAGTGGGCGCCGGCGCTGGGCGGCAACCTGTGGCGCTCCACCGGCGACATCGAGCCGAAGTGGCAGAGCATCTACGACCTGCTCAGCCAGCAGGCCGGACTCGCAGCCTACGCCGGACCCGGCCACTGGAACGACCCCGACATGCTGGAAGTGGGCAATGGCGAGCTCTCGCTGGCCGAGAACCGCGCGCACTTTTCCATGTGGGCCATGGTGGCCGCGCCGCTGCTGGCAGGCAACGACCTGACCAAGATGACGCCTGAGGTCAAGGCCATCCTCACCAACCGCGACGTGATCGCCATCGATCAGGACTCACTGGGCAAGCAGGGCGAACGCGTCTACGCAGACGGCGAAGTGGAAGTGTGGGCGCGGCACCTGGCCGGCGGCTCGTTGGCCGTGGCCGTACTCAACGCAGGCAGCGACCGCGTGGCCACGCATCCCTTCCACCTGATCCTTGCCAAGCTCGGCCTGCACGGCGCACAGAAGGGCAAAAACCTGTGGACCGGCAAGGAAGTCGAGTTGACCGACAACATGCCCATCGAACTCGGCAATCACGACGTGCTGCTGGTGCGGATCGCGCAACCGAAGTAGCACCTCCGGCAAGTCACCCAGCCTGGGGCGCTACAGCGTTTTCGGAATGGATGTAGACCGGAAGCACAGACTCAAGTGGCTTTTTCCGAAAGGAAAAAGCCACCTTTCCAAGCTCCAAATCAGTCTATGTGTATTCCGAAAACGCTCTACTCCACGCGTCCCAGGCACACCGCAAACCAGCCGTGCGCGTCGGTCCACGGTGCATCGGGCCGGAAGCCCGCCTGCTCCAGCAGCGTCTCCGCCTGGCCGGGCTGGTATTTGTAGCTGTTCTCCGTGTGGATGCGCTCGCCCGGCGCAAACTCCACCGTCAGATCGAGTGCCGCCAGCCGCACCGTCTGCGCGGCCCAGCTTTCTAGATGCATCTCCATCCTCGATGCCGCCGCGTTCCACACCGCGCAGTGGGCAAAGGCTTCCGGCACAAAATCCGCACCCAGCTCGCGGTTCAGGCGCACCAGCAGATTACGGTTGAAGGCCGCCGTCACTCCCGCCGCATCGTCATAGGCGGCCAGCAGCGTGGCTTCCCCCTTCACCAGATCCACGCCGAGCAGCAGCGCATCGCCGGGACGCAGCGCAGCGCGCACGGTTTGGAGCAGATGCAACGCCGCCGCAGGCTCAAAGTTGCCGATACTGGAGCCGATGTAGAGCACCAGCCGCCGCTCGCCTGCGGGCAGCGTGTCCAAATCCAGCCTCAGCGTGTAGTCCTCCACGCGCGGCGCCACCTGAACTTGCGGCAGTTCGTGCTCGATGCGCGCACGGGCCGCCTCCAAAGCGCTCTCTGAAACATCCAGCGGCTCATAGACCACCGCGCCCTGCCGCCGCACGGCCGCCGCCAGCAGCAGGCGCGTCTTGTCCGCCGAGCCGGCGCCGAGTTCCGCAATCCGGAGCCGCCCGCCCGCCGCCGCGCACGCAACCATCGCGTCCGCCGATTGCAGAAAAATGCCGCGCTCGGTGCGCGTCAGGTAGTACTCCGGCAGCTCGGTGATCCGGTCGAAGAGCTGCGAACCAGCCTCGTCGTAGAACAGCCACGGCGGCAGCGACTTGGGACTGGCCGCAAGCCCTCGCCGAACCGCCGCGGCGACTCGATCGTAGATGTGCGCGTCGATGGCGGAGCAAGCGGAAAGGGCCATGCAGTGAGTTGGATGCCTCGGCAACAGTTGCGGTTACGGCTTATTCCGCCAGCCGGATGCCGGAAAACTGCCAGCGCGTCTCCGGCGCAAAGAAGTTGCGGTAGCTGGCGCGGATGTGCGCCGCCGGCGTGACGCACGAACCGCCCCGCAGCACCATTTGTCCGCTCATGAACTTGCCGTTGTACTCGCCCAGCGAGCCGGGCAGCGCGCGAAAGCCCGGATAGCCAAGATAGGCGCTCGCCGTCCACTCCCAGCAATCCCCGAACTGCTGCGCGTGCTTCGCACCGTCCTCGTTTTGGACGAATTCGGTGGCGGGACAGGGCACAAGCCGTCCGGAATCCAGCAGGTTGCCCTCCACCAGCCGGCCCTCGGCGGCCGCTTCCCACTCGAACTCCGTGGCCAGCCGCTTGCTGGCCCAGCGCGCATAGGCGTCGGCCTCGTAAAAGCTCACGTGGCTCACCGGCGCAGCCGTCCTGCGGGCCAGCGGCTGCTCGCCGCGCAGGGTAAAGAGCATCCAGTCGCGGTCGCTTTGGGTCCAATACAGCGGTGCGCCCCAGCCCTCGCGCTCCACCGTGTCCCAGCCCGCTGAGAGCCACAGCTCCGGCCGCTGGTAGCCGCCGTCTGCGATGAACGCCGCATACTCTCCGCAGGTCACCAACCGCGAAGCCACGGCAAATGGCTCCAGCCACACGCGGTGGCGCGGCAGTTCGTTATCGAAGCAGAAGCCCGCGCCCACGTGCCCCGCCTCGTGCACTCCGCCTGCAAAGGGCAGAAACACGAGCGGCGCTGCCTCGGCCTGCCCCTGCTCCGGCGCGCCGCTCTGGTAGGCCGGGCGCAGCGGATTGGAGAAGAAGGCGTGCAGAATGTCGGTCAGCAGCAGTTCCTGGTGCTGCTCCTCGTGGTTCAGCCCCAGCTCGATGCGCGCCAGCACCTCCGGCCGGGCACCCTCCTCCAGCAGCCGTTCGATGGCCGCGTCCACATGCGCGCGGTAGCGCAGGATCGCTTCCAGCCCGGGACGCGAAAACGAGGACCGCAGGCGCTTCTCAGGGAAGGCCGCAAAGCTCCGGTAGTAGCTGTTGAAGAGCCAGGCAAAATCGGCGTCGAAGAGCCGGTAGCCGGCCTGGAAATCACGCAGAATGAAGGAGTCAAAGAACCATGCCGTATGCGCCAGGTGCCATTTGGCCGGCGAGGCCTCCGGCGCGGACTGCACCATCATGTCTTCCGGCGTCAGCGGCTCCGTCAGCTTGAGCGTGCGTCGGCGCACAGTGCGAAAGCGGGCAGCCAGGGCGGCGGCCAGCGCGGGCAGTGCTTCGGTGCTCATGGTCCAATCCCCCGTTCGGGATGAGTTTAGTGCATTGCCGCCAGCCGCGCTCCGCGCAGACGGATGCCGTGCATCACAGCGCAGGCCCTGCAACCGTGCGATACCAGATCCAGGCGGCGAACAGGCCCGCAACGACGCTGGTGACCATGAGCAAAATCTTAGTCGCCAGCCGTGGCGCAGCGTCCAGGAAAGTGGTTTAATTCCCACGGACGATTCGTACGGCTTGTCGCCCCGATTCCTTCTGGAAGGAGGGAATATGACCAGGCTCAATCACCACTCCGGGTTCCCGGCATCCGTCGTCGCCGCCGCCCTGCTCTTCGCCGCCTCGCTGTTTTCGCAACCCCCCGCTGAGGTCTCAGCCGCCCCGCAGCCGCCCTCGCTCCCAGCCGCAACGCCTCTGCCCGCGCCCACTCCGGAGGGCATCGGCGACTCCATGATGGCGCACCGCCGCTATCAGGCCGCCATCGAGGCCTACAAGCAGGTGCAGAAGCCATCCGCTGAGGTGTGGAACAAGATGGGCATCGCCTATCAGATGCTCTTCAACCTGCAGGATGCCACGCGCTGCTACGAGACCTCGCTCAAGATGGACCCCAAGAGTGTCAACGTACTCAACAATATAGGCACGATCTACGACTCGTTCAAGCAGTACGGCAAAGCCGTCAAGATGTACCGCAAGGCACTCAAGATCGACCCCAAGTCGGCGCTCGTGCTCAAGAACCTGGGCACCGACCTGATGGCCCAGCACAAGTACGAGAAGGGCTGGGAAGTCTACAAGTCCGCCTTGGCCGTGGACCCGCAGATCTTTGACCGCAGCAACGGCCCGCGCGTTGAGAACCCATCCTCCGTGCAGGATCGCGGCGCCATGAACTACTACATGGCCAAGGGCTGCGTACGCGCCGGCAAGAACGACCGCGCCATTGAGTATCTGCGCTCGGCGCTCAACGAAGGCTTCACCAACCCCAGGAAGATCGCCAACGACCAGGAATTTGCCACGCTGCACGGGGTTCCGGCCTTTGATCGGCTAATTGCCGAGCAGCAAAAGCAATAATCCGCACCCCGCTGGACCGGCTGCGCGCACCGCATCAACTTCGGCGGGTGGTCGCTCGTCTATCCAACAGGGCCAGCCCGGCCCGGAGGTGCGCTTTGCGATTCCGTACTCTTGCTGCCTTGCTGCTCACCTTGTCTGTAGGTGTGGCTATTGCCCAGGATGCCTCCTCTGCCGGGAGATCGGGCGGCGGACCGCGCGGCGGCATGTGGAGCGAAGGACGCGGAACCGTGGGCACCGTGACCGCCATTGCTGCTGATCACTTCACCATCAAGACCGAACTGGGCGAAACCTACACCATCCACTTCAGCGTGAACACCCGCATCGTCAAGCAGGTTCCGGGCCGGGGACGCGGACCGCGGCAGGCTGAAGGCGGCGAGCGCACGCCACCTGTAGCCATCAAAGCCACCGACATCCAGGTGGGCGACGCGATTGCCGCCGGAGGCGAGGTGGATGCCGCGGCCAAATCCGTGGGCGCGGTGATGATCATGCTCATCGACCCGGAGAGCGCCAGGCAGATGCGTGCCATGGAAGCCAACTACGGCAAGACCTGGCTCATGGGCCGCGTTACTGCTGTCAACGAACTGCGCGTCACTCTCGAAGGCGGCCCGGACAAAGCCGCGCACACGTTTGTGGCCGACGAAAACACCACCTTCCGCAAGCGCCGCGAACCGATCACCCTGGCCGACATTCAGGTGGGCGACAGGTTGCGCGTGGAGGGCGCGGTGAAGGACGGAACCTTCGTTGCCACCACTGTCTCCGTCATGGGGCTGCCGCCAGGCGGCGAACACGGCCCCGGGAACGGCCCGCCTCCGCAGTAGTCTGCGGTTCGCCGTCCATTCCGATCCAGCGGCCTGTCCGCAAAATTCCGCCTTTCATCCGCTTCTTCCGCCTCTCGTCGGAAACGCCGCGCCCCCGCGCCGCCCCACGGGCTACCTTCCGGTTGTACCCAATCCACCGGAAGGACTGCCCTATGACTCCAACGGAAACCCTCGTTCACGTCGACGCGGTCACTCGCAGGTTCCCGCTCGACCACAGCGATGTCATCGCGCTTGACCACACCAGCCTGCGCGTCGAGCGCGGCGAGTTCCTGGCCATCGCCGGTCCCAGCGGCAGCGGCAAGTCCACACTGCTCAACCTGATCGGCTGCATCGACAAGCCCACCTCCGGCCGCATCCTCATTGACGGCATCGACACCGGCACGCTCAGCCCGGTGCAGCTCACAGATCTGCGCCGCACAAAAATCGGCTTCGTCTTCCAGACCTTCAACCTCATCCCCGTCTTTACCGCGGCGGAGAACGTTGAGTTCCCGCTTCTGATCCAGGGCCTGGCTCCGGCCGAGCGCCGCGTGCGTGTGGCTGAGGCGCTGGAAAGCGTGGGCCTTGCGGGCCGAGCGCAGCAACGGCCCGATCTGCTCTCTGGCGGCGAGCGCCAGCGCATCGCCGTAGCGCGCGCCATTGTGCACCGGCCCGCGCTGGTGCTGGCCGACGAGCCCACTGCGAACCTGGACACGCGCAACGCCACGCAGCTCATCGAGCTGATGCGCGGCCTCAACGAGCGGCTCGGCCTCACCTTCATTTTTTCCACCCACGACCAGCGCCTGCTGGAGCACACGCCGCGCATCGTGCGCCTCACTGACGGACAGGTGGTTTCTGACAGCCACGCAAAAGGAGACATCCATGAGCAAGTTTCTGCTGCTTGCATTTCGTAATGTGTTTCGCAATCGGCGGCGCACGCTGATGACGCTCCTGATGGTGGGCGGCGGCGTGGCCGGACTGCTGCTGGTGGGCGGCTTCTTCGCCTTCATGTTCCGCGGCCTGCGCGAGAGCACGATCCACAACGGACTCGGCCACCTGCAGATCTTCACCGCCGAGCATTTTAGTCGCGATGAAGTTCACG
>JARLJI010000005.1 GCA_031291295.1 Rhodoferax sp. | reverse complement strand
TTCAATAATCATTAATATTATCAATAAGTTAGGTGAAGTTCATGGCATCCAGCGACGTCCCAAGAAGTGCATTAAAAAGGTGTATTTACATGGCTACGAACCAAGGGGTCGTGGGTTCAATTCCTGCCAGCCGCACCAAACGACAAGCCCGCAATCCTTGGATTGCGGGCTTTTTCGTTGCTGTGTGGAGCCACCATGAACAAGGCCTTTACCAAAGAGACCGATGCGGATGACGATGACGCCGACCTGTCGCCGGCGCCATTACCCGTGGGGGCGAAAAACTACATCACGCCGGCGGGATTTGCCCGGTTGCGCGCGGAATGGCTGGACCTGATGGACAGTGAGCGACCTAAAGTGGTCGAGGCGGTGCATTGGGCGGCCCGCAACGGGGATCGCTCGGAAAATGGCGACTACCTGTATGGCAAGAAGCGCTTGCGCGAGATTGACCGGCGCATCCGTTTCCTGACGAAGCGGCTGGAGATTGCCGAGGTCACGGACCCGAGTGTCCATCACGGCGGCGACCAGGTTTTTTTCGGTGCCACCGTCACTTATGCCGATGAATCCGGCATGGAGCGCACCGTTACCATTATGGGCATTGACGAGGCAGACAGCGCGCAAGGCCAGGTGAGCTGGATTGCGCCGATCGCCAGGGCGCTCCTGAGAGCGCGCGAGGGGGACACCGTGAAGCTGATGACGCCGGCGGGGGTGCAGGAAATCGAGGTGCTCCGGGTGAGCTATCCGGCAGGGGCCTGAGGCGCACCTCTCAAGCGGCCGGCGTCACCCGCACGACCCTTAAAACAGACGGTGTGCGCTTCAAATTGCGCAGGACAGAATCCAGGTGCGTGCGGTCGCGCACGGCAATGACAAAACGCAAGTCGGTGGCATCCTGCGCGACTTCATCGCTCATGTCGATGTGGATGATGTCGGCCTCAGTGGACGCCAGAGCCGCCGCGACCCGGGCCAGAACACCCTTGCCGTTGTGCACGGTGGTGATGATGGAGGTTTCAAAAGTGCGTACAGGTTCGTCGGACCATCCCACGGTGATGAAACGCTCGCTGTCCTTGTGCTGCAGACGCTTGGCGATCGCGCAGTCACTGGTGTGCACCACCAGGCCTTCGCCCCGCCCCAGATACCCGACGATGTCGTCACCCGGCACAGGCCGGCAACATTGGGCAAATTGCACGGATGCATTCTCGCTGCCGTCCAGCGTGACGGCGCCCTGCGATACATGATCATGGGCCGTGTAGCGTTCGCGGGTCATCAGCACGGCGTCTGGTTTCTCACCGCTCTCGCTGAGCAGGGTCATCAGGCGTTTGGCCACAATGCTGGCGATTCTTTTGCCCAGGCCCAGATCGGTCAGGAGTTCTTCGCGGTTGCGGCTGCCCGTAAAGCGCAGCAGTTTGTCCCAGATGGCTTGATGCGCCGCATCATTCTCGGGCAGCTTTTCCATGCCTTCGGCACGCAGCGCCTGGGTGAGCAGCTTTTCGCCCAGCCCCTGCGATTCGGCATACGCGAGGGTCTTGAGGTGGTGCCGGATTTTGGAGCGCGCCCGACCGGTACGCACAAAGCCCAGCCACGCCGGATTGGGCGCCGATACGGGGGCCGTGATGATTTCGATCACATCGCCATTTTTCAGCTCGGTGCGCAGCGGTACCTGCTCGCCATTGATCTTGGCTGCGACCGTGCGGTCACCCACATTGCTATGGATGGAATAGGCAAAATCGACCACCGTCGCACCGCGGGGCAGCGCCATGATCTGGCTTTTGGGCGTGAAAACGTAGACCGCATCGGGAAACAGATCGACCTTGACGTGATCCCAGAATTCGGCTGCATCATGGGTTTCGTACTGAATTTCGAGCAGCGACTGCAGCCATTTGGACCCCAGGCGTTCGGCCGTGGCGTCGCCCGGCTCACTTGCCTTGTACAGCCAATGTGCCGCAATACCCGACTCCGCCACCACATTCATCCCTTCCGTGCGCAACTGGAACTCGACGTTCACCCCCGAGGGGCCGACCAGCGTGGTGTGCAGCGACTGATAGCCGTTGAGTTTTGCAATGGCAATGTGATCCTTGAATTTGCCGGGAACGGGCTTGTACAACTGGTGCAGAACGCCCAGCGCCTTATAGCAATCCGGAATGTCGGACAGGATCACCCGAAAGCCGTAGATATCGGTGACCTGCGCAAAACTCAGATGCTTGTCATTCATCTTGCTGTAGATCGAATACAGGCTTTTTTCCCGGCCCGCGATGCGCACCGGCATCTTCGCGGCCGCAAAAACGGCCTCGACATCCCGCTGCACCTTCTGAATCAGGTCACGCCGCCGGTTGCGCGCCTTGGCCACGGCCTTGGACAGCACGCCGTAACGCCAAGGCCGCAGATGGCTGAAGGACAGGTCCTGCAGTTCGCGGTAGGTCTGGTTCAGGCCCAGGCGGTGCGCAATCGGGGCATAGATGTCGAGTGTTTCCGAGGAAATGCGGCCCCACTTTTCACGCGGCACATCCGACAGGGTCCGCATGTTGTGGGTGCGGTCGGCCAGCTTGATCAGGATGACGCGCACATCGCGGGCCATGGCCAGCAGCATCTTGCGAAACGACTCGGCCTGGTTTTCCTCCCGGGTCGTGAATTGCAGCTTGTCGAGCTTGGTCAGGCCATCGACCAACTCGGCCACCGGGGCGCCGAAGCGCTCGATCAGATCCGTCTTGGTGACGCCGCAATCTTCCATCGCATCGTGCAGCAGCGCAGCCATCAGGGCCTGGGCGTCCAGCTTCCATTCGGCGCATTGGGCGGCGACGGCGATGGGATGCGTGATGTAGGGCTCGCCATTGTTGCGAAGCTGCCCCAGATGGGCCTGGTCGGCAAAGCGGTAGGCTAGCCGCACCTGCTCCGCCTCCGACGGTTCCAGGTAACCGAGTTTGGCCGTGAGCGCGGCAAAACTGGCCGCGGCCGCGTTGGCCGCAGCCACGCTGGCCTCGCTGGGGTTCAGGCCAGTTGAGGCCCTGCCGACTCCAGCAGGGATGAGGTTAAGCACGGCGCCCATACCTTAAATGTAGCGCGGGCGTGACGTTTGTGTGATCGGCCATAAAAAAAGCACCGAATTTCGGTGCTTTTTCGAGACGAGGCGAGGGCCGACTCAGTTGGGCACTTTCTTGAGCATTTCAAGCCCGATCTTGCCCGCGGCAATCTCGCGCAGGGCGGTTACGCCCGGCTTGTTCTTGCTCTCGATTTTGGCGGCATGTCCCTGGCTCAGCATGCGGGCGCGGTAGGTGGCCGCCAGCACCAGCTGGAAACGGTTCGGGATTTGCAGCAGGCAATCTTCAACGGTGATACGGGCCATGAAGTTCTCCGGTAATCTAGGCAATGTGCAGTGTCTGGAAGGTGTCGGCCCGGGCGCGGCGCTGGGCCGAGAATTTGAGCCGTTGCGCGTGGACAATCGCTTTCAGATCGAAAAGCGCCCGCTCGAACAACTCGTTGATTATAACGAAATCGAATTCACGGGCCTGCGCCACCTCCAGCTCGGCGTTCCTGAGGCGCAACTCGATCGCCTCGGGCGTATCTTCGCCGCGGCGCTCCAGCCGGGACCGCAGCTCTTCCCAGCTGGGAGGAAGAATGAAGATCAGCACGGCGTTGGCAAAGGTCTTTTTGATCTGCAGCGCCCCCTGGAAATCAATTTCAAGAATCACGTCGGCGCCCTGCGCGATGCGCTCTTCGATGGCCTTTTTGGAAGTGCCGTAGCGAAAGCCGTGCACATTCGCCCACTCCACGAAGGCGCTGCCCAGAATCATGGCGTCGAATTCCTGCTGGGACACGAAGAAGTATTCGCGGCCGTGCTTTTCCTGGCCACGCGGCGCCCGCGTGGTGTGCGACACCGAGGGCTGGACCCGCACGTCGAGCTCCATCAAGGCCTTGACGAGACTCGATTTTCCGGCGCCACTGGGGGCCGCGACAACAAATAAATTACCTGGGTAGTCCATATAGGGTATTGGTAGTGTGCTATTAATATGGTAGCGTCACTCGATATTTTGAACCTGCTCGCGCATTTGCTCGATCAGCACCTTCATGTCCACCGAAATGTGGGTCAGCTCCAGCGCTGCCGATTTCGAGCCCAGCGTGTTGGCCTCACGGTGCAGTTCCTGAATCAGGAAATCCAGCCGCTTGCCGGCCTCGCCGCCTTTTGTCAAAAGGCGCTCGATCTCGTCGAGATGCGAGGCCAGGCGGGTCAGTTCCTCGGCGATGTCGATGCGAATGGCAAAGGCGGTAGCTTCGCTCAAGGCGCGATCCTGCGCCGCTTCGGGCAGTGTGGCGCCGTCGGTGAGCGCCATCGCATCCTTCCATCGCTCCAGGAAGCGGTTGCGTTGTTGCTCCACCACCCGGGGCACCAACGGGCCGGCCTGCCGGGTCAACTCGCGCAGTTGGGCCAGATGCCCGAGCAGCATGGTCGCCAGGCGCGCGCCCTCGCGCTCGCGGGCGGCCAGCAGGGCTTGCAGGGTGGTGCCCGCCAGTTCCATCAAGCCCTGGCTCCAGTCGGCATCGGTCCGGCCCTCGGGCGCCGACAGGCGGATGACGTCGGCCACGCTGAGCGGCGGCGCATCGGGCAGCCAGGCCTGGATGCTGTCCTGAAGGGCATTCAGGCGCTGCAGCAGCCGAGGGGACGGCTCGGGCAAGGGGCTGGCGGCGGCACTCTCCAGCGCGGCACGAACTTCGACCTTGCCCCGCTTGAGTTTGGCGGTCAACAGCTCGCGCAGGGCCGGCTCGTGCGGGCGAAGCTCCTCGGGCAGGCGAAAAGTCAGGTCCAGAAAGCGGCTGTTGACGGAGCGAATTTCGAGCCCGAGGCGCATGGGCGCCGGGCCTTTCGAGTCCGGCTCGGGGCTGGTTGCGGCCGCGCTGTGCTGGGCACTGGCGTAGCCGGTCATGCTGTAAACTGGCATTGATAGACGGTAGTTAGTGGTCGTTGCGTGATCGCTGAGAATAACCGGATTCCCATGCAGACTGTCACAGGCCAACCCGCCCCGAATTATGTCAAAGGTCAAACCAGCTCCGTTGCCGCCCGATACCGTGATAGGCGGCTACCGTGTGGTGCGCAAGGTATCGGCCGGTGGTTTTGGCCTGGTGTACCTGGCCGTTGACAACGAAGGCCAGCAGGTCGCCGTCAAGGAATACCTGCCATCTTCGCTCGCCACCCGCGGCCCCGGCGAATTGCTGCCCCAGGTGCAGCCCGAAAAACTGTCGCTGTACCGGCTCGGCCTCAAGAGTTTTTTCGAAGAGGGTCGCGCCCTGGCCCAGATCTCCCACGCCTCCGTGGTGAGTGTGCTCAATTTCTTTCGGGAAAACGAGACGGTGTACATGGTGATGAACTACCTGGAGGGGGCAACCCTGCAGGATTTCATCATTGCGGCGCGCGAGCTCAAGAAGCAAAAGGTGTTTCGCGAATCCACCATCCGATCGCTGTTCGACGAAATCCTGCGCGGCCTGCGCATCGTGCACCAGCACAAGATGCTGCACCTGGACATCAAGCCGGCCAACGTGTTCATTACCGATGACAACCGGGCCGTGATGATCGACTTCGGCGCCGCCCGTGAAGTGCTGTCCAAAGAGGGCAACTTCATCCGCCCGATGTACACCCCCGGTTTTGCCGCGCCCGAAATGTACCGCCGGGACTCCTCGATGGGCCCCTGGACCGACATCTACGCCATCGGTGCCTGCATTTACGCCTGCATGCAGGGCTACCCGCCCAATGATGCGCCGCAGCGGCTGGAAAAGGACCGGCTCGGGCTGGCGCTGTCGCGCCTGCGCGGCGTGTACTCGGACAACCTCATCGAAGTGGTGGAGTGGTGCATGTCGCTCGATCCGCTGTCGCGCCCGCAGTCGGTTTTTGCCCTGCAAAAAGAGCTGAGCCGCGAGGGCGAGCGGCGCTACACCAAGCTGACGGTCGGGGAAAAAGTGCGGCTGCAGTTTGACAATGTGATCACCGACACCAAGAAGAACCTGCGCAATGTGACGATCTTCGGCGCCAAGACGAAATGAAGTTTTCGGTCTTTCAGGTCAGTCGCAAAGGCGGGCGCGAAAAAAACGAAGATCGCATGGGCTACTGCTACACCCGCGAGTCCGGCCTTTTTGTGCTGGCCGACGGCATGGGCGGGCACCCCGAGGGCGAAGTCGCCTCCCAGCTCGCGCTGCAGATCGTGTCGGCGCTGTACCAGAAAGAGGCGCGCCCCGTCGTCAAGGATGTGCCCGTGTTTCTGGCGTCGGCGCTGATGGCGGCACATCACCAAATCCTGCGCTATGCCAGCGAAAAAGCCATGCTCGACACACCGCGCACGACGCTGGTGGCGGCCATCGTGCAGGGCACCAGTGCCACCTGGATTCACTGCGGCGACTCGCGCCTGTACGTGGTGCGCGACGGTGAATTGCTGACCCGCACACGGGACCACTCCTACATCGAGCATAAAAGCGCGAACGCGAACAAGCTCACGGCGATGAACCGGAACATCCTGTTCACCTGCCTCGGCTCCCCGACCAAGCCGAAGTTCGACGTCACGGGGCCCATCACGCTGCAGCAGGGCGACAAGATCATGCTCTGCTCGGACGGCCTGTGGGGCACGCTCAGCGACGCTGAAATCGTGCGCCAGCTGAGCCAGCAGCCCGTGTCCGAGGCGGTGCCCGACCTGGTGGAACGGGCCCTGCGCAGCGGCGGCGCCCGCAGCGACAACGTGACCGCGATTGCGCTGGAATGGGAAACGCCGGATGTGTTCGAGTCCACGCGCGGCATTTCCACCGACAGCATCCACGACGGCGTGTTTGCCTCCACCATCCAGGCCGGCGTGCTCGACCTCGCGGCGGCAGACCTCGACGATGCCGCGATCGAGCGCTCCATCGCCGAGATCAACGAAGCCATCCGGCGTTCCGCGGCCCGCAAGACCTGAGTCCTGTGGGTGGTGTTCCCCAGCCTTTCGTTTTAACTTCTCCACACTGAACCATGAGTCAATTTCAACGAAGCGGCGCCCGCGCCGCAGACCAGTTGCGTCCCGTGCGCATCACCCGCAATTACACGATTCATGCCGAGGGCTCGGTGCTGATCGAGTTTGGCGCTACCCGGGTGCTGTGCACCGCATCGGTCGAGGAAAAAGTGCCGGGCCATAAAAAGGGCAGCGGCGAAGGCTGGGTCACGGCCGAATACGGCATGCTGCCGCGCGCCACCCATACCCGCAGCGACCGCGAGGCGGCGCGCGGCAAGCAGAGCGGTCGCACGCAGGAAATCCAGCGCCTGATCGGGCGCTCGATGCGCGCGGTGTTCGACTTGAAGAAACTCGGCGAGCGCACGATCTACCTGGACTGCGACGTGCTGCAGGCCGATGGCGGCACGCGCACGGCGGCAATCACCGGCGCCTTCGTGGCCGCGCAGGATGCCGTCAACCGGCTGATCGCGCAGGGCAAGCTTGCCGCCTCGCCGATCCTGGACCATGTGGCCGCCATCTCGGTCGGCATCGTGCAGGGCACGCCGCTGCTGGACCTGGAGTACACCGAGGATTCCGCCTGCGACACCGACATGAATGTGGTGATGACCGGCGCCGGGCATTATGTGGAAGTGCAGGGCACCGCGGAGGGCGCCGCATTCTCGCGCCAGGAAATGGATGCGCTGCTCGCGCTGGCCGACAAGGGCATCCACGATCTGGTGCTGATGCAAAAGAAGGCGCTATCAGAAGAGTAGCAAACTGTCATTGTTCCATAAGGGCTGCGACCTGATTTAATGAAGATTGTTCTCGCATCCAACAACCCGGGCAAGCTGGCCGAGCTGCAGGCCATGCTGGCTCCCCTGGGGCTGGCATTGATTCGCCAGGCCGAGCTGGGCATTGCCGAGGCCGAGGAGCCGTTCCGCACTTTCGTGGAGAACGCGCTCGCCAAGGCCCGCCACGCCGCGCAGAATAGCGGACTGCCCGCGCTGGCCGACGATGCAGGCCTGTGCGTCGATGCCTTTGGAGGCCTGCCCGGCGTCGACACCGCGTTTTACGCGACGCAGTTCGGCTACGCCAAGGGCGACGCCAACAATGTGCGCGCCCTGCTGGAGCAAATGAAGGATATGGACAATCGCCGCGCGGCGCTGGTCAGCACGCTGGTGGCCGTGCGCTCGCCGCAGGACCCCGAGCCACTGATCGCGGTCGGCCGCGTGGTCGGCGAGATCGCGCGCGAACCGGTGGGCAGCAACGGCTTCGGGTTCGATCCCGTGATGTTCATTCCGGAATTCGGCAAGACGTTTGCGCAGTTGCCCGTCGAGGTCAAAAACGCGCACAGCCATCGCGGCCAGGCGGCGCGCGACATGCTGCGCCTGATGCGCGAGCGCTGGCTGTGATTCCGGCCATGAAAGACATCCAGCATTACATGCGGCCCGGTACCTTGCAGCTGGCGGCCTTGCCGCCGCTGTCGCTGTACGTGCACCTGCCCTGGTGCATCCGCAAGTGTCCCTATTGCGATTTCAATTCGCATGAAATGAAGCCGGGCGAGCTGCCCGAGCAGCGCTACCTCGATGCGCTGGTGGCCGATCTGGAGGCCGCGCTGCCGCTGGTCTGGGGCCGCACGATTCACAGTGTGTTCATCGGCGGCGGCACGCCGAGCCTGTTTTCGCCCGAGGCGATCGACCGGCTGCTGGGCGACATTCGGGCGCGGCTGCGGCTGGAGGCCAACTGCGAGGTCACGCTGGAGGCCAATCCGGGCACCTTCGAGAAAGACCGCTTCAAGGCGTTTCGCGGCGCGGGCGTGACGCGTCTGTCGGTGGGCGTGCAGAGCTTCAACGATGCGCACCTGAAGGCACTGGGCCGGGTGCACGACCGGGCCCAGGCGCTCGCCGCGGTGGAAGAAGCGGCGGCCTCGTTTGACACCTTCAACCTCGACATCATGTACGCGCTGCCCGGCCAGACGCTACAAGATGTAGAGCAGGATATCCAGACGGCACTTGGGCTGGGGCCCCCCCACATCTCGATCTACCACCTGACGATCGAGCCCAATACCTATTTCGCCAAATTCCCGCCGGTGGTGCCCGAGGACGACATGGCCTACGCCATGCTGGACCGCATCACCGAGCTGACCACCGCGGCCGGGCTGGAGCGCTACGAGGTCTCGGCCTATGCCAGGCCCGGCCACCGCTGCGCGCACAACCTGAACTACTGGCAGTTCGGCGACTATCTGGGCATAGGCGCGGGCGCCCACAGCAAGCTGAGTTTTGCGCACCGCATCGTGCGCCAGGTACGCTTTCGCGAGCCGCGGCTGTACATGGACAACGCGCTGGTCGGGCAGGCCGTAGCGCAGGACGAGGAAGTCAGCCGCGCCGAGCTGCCGTTCGAGTTCATGCTGAACGCCCTGCGCCTGAAGGACGGGTTCGAGCTGGCGCGGTTTTCCGAGCGCACCGGGCTCGCGCTCACGGCCATTCAACAAGGGCTCGTTGAGGCCGAACGGAAGGGCCTGATCGAGCGCGACTTTGCCAGCGTCAAGCCGACCGTGCGCGGCTTCGATTTCCTGAGCGACCTGCAGGCGATGTTCCTGGCGTCATAAGAGAAGCCCGGGCAAGGGCCTGTCCGGGCTCGCGTGGAGCGCTGGCCGTCACACCGGGTCGACGCGCCCCAGCAGCAAATACTCCATCAGCGCCTTTTGCGCGTGCATGCGGTTCTCGGCCTCGTCCCACACGACCGACTGCGGGCCGTCGATCACGTCGGCCTCGACCTCCTCGCCACGGTGCGCGGGCAGGCAGTGCATGAACAGCGCGTCGGGTTGGGCGGCGCGCATCATGTCCGCGTCCACGCACCAGTCGTTGAAGGCACTTTTACGCGCCTCGTTCTCGGCCTCGAAGCCCATGCTGGTCCAGACGTCGGTGGTGACCAGGTCGGCGCCGGCGCAGGCGTCCATCGGGTTCTGGAAGAGCTTGTAGCTGTCGGCGGAGCGCAGGCCGGCCACCGACTGATCCACCTCGTAGCCGCTGGGCGTGCTCACGTGCACGGTGAAGCCCAGGATCTCGGCCGCCTGCAGCCAGGTGTTGGCCATGTTGTTGCCGTCGCCGACCCAGGCCACCGTCTTGCCCTTGATGGAGCCCCGGTGCTCGATGTACGTGAAGATGTCGGCCAGGATCTGGCAGGGGTGGAACTCGTTGGTCAGGCCGTTGATGACGGGCACGCGCGAGTGCGCGGCAAAACGCTCGATCTTGGTCTGCTCGTAGGTGCGGATCATCACCAGGTCCACCATGCGGCTGATCACCTTGGCGCTGTCTTCGATCGGCTCGGCGCGGCCCAGCTGGCTGCCTTCGGTGGTGAGGTTGACCACCGTGCCGCCCAGCTGGTACATGCCGGCCTCAAAGCTCACGCGGGTGCGGGTCGAGGCCTTCTCGAAAATCATGACCAGCGTGCGGTCAATCAGCGGCTGGTGCTTTTCGTAGGCCTTGAATTTCTTCTTGATCAGGGCCGCCCGTTCGAACAGGTAGGCGTACTCGTCGGCGCCGAGGTCGGAAAATTGCAGGTAGTGCTTCATGGTGTCTCCGCCAGCAATTGTTTGATGAGCGGACACAAAATCGCCACCACTTCGTCCGCCTCGGCCGCGGTCATGATCAAGGGCGGCACCAGGCGGATCACGGTGTCGGCCGTGACGCTGATCAACAGCCCCTTGTCGGCACAGCGCTTGACCAGCTCGCCGCAGGGTTTGGCCAGTTCGACGCCGAGCATCAGCCCCATGCCGCGGATTTCCTTCACGCCCTTGGGGTCGGCCAGCTCGGCGGCCAGCTCGCGGGTCAGCGCGGCTCGCAGGTGGGCGCCCACGCTGGCGGCGTTTTCCAGCAGGCCGTCTTCTTCCATGATGCGGATGGTCTCCACCCCGGCGCGCATCGCCAGCGGGTTGCCGCCGAAGGTGGTGCCGTGGTTGCCCGGCTGGAAGATGTTGGCGGCTTTCGGGCCGGCCACCACCGCGCCGACCGGCACGCCCGAGCCCAGGCCCTTGGCCAGCGGCATCACGTCCGGCTTGATGCCGGCCCACTGGTGCGCGAACCACTTGCCGGTGCGGCCCATGCCGCACTGCACCTCGTCGATCATCAGCAGCCAGTCGTTCGCATCGCACAGCTGGCGCACCTGCTGCAGGTATTCGATGCGCATCGGGTTGATGCCGCCTTCGCCCTGGATGGTCTCGAAAAACACCGCCACCACATTGGGGTTGCCGGCAGTGGCGGCCTTGAGCGCCTCGATGTCATTCAGCGGCACGCGGATGAAGCCCTCCACCAGCGGGCCGAAGCCTTTTTGCACCTTCTCGTTGCCGGTGGCCGACAGCGTGGCGATGCTGCGGCCGTGGAAGGCGTGCTCATAAACCACAATTTCGGGCCGCTCGATGCCCTTGTCGTGGCCGAACTTGCGCGCCAGCTTGAGCGCCGCTTCATTGGCCTCGAGACCGGTGGAGCAGAAAAACACGTTGGTCAGGCCCGACAGCTCCACCAGTTTCGCGGCCAGTTTTTCCTGGTTGGGCACATGGTAGTAGTTGGAGCTGTGGATGATCTTGCCGATCTGGTCCTGCAGCGCGGGCACCAGCCGGGGATGGTTGTGGCCCAGCGTGTTGACCGCAATGCCGCCCAGCGCGTCGAGGTAGGACTTGCCGTTGATATCCCAGACGCGGCAGCCCTGGCCATGCGACAGCGCAATCGGCAGCCGGGCGTAGGTGTTCATGGTGTGCGGGGAGGCGGCTTCGAGAAACGAGGGCACGGCAGCATTCATGTGATTCACTCCAGAGGGATTCCAAAACAGAACGGCCCAACGTGGGTTGAGCCGTTGAAGCACGATTTTAGGCGCAGAGACTACTTTGTTTTGTGACCATTGCGCATCACTGCGATGCGGCGGGCGGCCTTCGCCCAAGTCTTATATAAGATACAATAATTGTGCAGTGCAACAAGGAGTGATCCTCCGGAAATGTCGCTGTTCAACAGCCTTTGTCCGATGGCCATCAGTCCCACCAAACAAGTCTTTATCCAGGGTATCACTCGTGACGGCAAGACCTTTCGCCCCAGCGATTGGGCCGAACGGCTGGCCGGCGTGATGAGCCCGTTTCGTCCCGGCGGGGCCAAGGCGGGCAGTCACCTGAGCTACTCGCCCTGGTGCTTTCCAACGACGCTGGGTGGTGTGAAGTGCGTGGTGCTGAACCGCGACCTGCGCGACTACGATGTGATGGCCTGGGACTTTTGCCTAAACTTCGCCAGGGATAATGACTTGCAGACGATCGAGGCCTGCCTGCTGCCCGATCCGCCCAAGGCCTGAACCCCGGCGGAATTTGGACACAAAAAAGCCGTCTTTCGACGGCTTTTTTGCTCTTTGCTGACAGCGCACCCCACAAAACGGCGGACTGAAATCAGTCCGGGCGGTTTGCCTTGTTCAGGCGGCGGTGGCCAAGGCTTTCACCTTGGTGCTCAGGCGGCTCTTGTCGCGAGCGGCCTTGTTCTTGTGGAAGATGCCCTTGTCGGCCACGGTGTCAACCACAGCCTGCATCTTGCCAAACAGCTCGGTGGCCTTGGCCTTGTCCCCGGCGAGAACGGCTTTTTCAACGTTTTTCACCGCGGTGCGGTATTTCGAGCGCAGCGAGGTGTTCGCGGCGTTGATCTTGACGTCCTGGCGGACGCGTTTGCGGCCCGACGCGAGGCGCGGGTTCTTCTTTTTGGGTTTGGCTGAGGCCATGAGTCTGTTCCTTGTGTGTTAGGAGATGTTGCCAGCAAAGCTTTCCATTGTAGCAGGGCCGCTGATTTCAGGGGGCCGCCGCCTGGCCGGCCGGCGTGGCCCGGTACACTCGCCCGGTGTCTTTGCTCAAGTCTGCCTCCACCGTTTCCCTGTTCACTCTGGCTTCGCGCGTCACCGGTCTGGTGCGCGATGTGCTGTTTGCATCGGTTTACGGTGTCAGCCCTCTGACCGACGCGTTCTACGTGGCCTTTCGCATTCCCAACCTGTTTCGCCGGGTGTTTGGCGAGGGTGCGTTCAGCCAGGCCTTTGTGCCGGTGCTGTCGGCCTGCAAGGCCGAACATGGCGACTTTGGTGCACATGCGCTGATCGACCACGTTGCCACGCTGTTGACGTGGGCGCTGGTGCTGGTATGTGCGGCGGGTGTGGTGGGCGCCCCCTTGATGGTCTGGGCCATGGCCAGTGGCTTCCAGCAGGCCGGGTTCGATGCGACGGTGGTGATGACGCGCTGGATGTTCCCCTACATCGGCTTCATGTCGCTGGTAGCCCTGGCGGGCGGCATCCTGAACACCTACCGCAAATTTGCGGTGTCGGCCGCGTCGCCGGTGTTGCTGAACGTGGCCCTGATCCTGGCCATCGTGGTGGCCAGTCCGCTGTTCAAGCGCTACGGGATCGAGCCCATTTACTCCCAGTGTGTGGGCGTGTTGCTGGGCGGCATGCTGCAGCTGGGGCTGCAGCTGATCGCCGTCAAGCGCCTGGGCATGCTGCCGCATCTGGGGCGCAGCATGGCGGCGCTGAAGACCGCCTGGGCCGACCCCGGCACCCGCAAGGTCATGCGCCTGATGGGGCCGGCGTTGCTGGGCGTGAGCGTGGCGCAGATATCGCTGCTGATCAACACCCAGATCGCCTCGCATCTGGCACCGGGCAGTGTGACCTGGATCACCAACGCCGACCGGCTCATGGAATTCCCCACCGCCATGCTGGGCGTGGCGTTGGGCGTGGTGCTGATGCCGCAACTGTCGGCGGCCCGGGCCAGCCAGAACGACCTTGAATATTCAGCCATGCTGGACTGGGGCCTGCGCCTGGTGGTCCTGCTGTCCGCGCCCTGTGCCGTAGCCCTGCTGGTATTTGCCCGGCCGCTGGTGGCGGTGCTGTTTCACTACCGGGCCTTCACCGACCTGGATGTTGAACGCACGGCTGCCGCGCTGGCGAGTTACGGCGTGGGCCTGCTCGGTATCGTCGCCATCAAGGTGCTGGCGCCGGGCTTTTATGCGCGCCAGGACACCACTACGCCGATGCGCATCGCGGCGTGTGTGCTGGTGTTCACCCAGGTGCTCAACTATTTTCTGGTGCCGGTGCTGCAGCACGCGGCGCTGACGCTGTCGATCAGCATCGGTGCGCTGACCAATGCGCTGTGGCTGCTGGTGATCCTGGTGCGGCGCGGCAACTACCGGCCGCTGCCGGGTTGGGGCGTCTACCTGGCGCAGGTGATCGCGGCCAGCGCCTTGCTCGCCGTGTTTTTGATGTGGGGCGCCGGCGCCTTCGACTGGACCGGGTTGCAAGCCGAGAAATTTGAAAGAATAGGCCTCCTGGTCCTTATGGTGTGTGTATCTGTTGCTATCTATTTTGTAGCCCTCTGGGCGGCCGGCTTGAGAGTCCGCAAACTCCTGCGGCACTAGGGCGGGCCGCGCGGCCCCGGGTTATCACGCACAAGGCACGTGCGGGTTTTCGTGGAAAATCATCCTGTTACAACCTTGGCTTACCGACTCAGGAGCAGGGGTCTGCCGGACCTCATCCCGTTGGGCACAGACAGATCAATATCCAAAATGACCGATCAACGACTGCTGGATTTGTACCGGTTGATGCGGCGCATCCGCGCCTTTGAAGATGCCGCCGAAATTGCCAGCCAGGGCGGCGTCGCTGCCTGGGGTCTCGCCGCCTCGTCCAAACCCGCGCTGGTGCGCGGCCCCCTGCACCTGTCCACGGGGCAGGAAGCGGTGGCGGCCGGGGTCTGCATCAGCCTGCAAAAGGAAGACCTGCTGACCTCCACGCACCGTGGCCATGGCCACACGCTGGCCAAGGGCGCGGATAGCAGCCGCATGATGTGTGAGCTGTTCGGCCGCGCCACGGGCTACAACAAGGGCAAGGGCGGCTCCATGCACATCGCCGATTTTTCGGTCGGCATGCTCGGCGCTAATGGTGTGGTGGCGGCCGGCATTCCGATTGCTACGGGCGCGGCGCACGCGCTCAAAATTCGCAAGCAGCCCCACATCGTGGCCTGCTTTTTTGGTGACGGTGCCGCCAACCGCGGGCCTTTTCTGGAGGGGTTGAACTGGGCGCAGGTCTATCAGCTGCCGGTGTTGTTCGTCTGTGAAGACAACCGCATTTCCGCCACGACGCCCACGGGCACCATGACGGCGGGGGAGGGCGTCTCGGCGCGCGCCAGGGCGCTGGCGATACCGTCGCTCAAGGTGGACGGCAATGACGTGGAAGCCGTGGATCAGGCCGCCGCGCGATTGATCTCTGAAGTCCGCGCCGGTGGCGGCCCGCGCTTTTTGCACGCGGTGACCTATCGATTCAAGGGGCATGTCTCGGTCGATCCCGGCACCTACCGGGACCCCGAGGAGGTCGCGGCGGCCAAGCTCGCCGGCCCGCTGCGGCTCGCCGCCGGCAAGCTGATCGCGCGCGGCGTGAGCCAGGCGGTGATCGACCGGGTCGACGCCGAAGCCCAGGCCGAAGTCGAACACGCGCTGCAGGTCGCCGAGGCAGCGCCCTGGCCCGAGGCCAGCGCCGCCTACGAGGACATTCTCAACACTGGCGCGGGGATGTGGCAATGAGCGAAAAAATGACCTATGCCCAGGCCGCGTGCCTGGCGTTGCAGGAGGCGATGCGTGCCGATCCCCGCGTCGTGGCGCTGGGCGAAGACTTGGGACGCGGCGGCGTGTTTGGCCAGTACCGCGGCCTGCCGCAGGAGTTCGGCCCCGAGCGCGTCATCGACACGCCGATTTCGGAGGCCAACATCATGGGTGCGGCGGTGGGCATGGCACTGGCCGGCTTGCGCCCGGTGGTGGAAATGCGGGTGATCGATTTCGCGCTCTGTGCGATGGACGAAATCGTCAACCAGGCCGCCAAGAACCGCTACATGTTTGGCGGGCAGGGGCGGGTGCCGCTGGTTGCGCGCATGCCGATCGGCATCTGGTCGGCCTCGGCCGCGCAGCATTCGCAGTCGCTGGAAGCGTGGTTCACGCACATGCCCGGCCTGGTCGTGGTGACGCCCGCGACGCCGCAGGACAACTACGGTTTGCTCAAGGCCTCGCTGGCCTCGGGCGACCCCGTGATCTATATGGAGCACAAGGAGTTGTGGGGACTGGAGGGCGAGGTGACTGCTGGCGAGGAGGTTCCGCTGGGACAGGCCAGGCGTCTGGCCCAGGGCCACGACCTGACCATCGTGACGTGGTCGCGCGGCGTCGGCGTCACCCTGCAGGCGCTGGCGTTGCCGGCGCTGGCAGGCATCCGTGCGGACGTCATCGACCTGCGCACCTTGTGGCCCTGGGACAAGGATGCGGTGTACCAATCGGTCGCCAAGACCGGGCGTTTGCTGGTGGTGCATGAGGCGGTCCAGGCATCGGGTTTTGGGGCCGAAATTGCGGCGAGCGCGGCGCAGGAGACCGGCTGCCGGGTCCGCCGCCTGGGCGCGCCGCGCATCCCGGTGGGTTATGCCCAGGTGCTCGAAAACGAGGCGCGCCTGACCCCTGAAAAAATCGCCGGCGCCGTGCATGCGCTGCTGGCCCAACTTCACTGAAGGAGCACCCTCATGGCTGACAGGCGCAAGGCGATCGTCACGGGGGCGGCCAGTGGCATCGGCGCTGCGACGCTGCTGGAGCTGGCACGCACGGGTTACGACGTCGTGGGCCTGGACATCAACGTAGCCGGCGTGCTGCAGGTGGCGCAGCGCGCCGGCGTCCTCGGCGTGCGCAGTCTGGGGCTGGGGGTCGATGTCGCCGACGAGGCTGCCCTGGTGGCCGCGTTTGCCCGGGCCTGCGAATGGCTGGGCGGGCTCGATGCCCTCACGACCTGCGCCGGCGTGGCGGACACCACGCCATTCATGGACATCACGGTGTACACGTTTCGCGAGGTGTACGCCGTCAACGTCATCGGCACCTTTGTGTGTCTGCGCGAAGCGGCCCGCTACATGCAGCCCGGCGGGCGCATCTGCACCGTGGCCAGCGTGGCCGGTCTGCGCGGCGGCGGCCTCTCGGGCACCGCGGCCTACGCCGCCAGCAAGGGCGGGGTGCTGGCCCTGACCAAGAACGCCGCGCGTGCGCTGGCCGACAGGGGAATCAGCGTGAACACCGTCGCGCCTGGCGCGACGCTCACACCGATGATCGAAGAGGCCTGGAAGAACGAGGCGCACCGCAAGCGTGTCGAGGGCATGGCGGTGCAAAACCGGACTGCCGCGCCGGAAGAAATCGCGAAGAGCATTGCCTTCCTGCTGTCGCCCGACGCCTCGATCGTGACCGGTGCGACACTGGTGGCCGATGGCGGTCTGGTCATGTACTAGACTGTGCGTTCACATATTATTTTCATCAAAAATACACAGGAGACATGACCATGACTGCTTCATCCCGCCCGATCGCCGCCATCCCGCGCCGCACCTTTATCCAGGGTGCCGCCGGCATCGGGGCGCTGGCTTGCATCGGGCAACCGGTCTTTGCGCAAACCGCGGAATTCACGCTGAAGTGGGCCAACAATATTCCGGCGACGCATCCGTCGACCATTCGCATCCGCGAGGCGGCCGACGCGATCAAAAAAGAGACCAATGGCCGGGTCGATATCCAGGTGTTCCCCAACAACCAGCTGGGCGGCGATACCGACATGCTGTCACAGGTGCGCTCCGGTGCGATCGACATTTTCCCGCTGTCCGGCCTGATTCTGCAGACGCTGGTGCCGGTGGCCGGCATCAACGGCCTGGCCTTTGCCTTCAAGGACTATCCAACGGTCTGGGCCGCCATGGACGGCGACCTGGGTGCATACATTCGTGCGGCCATCGACAAGGTCAACCTGCACACCTTCGACAAGTGCCTGGACAACGGCTATCGCAACATCACATCGTCGACCAAGCCGATCAACACGGCGGCCGACCTCAAGGGATTCAAGATCCGGGTGCCCGTGAGCCCCCTGTGGACGTCGATGTTCAAGGCCTTCGGCGCCGCGCCGACGGGTATCAATTTCAGCGAGGTGTACTCGGCGCTGCAGACCAAGGTCGTGGAGGGCCAGGAGAACCCGCTGGCCATCATCGAGATTGCCAAGCTCTATGAAGTGCAAAAGTATTGCTCGATGACGCGCCACATGTGGGACGGCCAGTGGATTCTGGCGAACGGAAAACGCTGGAACTCGCTGCCCAAGGACATCCAGGCCGTGATCAACAAAAATATTGCCCTGGCCGTGGACAAGCAGCGCGACGACATCCGCCGGCTCGACAACAGCGTGGAGGCCCAGCTCAAGGCCAAGGGCATGATTTTCAACGACCCTGATCCGAAGTCGTTCCGCGAAACCTTGTCCAAGGCCGGCTTCTACCAGGAGTGGCGCAAGAAATTCGGTGACGAGGCGATGTCCAAACTGGAGAAATACTCCGGCAAGTTGGCCTGATCGCAGGTGATCACCCGCAGGCCCGCTCTGGCTCCGACGCCACCGCGGGCCTGATTTTTTTGATCCTCCATGAACACCTCCGACGTCACTTCAATCCGCAGCACCTCGCGACCCTTGGCGCTTTTCGATAGGACCATGGCTTGGGTGACGGAAGTCCCCGCGGCGATCCTCGTCGTGCTGGAGACCGTTATCCTGTTCGCCGGCGTGGTTTCGCGCTACGTCTTCGACGCGCCCTTGACGTGGACGGATGAACTCGCCTCCATCCTGTTCCTGTGGCTGGCCATGCTGGGTGCCGTGATCGCGCTGCGGCGCGGCGAACACATGCGCCTGGCGACGTTCCTGAACTGGATGTCGCCCGCGCGCCGGGCCTGGGTCGAGACGCTGGGAACCTGCACGATCATCCTGTTCGTGGCGATGCTGCTGCTGCCGTCCTACGACCATGTTGTCGATCAGTGGATCGTCACGACACCGGCGCTGGAGTGGCCTGACGGCGTCCGCGTGGCCGCCATTGGCGTGGGCGCTGTGTTCATGCTGGCCATTGCACTGGCGCGCCTGCTGGCGCGCTCCAGCGCGGCGGAGGTTGTGATCTGCGTCGTTCTGATCGCCGCGCTGGCGACGGCGCTTTGGTTCCTGAAGCCCGTGCTCATGACCCTGGGCAACATCAATTTGCTGATCTTTTTCGTTGGGCTGGTGGGCCTGTGCGTCGCGCTGGGTGTGCCCATCGCCTTTTCATTCGGGATCGCCACGATGGGCTACCTGGTGCTCACGACCACGGCGCCTCTCACCATCGTGGTGAATCGCATGGACGAAGGCATGTCGCACATCATTTTGCTGGCGGTGCCGCTGTTTGTGTTTTTGGGGGCGTTGATCGAAATGACGGGCCTGGCCCGGGCCATGGTGGACTTCCTGGCGTCGCTGCTCGGGCACGTGCGCGGCGGCCTGCAGTATGTCCTGCTGGGTGCCATGTACCTGGTCTCGGGGATATCGGGCTCCAAGGCGGCCGATATGGCGGCCATCGCGCCGGCCCTGTTTCCCGAGATGAAAAAGCGCGGGGCGGAAGAAGGGGAACTGGTGGCGCTGCTGTCGGCTTCCGGCGCCATGAGCGAGACCATTCCGCCCAGCCTGGTCCTCATCACGATCGGCGCAGTCACGGGCGTATCGATCTCCGCGCTCTTTACCGGCGGCTTGCTGCCGGCCCTGGTCGGCATGCTGGCGCTGGGCATCCTGATTTACTTCCAGATGCGGCATGAGGACATGAGCGGCATCCCGCGCGCCACGTGGGGCCAGATCGGCAAACTGTTCCTGATCTCGCTGCCCGCGCTGGCGTTGCCGTTTGTGATCCGCACCGTAGTGGTCGAGGGGGTGGCAACGGCCACCGAAGTCTCCACCGTGGGTGTGGTCTACACCCTGCTAGCCGGTATTTTCATTTACCGCCAGTTCGATTGGGCGCGCCTGTACCCGATTCTGGTGGGGACGGCGTCCCTGTCCGGGGCCATCTTGCTCATTATCGGTTGCGCCACCGCCATGGCCTGGGCGCTCACGCAGTCCGGCTTTTCCCGCTCACTGGTCGAATTGATGAGCAACGTGCCGGGCGGGAAGATGGGTTTTCTGCTGATTTCGGCACTGATGTTCACGGTACTTGGCAGCGTGCTCGAAGGTATTCCGGCCATTGTGCTGTTCGGCCCGCTGCTGTTTCCCGTGGCGCGCGCCGTGGGTGTGCACGAGGTTCACTACGCCATGGTGGCGGTCTTTGCCATGGGACTGGGCCTTTTTGCGCCGCCTTTTGGCGTGGGCTTTTATGCCGCCTGTGCGATTGGCAAGGTCGAGCCCGACAAGGCCTTCTCGCGCGTGTGGCCGTATCTGGGTGTGTTGTTCATCGCGCTGCTGATCATTGTCACCGTCCCCTGGTTGTCGACTGGCTTCCTGTAATCCGGCGCAGCGCAATACGTGTCCTGTTTGGCGAGCCATGCTTGCAACCAAATGCAACGGTGTGAGGCTCGGCCGCGTTTTGCGGCGCACCCGCTTGACGTGAGTCGGCGCCGCCGTTACAACGATAAAGCATCGAATAGTTTCACGAATACGGCATCATGAAAATCAGTCTGAGGGCGCCCACGCCGCTGGAATTCTTCACTGCCCTGGTGCAGTCTGATGAGCACTTTCCCCTGCTGGAGGCGGCCATCAGCCTGGCGCAGGACGAGTACCCCGAGCTTGACGTGCAGCAGGTGCTGGGCGAGGTGGACCAGTTGCTGGCCCGGCTCAAGCGCCGCGTCCCGCCCGATGCCGCGCCGCTGCAATGCCTGCGGGTGTTGAACCAGTTTTTCTTTCGCGACCTCGGTTTTGGCGGCAACGTCAACGACTATTACGACCCCGACAACAGCTATCTGAACGCCGTGCTGCGCAGCCGCCGCGGCATCCCCATCTCGCTCGCCGTGCTGTGGATGGAGCTGGCCCAGGGACTGGGCCTGAGTGCGCGCGGCGTGGGCTTTCCGGGGCACTTCATGGTCAAGGTGAACCTGCCCAAGGGCCAGGTGGTGATCGACCCGTTCAGCGGCCAGTCGCTCAGTCGCGAAGAGCTGTCCGAGCGGCTCGAGCCGTTCCAGCGGCGCAGCGGGCTGGTGGACGATTTCGAGGCGCCGATCGGCCTGTATCTGCAGGCCACGCCGCCGCGCGACATCATTGCCCGCATGCTGCGCAACCTCAAGGAAATTCACAAGACCCAGCAAGACTGGCAGCGCCTGATCGCGGTGCAGGACCGGCTGATCGTTTTGTTGCCGCAAGCGTGGGGGGAGTACCGCGATCGGGGTCTGGCCCATGCCGGACAGGGCAACGATGCCCAAGCCGTGGTGGACCTGGAAAATTACCTGGTGCACGCCGAGGAGGCGCTTGACGTCGATGCCATTGCCGATCGCGTGGCAGAACTTCGTCGCACCAAAAACTGAACGCCACCATGGAATGCTGTGCGGGTTGATCGCCCCCGCCGGTCATTTGCGGCAGAGACCTATACTTTTGCGGTGCTCTATTCTTGCCAAAGAGGCCCTATGACTGGTTATCAACTGGAATTTTTCATGGAGCAGAACCAGCGCCATGACCATCGGCCACTGTACGAATGGCTGGTCGAGGCGGCGCGCTCGCATGGCGTGCGTGGCGCCACCGTTTTCATGGGTGCCATCGGGTTCGGTCGTCACGGCCGCATGCATTCGGCTCATTTTTTTGACCTGGGTGATCAACCGGTGGAAGTCACCATGGTTGCAACGGAAGCCGAGGCGGAGCGGCTGTTCGCGTTCCTGAAGGAGGAAAACGTGCGACTGTTTTACGTCAGGCTGCCCGTGGAATTTGGCACGCTGGGCGATGCGCCGCCCTGACACACCTCGCGCCGACCCAGTGCGCCCTTGGCCGGTCCGGTCATGCGGCCCGGCGTTAGCTGACGACGACCGCGCCGGCTGCGCTGCGCGGTGCGATGGCGCCAATCTCGAATACCGTCTCGCCGGCCTCGCGCAGCGTCTGCGCGGTGGCTGCAGCGTGGGCGGCGTCAACCACCACCACCATGCCGATACCGTTGTTGAACGTGCGGTTCATCTCATGATCATCAATGCCCGCCGTTTTTTGCAGCCATGCGAACAGCTCGGTTTGCGGCCAGCTGCCCTGGCGCAAATGCGCGGCCATGCCCTCGGGCAGCACGCGCGGGATGTTCTCCAGCAGGCCGCCGCCGGTGATGTGGGCCAGGGCCTTGATCGGGTGCTGGGCCAGCGCTGCGAGCACGGATTTGACGTACAGCCGCGTCGGCGCCATCACGGCCTGTTTGAAGGGTTGGCCATCCAGCGTGGCGGGCAGCTGGCCGCCAGCGCGCTCAATGCATTTGCGCACCAGGCTGAAGCCGTTGGAGTGCACGCCGCTGGAGGCCAGGCCCAGCACCACGTCGCCGGGTTTGACGTCCTGGCCCGTCAGGATTTTTGACTTTTCCACCGCGCCGACGGCAAAGCCGGCCAGGTCGTACTCGCCCGCGGGGTACATGCCGGGCATCTCGGCGGTTTCGCCGCCAATCAGCGCGCAGCCCGAGAGTTCGCAGCCGCGCGCGATGCCGCCGACCACGCTGGCCGCCGTGTCCACATCCAGCTTGCCGCAGGCGAAGTAGTCCAGTAAGAACAGCGGCTCGGCGCCCTGGACCAGCACGTCATTGACGCTCATGGCCACCAGGTCGATGCCCACGGTGTCGTGCATGGCCCACTCGAACGCCAGCTTGAGCTTGGTGCCGACTCCGTCGGTGCCGCTGACCAGCACCGGCTCCTTGTAGCGCTTGGGCACCTCGAACAGCGCGCCAAAGCCGCCGATACCGGCCAGGACGCCTTCACGCATGGTCTTTTTGGCCAGCGGTTTGATGCGTTCCACCAGCGCGTCGCCCGCGTCAATGTCGACGCCGGCGTCTTTGTACGAAAGGGGGGATAAACCCGAAGAAGAGGGGGCAGATGAGCTCATTGAGGGTGGCCAGACGGGTTTGCGTGCATAGCCCTATAGAATTTGTCCTGATTTTAAGGGTTCACCCGCGCGCCAATATTTTTGCGCGGGTCCACGTCTGTCAATTACCCGCCTGCATGCAATTCACCTCTGTCCAAAAACGCGCCGCCGCCTGGATCGCCATCGCCATCCTGGTTCTGCTGGCGCTGCGGCAACTGGGCCCCGTGCTCACGCCCTTTGTGGTCGCGGCGGTGCTGGCCTATGCGCTGACGCCTCTGGTGAACAGGCTGGACCGGCTTGGACGCGGGCATGTGCCGCGCGCGCTGGCGGTCCTGCTGGTGGAGCTGGTGTTTATCGTGGCGCTGCTCGGCCTGGCGCTGCTGGTGGTGCCGATTTTGGCCAAGGAGTTGCCGCTGATGCGCGACCAGGTGCCCGTGCTGCTGGACCGGCTGAGCGGCTGGATCGAGCCGCTGCTGGCCCAGTTCGGCGTCAAGGTCTCGCTGGATGTGGCCAGCATCAAGGGCCTGATGCTCCAGTACCTCAATGGCAATGTGGGGGAAACGCTCGGCTCGCTGCTCTCGTCGCTCAAGCTGGGCGGCAGCGTGGCGCTGGCGGTGGTGGGCAATGCGGTGCTGATTCCGGTGGCGCTGTTTTACCTGCTGATGGACTGGGAGCGGTTTGTCGCCCGCATCGTGGAGCTGGTGCCGCCGCATCTGCGCGGGGCTTTCGACAGCTTCACGGCCGAGTCCGACACCGTGCTGGGCGAGTACCTGCGCGGCCAGTTGCTGGTGATGCTGACGCTGGCCATTTACTACAGCGTGGGCTTGTTCCTGTTCGGGCTGGACCTGGCGCTGCCGATCGGTATCTTTACCGGGCTGGCGGTGTTTGTGCCCTACCTCGGCTTTGGCCTGGGACTGCTGCTCGCCACACTGGCCGGGATGCTGCAGTTTGCCTCGATCAAGGCCCTGGTGATGGTGGCCGTGGTGTATGGCGTAGGCCAGTTCGTGGAGGGCTTCTTCCTGACGCCGCGGCTGGTCGGCGAGCGCATCGGCCTGCATCCGCTGGCAGTCATTTTTGCCTTGCTCGCATTTGGCCAGCTGTTCGGTTTTGTCGGTGTGCTGGTGGCCTTGCCTGCCAGTGCGGTGCTGCTGGTCGGCATTCGGCGCGTGCGCGGGAGCTACCTTGCGAGCAAGCTGTACCAGGGCTGAGGCCGGGCGGACGGATCAACGATGAAACAAATCGCCCTTGATATTGGACTGGCCACGGGCCCCACGTTCGCCAGCTTTTTTGTCGGCCCCAACGAGGCCGCGCTCAAGCACCTGCAACTGTGGGCCGGCAACCCGACGCGCTCGCCGGTTCCCACCTACCTGTGGGGCGCCAGCGGCAGCGGCAAGACGCATTTGCTCAAAAGCGTGCGCGAGGCGCTGCGCGAGCAGGGCGCCGGCGGCACCAGCGTGGGCTGGCTCGATGCTTCTATGGCGGAGCCGCCCGAGTTCAATGAGAACTGGGCCGCCGTGCTGCTCGATGACGTGCACCTGTACACCGCGGTGCAACAGCATGCGGCGTTCAACTGGTTCGTCAATGCCATGAGTTCGCGCGACGGCCATCCGCGCTGGGTGCTGGCCGCAGGCGAGATGCCGCCCGCGGACCTGAAGCTGCGCGAGGACCTGCGTTCGCGCCTGGGCTGGGGCCATGTGTTCCAGCTGCAGGTGCTCAGCGAGCCCGAGCGCCGTGCCGTGCTGCGCCAGCAGGCCGATGCGCGCGGCGTGTTCCTGGGCGACGAGGTGATGGACTTCATGCTCACGCGTTTCAGCCGCGACCTGGGCAGCCTGGTGCAGCTGCTCGACCTGATCGACGGCTATTCGCTGCAGACCCAGCGGCCTGTCACCATTCCGCTGATCAAGTCGATGCTGGACAACGTGTGACGCTCGATCAATACAATCCCCGTCTGTGAAACTCACCCTTTTCGACCTCGACCACACGCTGCTGCCGATTGACTCCGACTATGCATGGGGGCAGTTCACGATCGATATCGGCTGGACCGACCCGGTTGAATTTGCGCGCAAGAACGACGCGTTCTACGCCCAGTACCAGGCCGGCACGCTTGATGTGCACGACTATGTACGTTTCGCCATCGATGCCGTGCGGCGCCAGGGCGCTACCAATTCAATAGCTGCTCACGACCGCTTCATGCGCGATGTGGTGCAAAAGAACCTCAAGCCCGAGGCGCTCTCGCTGGTTGCCGAGCATCAGCGCGCCGGCGACGAGGTGCTGATCATCACCGCCACCAACGAGTTCGTGACGCGCCCGATTGCTGATGTCTTCGGCGTCAGGGAGTTGATCGCGGTGGAGCTCGAGCGCGGGCCGGACGGCTGGTTCAACGGCGAGATCCGCGGCGTGCCCTCGTTTCGTGCCGGCAAGGTGACGCGCATGGAGCAATGGCTGGCCGCGCGCCAGCTCGGCTGGGCCGACGTGGACAGCACTTTTTACTCCGACTCCATCAACGATCTGCCGCTGATGGAGAAGGTGCGCCATCCCATAGCGACCAATCCCGATGCGCGGCTGCGCGCCCTCGCCAGCGAGCGCGGATGGCGCATACTGGACCTGTTTCCTAAAATCAGTTGAGGACGGAGCCCGTTTCGACCCCCAAGCGAACCGTCCCGCAAGAGTTCATGATTAAAAAATTTATCGACAGACTGCTGGGTAAAGACCCGGCCAAATCCACAGCCGCCAAGGCCAAAAAGCCCGATTTCGGCAAACGCGTGGAAGTCAGCCAGGCGGTGCATGGCATCGACCCCACCCTGGTGGACGAGCGCGCCCTCAACGTCGTGAGCACCTTGCAGCAGGCCGGCTTCGAGGCCTACGTCGTGGGTGGCGCCGTGCGCGATCTGCTGCTGGGCCTGCGCCCCAAGGATTTCGACGTGGCCACCAACGCCACGCCCGAACAGGTCAAGGGCCTGTTTCGCCGCGCCTTCATCATCGGGCGGCGCTTTCGCATTGTCCACGTGGTGTACGGGCGCGGGCGCGAGCACGAGGTGATCGAAGTCTCCACCTTCCGCGCCTACCTCGACAACGCCGCCGCCGAGCAGGTGGCCGGCAACGAAAAAACCAGCAAGAGCGAGCTTGCGGGCATGAAGCATGCCGTGGACTCCACCGGCCGGGTGCTGCGCGACAACGTCTGGGGCCCGCAGGAGGAAGATGCGGTGCGGCGCGACTTCACCATCAACGCCATGTACTACGATCCGAAAAGCCAGATCGTGGTCGACTACCACGGCGGTATCAAGGATGCCAAGAAGCTGGTGCTGCGCATGATTGGCGACCCGGCCACGCGCTACCGCGAGGACCCGGTGCGCATCATCCGCGCGGTGCGCTTTGCGGCCAAGCTCGCGCCGCTGGGCTTCAAGCTTGATCCCAAAACGGCGCAGCCGTTGGTCAAATCCCAGGCCCTGCTGGCCGACGTGCCGCAGAGCCGGCTGTTCGACGAAATGCTCAAGCTGCTGCAGACCGGTCATGCGTTGGCGACCATCGAACAACTCAAACTGCTGGGCATGGCGCACGGCATCTACCCGCTGCTCGATGTGGTGGTCGAGCGTGCCGAGCAACCCTTTGTGAAGGCAGCCCTGCAGGACACCGACCGGCGCGTCGGTGAGGGCAAGCCGGTGGCCCCGAGCTTTTTGCTGGCCTGCGTGCTGTGGGCCGATGTGCGCGATGGCTGGCGCCAGCGCGTGGAAGGGCGCCAGCGCCAGCCCTCGTTCCCGGCGCTGCAGGACGCGATCGACGACGTGTTCAACGCGCGCATCGGCGATGTGTCGGGCCGCGGCAAGCTCGCCGGCGACATGCGCGAGATCTGGATGATGCAGCCGCGCTTCGAAAAGCGCACGGGCAGCACGCCCTACAGCTTGGTGGACCAGCCGCGCTTTCGCGCCGCGTTCGACTTCATGCGGCTGCGCGCCGATGTCGGCGAGATCGACGAGGTGCTGGCCGCGTGGTGGCAGGAGTTCAGCATGGCCAACGACGACGAGCGCGAAGGCCTGCTCGAGCAGGCCCGGCAGGAGCAGCAGCCCGTGCGCCAGCGCGTGCGGGTGGCCAAGCCTGCTTCCACCACCGCGCCAGCAGGCGTGGCCGATGGGGCCCGCCCGCCCGCCAGCGCCGAGGCTGGCGACGATGCTGTTGGTGATGATGCCGGTGATGCCGGCACGCCGGACGCCCCGAAAAAACGGCGCCGCCGGCGTCGCTCGGGGGCTGCAAAAAACATAGCTAGTCCCATAGATGACTCAAGGGCTTGAGGCCTTTTTCTCTTGAGAAAAGAGGGTGTTACTGCCTACGTGGCCTTGGGCGCGAACCTGGGCGATGCCGCGGCCGCAGTCGGGCAGGCCATGGACGCCATCGGGCGTTTGGCGGACACGAAGGTGACGCGTCGCTCGTCGCTCTACCGCACCGCGCCGATCGACGCCGGCGGCCCGGATTACATCAACGCCGTGGTGGAGGTGTCTACCGCCTTGCCCGCACCCCTGCTGCTGGAGCAACTCCAGAGCCTGGAGCATGGCGCCGGGCGTGAGCGCTCCTACCGAAATGCCCCGCGCACGCTGGACCTCGATCTGCTGCTGTACGGTGACGCGCAGCTGCAAAGCCCGGCGCTGACGATTCCCCACCCGCGCATGGCGGCTCGCGCCTTTGTCCTGGTGCCGTTGGCGGAAATTGCGCCGCAGCGGGTGAGCGCTGCCCAGCTGCGCCATGTGAGCGCTCAAGCCATTCAGCGCTTGTGAAAGCCCTGGTTTTCCCATCGCGGCCCGGTGTGACGCGGCACCGGGACGGGCGTTTTTGCACCGGATTGAGCGGTTCGCGCAAGGTGGGGATAGAGCGGCGGTTAAACTCTCGCGGGTCACAGAGCGCCACATTCCCGGCCGATATTCAGGATTGAACCATGCTGTTTGCCAAGTTACTGCCGCGCGAAGGCAATTTTTTCGAGATGTTCAACCAGCATGCCGACCGGATCGTGGAGGCTGCATACGCTTTTGCGAAACTGGTGGCGAACTACAGCGACCTGCATCTGCGCGAGAAGTACAACCAGGACGTGGACAACGCCGAGCGCGCCGCCGACCGCATCACGCATGAGGTCAACAAGGCCCTGCACAAGACCTTCATCACGCCGATCGACCGTGAGCAGATCCACTCGCTGATCAACACCATGGACGACGTGGCCGACCTGATCCAGGACTCGGCGGAGACCATGGCGCTGTACGACGTGCACCACATGACCGAGGAGATCACGCGCCTGACCGACCTGAGCGTCAAGTGCTGCGAGCGTGTGCGCGACGCCGTCAAGCTGCTCGACAAGATCGCCGAATCCGGCAATGCCGAGGCAGCGCTGAAAACCTGCGAGGAAATCGACCGGCTCGAATCGGACGCCGACCGCGTGATGCGCTCGGCCATGAGCAAGCTGTTTCGCGAGGAGCCCGATGTGCGCGAGGTGCTCAAGCTCAAGGCCATCTACGAGCTGCTGGAAACCATCACCGACAAATGCGAGGACGTCGCCAACCTGATCGAGGGCATCGTCCTCGAAAATTCCTGAGCCGGGACCGCAGATGGCGACGGTTCAGGTGGCGTTGTGGGTGGTTGTGCTGCTGGTGGTGATGGCGCTGGTATTTGACTTCCTGAACGGCTTTCACGATGCGGCCAACGCCATCGCCACGGTGGTCTCGACCGGGGTGCTGAAACCGGCCCAGGCCGTGGTGTTCGCGGCTTTTTTCAACTTTGTGGCCCTCTTTGTTTTTCACCTGAGCGTGGCGGCCACGGTAGGCAAAGGCATCGCCGATCCGGGCATAGTGGATGTGCATGTGGTGTTCGGCGCCTTGATCGGCGCCATCTGCTGGAACTTCATCACCTGGTACTACGGCATTCCCAGCAGCTCCTCGCACGCCCTGATCGGTGGCATCGTGGGCGCCGTCATCGCCAAGGCCGGAACCGGCTCGCTGGTCAGCTCGGGCATCACGAAAACCGTGCTGTTCATTTTTATCTCGCCGCTGCTCGGGTTTTTGCTGGGCTCGCTGATGATGGTGACGGTCGCCTGGACGTTCAGGCGCGCCACACCTTCCAGAGTGGACCGGTGGTTCCGGCGCGCGCAACTGTTCTCTGCCGGGGCTTACAGCCTGGGTCACGGCGGCAACGATGCGCAAAAAACCATTGGCATCATCTGGATGCTGTTGATTGCGACAGGCCACGCGGCGTCGACGGACAGTTCTCCGCCGTTTTGGGCCATCGCGAGCTGCTACACGGCCATTGCGGCGGGCACCATGTTCGGTGGCTGGCGCATCGTCAAGACCATGGGGCAAAAAATCACCAAGCTCAAGCCCGTGGGCGGTTTTTGCGCCGAAACGGGCGGCGCCCTGACGCTGTTTCTGGCCACTTTTCTGGGGATTCCGGTCTCCACCACGCACACCATCACGGGCGCGATCGTGGGCGTCGGCGCCACCCGGCGTGCCAGCGCCGTGCGCTGGGGCGTGGCGGGCAACATCGTGTGGGCCTGGATCTTAACGATTCCCGCCAGCGCCTTCGTCGCGGCCATCGCCTGGTGGATCAGCTGGCGCCTGTTCTGAGCCGGCGCCGTTACTCGCTGATTTTGTGCGCTTCCGCGATCTGGTATTCGAAGTAGCGCTGAAAGCTGAACACGATACTGGCCATCAGCACGCTGGTGCCGATCAGCAGCGACAGGACGATGGCCGCAATGGTGAACCAGTTGGTTTGCCCGGGCGCCGCGTCTTCGGCGGCCGTGGCGTTGAATTTGGCGTTCCATTTCTCGGGCGTCATCAACCCGAAGACAATCGCTGTCAGGGCGCAGCCGGCGATGGTGAAGCCGACAAACGGAATCAGCACCCAGCTCCACTGGTCGTCCAGCCCGAACTGCTGCACGCGTTCGATGCCATACAGGCCGAGTGCGGTCGGAATCGGCAGCAACCAGCCCATCAGGTCGCGCAGGCCATGCAGGTAGAAGCGGTGCAGGCCCAAGGGGCCGCCCAGAAATGCCAGCCAGGCGGCAATGGTTTTGTTTTTCATAGGGCGGGATTATGGCGGGTCTGATTTTTTCCGCTCGCCGGGCGGGCGGGAATCCCCCACACCCAGCGCCTTTTCCATCAGGACGACGTCGAGCCATTGGTCGAACTTCCAGCCGCACGATCGAAGCACCCCCACGTGCTGGAACCCTGCCGAGCAGTGCACGCCGATGGAGCCCGCATTGGCCGAGTCGCCAATCACGGCAATCAGTTTTCGCACACCCGCGTTTTCTGCCCGAATCGCGAGTTCCGCCAGCAGGGCGCGGCCCAGTCCCCGGCCATGGCTGCCAGGGGCCAGGTAAATCGAGTCCTCGGCCGAGAAGCGATAGGCGGGGCGCGGCTTGAACCAGTTGCAACAGGCAAAACCAACGACCTGGCCAGCCTGCTCGGCCACCAGGTAGGGCAGGCCCTTGGCCAGCACATCGCTGCGCCGCTGGGCCATGTCGCCCTCGGTGGGCGGCTCGATCTCGAAAGTGCCCGTGCCGTGCAGTACGTGATGGGTGTAAATGGCCGTGACGGCGCCGACATCGCCACCGTGGCTGGGGCGGATCAGACAGGGAGTAGAGGGCATAAAAATCAAAACGATATAATGGAGAGCTTTTCAGCGTGTGACTGGCCGGGTGGCCATGTTGCGTGTCTCAACGCCGGAATATTTGGTTGATCAACGGTTGATCAAGGCTCGAGAGCCATTTCAATCGTTCCCAAGGATAAATCATGGTTGTCATTCGTCTTTCACGCGGCGGCTCCAAAGCTCGCCCGTTCTTCAACATCGTTGTGGCCGACAAGCGCACGCGCCGCGATGGCCGTTTCATCGAGCGTATCGGTTTTTATAACCCGATCGCCAAAGACCACGAAGAAAGCATCCGCATTGCACAGGATCGCCTGACGTACTGGACGGGTGTCGGCGCGCAGGCGTCCTCCACCGTGGAGCGTCTGGTCAACCAGGCCGCCAAGAAAGCCGCGTAAGCCGGTCCGCCTGCGCGACCCGTCAGCTAATTAGTTGCATGTTGCCCGGCTTGGAACCCGCTGAATTGCCAGCGGACGCCATCGAAATCGGGCGCATTCTGGACGCCTGGGGCATCAAGGGCTGGTTCAAGGTCCTGCCCTACAGCGCCGATCCCGAGGCGCTTTTTTCTTCCAAACGCTGGTACCTGCTGCCGGCCGAAAGAGGGGCCAAGACCTTCTCCGGCACCGGCAAGCTCGCCATCAAAGAGGCGCGCGAGCATTCGGGCGGCGTCGTCGCCAGTGCCCACGAGGTCGATGACCGCAGCGCCGCCGAGGCGCTCAGGGGTGCGCGCATCTTCGTGCCGCGCTCGAGCTTTCCCACCGCCGAAAAAGACGAGTACTACTGGGTCGACCTGATCGGCCTGGAGGTGGTCAACCGCGAGGGCGCGGTGCTGGGGCAGGTGACGGAGTTGCTGTCCACCGGCGCGCAGACCGTGCTGGTGATCGCCTACGTGCAGGACGGCAAGGCGCAAGAGCGCATGGTGCCGTTCGTGGCGGCCTACGTCGATGGCGTGGACCTGCAGGCCCGGCGCATCACCGTCGACTGGCAGCCGGACTACTAAAATTCCACATCGTGCCATGCGCTTCGATGTCATCACGCTGTTTCCCGAACTGTTTGCGCCTTTTGTGGCCAGCGGCGTGACACGCCGTGCCTACGAATCCAAGCTGGTTGATCTGCGGCTGTGGAACCTGCGCGACTTCGCCGAGGGCAACTATCGCCGGGTCGACGATCGCCCGTTTGGCGGCGGACCGGGCATGGTGATGCTGGCGCAGCCGCTGGCCCAGTGCCTGCAGGCCATCCGGGCCGAGCGCGGCGACGCCGCCCCCGTGGTGCTGTTCTCGCCGGTCGGCCGGCGGCTGGACCATGCCGCTGTGGCGGACTGGTCGGCCAGCGCCGGCGCGGTGCTGGTGTGCGGGCGCTACGAGGGCGTCGACCAGCGCTTCATCGACGCGCATGTGGACGTGCAGATCAGCCTGGGCGACTTTGTGCTGTCGGGCGGCGAGATCGCGGCCATGGCCTTGCTGGACGCGGTGGCGCGGCTGCAGCCCGGCGTGCTGAACGACGAAGGCAGCCACCAGTTCGACAGTTTCAACCCCGCGCTCGATGGCCTGCTCGATTGCCCCGCCTACACGCGGCCCGAGGAGTGGCAGGGCCGCCAGGTGCCGCAGGCGCTCCTGTCGGGCCACCATGCCCAGATCGAGCGCTGGCGGCGCGACCAGCGGCTTGCCGTCACGGCGCGGCACCGGCCGGACCTGATCGCCGTGGCCCGGGCGGCGGGGCGACTGAATGCTCAGGACGAAGCCGTGCTGGCCCGGGCGCTCTAGCCGCGAGCTTCCAAGGCTGGGCGGGCGGCGTTATATTGCTATAATCAAAAGCTTTTCGATCCTCTGGCCGGCCGCTTCGACGCATATTGCACAGCAATTGCCGACAAGCCTCTAGTGCAGCGCGGACATGATCGAGTGAGGAAACCATGAATCTGATCGAAACTCTTGAGCAGGAAGAAATTGCCCGTCTGGGCAAGAAAATTCCCGCATTTGCCCCTGGCGACACGGTCATCGTGAGCGTCAGTGTGGTTGAAGGCACCCGCAAGCGCGTGCAGGCCTACGAAGGCGTGGTGATTGCCAAGCGCAATCGTGGCCTGAACAGCGGCTTCACGGTGCGCAAAATCTCCAGCGGCGAAGGCGTCGAACGCACCTTCCAGACCTACAGCCCCTTGATTGCCGGCATCGAAGTCAAGCGCCGCGGCGACGTGCGCCGTGCTAAGCTGTATTACCTGCGCGAGCGCAGCGGCAAGTCGGCTCGCATCAAGGAAAAACTCCCGTCCCGGATCAAGGCTGCCGCTGTCGCCGTCTAAAGCCAGCCTTCCCCGGACAAGGCCGCTGCAGCATTTGCTGATAGCGGCCTTTTTTATTTCCCAAGGCCTGCCCCACTTGTCCTCCACGCCCTTCCTGCCGCTCTCCAGGCTGCCCAATTTCGACCCACGCCGGATTCCCGTGGACCGTATCGATGCCGATCTGCCCGCCGTGAGCCGCGAGCGGCTGCGGCCCGAAGCCCTGCAGCAGCGCTTTGCCCATCCGCCGCGCTGGCAGCCGGAAGTGGCGGTGGAAAAAAAGTTCACCGACCGCCCGCCGGCCCACGCCTCGGTGCTGTTGGCCTTGGTCATGCATGACGAGCCCACGGTGTTGCTGACCGAACGCACGGCCCACCTGTCCACCCATTCGGGGCAGATCGCCTTTCCGGGCGGCAAGGCCGACGCCACCGATGCCAATGCCGCCGCGACGGCGCTGCGCGAGACCCACGAAGAGGTGGGCCTGGACGAGCGCAACATCGAGGTGATCGGCACGCTGCCGATCTATGTCACCGGCAGCGCCTTCATCATCACGCCCGTGGTGGCGCTGGTGCGGCCGGGCTTTGTGCTGCATCCCAATCCGGACGAAGTGGCCGATGCGTTCGAAGTGCCGCTGGAGTTTCTGATGAACCCGGCGAACCATCACCTGCAAGCCCTCGAGTGGGAAGGGATGCGCCGCGAGTGGTTCTCCATGCCCTACCAGGACCACGGCAAGGAGCGCTTTATCTGGGGCGCCACGGCCGGCATGCTGCGCAACTTTTACCGTTTTCTGTCAGCCTGAAGGGTTGTGATCCCCCACGCTTGCCGCTCGGGCAGCAGGGCTGGATCACGATTCGTCATTGCCGCTCGTTATGATGCGTCCATGAGTTTTTTCGCCATTTTGTTCGCCTTGCTGATCGAGCAGGTTCGTCCGTTGGCGCCCGGCAATCCGTTTCATAGCGGTTTGCGCCGATGGGCACGCTGGGTCAGTCGCAACTTCGACGCGGGCAAGCCGCACCATGGCTGGGTCGCGTGGAGCCTGGCCACCGTGCTGCCGTCGCTCGTTACGCTGGGCATCCACTGGCTGCTGGTGCGGGGTCTGGGCTGGCCCTTTGCCGTGCTGTGGCATGTGGCGGTACTCTATGTCACGCTCGGCTTTCGCCAGTTCAGCCACTACTTCACCGACATCCGCGACGCGCTGGACGAGGGCGATGAGACGCGGGCCCGCACTCTGCTGGCGCAATGGCAGCGGGTCGATGCCGCGGATGTGCCGCGCAGCGAAATCGTGCGTCACGTGATCGAATACTCGGTGCTGGCGGCGCACCGCCATGTGTTCGGTGTGCTGGCCTGGTACTCGGTGCTGGCGGCCTTTGGCCTGGGTCCGACCGGTGCCGTGTTCTATCGCATGAGCGAATTCGTGTCGCGCTACTGGAAATACAAAAGCAATGCCCAAAACCAGCTCGCCAGCCCTGCCTTGCAGAGTGCGGCGGCCAGCGCCTGGATGGTGGTGGACTGGCTGCCAGCGCGCCTCACGGCACTGAGTTTTGCGGTCGTCGGCAGCTTTGAAGAAGCCATCGACGGCTGGCGCAACTATGCGCAGCGCTTCCCCAGCGACAACGATGGTGTCATCCTTGCAGCCACCGCCGGCGCGGTCAATGTGCGGCTCGGGGGCGAGGCCTTGAGGGCCTCGTTTGCCCAACCGCCGAACCCGAGCTTCGAGGCCACGGCCGACCAGCAGGACAGCATCTCGACCCCCGGGCGCGAGCCGGAAGTGGCCCATCTGCGCAGCATCGTGGGACTGGTCTGGCGCTCGGTCGTGATGTGGATGGTGCTGCTCGCGCTGTTGACAATGGCGCGACTGCTCGGCTGATGCCCGGGCGCTGCATGAGTAAAAAAGCGCTGTAGCCTTTATGTGGCGGGCAGTGTCTGCTATAAATTCTGGAGCAAATGTGAATTCGGAAGAGACCTTCTGGAGTCCCGCCATCCGCGGCCTCGTGCCCTATGTGCCGGGCGAGCAGCCGCAAATCCCCAACCTGGTCAAGCTCAACACCAACGAGAACCCGTACCCGCCATCGCCGCAGGTGGTGCAGGCCATCGCCGCTGCCGCGCGCCAGGGTTTGCAGCTGTACCCGGACCCGCGGGCCACGGCGCTGCGCGAGGCCGTGGCCGCGTACCACGGTATCCGTGCGGACCAGGTGTTTGCGGGCAACGGCTCCGACGAGGTACTGGCGCACGCGTTCTTCGCCTTCTTCCGCCATGGCCGCCCGCTCTTGATGCCCGACGTCACCTACAGCTTCTACCAGGTGTATTGCGGCCTGTATGGCATCGCCTTTGAGGCCGCGCCGCTGGATGCGCAGATGCAGATCCAGGTGGCGGATTACGTCCGCGCCGACCCGCTGGCCATTGGCGGCGTGGTGATCGCCAATCCCAACGCGCCCACCGGCTGCGCCTTGCCGCTGGCGGCGATCGAGCAGCTGCTGCAAAGCCAGCCGCGCCGCGTGGTGCTGGTGGATGAGGCCTATGTGGACTTTGGCGGCGACAGCGCCGTCCCTCTGATCGAGCGGTATCCGAACCTGCTGGTGGTGCACACGCTGTCCAAGTCGCGCTCGCTGGCGGGCCTGCGCGTGGGTTTCGCGGTCGGACAGCGGCACCTGATCGAGGCGCTGGAGCGCGTGAAGGACAGCTTCAACTCCTACCCTTTGGGCCGCCTGGCGCTGGCCGGCGCCGTGGCGGCCTATGAGGACCGCGCGCATTTCGAGCAGACCCGCTTGGCTGTGATGCACAGCCGCGAAGGCTTGACGCTGGCGCTCGAAGACCTGGGTTTCGAGGTGCTGCCCTCCAAGGCCAATTTCATGTTGGTGCAGCACCCGCGCCGCGACGCCGCGCTGCTGGCTGCCGCGCTCCGTGAGCGCGGCATTCTGGTGCGGCACATCAAGCTGGCGCGCGTGGCGCAGCACCTGCGCATCAGCGTCGGCACGCCGCAGCAGTGCGAGGCGCTGGTGCAGGCGCTGGGCGAGATCTTGGCGGCCTGAGCTCAGTATTTCGACTGGCTCAGTTCGGCAAACAGGTCACTATAGATTTTATAGCGTCTTTCGCTGACCCCATCGGGGCTATCGGCTGGTTTGATGGCGGCGATCACGCCGCAGCCCGGTTCGTGCAAATGCGTGCAGTTGTAAAACTTGCAGTTCACCACCAGCGGTTTGAGGTCCGGCATGAACGCGGCCAGATGCATGGCGTCGATGTGGTGCAAGCCGAATTCCTGGAAGCCGGGGGAATCGATCAAGGCAGTCTCTCTGGCCTCGTCGACCCAGTACCAGGTCGTGCTGGTGGTGGTGTGCTTGCCCGAACTGAGCGCTTGCGAAATCTCGCCGGTGAGCGCCGCCGCACCGGGCACCAGCAGGTTGATGAGCGTGCTTTTGCCCGCGCCCGAGGGGCCCAGCACCAGCGTGGTCTTGCCCTTGAGGTGATCGATCAGCGTTGACGTCGCGGCCTGTGCCTGGGGTTGGCTTGAGTCCGCCGAAGCCCTTGGCTTGAGCGCCAGCGGCAGCACGTTGTAGCCCATGCGCCGGTAGGGCGCGAGGCGGCTCCAGGTGCGCTCGAACGGCTCTTTCAAATCGCTCTTGTTCAGTGCGATCAGGGGCGTAATGCGCTCGGCCTCGGCCGCGATCAGCGCGCGCGACAGCTGGCTCTCGGAGAACTCCGGTTCGGCCGCGATCAGGATCAGCACCTGGTCCAGGTTGGCGGCGAACGACTTGGTGCGGATCTCGTCCTGGCGGTAAAACAGGTTGCGCCGCTCCTCGATTTTCTCGATCGTGCCTTCGTCCTGCGAGGCCTGCCACAGCACGCGGTCGCCCACCACGGCCTGGCTTTTCTTGCCGCGCGGGTGGCAGATCAGGCGCCGGCCGTCGGGCGTTTCCACCAAAAAATGCCGGCCATGGCCGGCGACCACCAGTCCGCTGTGGGGCGCTGCGGCGTCGCTCAAGGCGAGGCCTTGGGATCCGGCGTGCCCAGCAGGGCGTCGATCTGCGCCGCGCAATCGAAGTCGGTTACCGAGATGCCACCGACGTCGTGCGTGTTGAACCGCACCACGCAGCGGTTGTAGTGCACCGACAAATCGGGGTGGTGGTCCTGCGCGTTGGCAATGAAGGCCACGGCGTTCACGAACGAGATGGTCTCGTAGTAATTGGCGAAGGTGTAGGTCTTCTCGATCGCCACGGCCGCGCCGTCGCCGCTGAGCTTCCAGCCCTCCAGTGTGGCCAGGCGGGCTATTATTTCTGTAGCACTCAGTGCGCGCCGGCTATGGGCGCTCCAGTCTTTCTTCGTCAACATCGTGCTCATGCAGTGACTCCAGGGCTCATCCGCGCCAGGCGTTCGGACGCCGGCGGGTGGGAATAGTAGAACTTCACGAACAAGGGGTCGGGGGTCAGCGTGGAGGCGTTGTCTTCGTAGAGTTTGAGCAGGGCGGCCGACAGGTCCTGCCCGCTGGTCTGGGCCACGGCATAGGCATCGGCCTCGAACTCGTGCTTGCGCGAGAGTTGTGCAAACAGCGGGGAGACAAAGATGGAGAACACCGGCGCCGCCAGCACGAACAGCAGCAGCGCCAACGCGTTGTTGGGCGCAGCCATGTTGGGGCTCACGCCCAGGCCGGTGTAGAACCAGACGCGCGTGCAGAGCCAGCCCAGCAGCGCGAAGCCGGCCAGGCTGAGGGCGAACATGCCCGCGATCCGCTTGATGACGTGCTTGTGCTTGAAGTGGCCCAATTCGTGCGCCAGCACCGCGTCTACCTCGCCCGGTGACAGCTTGGCCAGCAGCGTGTCGTAAAACACCACCCGCTTGGCGGCCCCGAAGCCGGTGAAGTAGGCATTGGCGTGCGCGCTGCGTTTGCTGCCGTCCATCACGAACAGACCCTTGGCGGCAAAGCCGCAGCGCTGCATCAGGGTGGTGACGCGGTTCTTCAGGGTCTCGTCTTCGAGCGGTTTGAATTTGTTGAATAGCGGCGCAATGAAGGTCGGGTAAATCACGAGCAGCAGGAGGTTGAAGCCCATCCAGAAGGCCCAGGCCACCAGCCACCACGAGGTCCACCAGGGGCTGCTTGGCAATGCGCCCATCAGCCACAGGATCAGCGCCACGATCGGCAGGCCGATGATGGCGCCGACCAGCGTCGATTTCGCCAAGTCGGCCAGCCACAGCCCCAGCGTCATCTTGTTGAAGCCATAACGCTGCTCGATCACAAAGGTCTGGTACAGCGTGAAAGGCAGGTCGATCAGGCCGCCTATCAGCGCGAAGGCCGCCAGCAGCGCCAACTGCTGCAGCATGCCGCCGCCCAGCCAGGACAGCAGCGCCTGGTTCAGTGCCTGCAGCCCGCCCAGCAGCGTCCAGCCCAGCAGCACCGCGGCGCCAAAGGCCAGCTCCAGCAGGCCGAAGCGCGCCTTGGTCACGGTGTAGTCGGCGGCCTTTTGATGGGCGGCGAGCGTGACCGTGTGGGCGAAGGCGGCGGGCACGCTATCGCGGTGCCGTGCCACGTGGCGGATCTGGCGTGAAGCCAGCCAGAATTTCACCAGCAGGCCGGCGACCAGCGCTACGGCAAAGACCAGCGGCAAAAGAAGTGAAGAAGACATGAATCGGAGTTTAGGCGTATTTCTGGCCGCTCTCGCGGCTTGGGCGACAATCCCCAGCATGTCTGAAGTCATCCCTGAAGCAATCCCCTCCTTGCCCAAATCCGATCAAAACCTGGTTTGGCTCGACTGTGAAATGACCGGCCTGGATCCGGAAGTCGAGCGCCTGATCGAAATTGCGGTGGTCGTGACCGGCCCGAATCTGGAGCCACGCATCGAAGGCCCGGTGCTGGTCATTCACCAGAGCGACGAGCAACTGGCCAAGATGGACAAGTGGAACCAGAACACCCACGGCCGCAGCGGCCTGATCGACAAGGTGAAGGCCTCCACGCTGGGCGAGGCCGAGGCCGAGAAAAAAATCCTCGAATTCCTCGCCAAATACGTGCCCAAGGGCAACGCGCCCATGTGCGGCAACACCATCAGCCAGGACCGCCGCTTTCTCGTGAAGTACATGCCCAAACTGGAGGCGTTCTTCCACTACCGCAGCATCGACGTCAGCACCCTGAAGGAGCTGGCCAAACGCTGGCGCCCCGAGGTCTACAGCGCATTCAAGAAGCAGCAAAAACACACGGCGCTGGCCGATGTGCATGAATCGATCGACGAACTGGCGCACTACCGCGAGCACTTCCTGAAGATGCCTTGAGGGGGGTATTAGGTAAAAACCCGAATTCATGCGATAATTTGAAACTGAGCTGTAAACAGCAGCCCATTTGCACATCTCCCTTCACTCACACGGCTCGACAATACGAGCCAACTCAAGTCCAGCAGCCCCTTCGCTGCGGCCAGCATGACTGGCACTGAGCTTCGTTTGATGGTTGATGTTTTTTAACCATTGACGGGGCACCCGCAGACCTTGCGGGGCTTTCGTGTGAGTACTACATGACTGACGCTTTTGACGCGACAGGCGATTTTTCGCTTGTCGAAACTTTTTCTTCCGATTCTTCCACCGACACTTTTCAGGCGGAGACCTTTGCGCCGTCCGCCGCTGAGTTTTCCGAGCCGGCCGAGGTCCTGACGCAGGACGTCGCCGAACCGGTTGCCGCTGTTCCGAACGGCTTTGTGAAGCTGGGCCTGGCGCCCGAGTTGCTGCGCGCCGTCGAAGATCTGGGCTTCACCCAGCCGACGACCGTGCAGCTGCAAACCATTCCGCTGGCCATGCAGGGCGAGGGCCAGGGCAATGAGGCCGCGCGCTTCATCGATCTGATGGTCTCCAGCCAGACCGGCAGCGGCAAGACCGCCGCCTTCCTGTTGCCCGTGCTGCACACTTTGCTGAAACAGCAGGCGCAGGCCGAAGCCGACGAGCGTGCCGAATACGAACGCGCGGTGGCCGATGCCACCGCCAAGGGCGAAGCGCCCCCGAAGCGCGGCAAGCGCAAGGACCCGACCAATCCGCGCAACTTCAAGGCGGCCGCGCCCGGCGCGCTGGTGCTGTGCCCGACCCGCGAGCTGGCCCAGCAGGTGGCGCATGACGCCATTGAACTGGTCAAGCACTGCCGCGGCCTGCGCATCGCCAATGTGGTGGGCGGCATGCCTTACCAGTTGCAAATTGCCAAGCTGCAAAACGCCAACCTCGTGGTGGCCACGCCCGGCCGTCTGCTGGACCTGCAACGCTCGATGCAGATCAAGCTGGACCAGGTGCAGTTCCTGGTGGTCGATGAGGCCGACCGCATGCTCGACCTCGGCTTTGCCGACGATCTGGCGGAAGTCAACCAGCTCACCATCGAGCGCAAGCAGACCATGATGTTCAGCGCCACGCTGGCGCCGCGCATCCAGCAACTGGCCCAGCGCGTGATGCGCGAGCCGCAGCGCCTGCAGATCGACAGCCCGCAGGAAAAGCACCAGAACATCAAGCAGGTGCTGTTCTGGGCCGACAACGCCCAGCACAAGCGCAAGCTGCTCGACCACTGGCTGCGCGACACCACGATCAATCAGGCGATTGTGTTTGCCAGCACCCAGATCGAGTGCGACGGCCTGGCGAACGACCTGCAGCAGGACGGCTTTTCTGCCGTGGCACTGCATGGCGCGCTGAACCAGGGCCTGCGCAACCGGCGCCTGATGGCGCTGCGCGAAGGCCATGTGCAAATCCTGGTGGCCACCGATGTGGCCGCACGCGGCATCGACGTGCCGACCATCAGCCACGTGTTCAACTTCGGCCTGCCAATGAAGGCCGAAGACTACACCCACCGCATCGGCCGCACCGGCCGCGCCGGGCGCGATGGTATTGCCGTGACGTTTGCCGAGTTCCGCGACCGCCGCAAGATTTTCGATATCGAGAGCTACACCCGCCAGCAGTTCAAGGCCGAGACGATTCCGGGCCTGGAGCCGCAGCAGCGCTTTCCCGATGCACGCCCGCGCAGCAATTTCGGCGGCCGCGACAGCGACCGCGGTGGCCGCGACAACCATTCGCGCGACCGCAAGTTCGGCCCGGCGCGCGGTGCTGACCGTGGCGGCTTTGGTGACAAAAACGCCCGCGCCCCTTTCAACGCGGGCGCAGGCGGCTATCAAAACAATAATGGCGGCGGTTTTGGCCAGGGCAACGAACGCCGTGAAGGCCCGCCGCGCGAAGGCTTCAGCTACGAGCGCAAGGGCGGCTTCAACGACCGCTTTGCCGGCGCCGGCCGCAGCGAAGGCGCGGCCCCGCGCGGCGACTTCGCCGCCCGCAAGCCCGCGTTTGGCAAACCCATGTCGGTCAGGCCCGGCAATGGCGGCAAGGTTTTTGTGCCGCGCGATGCCCACAAGCGTCCTGCCAAGCCGGCCCGCGACTGATCCAGCATTTCTCTGAATCAAAAGCCTGCAAGTCTTGCGACTTGCAGGCTTTTTTCATGCGATGACGGCGCCGCGCCGACTACCAGTAGAGCAGGGCGTAGCCCACAATGCCCGCGACCGCCAGAAAGGGCAGGGAATAGGCGTGAAAGTTCAGCCAGGCCCGGCGCTCGTCCACCATGCGCAGGGCAATCAGGTTCGCCAGCGAGCCGACCATGAAGCCAAAGCCGCCGATGTTTACCCCGTAGGCGATCACCCGCCAGTCCCGCGAGTATTCGGCCAGGGCGATGGCCGCCGGCACATTGCTGATGATCTGCGAGACGCCGACGCCGGCACAGAACAGGTGCCGCGGTTGCGCCAGATCCAGCCGGTCCATCCAGCCATGCACCAGACTTTGCCCCGCCACCAGGCGCAGATCGACAAACATCAGAATGAACACGAGCAGCAGGCCCCAGTCGATTTGCAGCAGCACGCGCCGGCGCACCATGAGAAAGATCAGCGCCAGCGCGGCGAGCGCCCACGGCGCATGGTGCAGATCGGTGAGCAGCAGAAAAGGCACGTACAGCGCCAGCGAGACGCCCAGCAGGGTGCGATCCAGCGGCTGTTCATTTTCCTGAAGATTCACGTGCATGGGCCGGGCCGGAAAGGAAAGGACGGTCAGCGCCAGCAGCAGGACCATCAGCACGGCGACCAGCGGCAGCATGTAGGCCACGAAATGCACGAACGAGCTGTTCGACAGCTGCCATAAAAACAGGTTCTGCGGATTGCCGATGGGCGTGAGCGCCGAGCCCGCGTTGACCGCCAGCGCCTCGAACACGACCAGCCGCGTGGCCGGCAGCCGGGCGATGCGGCACACGCCCAGCGTCAGCGGCACCACGACGAACAGCGCGACATCGTTGGTCAAGAGCGTGGACAGCAGCGCCGCCGCCAGCACCAGGCACAGCGCCGCGGAGCGCTGCGTGTTCACCCGCGCGATGGCCCAGTGGCCCAGCCGGTGCAGGGCGCCACTGTTCTCCACGCCCTTGGTGAGAAGCAACAGCCCCGTGAGCGCCGCGATGGTGGGCCAGTCGACCAGCGAAGGGTAGGACGCGATCTGCGCGGGGGCTAGCACCGTCAGCACGACCAGCACGGCGAGCAGCGTGAGGAAGAAGGCATCCTTGCCCAGGGTGCGCGCCAGCTGCGGCAGGAACTGCGCAGCCGTGACCAGCGGCCCGGTCACGTGCGCCTTGTGCGGCTTGCCGCCCATGGTGCAGCCCTGCGCACCGACTAGGGTTTGACGAACTTCAGGACGAACTCGTCCTTGGGCTGAGGTGGTTCGAGCGTATTCCTGTCGCGCGGGTCGGCCGGGTTGCGCAGGAAATCACCTTCTGCGAGGAGCCTGAATCCGGCGGCTTCAACCTCCCGGCGCAGGAAGGCTTCCTCGATGCGGTGCAGCGTGCCCGACTCCGAGATGCCGGTGCCGGGCCGGCCCGCGTGGTCGGCAATGACATACAGGCCCCCGGGCTTGAGTGCGGCGAACACGGCGCGGTTCACGCGCGCGCGGTCCACTCCCATATGGCCGAAGTCGTGGTAGTTGAACATCAGGGTCACGAGGTCGAGCCCGTTCGATGCGACTTCGGAGGGCATCGGGTCTTCAAAGGGCCGCACGACGGGGATGATGTTGCGGGTTGCCGGGTTTTGCGCGCGTTCGGCCAAGGTCAAAGGCGCTGTTGACGTCATGGGTATCGGGGTGCCAGTTGCGCCTTCAGGGGCCGCGGGCTGGGCGCGGGCGGGGTCACGCGGCGCGTTTTGCCCGTACACACGCCCCGTGGGTCCGACCGCGCGCGCGATCAGTTCGGTGGTGTAGCCGCGCGCCGCGCTCAGGTCCAGCGCCACCATGCCCGGGCGCACGCCGATGAAGGCCAGCATTTGCGACGGCTTGCGGCGCAGGTCGTTGGCGCGGTCCGCCGCACTGCGGTCCGGGCTGGCCACGATCGCGGCAATCTGCGCGCTGGACAGCGGGTCGCCGACGGATGATGCCGGCGGGGCGGTCGTGCAGGCGCCGAGCAGCAGCGCCATGCTTGTCAGCAAACCTGATAGCACCGTGGTTTGCCGCAGTTTGACGCTGGCAGAAATTTCAAGGGATGAACGCATGCTGTGGCCCCGGTTGATCGTGTGGGAGGGACTATACGGGTTTGCGCCGGCAGCGATGCGCTGCGTCAGGCCGCCGCCGCAGCCCGCCTCACGCGCAGGGAACTGAAGGCACCCGCTGCCGCCGCGAAGCAGGCCGCCAGCGCCAGTGCGATTACGGGTCCGCGTCCGTTGTGGGCATTCTCGATACTGAAAATAATGGACAGCAGCACCGCGCCCAGCGTCTGGCCGGTGAGCCGCGCCGTGCCCAGCATGCCGCTGGCGCCACCTGAGCGATGCGCGGGTGCCGTCGTCACGATGGTGTGGTTGTTGGGCGACTGGAACATGCCAAAGCCGATGCCGCACAGCACCATGCGCCAGGCGATGGCGGTGTTGTCCGGCTGGGCCGGCAGCGCCGCCATCAGGGCCAGCGCCGTCGCCATGATGGCCATGCCGATGCCGCCGAGCAGGCCGTCCGGGTAGCGGCCGATCAGGCGCCCGACGATCGGTGCCACGACCACGATGGCCAGCGGCCAGGCGGTGATCAACAGGCCCGCTTGCAGCGGCGTGCGGCCATAGCTGTCGAGCAGCAGGAAGGGCAGCGCGATGTAGGCCAGCATCTGCGCCGCAAAGGCGCCCACCGAAGAGCACATCGACAGCGCAAACACGGGAATGCGCAGCAGGTCCAGCGGGAACAGCGGCAGCGGCTGCGTCCACTGGCGGCGCATATAGACCAGGCCAACCAGCAGGCCACCCGCCAGCAGGGCCACGCCGGCGCCCGTGGCGGACGATCCGCGGTGTGCGCCCAGCGCATCGGCGCCGAGCACCACCAGGCTGAACATCAGCGCATTGAGCAGCACGTCGAGCCATGACAGCCGCACGCCGGCCGGCGCCGCCACGGCGTTCTGGGGCAGGGCGCGCAGGCCGAGCCACAGCACGGCCACGCCCAATGGCAGGTTCAGCACAAACAGCCAGGGCCACGACGCGACCGACAGGATGCCCGCGGCGATCGAAGGCCCGGCTACCGCAGCCGTGGCCACCACCAGCGAATTAATCGCCACGCCGCGCCCGAGCATGTGCCGCGGGTAAATCAGGCGCACCAGCGCCGAATTGACCGACATGATGCCGGCCGCGCCCAGCCCCTGGATGGCCCGCGCCGCGGCCAGCATCGGCAGCGATTGCGCCAGGGTGCATCCGAGCGAGGCCACGGTGAACAGCACCACGCCGCTCAAATACACGCGCCGGTACCCAACCAGGTCGCCCAGCGTCGCACACGGCAGCAGCAGGGCCAGTGTGGCGACCTGGTAGGCGTTGATGACCCACACCGCCTGCGCGGCGCTGGCGTGCAGGTCGCGCGCAATGCCCGGCAACGCCAGGTTGACGATGGTGCCGTCGAGCACCGCCAGTGCAAGGCCGAAAATGATGACTGCCATGGCGTGATAACGCGCCGGCGTGGGTAGACCGTCTTGGACTGGCATGAATGTTTTGCGTGGGAGGGTGCTTCGTGCACCGCGCCCTGAAAGTGGAAAAGGCCGTCAGCGAACATTATCGCCAACAGCCCTGTCATAAGTGGTTCAGAATTAAATAGCGCATCTGGCTGGTTGGCGGCGTAGTCTAAAAAAGGGGCCGCCATTCAAGACCTGGAGCAATCCTCTCAAAAACACTCAAACCTTCACGTGGAATCAACCGAAGGTGAACGCCGACAGCGTCGTTTCCATCACCCGATCAGAAAACACCTTGCGACCGGCATCCTCACCGGCAGCACCCGCAACGGTCATCAGGGGTATCAGGTGTTCTTCAGCGCGCGGTGGGTGGCAGTGTCGGGCACCGGGCGCCTGTTCCCAGTTCGCCAGCAAGGCGTAACGCTCTTGCGGACTGGACTCGACGGCTGTGGTTAGCCAATCGTCGAAGGCATCGGACACCGGGCCGTATTGCGGGTTGCCATAAGCGCGCATGTTGTGAAAGCTCATGCCGCTGCCGATGATCAGCACATCCTGATCGCGCAGCGCTTCCAGCGCACGGCCTGCCTCCAGGTGCCGCGCAGGGTCCAGTGAGTTGTGCAGCGAGAGTTGCACGACCGGAATGTTGGCCTCTGGAAAAATCAGCTTGAGCGGAATGAACATGCCGTGGTCAAAGCCGCGCTGTGCGTCGGGGGCGCTGGCAATGCCTGCCGTGGTGAGCATCTTCACGATCTGGTCCGCCAGGGCTGGCGCACCGGGGGCGGGGTACTTCAGTTCATAGGTGTGAGGCGGGAAACCGTAGTAGTCATAGATGAGTTCCGGCTGCGCACCGCTCGTCACGGTCAGATGCGGCTCCAGCCAGTGCGCCGACACCATGATGATGGCCTTGGGCGTGCGCGGCAAAGTGGAGGCCAGGCCCTTCAAAAAATCCGCCATGCGGTTCCACGCATCCGGCGGGTTCCAATCCATAAAAAAGCAGGGGCCGCCGCCGTGGGGGATGAACCAGGCGGGCATTCTTTCGGTCGTCTTGGCCGGTGTGGTGGACATGTTCTTGCTTCCTTCAGAGGTGAATAGTCTGGGTATTTGATCAGTGATTGCGCGAAGCATTGCCTGGTGCTGAATTCCCCTGGCCCTCCAGCGCCCGCTTCACCAGGGGCAGTACGTCAGACGCCAGCAGTTCTATCACCTGCGCCACCTTCGCATAGGGCAAACCGCCAATGTCGATCTGCGCCAGAAAGCGCTGGTGGCCAAACAGCTCGTGCTCGTAAAGAATCTTGTCCGCAATTTCCTGCGGGCTGCCCACAAACAGCGAGCCGCGCGGGCTGGCCAACTGCTCGTAGTCCCGCCGTGAAATCTCCCAGCCCCGGTCACGCTGCGGCAGGTTGTGTCGCATGTAATGGGTGTAGTGCGGAAAGAACTCGTCGCGGGCGCGTTGCGACTCTTTTTGCACATGCAGGTGCCCGGAGATCGCCACTTTCAAATCGCCAGGCGCATGCCCGGCAGCGAGGCCCGTTTGGCGATAAAGGTCAACAAAGGGTTGGAAGCGTGCAGGCTCGCCGCCGATGTTGGCCAGGTTCAAAGGCAGCCCGGCCCGGCCCGCGCGCACTGCGCTCTGGGGTGTGCCACCTGCTCCGATCCAGATTGGGAAATGCGGCGAGGCGGGGCGAGGCGACACTTCAACGCCATCCAGGGACGGGCGGAATTTGCCGTCCCAGGTGATGCGCTCGTTCTGACGCAACTTGAGCAGCAGCTCCAGCTTTTCGTTGTACAGCGCTTCGTAGTCGTCCAGCGCAAATCCGAAGAGCGGGAACGACTCAATGAAAGCGCCGCGGCCTGCCATCAGTTCCGCACGTCCCGAGGACAACAAATCCAAAGTGGCAAAATCCTCAAACACGCGCACGGGGTCTGCAGAACTGAGAATGGTGACCGCACTGGTCAGGCGGATGTTGCGGGTCACCGCAGCAATGGCCCCCAGCACCACGGTGTGGGCTGACACGGCGTAGTCGGAACGGTGGTGTTCGCCTACACCAAAGACGTGCAGACCGGCCTCATCGGCCAGCTTGGCGGCGGCCACAATTTCCTTGAGGCGTTGCTGCGCCGCCTGCGGGCCGCGCGCATTGGCACTCAGGTCGCCGAAGGTGTAAATACCGAGTTCCAAGATGACTATTCCTTCACCGGTTGAAGTATGACTTGCGCAAAGTGCAGATGGTGCATGAATTCCCGCAGCATCAGCACGGCAGCGAAGAAGCGTCCATCCATCGGCAGGGTCTCCTGGCTTGCCGGTCGGCCCTGGCTGACCGACACCAATCGGTTGAACAGCGCCTCCACCTCATCCAGGGTGAGTGCAGTCTGCGCGATGCCACTGGTCTCCAGGCCGTGGGCGATCAGGGCTGCGCCCACGCCTTGCAGGATTAGCCCGGGGCTGCCAGCAAACTGTGCCGCCAGGGGCATCACCGCCTCTTCCGTCAACTCAATGGCATGTTCGAGTTCGATGGGTCGCGGCGGTTCATGCCTGGGGCTTTGCCGCTCCAGCGAGTCCACCCCCAGCGGGAATTCCCTGCGGAACAGAGTTTGCGCAGCTGCCTCACGTTGCACCAGGCTGGTGTCGCCGCGCATTTCCAGCACGGTGACATCGGCAGTCACTGTTTGCGCGAAAGGATGGCGTTGCAGTGCATCAGGGTTCACTTAAAACCCAGCCATGCCGGAGCGATGGCGGTGCCGCGTCCTGCGCCGTAGGCGAAGTAGATGTTCAGACCGGCCACAGGCTCCAGGTAGCGCGCGTTCTTCAAGCTGCCAGCATCGGCCGCGGCAAAGCCCAGGCTCTCGGCCAGTGCTTTCACGGTCGCCTTGGCGGCTTCGTTGTCACCGGCAACGAACACGGTGACCTTGCTGCCATCGGCCAATACAGCGCCCTGAGCCAGCACCTGTGCGAGCACGGTGTTAAAGGCCTTGACCACTTGCGCGCCGGGAACGGTCTTGGCAATTTCTTCTGCGGCCGAAGTGCTGTACCCCAGGGTCAGGCCCATGTAGTCGGCGGTCAGCGGGTTGGTGATGTCCACCACCACTTTGCCTTGCAGGTCGCCCACGGATTGCAGGGCCGAGGCGGCATCACCATAGCCCGTGGCCAGAATCACCACATCCTGGCCTTCGGCAGCACCGGCGGCGGGGACGGCCCTGGCGTTGGCATACGGAGAGGCTGCGGCAGCAGCTTTCGCGGCATCGCGGGCAGTCACGCTCACGGTGTGGCCTGCGGCAGAGAGTTGTTTGACAAATCCGGAGCCCATGTTGCCGGCACCAATCACGAGAACTTTCATACGATTTCCTTTCAACGGTTTAAGGGAGCCTTCCCGGCAATCGGCGGGTTGCACTCAAGGCATGGGTTGAACTTTATTTGTTTCTAAATTAAAGATAAATATGGTTCAATGAAATTAATAATCCCTCAAAATGAGATAAATGGATAAGTTTCTGGAAATGCAAACCTTTGCCTCGGTGGTGGATGCCGGCAGCTTTGTGCGGGCGGCGGAGTCGTTGGATATGTCCAAGGCGGCTGTGTCCCGCTATGTGGCGGACCTGGAAGAGCGGCTGGGCGTGCGCCTCTTGCACCGGACCACCCGCAAGCTCTCACTCACCGAAGAAGGGCGTGCCTTCCACGTCCGGTGCAAAGCGCTGCTGGGCGACTTGGAAGAGGCAGAATCCGAAATCACGGCCAGTTCTGCGCAGGCCAGCGGACTGGTCAAGATCAATGTGCCGGTGACCTTCGGCATCATGCATCTGGCACCGCTGTGGTCCGACTTCATGGCCGCCAATCCCCGGGTCACGCTGGATGTGACGCTTTCAGACCGCGTGGTGGACCTGGTGGAAGAAGGCTATGACCTGGCGGTGCGCATTGGCAGCCTGCCCAACTCATCGCTTATTAGCATGAAGCTTGCGTCCACGCGCATGGTTCTGTGTGCATCGCCTGCGTATCTCAAGAAGCACGGACACCCAAAGCACCCCGCCGACATCGCCGAACATACCGTACTTGCTTATAGCCTCCTTGCCATGGGTGACCACTGGGAGTTAGAGGGGCCGCAGGGGAAAGTGAAAGTGGTGGTGCATCCCGTCATGCGCACCAATAGTGGTGACACGTGCCGGGCTGCTGCGTTGAAGCACCAGGGAATCATCTTGCAGCCGTCATTCCTGGTTGAAGAAGACTTGCGCAGCGGCACACTTGTGGAATTTATGCCGCAGTACCGCTCAACTGAGTTCGGCATCTACGCGGTTTACCCGAGCCGGCAGTATGTGTCTGCCAAGGTGCGCCTGTTGATCGAGTTTCTCGCCAAGGCGCTGGGCAACGCCACTTGGTCTGCCAATTAGCGAGTTGGTCGAGTCGGGAAGCCCCGCTTGAAGTCGCCCGGGCCTGCGACATTGGCCCGGTGCACGCGGGTTCAGGCTTCCTTCTTGCCCTTGGGCACGGTGAGCATGATGACCACGATGGCCATTACGACCATCAGCGCGTTGAATCCGAGGGCGATGATGGCGGCTTCGCGCACGGCAAGGTTGTCCTGGCGGCCGACGAAGGTAATCACGCCTTCGAGCCAGCGCACGCTGCTGTCGTTGGCGCGCAGCGCCGTGAAGATGGCGGCCGAGATCGCCACGCCGAACGCGGCGCCGAGCGACGAAGCCATCTTGTAGATGCCGGCACCGGAGCCAGCTTGCGCGGCGGGCAGGTTCGACAGGGCCGCGTCGGTCGAAGGCGTGGCATAAAACGCAAGACCCACACCGAACAGCGTATAGCCGACAATGGCCAGCACCTTGTAGTCCGACAGCATCAGGTTGGCCGGGGACAGCAGCAGGATGGCCACGCCCGTGATCAGGCAACCCCAGATCATCGGCTTGCGGGCACCGAAACGGCCCAGCAGCTTTTCACCCACGCGAATGAAGGCAATGATGGCAATGGCATAGCCGATGGTCAGCAGGCCCGCCTGTTGCGCTGTCAGGTTGCCGCCGAGTTGCACCAGTTGCAGCGACACCATCAGCGTGCCGGCCACGCCGTTGAGCAGGAAGTTGGAGATCGTCGCGCCCGTGTAGGTGGAGTTCTTGAACAGGCCGAAGTCGAAAAACGCATTGAGCGACCTGCTTTCGATGCGCAAGAACAGGAAGCCGAAGATCAACGTTACGGCGATCAGCGTCAGCCCGATCGGGCTGGTCCAGCCAAGCTTGTTGCCCTGTGTCACCAGCACTTCCAATGCCACCATCGTGACCATGAAGGTCAACACGCCGGGCAGGTCGAACTTGTAGTCGCCCTTGGTTTCGGTCTTGCTTTCGGGCGTGCCGCGCATCATCCACAAGCCCAACACACTCACCGCGATGCCGACCCAGAAAATCGAGCGCCAGCCAAAGTTCTGCGACATCAGGCCGCCGAACAGCGAGCACAGTCCGGAACCGCCCCATGAGCCGATCGACCACATGCTGACGGCGCGTTGGCGTTCGGCGCCGTCCCAGTAGGTCTTCACCAGCGCCAGGCTGGCCGGCATGATGCAAGCGGCTGCCAGGCCTTGCAGCGCACGGCCCAGCAGCAGTACCGTCGTCGCCAGCTCGCCCCGGGGCGTCATGGCCACCAGCAGCGAGCCCACGATGTTCAGGTAAAAGCCGATGCGAGTGATCTTCAGCCGGCCCATGTGGTCGGCCAAGCCCCCTGCCACCACGATAAAAATGCCCGAGAACAGCGAGGTAATGGCCACCGCGATGTTCATCGTGTTGGACTCCATGCCCAGGTCGCGGCTCATGTCAGGCGCGATGTTCAGTGTCGTCTGGGCAAATAGCCAGAACGCGATGACGCCCATGATGATGCCGAGCAGCAGGCGGTCATTGCCCTTGAACGGCACGCTGGGGGAGGGAATGGTACTCATGAAGAATTCCTTTGGATCGGTCTCGCGAAAAGGTTGGCAGCCACAATGAACTTGGTAATTCTCAGTGGCGCTTGGGTGGTCGCAGTTGCCAGCCGTAGCGCAACGACAAGAGCCGAACGCAACGACAAGAGCCGAACGCAAATGCACATGGACGCGCCGGGCAGCGCTCCGCTCACCGCGCCGACGAAAGTGCCCAATAGGTCGGTCGGTGTGTAGAGCTTGTGCCCCATACTCTCAATGCGCAGCGGCACAAAGCCATGCAGAGGCGGCCGTCAGCATGGCCTGCAAACCAGTTTCCATGGTCGGGTGCAGCACAGGGGCGAACTTGGGCGAATGGTTGCTCGGGATGGTGTTGAGCTTTTTTTCGCGCTTGGCCTGTTCGTAGCGCGCCAGGTCGGTGCTGCCGACGAACCAGAACACATAGGGCACGCCCCAGCTGCGGCCGAAGATGCTGAAGTCCTCACTCGCCGCAGCCGGCGGCGCTTCGTAGGCATTGGCGCCGAACTGGGCACTGAACGCCTTGACCACGCGTGCCGTCGCGTTGGTGTCGTTCACCGTCAGCGGATAGCTGCTGAGGGTGGTGAACTCCGGCGGCTTTTCCGCGTTGGACGCATCGCACTCGGCGCAGCAGATCCGCTTGACGGCCGAGAGCATGTAGTCGCGCACGTCCTGGTCGTAGGTACGTATGTTGAGCTTGATGGTGGCATCGTCGGGAATGATGTTTTCCTTCGTGCCAGCCTGCAGCGCGCCGATCGTGAGAACCGCGCTGTCCAACGGTGAAATCTCGCGCGAGACGATGGTTTGCAGGCGCAGCGTGGTCGCGGCGGCCATGATCACCGGATCGATCGAGGTCTGTGGCTGTGAGCCGTGCGCGCCGCGTCCGAACAGCGTGACCTTCAGGCTGTCGCCGGCCGAGAGAATCACGCCCGGACGGTACATGACTTTGCCGGTGGGGCCCACCATCACGTGCTGGCCGAGAATGATGTCGGGTTTGGGGAAGCGGTCGGTGCCCCAGTCGTCCACCATGCTTTGGGCGCCGCGCCCCACCTCTTCTCCGGGCTGGAACACCAGCATCAGCGTTCCCTTCCAGAGGTCGCGGTGCTCGGCCAGGACCCGCGCCGCACCCATCAGCCAGGTCACGTGCAGGTCGTGCCCGCAGACGTGCGACACACCGACTTCAACGCCATCCTCGTCCTTGGCCCTGACCGTGCTGGCATAGGGCAAACCAGTGGCCTCAACCACCGGAAGTGCGTCCATATCGGCACGCAGCATCACGGTCGGTCCAGCGCCGTTGCGCAGCAGGCCGACAACGCCGGTCACGCCCACGGCGCGGCTGACTTCATAGCCGAGCGCCTCAATATAGTCCGCGGCAATTTTGGCAGTGCGCACTTCCTGCATCGACAATTCCGGATGGCGATGCAGATCCTCGTAGATGGCTTCGAGGTCTGGAAGCAGGCTTTCGAGTTGGGAGGCCAGTGCGGTCGTCAGGACGTTCATGATTTCACTCCAAGCTGTAAGACTGGTGTTCACCGGAATAGCGGTAGCGGCTTGATATTTTGCGCTAACTCGATAAGCCGCAGCAGCACTCTCAGAGCGCGCACCCGGCATCCTTCAGTCCGCCTTCACTGCATCTGAAAAATCGCGCCGCTCCAACAACCAGGACATTGCGAAACCCGCCAACAGACCCCAAAACGCCGCGCCGATGTTCAGCAGACCCAGATCCGCGACCGTCACCAGGAAGGCGACCAGCGCACCCAGGGCAAAGCGGTCCCTGAACGACGTGACAAAGGCAGCCTGCAGCACGCGCAACATCGCCAGACCCGCGAGCGCCATGATGAAGGCCTTGGGCGCATGGAGCATCAGGCGGGTGAACGCCGGGGCCATCAGCCCGAAGACCACGGCGAGCAGCCCCGTGAAGATGCCCGCCGTGTAGTGCCGCGAACGCTCACCGGACGAGGTGATGATCGCGTTCGTCGGTCCGGTGAGACATGTGCTGACACTGCCGACCACGGCGCTCGCGATCGCGCCGACGCCGCAAGCCACGGTGATCGCGTCGACCGGCGGTTCATGTCCCGCGGCCTTCACGACGGCGATGCCCTGGCCGTTCTGCACGACCAGCACAGTGATCGCGAGCGGCACCACCAGCTCGATCATCGCCGCCCATGACCACGCGGGCGCATGCACCACGGGACGCACGAATTCGATCGCGCCCAGGGTCGAGGTATCGAAGCGCCCGAGCACGGCTGTTGACAGCGCCCCGATCAGCAGCGCTCCGATCAGCGGCGGCATTCGCCGGCCCAGCCGCGGCAAGGCGGTCAGCAGCAACCAGGCGGCAACCATGGGCCCGGCGATTGCGACGTCGTCGTGGAGCGAGCGAACCAGGTCGAGCCCGAAGCGCAGGAACACGCCGGCGACCATGCCCATCACGATCGGCATCGGCACCGCCTGCATGGCCCGTTTGACCCACCCGGTGGCGCCAAGCACGAGCATCAACGCTCCGGTCACGTAGAACGCGCCGATCACCTCGGCGAAGCTCAGGTGCGACAGTGCCGGACCCACGAGCACGGTGCCCGGAATAGTCCAGAAGAACGCCAGCGGTTGCCGGTACAGCCAGCAGAACAGGATGGTGATCAGGCCGTTGACGAAGAACACACCGAAGATCCACGACGCCAGTTCGGCTTCGCTCAAGCCGCCGCGCGTGCCGACCGAGAGGATGATTGCCACCGGCGCGGTGGCGGAGAACACCCAGCCGATGAAGCCGTTTGCCGCATAGCGCGGGCCGAAGTCCGACAGCACCTGCCGCCAGGTCGGCACCGGGCTTGTCGGTCGTTCGAGGTGGGAGAACATGCTGTTCGGGTGGTAGACGGCCGACGGCCTCACTCGCCCTGGTGCGTGATGCCGCGGCTTTTCAGCCGGTACACCATCTGCGGGCGCGTGACGCCCAGCAGCCGGGCGGCGGCCGCAACGTTGCCGTGCGCCCGGTCCATTGCTTTCCTCAGCAACAGGGTTTCAATGTCGTCGAGCGACACCGTACTTTCGCCGTCGTCGACGCCGCGCAGCAGGTTGTTGAAGTGGGTCGCGACGCGCTCGATATCGGGTTCCGTCGCGTGTTCGTCCAACAAATCTGCCGGGTCGGTCTTCACGAGCGTGCCGCTGCGGTCAACGGCGAACTGCTTGTCGCTGAACTGTTCTCCACTCGTGAAAAGCTGGGGTGTGTCAATCGCGGTGTTCTCGGCGGCCAGAATGACGCCGCGTTCGATGACGTTTTCCAGCTCGCGAATGTTCCCCGGCCACTCGTAGGACATCACTGCGTCGACCGCCCGCTGCGTAAAGCCCGTCAGCCGTCGCCCGTGCACGCGGTTGAACTTGCCGAGGAAATGCGTCATTAGCAGGGGGATGTCTTCGCGTCGCTCGCGCAACGGCGTCACGCGAATCGGAAAGACGTTGAGACGGAAGAACAGATCCTCGCGGAAATGCCCAGCCGCGACCGCTTCTCGAAGGTTGACGTTCGTGGCAGCAATCACGCGGACATCGACGCGTCGCGTCTGGTTGTCACCCAATCGTTCGATTTCGCCTTCCTGAAGTGCGCGCAGGAGGCTGCCCTGCGCGCCTGCGGTGAGGGTGCCAATTTCGTCGAGGAACAAGGTCCCGCCGTCCGCGCGCTCGAAGCGCCCGGCCCGGCTCTGCGTCGCACCGGTGTACGCACCGCGTTCGGTACCGAACAGTTCCGACTCGATCAGTGACTCCGGGATTGCCGCGCAATTCACCGCCACGAATGGCTTCTGGCTGCGCGAACTCGACCGGTGCAACATCCGCGCGAACACCTCCTTGCCGACACCACTTTCGCCCAGGAACAGCACCGTGGCATTGGTCGGTGCGACCCGCTGAACCATGTGCAGCACGGAATTGAACCCTGGCGAGATACCGACCGGCTGGCCGGTGGCGGAGATGTCTTCTTCAGGGAGCACCGCAGGCCGCAAGGTGGTGCCGAAGCGCGAAGTCGTTTCGCCAAGCAGCGCCGCGGGCATCAGGTACTGCAAGTCCGGCGCGGCCTCTTCACCCCAGGTTTCAACCGGCATGCCTACGATGCGACACGCGGGCTGGCCCATCGACTGGCATTCGACTTCGCGGTAGAGGATCTGGCGCCCCATGAACTCCGTAGAGAAGCCGGACGCGTAGCCGACCTGCATCCAGCACGACGGCTCGGTGCCGATCGGGAAGTGCCGAATGTGTTCTTCATCCTCGAGCTGGTGAGTCCAGACGAACTCGCCATAGTGTTTGCCGCGCTCGACGTCAAACTCGAGTCGTACCGGCTCGGAAAGCCCGATGCCCTCCAGGCAGTGCATCTGCGGTCCGACGACGAACATGTCCTTCACGTTGGTCTTCGACCGCACCTTGCGTGCCATCTGCGCGTCGTAGGTGCCCGCCTGGTAGCCCATGCGGGTGAACAGCCTGCGCGCCACATCTATCCCCAGGCTCTCGATCATCTCGCGGCGCATCGAACCGAGCGCCTTCGCATGCACCAGCAGCATGCGCTGGTCATTCAGCCAGATGCGCCCGTCGCTGGTGGAGAAATGCAGCTGCGCCATCAGGTCGGCCAGATCGGGAAAGCGAACGCTGTCGATCTCGGCGCGTTCGTCCTTCAGCAGCGGCAGGCTTCGATCGCGCGGCTGAGGCGAAGTCACCGTGCGGCCTGGCTTCTTCATGGGTTCCACACCCGCTGTTTACAGAGCCGGACGTACATTGTTGTCTCCATTGCTTGTTTTGGTTCCGATGGTCACTATTTAAGCACGCGGCGTGCCATCGTCAACGCGGCGGCTGCTTCGGACGTGATGCGCCTTTCTACAGAGGAGAGACCTCGTCAGCCCGATTTCCGGGCGCACGCAGCGAATTGATCAATTGATGCATTCGTGACAGTGCGCCACTCAAGACTTTGCATCAATTGGTTCATATGCCGCCAATGCTCAGGCGGCGCGTGAATAGGGGTTTGTACCTAATGATGCAATCGCTGTCGAGTGAGCTCGCGCATAGGCGCGCGATCGTCGAAAAGTTGGCACGGCATCTGCATACAGAGTCCTCGTAACAGACAAGAACGACCAAATGCTCGATGCCGCCGCAAGGCTGTCACGGCAAGAAAAACAGGCCTCATGGGCCAGCCAGGAGACACGTGCAATGACTTTGCTGCTTTCACTACGCGGACCGCCCGACGGGGCGCAGTCGCGAGCCCGCGATCCGCGACCCGTGCCGACCAGATCCAGTTGCGCGATGACGCTGCAGCGGGTGGTTACAGTGCGGGACAACTCGTCGTATCGTGTCTAGGATTTCGGTTCTGGCGGCATGCCAGCAACCGCCTTTTGACGTTGACCATCATAAACAGGAGACCCGCGTGATTCAGATTCATCAGGACAACTCGGCCAGCCTCGCCAAACTCGAGGCGATGCTGCAGGACGACCCCGCCAAACACCTCTATCGCCTGGATCGGGCCGCATTCACCGACGAGCAGTTGTACGAGCTTGAACTTAAGTACATCTTCGAAGGCAACTGGGTCTACTTGGCGCACGAGAGTCAGCTTCCGAACGTCAATGACTATCTGACGGTCTATATCGGCCGGCAGCCGGTGGTCATCACGCGCAGCAAGGACGGCAAGCTCAACGCGCTGGCCAACACCTGCACGCACCGTGGCGCGGTCCTGTGCCGCTTCAAGAAGGGCAACAAGTCCAGCTTCACCTGCCCGTTCCACGGCTGGACCTTCAGCAACACTGGCAAGCTGCTGAAGGTCAAGGACCAGAGCCCCGATGCCGGCTACCCGCCGAGTTTCAACTGCGAAGGCAGCCACGACATGGTCAAGCTCGGCGCCTTCGAGAACTACCGCGGCTTCCTGTTCGGCAGCATAAGCGCGGACGTGCTGCCGTTGAAGGAGCACCTTGGCGAGGCGGTCAAAATCATCGACATGATCGTCGACCAGGCACCCGACGGCATCGAGGTGTTGCGCGGCGCATCGACCTACACCTTCGACGGGAACTGGAAGCTGACGGCCGAGAACGGGGCCGATGGCTACCACGTCTCGGCGGTGCACTGGAACTACGCCGCTACCACCGCGCGCCGCGGCGCGGACGGCAAGGTCGACAACGTCAAGGCGATGAACGCCGGCGCCTGGGCCAAGCAGGGCGGCGGCTCGTACTCGTTCAAGCATGGTCACATGGTGCTGTGGACCAACTGGTCCAACCCCGAGGACAGGCCCTTGTTCGCCAGGCGTCCCGAATGGGTCGAAAAGTTTGGCGAGGCGAAGGCAGACTGGATGCTGCGCAAGTCACGCAACCTGTGCCTGTACCCGAACGTCTACCTGATGGACCAGTTCAGCTCGCAAATCCGCGTCGTGCGGCCGATCTCGGTGAACAAGAGCGAGGTTACGATCTACTGCATAGCGCCCAAGGGCGAGCCGGCTGAGGCGCGCGAACGCCGGCTGCGCCAGTACGAGGACTTCTTCAACGCCACCGGCATGGCCACGCCCGACGACCTGGAGGAGTTCCGCTCCTGCCAGCTGGGCTACGAGGCGCGCGCCGTGAAGTGGAACGACCTGAGCCGCGGTGCGACGCACTGGGTCAAGGGACCGGATGCGACCGCCGACCTGATCGGCCTGAAGCCCGAACTCAGTTGCATCAAGACCGAGGACGAGGGCTTGTACATCGGCCAGCACGAGTACTGGCTGCAGACGATGAAGAAGGCCTACCAGGCCGAGCAAACGAACGGAGGCAAGTGATGATGCTGTCCTACGACGCCATTCAAGCCTTCCTGTACCAGGAAGCACGCGCGCAGGCCGAGAAACGCTGGGCCGACTGGCTGGCGTGCTACGCCGACGACGTGGACTACTACATGCCGTCGTGGGACGACGACGACAAGCTCACCAGCGATCCGCACAACGAGGTCTCGCTGATCTACTACCCGAGCAAGCAGGGCCTGGAGGATCGCGTGTTCCGCATCGAGACCGACCGCTCCAGTGCGTCCACACCCGACACGCGATACAACCGCTCGATCACGAACATCGAGATCCTGGCCCAGGACGAGAAGTCGGTCGACCTGTGCTTCAACTGGACGACGCACAGCTTCCGCTACGACATCGTCGACGTGTACTTCGGTACCGCCCGCTACACGCTCGACACCAGCGGCCCGAAGCCGCTGATCAAGCGCAAGTACATGGTGCTGAAGAACGACTACGTCCACCACATGTTCGACGTGTACCACGTCTGAGGCGCAGCCATGGCCTACAACATAGCGCTTCAGTTCGAAGACGGCGTCACCCGCATCATTCAGTGCGACTCGAGCGAACTGGTCTGTGACGCTGCCTACGGCGCCAAGATCAACATCCCGCTCGACTGCCGCGATGGCGCCTGCGGCACCTGCAAGTGCCATTGCGAAAGCGGCAGCTACGAGATGGGCGCGTACATCGAGGACGCGCTGACCGACGACGAAGCCGCCAAGGGCTACGTCCTGACCTGCCAGATGCGGCCGAAGTCTGACTGCGTGATCCGGGTGCCTGCGTCGGCGGCCGCCTGCAAGACCGAGGTCGGCTCGCTTGGCGGAAAGCTCACGAACATCGCGCGCGATTCGGCGACCACGGTGACGTTCTCGCTGCAGGCCGAGCGGCCCTTGTCCTTCCTCCCTGGCCAATACGTCAACCTGCAGGTACCGGGCAGCAAGGAAACGCGGTCCTATTCGTTCAGTTCGGCGCCGAACCAGACGGAATTGTCGTTTCTGATCCGAGACGTGCCGGACGGCTTGATGAGCACCTTCATGCGCAGCAAGGCCAACACCGGGGACTTCATGATGTTTACCGGCCCGTATGGCAGCTTCTATCTGCGCCCGACAATCCGGCCGATCCTGATGCTCGCTGGCGGCACCGGGCTGGCGCCGTTCCTGTCGATGCTGCTGTGGATCAAGGAAAACCCGACCGACCAGCCGATCACCTTGGCTTACGGCGTTAACACCAACGACGACCTGGTCGAGCTGGGGACACTGGCCGAACTGAAGTCGGTGATCCCGAATTTCGATTACTTCACCGTCGTGGCGGACCGTGCAAGCGACCACCCGCGGCTCGGCTACGTCACCGACCATCTGTCGCCGGGCCAGCTCAATGGCGGCGACGTCGACGTTTACGTTTGCGGACCACCGCCGATGGTCGAGGGCGTTCGCAAGTGGATGGAGGGCGTGGGTGTCACGCCGAAGAACTTCCTGTTCGAGAAGTTCTCGTCGGCCAACGAGGCGACAACGAAATGACGCGCGGCAATCGATTCGCGAACAAGGTGGTCATCGTCACCGGCGCTGCCCAGGGAATCGGGCAGGGTGTCGCGTTGGGCGTCTGCGCCGAGGGTGGCACCGTGCTGGCGGTGGATCGCTCGCCACTGGTGCGCGAGGTAGTGGACCAGATCGTGGCTGCGGGTGGAACGGCTGCAGCGTTCGAGGCCGACCTCGAGACCTTTGCCGGCGCGCAGGGCATGGTCGACGAGGCGCTGAAACGGTTCAAGCGCGTCGACGTGCTGATCAACAACGTCGGCGGCACGATCTGGACTAAACCCTACGACCAGTACGGCGAGCAGGAGATCGAGAAGGAAATCCGGCGCTCGCTGTTCCCGACGCTGTGGTGTTGCCGCGCGGTGCTGCCCTTCATGGTCAAGAAGAAGAAGGGCACGATCCTCAACGTCTCGTCGGTCGCCACGCGCAGTATCCACCGCGTGCCCTACGCGGCGGCCAAGGGCGGAGTCAATGCGCTGACGGCGTCGATCGCGATGGAGCAGGCCAAAAACGGCATCCGCATCAACGCTACCGCGCCCGGTGGAACCGAAGCACCGCCTCGCAAGGTCCCACGCAATGCGGCCAAGCCGTCGGCCAGGGAAAAGACCTGGTACCAGGGCATTGTCGATCAGACCAAGGAGTCGAGCCTGATGCACCGCTACGGAACCATCGCCGAGCAGGTGGCGCCGATCCTGTTTTTCGCCTCCGACGAATCGTCCTACATCACCGGATCGGTGCTGCCGGTGGGCGGTGGTGACCTCGGCTGAAGTGTTTCGAACCAGAACTACAAAGGAGACATTCAATGAGACAGATCGACGTTCACAAGATTGCCGACGAAGCCCGCTTCAATGGCTTCCATGGCCTGGTGCTGTTCTGGTGCGCCCTCATCATCATTTTCGACGGCTACGACCTGGCGGTGGCCGGCATCGCGCTGCCGTCGATCATGAAGGAGATGAGCGTCGAACCGACCAAGGCGGGCTTCATGGTCAGCTCGGCGCTGTTTGGCATGATGTTCGGCGCGATCTTCCTCGGCACCATCGCTGACCGCATCGGCCGCCGCTGGGCGGTCTCGATCTGCATCGGGCTGTTCAGCATATTCACCGCCCTCGCGGGTCTGACCCACGACCCGGTGACGTTCAGCATCATGCGCTTTCTCGCCGGTCTGGGCATCGGCGGCGTGATGCCCAACGTGGTGGCGCAGATGACCGAATACTCACCGAAGAAGATTCGCGCGACCATGGTCACGCTGATGTTCAGCGGCTATGCGGTGGGCGGCATGCTGGCCGCGTTGCTCGGCAAAGGTCTGATCGAGACCCACGGCTGGTCATCGGTGTTTCTCGCCGCGGGCCTGCCGGTGGTGCTGATCCCATTCATCCTGAAGTCGTTTCCCGAGTCGATGCCGTTCCTGCTGGGGCAGGGACGGCACGCTGAACTGAAGAGCATCGTGGCGCGCCTGGACCCGTCGTTCAGGCCTGTCGCAAGCGATCATTTCGAGCTTCCTGCCGAAGACAAGGCAGACAACGCAACCATCGGCCATTTGTTTCACGACGGCCGCGGCTTCAGCACGCTGATGTTCTGGATCGCGTTTTTCATGTGCCTGTTCATGGTCTACGCGCTCAGTTCGTGGCTGACCAAGCTGATGGCCAGCGCCGGCTACAGCCTCGGATCGGCGCTAACCTTTGTGTTGGTGCTGAACTTCGGCGCGATGATCGGCGCGGTGGGCGGTGGCTGGCTGGCGGACAGGTTCCACATCAAATGGGTGCTGTTCTCGATGTACGTGCTGGCGGCGGTTTCGATCACGCTGCTGGGCGTCAAGATGCCCACCGAGGCACTCTTTCTCATCGTCGGCCTGGCCGGTGCATCGACGATCGGCACGCAGATCGTGACTTACGCGTACGTCGGCCAGTTCTATCCGATGGCCATCCGCTCCACCGGCATCGGCTTCGCGTCGGGTGTTGGCCGCAGTGGCGCGATCCTGGCGCCGATCGTGATCGGCGCGCTGGTGGCCCTGGCGCTGCCGATGCAGCAGAACTTCGTCGCAATCGCGATTCCCGCCGTGATTGCCGCGGTGGCGGTGGCGATGATCAACCACAGCCGCTCGGCGTCGGCACATCAAGTGGATGTCAGCGCCGAGCTGCCTGAGCCGACGCCGATGCGCGCGGCCCTGGCGAAACGGTGACCCGAGCGGATAACAAATGCTTCACCAGGTCACGATCGAGAACACGGGCGAAACCTTCCGTTGCGGCGGGGAAGACAACCTGCTCAAGGCGATGGAGCAGTTGCGGTGCAAGGGCATCCCGGTGGGCTGTCGCAACGGGGGGTGCGGTGTGTGCAAGGTACGGGTGATCGAAGGCCGCTACGCGAGGAAGAAGATGAGCCGCGCGGTGATCAGTGCGGAAGAAGAAGAGCAGGGCTGTGTGCTGGCCTGCAAGATTCAGCCGCAGAGCGACCTCAGGGTCGAAGTGGTGGGCAAGATGGTTCGCGCCGTGGTTGCCCGAAGAAGTACGTCGTTTAGTTTCGAGTTCTCTACGACGCTGCATGTGTTTCAACCCGATAAGGAGACTTAAATGGCATTGACCGGCGTACTGCGCCCTGGACACGTGGCGATACGCGTGCTCGAGATGGCGCCTGCTTTGAAGCATTACATCGACGTTGTGGGGCTCACGGAGATGGCGCGCGACGCCAAAGGCCGTGTTTTCCTCAAGGCCTGGGACGAGCACGACCATCACAGTGTGGTGCTGCGCGAGGCTGAGGAAGCCGGCATGGACTACATGGGCTGGAAGGTCGACTCGCCCGCCACCCTGAAGAAACTGGCGGCCGACATCGAGAAATCGGGTTTGTGCTCGGACCTGGAATGGATCCCGGCGGGCGAACACCCCAAGACCGGCGAGCGCTTTCGCTTCACCATTCCCACCGGGCATGTGATGGAGTTGTACGCCGAGAAGGAGAAGACGGGCAACAACTGCGGCACCGATGGCCCGGATATCAACCCGTTGCCCTGGCCCGACGGCATGCATGGCATCGCCCCCTCCCGTTTCGATCACTGCCTGCTCTACGGCGATGACCTGGATGGCACGGTCAAACTGTTTACCGAGGTGCTGGGCTTCGGCATGGCCGAGCAGGTGATGGCAGGACCCGACAAGAAGTTCATGATCGGTGCCTTCCTCTCCTGCTCGAACAAGGCGCACGACGTCGCCTTCATCCGCCAGCCGGTGAAGGGCAAGTTCCACCATGTCTCGTTCGAAATCGGCAGCTGGGAAAAAGTGCTGCACGCGGCCGACATTCTGTCGCGCACCAAGACGTCGATCGATATCGGCCCCACGCGTCACGGCATTACGCGTGGTGAGACGGTCTATTTCTTCGACCCCTCGGGCAACCGCAACGAAGTGTTCGCGGGCGGCTATATCTACTACCCGGACAAGCCGGCGATTACCTGGACCGAAGAAGAACTGGGGACGGCGATCTTCTATCACGATCGCCAGCTTAACGAAGCCTTCCTGTCGGTGTTCACCTGATGAAGCTCTCAGCCCCACAAGACGTGGTGCACTGGGAGGCCGCAGCAGCAGCGGTGGCCGCCGCAGCGCGCTGGGCCGAAGAAGCCGGCATCAAGGTCAACATCGCGGTCGTCGATGCAGGCGGAAACCTGGCGGCGTTCCTGCGCATGCCGGGTGCCTTCCTGCATTCGATCGACATCGCCATCGACAAGGCCTACACGGCGGCGGGCTTCGGCTTGCCGACGGCGGCCTGGACCGAAACCCTGGCGACTGATTCACCGGCCGTGCGCCACGGCATTCCGATGCGACCGCGCATGGTGTGCTTCGGCGGCGGCTTGCCGATTCGCCACGAAGGGCGATTGATCGGCGGCATCGGGGTATCTGGCGGCTCCGAGCTCGAAGACGAAACCTGCGCCCGGGCGGGACTGAGCGCCATTGGTTTGGACATTTGACATTTGAAAGGACGGCCATGAGCAAAGACATTCTGAATTTCATTAACGGCGAGTACGTCAAGAACGCCAGCGGCAAGACCTACGAAAAGCGCAATCCGGTCGACGACTCGCTGGTTGGCATGGTCTACGAGGCCGGCAAGCCGGAAGTCGATGCCGCGGTGGCCGCGGCCCGGGCTGCGCTGCATGGTCCGTGGGGCAAGCTGTCGGTGGTCGACCGCTGCAACATGCTCGACGGCCTGGTCGACGAGATCAACCGTCGCTTCGACGACTTCCTGCAGGCCGAGATTGCCGACACCGGCAAGCCCGCGCACCTGGCGTCGCACGTGGACATTCCGCGTGGCGCTGCCAACTTCAAGATATTCACCGACACGATCAAGAACGCCTCGACCGAGTCGTTCGAGATGACCACCCCGGACGGCAAGACGGCGCGCAGCTATGGCGTGCGGGTGCCGCGCGGCGTGATCGCCATCATCTGCCCGTGGAATCTGCCGCTGCTGTTGATGACCTGGAAGGCCGGCCCGGCGCTGGCCTGCGGCAACACCGTGGTGGTCAAGCCCTCGGAAGCGACCCCGAGCACCGCCACGCTCCTGGGCGAGGTGATGAACAAGGTTGGAATACCGAAGGGTGTGTACAACGTCGTCAACGGTTTCGGTGTGGATTCGGCCGGCTCCTTCCTGACCGCCCACCCGGATGTCAACGGCATCACCTTCACTGGTGAAACCAAGACTGGCACCGCGATCATGAAGGCCGGGGCCGACGGTATTCGCCCGGTCTCGCTGGAGCTCGGCGGCAAGAACGCCGCGATTGTGTTCGCCGACTGCGATTTCGACAACGCCGTCGCGACGGTGACGCGCTCGTGTTTCGAGAACGCTGGCCAGGTCTGCCTGGGCACGGAGCGCGTATACGTCGAGCGCCCGATCTTCGACAAGTTCGTTGCCGCCCTGAAAGAAAAGGCCGAAGGCATGAAGCCGGGCCGCCCGTTCGATGCCGACACCAAGATCGGTCCACTGGTCAGCAAGATTCACCAGAAGAAGGTCCTGTCCTACTACCAGAAGGCCAAGGACGAAGGCGCCACCATCGTCACCGGGGGCGGCGTGCCCGACATGCCGGACGACCTCAAGGGCGGCTGCTGGGTGCAGCCCACGATCTGGACCGGCCTGCCGGAAACCGCTTCCGTCGTCACGGAGGAGGTCTTTGGACCGTGCTGTCACATTCGCCCCTTCGACTCCGAAGAGGAAGTGGTCAACATGGCCAACAAGAACCGCTACGGCCTGGCTACCTCGATCCACACGCAGGACATCGGCCGCGCGATGCGCCTGGCTTCGGCGATCGAGGTCGGCCTGTGCTGGATCAACAGCTGGTTCCTGCGCGACCTGCGCACGCCTTTTGGTGGCTCCAAGCAGTCTGGCATCGGCCGTGAAGGTGGTCTGCACTCGCTGGAGTTCTACACGGAACTGCGCAACGTGATGATCAAGTACTAGCCCAGCGCCCGACAACAACAGGCCCAACATCATGGACAAAATAAAGATTCAGCAATACGGCGACGAGCTTTATCAGGCGCTTCTCGACCGCAAGGCGGTCGATCCGCTGACCGATCGCGAGCCGTCGATCACGATCGAAGATGCCTATCAGATCCAGTTGCGAATGATCCAGCGACGGCTGGATGCC
>JARLJI010000053.1 GCA_031291295.1 Rhodoferax sp. | reverse complement strand
TGGCCATCATCGCCTCCATGAGCGATGCCGATGTGCAGGCGCGGCGTAAGGATCTGAGCAAGACGGGGCAGGAGGTGAGCCAGTCGGTCTCGGAGCTGCTCAGCGTCGAGGATGGCCAGTCGGATGCGGCCAAGGCTTTTGCCGAGTCGTCGAAGAAGTTCTTCAGCAGTGCAGACAGCGCCATCGACCTGGCCACGGTGGACCCGAACACGGGCGTGGCGGCCTTGCAGACAGCCGATGCCGCCTACAAGCACATGGTCGACAGCATGGGCAAGCTGGCGGACCTGGTGTCGCACCGCTCCGAAGGCGAGATCACGGATCTGGAATCTGCTTTGACCCGCCAGCAGGTGCTCATTGCCGTGCTGGGCTTGCTCGCCGGCACGGGGGCTTTTGCCTTTGCCTGGGTGATGCAAAGCCGCATCATCCGCGATGTGCGCGAAGCCGCGCAGGCCGCTGAAGATGTAGCCCAGGGACGTTTCGATCAGATGGTGCAGGTGCAGCGCAGCGACGAGCTGGGGCAACTGCAAGCCTCGCTGGCCAGGATGGTTGAGGGCCTGTCTTCGTCCATCAGCATCGTGCAGGAAGCGGCTTCCTCCATCAGGCAGGCCTCCAGTGAGATCGCGGCGGGCAACCAGGACCTGAGCGCCCGCACCGAGAACACGGCCTCCAGCCTGCAGTCCACGGCCTCGTCCATGGAGCAGCTCACGGGCACCGTGCGTCACACCGTGGAGTCGGCGCATTCGGCCAACAGCCTGGTCCAGGCCGCGTCCGATGCGGCCAAGCGCGGCGGTGGCGTGATGGAGCAGGTGGTGTCCAACATGGCCGAGATCGACGCGGCCTCGCGCAAGATCAACGAGATCATCGGCGTGATCGACGGCATCGCCTTCCAGACCAACATCCTGGCCCTGAACGCGGCGGTCGAAGCGGCCCGGGCGGGCGAGCAGGGTCGCGGCTTTGCCGTGGTGGCGGGCGAGGTGCGCAACCTGGCCCAGCGGTCCGCCGCCGCGGCCAAGGAGATCAAGGACCTGATCTCGGACAGCACGAACAAGGTCGACGACGGCTACAAGCTGGTCGAG
>JARLJI010000052.1 GCA_031291295.1 Rhodoferax sp. | reverse complement strand
GGGCGCGGCGGTGGGCAGCACGTCTGCACACAACTCCAGTACGGCGATGGCATTCAAGCCGCTCTGCGAGGAGCCGTTGGTGTCAACGCCGTCGTCGATTGGAGCCAGTGAATTCGGCGGCAGTACGCGGCCGCCTCGGGCGCGACCACCGCCTCGCAGACCCGCAACAGCGCTCTGCGCCAGAGCCGGATTCTTCGTCACGTAGTAGGCATAGGCCACCAGCTTGCCCTGGCTGATGCCCGCGCCGGAGTTGGCGCAGAAATCCACCCAGAGTTTTTGCCACGCAGGGTCGTCGATGCTCATATTGAGCTCGAACATCAACTCTGCTCCACCCATGATGGTGGCAAGGTTGTAGCTGCCCAGCGTGCTGTCTCGCGCGGTCAGCTTGCCCGTCGCCGGGTCGAAGCCCATCAACATATTCTTGCCGGTGCGGAATCCCTGGGGCATGGCCTCCATCGACTTCATTCCGGCAACAATCTTGTCGCGCCATTGCGTGTTGCCTGTGCGCTCCCACTCTGTCATCCAGTTGCCGGCAAGTGCCAGCCAGTCTGGGCCCGATCGCACCCGAGTCACAAACTTTTCATCGCCCGCGCGCGGCGGGTCCGCCTCCCGCATGGGGTCATACGCAATGACGGATTTCTCCGCCTGCAACGCCTCGTGCATCACGTCGCCGGTACGCTCGTCGCTGGTCAGGTAGTAGTAGAACCGCCGGAACGCGGCCTGCCCGATGCGCGCCTCCTTGGCCCCGTCCCCCCAGTGCGACACTCCGTGCCGCGTGCCCAGGCCTGCCATCGGGCCAAAGTGGTAGCTGTCCACCTCGCCGGTATGGCGCGTCATCGCCTCGGCCAAGCGGAAGATGTCCGCGCGTCCCGAGCGCAGGTAGGAGTACCAAAGCCAGCTGTCGGTGCCTAGCTCGGAGTTGTCCCACGCCATGCCGCCCAGGTCGTATCGCCACACATGGCGCGCGTTGTCGAACGAGTGCATCACGTCGCCATAGTTCCAGAACCCATACCAGTTCCGCTTGTCCACCTGACCAAGGTAGAGGTTAAGCGTGGCGTCGAGGCCGCTCTCAATCGCAGCCTTGAACGGCGTCGACGTATCCTTCACGCTCCACATTCCGAACGCGCGCACATCGTGGTAATACTGCGGCGAAGCAACCAGCATGGGAGGTGCGCTGCCAGCCTTCGCCATAGCTGCCGTGGCGGCCTTGGTGGGCACGCCGCCAGTTGGCCATAGAGTGAGTTCGCTGGTACGCGCAATGCCGTAAGGCGTGCTATTGCCCTTCTGCACGTCCTCGTACGATGCATCGAGGTCATGCGCCCGTATGTCGTAGTGGCGCAGGTCCATCGCCGTGGCCTCCGGCGACCAAAGCCACGCGGTAAGCTGCGCGGCGGGACTGGAGGCGTTCTGCACCAGCAACTCAGCGGGGTAGGACTGCCAGAAGTTCTTCACGCTGATGCCTAGCCCACCGCTCACGTCGCCCACAAACGCGTGGCCTGAGGCGCGCGTGCCCGCCGCGGAAAATAGCCATGTGCTCTGCGGGTTGGTGCGCTTCTGGATGGTGAAGCCATAGGGGTTGAGTTGCACCAGTTTGAAGTCGTCCCACACCGCCCAGTTGCTCACCATATTGCGGCCCTGCTGGTTCATCTCCGCGCGGTTGGGCACACGCAGGCCCTCCAGTTGCGCGGGATATACATCCTTGCCGCCGGCGTCAGTGACGATGCGCGTCCCGCCCGAGCGCCCGATCAGCGGCTGGATCGGCTCCGACCACAGGCCATCGTCAACCCCGGATAACCGCACATGGCGGTTCTGAATCTCCTCCCGCATGGGCACGGCAAACGTGACCCCCATGCCGTGGATGAAGTCTTTCTCCTGGTCGCCATCGAAGAAGATCGTATGCACCATCCGCACCGATCTCTCACCGGAGTAGAAGTACAGTCGCACATGGAAGGGTAGCCACTCGCGGCCCGACTTCGCACCCTTGTGCACGCCCTCGAACTTCACCACCGCGCGCACCGGGCCGGACTGCTCCACGGTCACTTTCTTGACCAGGCTTCCATATTTTTCCTGCGGACACACATCGCCCGGCTCGCCATCGGGGCCGTTCTGCAAGATGCAGACAAGCTGCCCCGTGCCAACAACAGCCCGGCCATCCACCGTCATCGAGTCCACCAGGTTCATGCCACCCGTCGCCGCAAACCTGCATTGCAGCGCACCGGTATCCACCGTCACTGTCTTGCCGTCGATTGTCACCTTCAACACGCCGGGGGCCGCCGACGTGCCTGTCTCCAGTGTCACGGGCCCTGCCAGCCCAGCGGGCACAACCGTGGCAAATCCACTCCATTTAATCGATCCGTCCGGCCAGGTCGCCAGCGGCCAGCTCTGCACGGGCAGCTCCTTGCCAGCCGCGCTCAGGCTGAAACCTGTACCGCGCGAAACCGCGCCCTGTGCCCACGGTATGCCCCAACTGACACCCCCAGACACCAGCGGCGGCTCTGCGGTCAGCCAGTTGAGCGCAACCTTTTGCGGCGCGGCGGCCGGCCTGCGAGCCTGAGCGGCAGCGATCAGGTTGCCTTCGGCGAGTGTGCTGGTGGTCATTGCGGCGCCGGCCAGCGCTGCATCCTTCAAAAATTCCCGGCGAGTTCTTTGAACCACATCCATTCTCCTTGTCGCATTCCGACGAGCCCGGTCTTGATCGCCCATTATCAGCTTCAAACGCATGGTT
>JARLJI010000051.1 GCA_031291295.1 Rhodoferax sp. | reverse complement strand
CGGTTTGCCGTGCCACCCCCACAGCCAAGGCCACCTCGGCGCAGCCTTTGCCCGCCAGCAGCATCCGACCCGCCTTCAATCGTTTCTTCGCCGCTTCGCTCAATCGTTTTTGCATCACGCCAATATTCTCCAGCATTGCTACTGGAGACATAACGCTTGAAACGCTCAGCGGTTGTCACGATTTACGGAAATATCAATAATCCGAGGGGCAAAATCATGGCTGCAACCATTTTCGCCGGCCCCTGGCGCATCGTCTGGATGTCCGGCTGGGACCAGGACTATGTGGACATGGACGTGCCTGGCCACATCACCTTCGAGAATACCCAGTCTGGCAGCTTCCAGTTCGGCATGGTGCAAGGCCAGATGGACTGCAGGCTCGACAAGCGGCAAAGCCAGCGTGTCGAGTTCACCTGGAACGGCTTCGACGAAGGAGACGAACTGGCCGGCCAATGGAGGCGGTGCGCAAGCCCGTCCGCAAACGCAAGTCCTGATGAACCCGTGCTGCACCCATCACCATGAGCGAATACCAGTACTACGAATTCGCGGCCATTGACCAGCCACTCACCCGCGCCGAGATGGCGCAATTGCGCGCCGTTTCCACACGCGCCGAGATCACGCCGTCGGGCTTCGTCAATCACTACGAATGGGGTGGCCTGAAGGCTGATCCGGCCGACTGGATGCGACGCTACTTCGACGCCTTCGTCTACACCGCCAACTGGTGCAGTTGCCAGCTGGCTCTGCGCCTGCCGTTGGCCACTTTTCCCAAGGCGGAACTGAAACCCTTCGCCGTCCGGCACACCTTGACTATCGAGGCGGACGACGAATACTGGGTCATCAACTGGTCACTCGACGAGAGCGAGAACTACGATCGCTTTTCGACAGAAGACGGCAGCGGCTGGATGCGGCGCCTGGCGCCGCTGCGCGACGAGTTGTTACGCGGGGATCTGCGTCCGCTCTACCTGGGCTGGCTGGCTGCAGCGGCTCGCGATGAACTTGGGAACGACGCACTGGAACCAGAGGTGCCACCCGGACTGTCAGAATTGTCGCCCCCGCAGCAGGCGCTGGCGGACTTCTTGGAGATTGATCCCGACATGCTGGCCGCCACCATGGCAGGGAGCAGCCGTGTTGCACAGGACGATGTCGCGCAGGCCGGTCACATTGATGCGTGGCTGAGCGAGTGGTCTCGTGACGAGATGGCGGCGGTGCTGAAACTGATCGCACAAGACCAAGGGCAGGTTGCGGAACGCCAGGTCAGGTCCCGCCACGCAGCCTGGCTGAAGGCGCAGCGCCCATCGCCCGCAGCCTCCGCAGTGCGGCGCAGCGTGAGCCAACTGCGCGAACTCGCCCAATCAGCCTCCGGCGTCCGCGTGGAGCGCGAAGCCCAGGAACGCGCAAAGCAGGAGGCTGAGCGACGCCAACAACGTGAAGCGGTGTTGCGGCTGCTGATGGCCGACATGGACAAGCGCTGGGCCGCCATCGATGCCCAGGCGCAGCGCGGTTCGGCATCGGGCTATGAGCAGGCGGTGCGTGCCTTGGCAGAATTGGCGGACGGCTATGCGCTCACGTCCGGCCCCAAAGAGTTCGACCGAGCGCTTCGGCGCTGGCTGGTGCGTCACGCGACACGCGGTGCGTTGATGCGCCGGCTGACCGAGGCGGGCCTGTGGTCAGGGTGAGATCGCCATGACGGTGGACTCAGGCGATGAACTCACCTGGCTGCGCGACGAAAACGCCCGACTGATCTCACTGCTGGACACCCACGGCATTGCCTGGCGCCAACCCCAACCGTTGGCCCCGCCGGTCGCTGCGGCGGCATTGACCACAGCCGAGAAAGTCACCCTCTTTCGCCACCGATTTCACGGCCGCACCGATGTCCATCCCGTTCGCTGGGAGAGCAAAGCGGGCAAGACGGGTTATTCGCCGGCCTGCGCGAACGAATGGCTCGCGGGCGTTTGCGAGAAGCCCCGCATCAAGTGCGCTGACTGCGGCCATCGCCAGCTCATGCCACTGACCGACCAGACCATCTACGACCATCTCGCAGGCCGCCACACCGTCGGTGTATACCCGCTCCTGTCAGACGACAGCTGCCATTTCCTCGCCGTGGATTTTGATGACGCCGATTGGCGCGCCGATGACGTCACCTTCATTACTGAGGAGGACCAGCAAGAGCCATGGAAGCGCACGACGCCTGCCAAGCAGCGCCTGCCCGGCCCCATGCCCGCGTCGCTGACCGTGACCTTGGACAACCTGCTGTACTTTGACAAGGCATCACTGCCGCAAGCCTTGGCGAACCGCCTGATCCGCCTGGCGGCGTTCCAGAACCCCGAGTTCTACAAGGCGCAGGCGATGCGCCTTTCGGTGTGGGACGAGCCGCGTGTGATCGGCTGCGCCGAGAACTTCCCGAACCACATCGCCTTGCCGCGCGGCTGCCTCGATGCCGTCAGCGAGCTCTTGCGCGAGAACGGCATTCGCTGTGAGTTGCGAGATGAGCGCTTCAGCGGTGAACCGCTGGAAGCGCGCTTCGCCGGCACGCTGCGGCCGGATCAGGAAGCAGCGGTCGCCGCGATGCTGCGCCATGACACCGGCATCTTGTGTGCGCCCACCGCGTTTGGCAAGACGGTGACGGCGGCGGCGCTGATCGCCCGGCGGGGTGTGAACACCCTGGTGCTGGTGCACCGGACCGAACTCCTCAAGCAATAGCAGGAAAGACTGCAGGCTTTCCTGGACCTGGAAAAAGGTGTGATCGGCACCATCGGCGGCGGCAAAGCCAAGCCCATGCTCGGCCGGTGACCGCGCGCGCTGCACAGAGTCTGTACCGGCTCCAGCAACGGTGAGGGGTGCGCCCGCGCTCGAGGCCGTCGGTGACTCCCCCCTGGCCTCGCGTGCCGCCCTCTCTTTGCGGTGGCTGGCCACGGTCAGGTCGAACTCGGTCACCTCCACCGCGAGCAAAACTTTGGCCTTTTGCAGCAGGTCGGTGCCCAGCGACTTCCAGACCTGCTCGCGGCAATGCGGGAAGAGGTCCGCCAAGTCGGCTGGGATTTTGCGTTTGAAGTAATAGACGCCGGCGCGCCGGTGCATATACGCTGGAAGGGATGCGGGGGCTCTGGCAACCCCGATGGCCACCCAAATTCCCCCGGGTATGGCCACTTCAAACTCCCCCACCTGAATTGATCGGGAACGGGGAGTAAAGCCGGCGTCGTCGGCACCTGTTTGGCGGGACGTAACCCGACCTTCCCGAGTGGAGGTCATGG
>JARLJI010000050.1 GCA_031291295.1 Rhodoferax sp. | reverse complement strand
GGAGTTCGAGGGCAAGAGTTACCGACTCAAGGAGGCCGCCGCGCGTATCGCCATTACCGGCGATTCGTCATAATCTGACCGTCCTGCCATGGGGGAGTTTGACTGGCCAAAGGTGGGGGAATTTGAAGTGGCCATCGGGGGCGGATGCCGTAATTCCAGTTCGGTCATTAAACTGAAACTATCAGCCAGCACAGATCGTTCGACCTCGTCTCCATTGAGGTGACGTTCAACCAAAGGGCCTGCATCACGATAGTGGCTGCATTACCCACGATCAAGCGTACGGCCGAATCTGGAACCGCTCTGCCAGATTTCCTTGATCTGCCGCAAGGTTTCGAAATATAAACGGCACCATACTGCACATCAATCCGCATGTTTGAAGCAATAAAGTGCCGATGTCGGATGTCCATCAATCTGTCCATCAATCCAGGAGATCCCATGAGCCAAGACGATACCTTGATCGAAGCCCGCGAATCGGTCGAAAGCGACCGCTTTGTCGAAATCAGCTATGACGACGCGATTCCCAACAACGTCGACCTCTCGTCCGACCGGCAGTTGCTGCGCGCGCTGGAAAGCTGGCACCCCGCTTATCTGGACTGGTGGAAAGACATGGGGCCCGACGGCTTCCAAAACGCCGAGGTCTACCTGCGCACCGCGGTGGGCGTGGATCCGGCCGGCTGGGCCAAGTTCGGCTATGTGAAGATGCCCGATTACCGCTGGGGTATCTTGTTGGCACCCAAGGTGGAGGGCCGCACCATCCCCTGTGGCCGCCACATGGGAGAGCCGGTGTGGCAAGAGGTGCCCGGCGAGTACCGTTCGCTGCTGCGCCGGCTCATCGTCGTGCAGGGCGACACCGAACCCGCCTCGGTGGAGCAGCAGCGCTACCTCGGCCGCACGGCACCCAGCCTGTACGACATGCGCAACCTTTTCCAGGTGAACGTGGAAGAGGGGCGCCACCTCTGGGCCATGGTCTACCTGCTGGTCAAATACTTCGGCAAGGATGGCCGCGAGGAAGCGCAAGCCTTGCTGGAGCGCCGCAGCGGCCAGCAGGACAACCCGCGCATCCTTGGCGCCTTCAACGAACGCACGCCGGACTGGCTGAGCTTCTTTATGTTCACCTACTTCACCGACCGAGACGGCAAGATGCAGCTCGCCGCATTGGCCGAGAGTGGATTCGACCCTCTCTCGCGCTCCTGCCGCTTCATGCTGACCGAGGAGGCACACCACTTGTTCGTGGGCGAGACTGGCGTGGGCCGCACGGTGGAGGCCACATGCTCGGCCATGGTCAAGGCCGGCATTACCGATCCGTACGACACCGAGGCCGTCCGCAAGCTCGGCGTGGTGGATCTGCCGCTGCTGCAGCGCAAGGCCAACTTCCACATGTCTGTCTCGCGTGACCTCTTCGGCAGTGAGATATCCAGCAACGGTGCCGAGGCCTTCAGTTCGGGTCTGAAGGGCCGCTTCAACGAGGCCAAACTCGAAGGCGACGACCACAAGCTGGAGCGCGAAACCTACACCGTCACCCGCGTGGTCGATGGCAGACTCGTTGAGGAGCAGGTGCCGGCCCTGCGAGCCATCAATTGTCGCTTGCTCGACGACTACATCGCCGATTGCCAGGGTGGCATCGATCGATGGAACAAGGCCATCGAGAAGGCCGGCATCAACTTCCGCTTCGCCCAGCCGCACAAGGGTTTCAACCGCAAGATCGGCGAATTCGCCGGCCACGCCATCAGCCCCGCCGGTGAGGTCGTGGGCGCCGAAAGTTGGGCCGCGCTGAAGGATGAATGGCTGCCGAACGCGGATGACATGGACTTCATCAACTCGCTGATGAAGCCCTGTCTCGCGCCCGGTCAATACGCCAGCTGGATTGCCCCACCGCGGATGGGCATCAATCAGCAGCCGGCGGAGTTCGAGTACGTCAAGATCGACTGATCTGTGCGTGTCACCGGTCGCGAGACCGGTGTGGCCCCGCGACCCTCACGGGGCGCGGGAATGTCTGGTATGGGTTGCGGATTCAAGCGGCGCGGCCAGCTTGTCTTGGGTCCGGGTGTCGAAGTCGCCGGCATCGTGGCGCTCGTGCAATTGGCTGGACGGCTCGCCCGAGACGCGGTTGACCATGCGACCGCGCCGCACGGCAGGCCGTTGGGCGATCTGGTCGGTCCAGCGCAACACATGGGTATAGGCCTGAACCTGCAGGAACTCACCGGCTTCGTAGAGCAGGCCTTTGACAAGCGCGCCGTACCAGGGCCATACCGCCATGTCGGCAATGGTGTACTCGTCTCCCGCCAGATAAGGGCTCTGCGCAAGGTGGCGGTCGAGCACGTCAAGCTGGCGCTTGACCTCCATGGCGTAACGATCGATGGCGTATTCGATCTTGGTCGGCGCGTAAGCGTAGAAATGACCGAACCCTCCGCCCAGGAAAGGCGCACTGCCCATTTGCCAGAATAGCCACGACAGGCACTCGGCGCGCCTGGCGCTGTCGGCGGGAAGAAAGGCGCCGAACTTCTCGGCAAGATAGATCAGGATCGCACCTGACTCAAACACCCTGATCGGCGCTTGGCCGCTGTGATCCATCAGCGCCGGAATCTTGGAATTCGGGTTGACCGAGACGAAACCGCTGCCGAACTGGTCTCCCTCGCTGATCCGGATCAGCCAGGCGTCGTACTCCGCGCCACTGTGACCCGCTGCCAGCAGCTCTTCCAGCATCACCGTCACCTTGACGCCGTTGGGCGTGCCCAGCGAATAGAGCTGCAGCGGATGGCGTCCGACCGGCCGTGTCTTCTCGTGAGTCGGGCCCGCGACCGGACGATTGATGCTGGCGAAGCGGCCGCCGTGCTCCTTGGTGTCAGACCAGATTTTGGGTGGCGTGTAAGCGGAGGAGTTGTCCATGGAGGAGGCCGTTGATGGTGATTGAAAGCTGTCAGGCGAGGGTTACAGGTGCATGGTACGCGCACCGCCGTCAATGGGAAATTGCCCCATGCTGCCGATGAATGAAATCGACAAACCCTTGAGCGGTTCCACGCCCATGACCATCCAGCGTATAGCCAACATTGAGCGCGCCCGGATGCTGGTGGAAAGCCGAGCACAATATGTGCAAGTTTCTGAAGAAGCCGCGGCTTCTTTGTGCCAAATGGGGCGTCACATTGGGACAATTCTGGAGCGCAACAACCCGCTGCCTGCGCACATTTGGTACGCGGCAAAGGCGCATAGGCGCTAAATGCCCGTTCACGACTTTCATTGCCATGAATAATTTTCGCAAAAATCCAGGGCCCGCTTGCATTGTCGCAGCGCTCTTGGTCGTTCTTGGCGGGTGCAGCACCGCGCCATCGGTCCTGCGTGGTTCTGCTTCGGGCGACGCCGAGGTGCCATCGCGAATCTCGCCAGAGCAGGCCGATGACATCACCATCTCCGCCGTCGGCCTGGTCGGTACGCAGTATCGCTACGGCGGCAATACGCCCGACTCGGGTTTTGACTGCAGCGGACTGATTGGCTACGTCTACCGAACCAGGGCAGGGGTTGCGCCGCCTCGAACCGTCTCAGGATTGCAATATTGGGGCCAGCCCGTATCGAGAGACAACGTTCGCTCGGGTGACCTGGTTCTCTTTGCCAAGAGTGCCGCCATTACGCACGCTGGAATCTACGTGGGTGATGGCCGTTTCGTCCACGCGCCGTCCACCGGCGGGGAAGTCCGGCTTGACCACCTGAGTTCCAAGTATTGGTCATCCCTGCGCGTGATGTTTCGCCGGCCTTGAGGTCGATTGAGTCAAACCTCACCGATGCCGCGCCGCTCCCGCATCGCGCGGCCGATGCTCGCGAGCGCGTCGTCGCCCAGCAGCCGCGCCGCCATCGGCAGCAGTTCGGTGTCCTCGCGTTCGATGTGGCGCTCGTACAGGCCGACCAGTGCCTCCACGTCGCTTGATGCGAGGGTGACAGACTCGCCCGCTGCAATTTGCGCAAGGGTGATGCGAAGGCGCTGCCAGTGCGCCTCCAGCGCGCGGTGGTCCAGCGTGAGGCCTTCGGTCATCTCGTGCAGGCAGACCGCGTCCGAGCCGGCCATCGATTCGATCAACGCGGGGAACAGGTCGACCTCCTCGTCCTGGTGATGGTTGATGGCCGAGGTGTCGAAGTAGCGCATGACATTGGCCGCTGCGGTGCGCGCTTCGGAGTCGGCGCCATGCAGCGCCAGATGCGGCACCAGGCGGCGCAAGGTGGCGCACTGGCGCGCCATGCGATCGTGGCAGACCGAGAGCATCTCCAGCGGTGCCTCGGGGCCCGCGCCTGGTGTGGAAAACCCCGGAAAAGGCGCGTTCATGCTGTGGACTCCTCGTTTCCTTTTGCGCCGCCTTTTGCTTTTTCTTCCAGCTCGTTCAGGCGCGCGCGAAGAGCACCGTCCGCCAGGTAGCGCGCGGTGCAATCGCGGCCCACGGCCAGCGCGCCAATGATGGCGCCGGCCTCGTCGCGCACCAGCGCAAAGCTCAGGTCCACGTACAGTTTGGTGCCGTTCTTGTGCACGGAGCGCGTGGTCAGCACGCGGTTCACATATTTGGGCTGTCCGCTGCTGATGGCGTGGTTAAAGCCGTCCCAATGGGCGCGCCGCAGGCGCTCCGGGATGATGATGTCGAGGCTCTGCCCCAGCGCCTCGTCGGCCGTAAGCCCAAAAACAGTTTCGGCGCCAGCGTTCCAGAGCCGGATCGCGCCCTCGCAATCCGCGAAGATGATGGCCTCGGGCGCCTGCTCGACGATGGCCCGGTGCAAATCCACGCTGCCATGACCGATCTTGTCGTCCTGTTGCATGCTGACTCCTGCCCGAAGTTTCGCAGAGATCGTTAGTGCCGGATGAAATCGATCACCACGCCGTCCGGTCCGCGTTGGCGGTAGGCGATCTCCACCGCGTCGGCGTAGCGTGCCTGCAATTGCTGCAGCAGGGGCAAGGGATCGTGGTCGTTCACGAAGCGCATGGTTTCGCCCGCGCGCAGGGCATCCAGCGCGCCAAAAATGGCGGCGTGGCGAAAGCGCTTGGCGATGCCGCGCGCATCAAAGGGGTAGAGCGCGTCGGGGGAAAGGTGCGCGTGAGGCTGGATGGTTTCCATATGTCGGTCTCCGTGTCAAAAATGGGGAAAGTGCCATGGGCGGTAGAAAAAGGCCGCCGTGCGTCAACGCTCGAGTTTGTCCCGCTTGTCCGTCACGGCCGCCCATGCGTCGGCGTCTGCGAGCGCGGCCTTGGTCCGGATGATGGGTTTCCATAATCGTGCCAGTTCGGCATTCAAGGGGGTGAAATCCTGCTGATCGGCCGGTACGTCTTCTTCGGCGTAGATTGCATTGACCGGGCATTCGGGCACGCACACCGCACAGTCAATGCAATCGTCAGGATCGATGACCAGAAAGTTGGGGCCCTCGCGGAACGCATCGACGGGGCATACATCGACACAGTCGGTGTACTTGCATTTGATGCAGGCCTCGGTGACGACGAAAGTCATGATGAGCCGCCTTTTCCTCAGCCGCAGCAGGCCCCGCCAGAACAGCAGTCGCTCGTCGCCGCGGCGGTTTTACCGATCTGCACGCGCCATACTTCGGGGCCGGCTTCCAGGTACGCCCAGCTGAAGCTGTCGCCTGACCTGGCTTGAAACTGGTCGTAAAGCGGCTTGGGGTCGTGGTCGTTGATCAACTGCAGGGACTGGCCCGGCTGCAGCGTCTCGAAGCTGTTGAAAATCAACGGGTGGCGTTGGTGGGGTGCGATCTGGCGGATGTCGAGGGTGGTTGCGAATTCAGTGGACATGGAGTGATCCTTCTCTCTGGGAGTCAGGTTGGACAGTGCATTTTTAAAGATGTATTATCAATGCAAGTTAAATATATCACCGGCTTTTTGAAAAAGCAATATCAAAAATAGACCTTCAATTTTATGCGCCTGACTACCTTTTCCGATTACAGCCTGCGGGTGTTGATGTACCTGGCGTTGCAAGAGGACCGCCTCGCGACGATCCAGGAGATCGCCACGGCCTACGACATTTCTGAAAGCCACTTGATGAAGGTGGTGCATCAGCTCGCGCGCAGCGGCGTGGTCGAAACCGTGCGCGGCAAAGGCGGCGGCCTGCGGCTGGCGCTTGAGCCGGCGCAGATCCGTCTGGGGCAAGTCGTGCGACAGGCCGAAGGCGAAGGCCCGATTGTCGAATGCCTGTCCGGCGAGCCGTCGCGCTGCCGTATTGCACCCGTATGCAGACTCCCGGGTGTCCTGGTGCGCGCCTTCAATGCCTTGTATGCGGAACTTGACCGTTATACGCTGGCAGACCTGGTGGGCGAGCCCAACGCGTTCAAACGCGTGCTGGAGCTGCATCCGGAGTGACCGCAAGCAAAATTCCATAACATTCATATAATATGAATGTTATGGATAAAGCCAGCACACCCAGCGATGCCGTGCCAGCAGGCCCGGTCATCCCCAACCGTGAGCTCATCATCCAGCTGGTTCACACGTTCTATGCAGATGTTCGATCCGATAAGGTTCTCGGACCTACTTTCGATGCCGTGATCGAGGATCGGTGGAGTCCGCATCTGGCGCGAATGGTCGAGTTCTGGAGCACCGTGATGCTGGGCACGCGCAGCTTCAAAGGCAATGTTTTCGGCAAGCACATGGCGATTGCGGGCGTTACGCCCGAACACTTCACACGCTGGCTCACGTACTGGTTTTTGCGCACCAGCGAATTGTGTCGGCCTGGTGCCGCAGCGGTTTTGCAAAAGGCTGCCTTGGGTATTGCGAAGATGCTGTACCGCGGTTATTTCGGCGCCGCGGCCGACTTCGAGGAAATCGTATTTGAGGCGCGCAAGGCGGCTCGGGTGCGAGTTAACGCGGCCTCGCCCATAAGCGAAATTCATCCCTAGTTCAAGAATTTGACCGCATCGCATCGCGGTCCGCCAAGTTTGTTTTACCGGAGTTCAAATGAGCCTTAAAGTCTTGCTGCTGGAAGATATTCATGCCAGCGCCACCCCCATCCTGCAATCGATCCGCGACGTCGAAATCGTCCGGCTCAAACATGCGCCGGACGCACAGGAGCTGCAGACGCTACTGGCCGATGTGCATATGCTGGGCCTTCGTTCGCGCACCCGGCTCACCAGCCAGGTGCTGGAGCATGCGCCCCGCCTGCAGGCGGTGGGCTCCTACTGCACGGGCACCAACAACCTTGACCTGAAGGCGGCAACGGAGCGCGGGATCGGAGTATTCAACGGGCCGTTTTCGAATACGCGCTCGGTGGCCGAACTGGTGATCGGCCACGCCATTCACCTGCTGCGCCGTATTCCCGAGCGCCACGCCGCCGCGATGGGCGGTGTGTGGCTGAAGGACGCGAAGGGCTCCAATGAGTTGCGGGGCAAGACGCTGGGAATCGTCGGCTACGGCAAGATCGGCACCCAGACCGGGCTGCTGGCCGAGGCCATTGGCATGCGGGTGATGTACTACGACATCGAGGCCTGCCTGCCGCTCGGCAATGCCGCGCCGGCTGCATCGCTCGAAGCCCTGTTGCGCGAGGCGGATGTGGTCACGCTGCATGTCCCGGAGACCGAACGCACCCGGCAGTTGATTGATGCAGGGCGCCTGGCCCAGATGAAGGACGACGCGGTGCTGATCAATCTGGCGCGTGGTCAGGCGGTCGATATCGATGCGCTGTATGCGACCTTGCGCAGCGGCCGGCTGCGCGGCGCGGCGATCGACGTGTTCCCGGTGGAGCCGGCGTCCAGGGCCGATACCTTTGAATCGCCGCTGCGCACGCTGGACAACGTGATCCTGACACCGCATGTAGGTGGGTCCACCTTCGAGGCGCAGCGCAACCTGGGCGTCGAGGTGTCGGAGAAATTGCGCGACTACCTGCTATCGGGCGCCGTGCGCGGCAGCGTGAATCTGCCTGAGTTGTCGGTGGGCGTCTTGCGGGCGCCCTGCCGCCTGGTGCACATCCATCACGACCGTCCGGGCGTCATGTCCCGGCTCAATGGGGTGCTGTCGGCGGCTGGCCTCAACGTGTCGCAGCTGCATTTGGAGACGCAGGGCGGCATCGGAGTGGCGGCGATTGATTTGAGCGCGCCGCTGGATGCGCGTACGCTGCAAGCCATTGCAGGCGTTGATGGAACCGTGCGAGCCTTTACCGTGCTGTCTTCGTCGGCGCGGGCGCAACGGGCGGCGTGATCCGGCGCGGTGCGGCCTGGGTAGCGCCAAGCCGCATCATCTGGCGCAGCGCCAGCGCACCCAGTACCAGCGCGAGCAGCACCAGGCCGGTACCGGTGTTGCTCTGGTCATCGGTCAGGTAGTTGGCGCACAGGCGCGACGTGGTGTCCATGTAGAGCATGCCCGCGGTGGCGCTCGTCCATGACAGGTTGCCTACAAAAAACAGCAGCAACTCAGGCGCCATGCGGCGCCAGCTACCGGCCAGCATCAGGCCGGCGAGCCACCAGCTGAGGTACTTGGCCGCTGCAACCGGGGCCGTCAGTAGCGAGGCGTCGAGCGCCGCGGGGATCATCCAGAACATGGCGATGCAGGTGACCACGCTGGCACTTGTCAGACCACCCCAGTCCAGCAGGGCCAGTAGCCTGCTGGTGCGCGGGAGCCGCCGCGCTGCGGCGGGCAGGAGCAGATCGCGCGCCGCCCAGCCTGCGGCGAGCAATGCCGGGAACTCGACCAGCATGTGCAGCAGCATCTGGCTTTCAATCCGGTGGCGCAGCGTGGACCACAGCAACACCAGCGGCAGCAGCGCCAGCAGGCCGGCAACGGGCTTCGCCAGGCGGGTGCTGTGCATCATGGTATGTCGCGCCGCGCGGTCGCCAGCTGCTTTGCTGCTTCGAGCGCCTGGGGCCACTGGTCGAATTCGTAAAGACCGCGCAGTTGCCCTGAGGCATCGAGAAGGTGGATGGCTCCGTTGTGGACAAAGCCGCCCAGACCGTCGGGAATGGCGATCACGTCAAGGGAGCGCATCAGCGCCTGGGTACCAGCTGCCGTGGCCGGCATCGCGAGAGTCCACAGCGCGGGATCGATCCGGTGTTCGCGGGCGTACGCGCGCAGGCTCGCCGGATCGTCGTGTTCCGCATTGAATGAGATGGAGACCAGATGCACAGCGGCCAGTGCAGGGTTGCGGGCGCGCTGTGCGAGCAGCTGGCTTTGCATTTGCTGGTACTCGTCGCCGAGCACGCGGCAGACACTGGGGCAGCGGGTGTAGATGAAATCGACGAGGTAGGCGGCAGGCGGGCTGCTTGTGCCGCTCCACAGCGTGACCGGCGTATCGTGCATCTCGCGTAGCGGCACCGGTGCAGCGCGCAGTTCACCGGCCTGCAGCGCCCGCTGACGCTGGCCTTCGAAGGTCCACACCCCGAAGTTCGCCGTGTAGCGGTACAGGCCCCAGGCAAAGGCCGTCAGCAGCGCGGCGCACAGCGCCACCGTCAGGCGGCGCGCAAGCGAGCTATCGGCGGGGGCGGTTGAATCCGGCACAGCAGGCCCTCGGTCGCGCCACGGCGCTACTTCAGCGGGCCGAGTTCGGCGTCGCCCCTGAACGGCTCGGTGCGCAAAGCCGTCTCCTTGCGCACCGCGGCGACGGCGTCGGCGGTGATGGGCGCACCGGTGTTGCCCCACTGGCTGCGCACGTGCGTCAGTACGGCCGCCACCTCGGCATCCTGCAACTGACCCTGGAACGTCGGCATGGCGCCGTTAAAGGGCTTGCCCTCGACCGTCAGCGGGCCGTTGATGCCGTGCAGTACGATGGCGATCAGCGTGGCCTTCTTGCCGGCCACCCAGTCCGAGCCCGCCAGCGGCGGAAACACACCGGGAAGACCCAGCCCGCTCGCCTGGTGGCAGGCGGCACAGTGCGACGCAAACACGGCGGCGCCGTCCACCGCGGCTCCTGCCGCCAGCGCCGGCGCGCCCTGCAACTCGGCAGCCGTGCGGCCATCGCCCCAGGCCGAGGGGGTGTTCAGTGTGGTGCGCATGATGTACCCCACGCCAAAGACGAATAACGCGGTCACCAGCACGATGATGAACCACGGTGTCGGGTTGGCGCCTTCAACCGGCTCCGGGTTTTCGCGCTCTTGCTGCGGCAGGATTTCAGGCGTTGTCATGATCGTGCTCGGTGGTTGCGGTACTTCATTGTTTGGCCGGTGCTGGTGCTGGTGCTGGTGCTGGTGCTGGTGCTGGTGCTGGTGCTGGCGTCGCGGGGGCGTTCGCTGCGGGGGGTGCCTCAATGGCCGGGAAGCTGCGGTTCAGGGACAACAGGTACTTCACCAGATCGAGTGCTTCCGGGCGCGCCACCACCACCTTGTTGGCGGGTGTGTAGCCCGGTGGCAGCGTCACGACCACTTCATCCTTGTCGGCCTGCGCTTTGGTCTCGAACAGGAATGGAAAGGCCGGCATGATGCTGCCGGGCACGTAAGCGCGAGGCTCGTACAGGTGGCCCAGGTTCCATTGCTCGCTGGGTTGGCGAACGCCGATATTCATCAGGTCGGGGCCGGTGCGCATGTCACCCAGTTGGGGCGGCGTATCGTAGGCATAGTCGCCGGCGACCGTGGCGCGGCCCCATCCACGTGCGAAATCCGCGGGGGCGAATGCCTTCGAGCGCGGCTGCTGCGAGTGACAGTAGACGCAGCCGTTGCTGATGTACACCTGTCGCCCGCGCAATTCGGCGCTGGTATAGGGTTTCAGGCCCGGCGTGGGGGCGACGTCGTGCAGTTCGAGGTAAGGCAGTACCACGAGAGCACTGACAGACAGTGCCAGCATCACCATGGCGCCGCCGATGAGTGTGGTCTCGCTTTTCATGATGCAACCTTCTTGCCCAGCAAATGCGGAAACAGTGCCGGCTGGTTCCGATTGGGGCCTAAATTGAGCACCATCGCAACGAAATGCGCCGCGAATATCAGATGTCCCACACCCATGATGGCGCCACCCATACTGCGTGCCTCGAGATACGGAATCGTCAGCGCCACGGAATCCATGAACGGCCGGGTCGCATCCAGCATGGCTTCACCCTGGAGCCAGCCCCCAATGCTGAGGCCGATGAAGTAGATGGCGAAGCCGCCGCTGACAAGCCAGAAGTGAGCAGAGATCATCCAAGGGTAAGGCCACTCGCGTGCCGTGATGCGTGGCATCACGAAATACATCGCACCGAAGAACACAAAGGTGACGAAACCGTACAAGCCCAGATGCGCATGAGCGACGGTGAAATGCGTGAAGTGGGTGATGCGATTCACGCTACGCAATGCCTCGAGCGAGCCTTGCAGCGAACTGGCGGCATACATCAGGCCGCCGATGCCAATGAAACGCAGGGTCGGCGAGTGGCGAAACGTGGACAGCTGCCCTTCGAGGGTCTGGAACATGTTCACGGAGAATGCCGCCACCGGGATGATCATCATCATGCTCTGGACGATGGACAGCGTGATCATCCACTCCGGCACCGGCCCGCCAATCAGATGGTGGCCGCCAACCTGGCCGTAGAAAAAGGCCAGCGCCCAGAATCCCAGCAGAGACAGGTTGTAGGAGCGGATGGGCCGGCCGATGATTTTCGGAAGAAAGTAGTAGATGGACGCCAGCGCCAGCGGCGTGTAGAACAGGCCGAGCACGTTGTGGCCGAACCACCAGTTCATGGTGCCCGCCTGCACGCCGGTGTACAGGCCGGGGATCTTCGCCGTGATGAACAGCACGGGAAACCAGAACAGCGCGGCACCCATGTACCAGACGGACACATAAAGGTGTTCAACGCGGCGGTTCACCAGCGTCAGCACCAGGGGCAGGCCAATCAGGGCGCCGCCCACGGCCATCAGGATGCTGACCTGCCATGGCATTTCAAGCCACATGAGGCCGGCGTTGAAGCCGGCCGCGATGGCGCCCAGGCCGGCAATCAGGCCGGCATTCCACAAAATGGCGCCCAAAAATGCGAAGCGCATGCCCATCAAAGGCGTCTTGAGCACGCGCGGGATGACGAACAACACCGTTCCCAAACCTGCCATGGGTGCCCAGCCGTAGGCGACCGAATTCAGGTGCAGGGTTCGAATGATGCCGAAGGTGAGCCACTGTTGCGACGTCAGCCAGTCCGGGTCGTGCAGTTTGATGGAGGCGGTGAGGCCCGCCGCCGACGCCACCAGCAGCCACACAATGGCGCAGCAGTAGAAGAAAAATATCAGCGGACCGCTGGAGGCGTCGGCGGCGGCCCGCTCGGCAATTTCGTGAGGGTCTCCATGGGCGGCCGTCCCGGTACCGGCGGCATCGACCGCACCCTGCAATGCCTGTTGGGAACGGGCCGTTCCGGCAGGCTCTTCGATGCGGCCAATTTCGCCGGGCGCAAAAATGACCTCGGCGCCGGTACTGCTGCGATCAAACAAGCCGATGCGTTGCGACCAGATAAATATGACTAGCGCCACAAACGAAATAACAAATGCCGAAAGCAGAATGGCAGCTGGATTCACGAGGGCCTCCTCAAGTTGGATTCGTTCGACGACGGCGCCAAACAACTTTCTGCGGATGGAATGTGAAAACGGGTTGGCTAACCATCCTTGCCATCCAGTCGGGCCTGCATCAGCCAGGGCGTGTACATCACCAGGTAAATGCCGAATGCAACAGTCCAGGCAAAGGCGGCGCCGACCAGTGAAACGGTGAGCAGGTCGGCGGATACCAACGGTAGCAACACACGCAACGCGGCTGCGACCATCACCAGGATGTAAGCCAGTACTTCAGGTGTCGAGACCTTCAGCGGCCGGCCCGTATGCCCGCGGGCCGTGCGGGTGATCATGCCGATGATGAGGCCGCCCGTCGCACCCACCGCGAGCGCATGCACTCCGGCGGAAACGGGCACGATTCCGACCTCGGCCAATGCCAGCAAGGCCAGCCCGAGCGGAATCCAGGCGTAGGCGGTGTGCAGGATCCACAGGATCGGCCGATTGCCTGCCGTGCGGGGACGCCAGTTCAGCTGACGGCGAACATGCAGGCCAGCGGCCAGCAGCAGCACGGTCGATGCGATCCACCCGGCAGGTGCACAAACCCACAAGGCAAGGCCCAAGGCGGTGGCCGCCAATGTGGTCAGTTCGAACTTTCGTTGCGTGACCAACTTCAACCCCGGTGTGGCGCTGTTCATGAACGCGGGAATCACGCGCCCCGTGATCACGCATTCCACCATGACAATCAGCGCGAGACAGGCATACAGCGGCTGCACGGCCGGGATATCGATGACGCCCATGACGGCCAGATGGAATGCCAGATTGGCCAGCGCCATCAAAATCAGAATCAGCGCGAGCGGCAGGTTGCGGTGGTTCCGGGCCCGTACCAGGACGTTGATCAGGGCTGCCGCCACCAGCGGCAACAGGGCCACGTCGAGCGCCGCGTAAACGGGATACGGCCCTACCACCGCCGTGATGCGAGCGGCCAGCCACAGCAATGCCAGGGCGCCGAGCAGGGGCCCGCGCGGCGTGTCCAGTCCCGTCCATGCCTTGACGGCCGTCAACAGAAAGCCAATGATCACGGCGGCCGCAAAGCCGAACAGCATCTCGTGTGCGTGCCACAGCATCGCAGGCGCCGCCGGTTGGAAGCCGATCCGGCCGAAAAATACGGCGACCCACAACGGGACGGCCAATGTGGCGAGCAGTGCGGCGCACAGGTAGAAAGGCCGAAAGCCAAGACGCAGCAGAGGCAGCCCCCGCGCGGGCGGCATGCTTTGAGTCGCGTCAGGTTGAATGGGGATGGATGGGGGTTTCATTGCGCGTGGGGGGCCGATTTGGAAACCGGCATTTATAACATCTATTTTTCATAGATGTTATAGTGAATCCCGCCTCAAGGCAATACCTGCCGTGCGATGTTGCTAACCATATCGTTGCCGGCGTGCTTGCCCGGCTGAAGAATTTGTAGAGTCGTACCTGATTTTGAAGGTTGAATCGGATGAACTATGAGGCGGTCAAGTCGCTGCACATTACCTGCGTGGTACTCAGCATCAGTCTGTTTATCTTGCGTGCTGCGCTGCAATGGCAGGACGTTCCATGGCGAAGCTGGCGTGTGCTGCGCGTGGCCCCGCATGTCGTGGACACGGTGCTGCTGGGGTCTGCGCTCTGGCTCTGCTGGATCATCGGCCAATATCCGTTCGTGCAGGGTTGGCTCACGGCCAAAGTACTGGCCTTACTGGCGTACATCCTGCTGGGCCGCGCGGCCTTGGGGCGAAACACAGCCAAAGGGCAACGCCTGCCGGCGTTCACGGCGGCGCTACTTTGCGTCGGCTACATCGTGGGCGTGGCGCTCACGCACTCGCCCACGTGGGGACGGTAGCCGCCGTTTCAGGTCAAACCCGGCAAGTCGGCGATACCGGGGTTGGGCGCGGCACCCAATAATTTTGGCGTGTTGGGCTTGCGCGCAGCAACCCTGTCGCCCTGGGCCTTGAGCCAAACCTCCACCACATCCCAGACCTGTTGGTTGCCTTGCGCTTTGGCTTCTTCCGCCACTGGAGCCCAACCGGCCACCTTGTACTTTTTATCGGCTTCGATCGGCTTGCCATGCAGACGCATGTCGTCGATGCGCTTGCCCATAGTGGCTGACGGGCTGCAGGTGTACTGCAGGCCGCCGACGCGCACCATATCGCCGCCCTGCTGGTAGTAAGGGTCGGGGTTGAACAGGTTGTCGCACACGTCTTCCAGCACGGTCTTGAGGGTGTCCCCGGTCATTTCGGTCACCGTGGCGTAGGAGTAGGTGGTGGCCGTCATGTCCATCAGCCACTCGCGCGTGATGGCCTGGCCCGGCAACAGGCTGGTGCCCCAGCGGAACCCCGGCGAAAAAGCCATGTCGGCGCCCTGCACGTCCATCAACGCATCCACCAGCAACTGGTCACCTGTGCCGTTGAAGTTGCCGCGACGGTACAAGGTGCCCTCGGTCACTGCCAACTGCTCGGCCAGGCGCGCCTCAAAGGGGGCGCGCACGCGCGTGATCAGCGCGTCCATCTCCTTGTCGGCAGGCAGCATGTTGGCAAACACGGGCAGCAGCTTGTAGCGGAAGTCGGTCACCCTTTTGTCCTTGACCTCGAAATCGAGCACGCCCAGAAACTTGCCGTTCGAGCCCGCGTTGGTGACGATGGTCTTGCCGCCGCGGTTGCTCACCAGGGTGGCCACCGGCATGCCGTCGTGCGTGTGGCCGCCCAGGATGGCGTCGATCCCCGTCACGCGGCCGGCCATTTTCAAGTCCACATCCATGCCGTTGTGGGACAGAAGCACCACGACCTGTGCGCCCTTGCCGCGCGCCTCGTCCACGACCTTTTGCAGGTTGTCGTCCTGGATGCCGAAAGTCCAGTCCGCCACCATATAGCGCGGATTCGCAATGGGGGTGTACGGAAAGGCCTGGCCCACAATGGCGCAAGGCACGCCGTTGATCTCGCGCATCACATAGGGCTTGAAGACCGGGTCGCCAAAGTCGTTGGTCTTGACGTTCTGCGCCACAAAATCGATCTGGCCCGCAAAGTCCTTGTCGATGATTTCCTTCACGCGGTCCATGCCGTAGGTGAACTCCCAGTGCCCGGTCATCAGGTCGACGCCCAGCAGCTTGCTGGCATCCACCATGTCCTGACCGTTGGTCCACAGCGACGTGGCCGAGCCCTGCCAGGTGTCACCGCCGTCAAGCAGCAGCGCACCGGGGCGACTGGCTTTCAAACGCTTGACCAGTGTGGCCAGGTGCGCGAAGCCGCCGACCTTGCCATAGCGCCTGGCGGCCTTTTCGTAGTCCAGATACGTGAGGGCATGGGCCTGCGCGCTGCCGGGGCGAATGTTGGCGAACTTCAGCAAGTGCTCGCCCACCAGGTGGGGCAGTTTGCCCTTCATGCCGCCAACGCCCAGGTTGACGTTGGGTTCGCGAAAGTAAGTGGGTTTGAGCTGCGCATGGCAATCCGTCATGTGCAAAAACGAGACGCTGCCAAATCGGGGAATGTCATACAACCCACCGGCAGCCGTGGCAATGTCGGTTTCGGCGTAGGCGCCCAGACCCATGCCTGCCATGGTGCCCGCCCCCAGGACCTGCAAAAACTCGCGCGTAGTCAAATTCATAAATTAACAGCCATTGAGACCAGTAAAAAAAGAAAACCCGGGCTCACCCGGGTCTGAAAGAGGACAGACCCGTCGGTTACTGGTTGACCGGTGACTTGGGGTCCAGCAGCAAGGCCATGACGTCCTGGATCTGTTTTTCATTCAGGATGCCGGCGTGGCCAAAGCGGGGCATGTCCGAGCAGGCGTTGTAGCTCTTGGCATTCCAGATCTTGCGCCAGGTGTATTCGACGACGGCCTTCGCCGCGGAACTGTCCGGATCGGTCACGCCGCGCGTTTTGCCATAGTGGTACAGGCTCGGGCCGATGGTGCCGAACGACAACTCCTGCTTGCTGATCTGGTGGCAGTTGTAGCAGTTGCCGCCATTGGGTGCGCCGGCCTTGTCGTTCCAGGTCATGCCGCGCCCATCCTGCGCAATTTTTTCGCCCTCCTTCCAGTCGCCCAGAAACTTGCCATCAAGCGGCATCTTGACGGTCTTGAGATTCGCCGCCTCCAGCGCCCTGGCGGTGGCCTCGTCCAGCGGCCGGCCCGCCACATCCGCGGCGCTGCATGCGCGATTGGTGTCGTCCTGCACCAGCCGGTCCGTCCTGGCGATGCCTTGATCGCGGAACGACGCCTTCATGATGGCCACCGTCAACTGGTCGTAGTCCGGGGCCGCAGGCGCGCTCGCGCAGCCCGCCAGCAGGAAGGCTGCGGCGGGCAGCAGGAATTTCATGGCTCTTCTCATAGTGCTGCCTCCTTAACGCTTGATGGCAGGGGCAACGGATTCACCCCCTTTGCCGGTCACACCCATGTACACGGCCAGGGCGATCGTGGCATCGCTGCCAAAACGGGGGTAGGGAAAGCGCTGCTGGCGATAGCAATCGTTCAGGCGCCGCTGCATGCCCCACAGTTCACCCGACGACACGCGATAGGCGGGCCACGAGCCGAAGCCACTGGCAGCACCAGAGGGCTTCGTCAGATTCGGCAGGTCCTGCAGGCGAATGCGCTTGTTGTCGGTGCCATGGCAGGACGCGCAGGCAAAGTCATGAGTGCCGGCGCGCGCAAAAAACAGGCGCTTGCCGACCTCGTACATGGTTTTTTCTTCCGTGCGGGATTGCGGCAAATTGAACTTCATGCCACGCGACTCGGAAGAGATCCAGGCGACCAGACCCTCCAGATTCGCCTGCTCGCCCTTGCCAAAGGGCGTGTTGGCAATCTCGGTGGCGTTGAAACCCTGCAGGGCCTCCATGCACGTCAACAGGCGCGATTCGAGATCCTGGACCCGTTTCGTGTCGGGAAAATAGCGCGGCAGCTCCACGAACGCCCCCTTGACGACCCCTGCACCCTTGCCCAGGTCACATTTTTCCAGCGAGGCATTCTTGGGGCCGCGTGGCTTTTTCCACAGATCTTCGCCCTTGGCCTCGAACAACTCGGCAGGATTGCCGTCCTGCAGCATGGCCCGGTATTCGGCAATACCTTCCTCCGTTGTTTTTTGCGCCCAGGCCGCACTCGCCGCCAGGCCGGCCAACGCGGCCATCGCCAGTATTTTTGTCATCCTCATGGGCACCTCGCCTTATTGTTGTCAGGAAACCGTGGCCTCGTCGGTCCGGCTGTCGCCCCTGGTGTCCTTCCAGCTGATGCCGATCTTGTCGCCCGCCTTGGCGCCCTTCACGGTGAACTGCAGAAACGGATTCTTCGAGACGGCCGGTCCCCATTCGGCCGTCATCACGGTCTTGCCATTGAGCGTGGCGGTCACGTCCTGAATGTGCCAGGCCGGGATGATTTTGCCGGCGGAATCCTTGCGCTGGCCCGACTCCATTTCGTGCGCCATCAGCACACGGACAACAGCATTGGTGCCAGAAACTTGAGCGCGAATGCGCATCGGATCTCCCATTTTTCAACTCCTCAATCTGGTTTCAAACAATGAAATAAACGCACGCCGGGCTCAGCCGCCGCAGCCACCGAGCGTGACCTTGATTTCCTTTTTGGCGAATAGGGCCCGGCCATCGGTCATGACGGCCACCACGTAAACATCGGAGGTCTGGCCCATCTTCACGCGCGTCTTGAAGTTGGGCTCGATGCTGTCATTCACATGGAACACGGCCGCCAGAGTCGAGGGGTTCTTTTCGACCAGGATCAGGATCTGCTTGGCGCCTGCGAGCGTCGTGGAGGCGCCCACCGGCACCACGGCGCCGTTTTCGGCGATGTCCGGGCCTTCGATCACCACATCTTTGCTGGCAACCGGTGCGCCGGCACCGAGGGCTTTCAGGACGTCCGGGACGCTTTTCGCATCGAAGGCGGCCTTGTCGTAAGCCCATACGAATTGCGGGAACAGGCCGGTCGCGGCCAGCAGGCCCGCCACGACGGCGCTTCGGTGGAGAGTCTCGCGACGAGTTTGCATGTATGAATTCCTCAGGGTTGGGTTGATGCTAAATAAATGCTTCGAGATGTGGAACGGTAAATTCCCTGTCGCTATTTTCCCGCACCCGAAGCCAGCCATCCCGCCAGGGTCTTTGTGTCGGCGTCGTCCAGCGCCTGGGGCGGTGCAGCAGGGCTATGCCTGCATCAAGCCCGAGCTGCGCCGTCGCGCCGGCAAAGCGCCGGTCGGCGTCCTGCGGTCAACTCGCGCTTTCCTTGATCTGGTACAGCGACGGCGCGCCCTCAGGCTGTTTTTCCAGCGTCCAGCGCTGGTTGTGCAGCGCACTCAGGGCCGGCCGGTGGGCTATTGAAACAATAGCGCCCCCTGCATGCTGTACCTGGGCCAGCAGCCTTTCATACAATTGTTTCTCGGCCGGCTCGTCGAGCGCGCTGGTGGCCTCGTCGGCAAAAATCCATTTCGGCTTTTTCAGCAGCACGCGGGCAATCGCCAGGCGCTGCTGCTCGCCGCCGGAGAGCTTCTGGCTCCAGGCGTCCTGCGTATCGAGCTGCGTCGCCAGTTGCGGCAGCAGGGCATCGTTCAGGGCCTGCTGCAGCGCCGCGTCGCTGTACTGGTCCGCCGGCACGGGGTAGGCCAGCGCATCGCGCAGCCGGCCATTCGGGAAATAGGGGCGCTGCGGAATGAACATCGAATCTGCAGGCTGTTCCACTTGGCCGCGGGTAAACGGCCAGATGCCGGCAAACGCGCGGAACAGCGTGGACTTGCCGCTGCCCGACGGGCCCTTGATCAGCACACTGTCGCCGGCGCGCGCGTGCAGTGTAACGTCCGAGAGCAACACCGTGCCGCCGGGCAGCGCCAGCGTCAGGCCGTGCGTGGCCAGCGTGTCGGGTGCTACTGAATTCGTAGCCTCCAGTGCAGACTGGGTCTGGGCTTGCGCTGCCATACTCTCTTCAAAACTGGTCAGTCGGTCGGCCGTGGCGCGCCAGGCGGCCAGACTGCTGTAGTTGTCCACAAACCAGCCCAGTGAATCCTGCACGCGCCCAAACGCGGAGGCGATCTGCATCAGCTCGCCGAGCTGGATGGCGCCGCTGAAAAAGCGCGGCGCCGCCACGATGAACGGAAACACCACGGCCGCCTGGCCAAAAAAATTGGTGAACCAAACCAGGTTTTTCTGCGCCTTGAGCAGCTTGAGAAAATTGGACAGCACGCTGGAAAAGCGGCCGTCGAGTTGCGCGCGCTCCACGGCCTCGCCCTTGTCCAGCGCGATCGATTCGCTGTACTCGCGCACCCGCACCATGTGGTGCCGGAAATCGGCCTCATAGCGCTGCTGCAGGAAGTTGAGCCGGATCTGCGGCCGCCCGATGTAGTGGGTCGCGACGCTGCCCGCCACGCAGTACAGCACCGCCATCCAGACCATGAAGCCGGGAATGTTGTAGCTGCTGCCGTCAAATTTGAACGCAAAGCCGCCCGACAGGCTCCACAGGATGCCGACGAAGCTGGCCAGCGTAACCACCGCATTGAGCAGCCCCATCGTCAATGAGATGGTGTAGCTGGTGAACAGGTTCAAGTCTTCCTGGATGCGCTGGTCGGGGTTGTCGGGCGTGGCCCCGGCGTCGCCGGTAAAGCGCGCCAGCTCTAGCTGGTAGAACGCGTGATGGGCCAGCCAGCGCTGCAGGTAGTGGCCCGTCATCCAGGCGCGCCAGCGCAGCTCCAGCAGCTGGGTCAGGTAGAACCGGTAAACCGCGATGAGGATGAAGGCGAACGCGAGGTAGGTGAAGCGCGCGAGCTGGGTCCAGAACACGGGCTCGTTCTTGTTCTGCAGCGCGTCGTAGAACAGCCGGTTCCAGTCGTTGAGCAGCACCAGCATGTACACGGCCGCCAGGTTCAGGGCCACGATGGCCGCCAGCAGGCCGCGCGCCTTCCACTTTTCTTCCGACTGGAAATAGGGCAGCGACAGCGCCCAGACCTTGCGTGTAAAGACCTTGAAGTCGGCGATTTTGGTGGACAGGCTCATGTGGCGGGACCCTTGATCTGGTTCGCCACTCCGCTGACCACATGCCCGGCGGGCACGTGCTGCGCGGCGGCGTTGACGTGGCCGGTCTGATCATCAAAAAAGAAGTCTGGTTCAAATTCGCGCAAAAATTCTCCTTTCGGCAACCCGCCAAGAAACATGGCCTCGTCGATCTCGATGTTCCAGTCCATCAGCGTGCGGATGGCGCGTTCGTGCGCGGGCGCACTGCGCGCGGTGACCAGCGCCGTGCGAATGCGCATGGTGGGCGTGCCCTCCTGCTGCAGCCGCTGCAGCGCGGCCAGCAGCGGCTTGAACGGGCCGGCCGACAGCGGCAGCGCAGCCTTGTCCTTCTCGTGCTGCTGGAACGCCGACAGCCCCTGTGCCTGGAACACGCGCTCGGCCTCGTCGGAGAACAGCACCGCGTCGCCGTCAAAGGCAATGCGCACTTCATGCGGATAGGCATCGCCCGCGTGCATCGACAGCGGGTATACCTGCGCGGCCGGCACGCCGGCGTCCAGCGCGGCGCGCACATCGCTCAGATGCGTCGACAAAAACAGGTTCGCGTGCAGCGGTTTCAGGTAGCGCCACGGCGGCTGGCCGCGCGTGAAGCTGCCGCGCTGGATCGGCAGGCCGTAGTGCTGCGCCGAGCGGAACACCCGCATGCCCGAGACCGGGTCGTTGCGCGAGAGGATCACGACCTCGACACGCTGCTGGGGCGGGCTGCTCCCCACGCCCGGCGCATCGTTGAACGCCAGTAGCTTTTTCACCAGCGAAAACGCCACGCCGGGGCGGGCCGGCTGCTCCAGCCGTTCGAGCTGCAGCTTCATGTAGGCGCGGTCGTCGCCCTGCTCGAAGAGTTCGTTTTCCTGCTCGAAATCGAACAGCGCGCGCGATGAAATCGCCACCACCAGTTGACCGTCAAGCGAGGCGGCCATTTATTTCACCAACTGGTTGAGCTGGATGATGGGCAGCATCACCGCCAGCACGATCAGCATCACCACCAGCCCCATCGCCACGATCAGCAGCGGCTCCAGGATGGTCGCCAGCTGCATCGCGCGGCGCTGCACTTCGGCGCCGAGCTGGCTGGCGGCGCGCTGCAGCATCAAGGGCAGCTGGCCGGTCTGCTCGCCGAGCCGCGCGAACATGCTGACCAGGCCCGGGAAGCGTTTTTTCTGGCCGATCGCGGAGGCCAGCGGTGCGCCCTCGCGCACCAGCACCAGCGCGTCGAGCGCATCGGCGCGCATGGCGCGGTTGTTCAGGGTTTCGGCGGCGGCCTGCAGCGCCTTGAGGATGGGCACGCCGGCCGCGGCGAGCATGGCCAAGGTGCTGGTGAAGCGCGCCGCGTTGTAGCCGCGCGCGAGTTTGCCGAGCAGCGGCAGGTTGAGCCACGCGGCATCGAATTTTTCACGAAATGCCTCGTTTCTCAAGGCCACACGGGCGCCAATAGCTATCAAAACAAGAGCAATCAACATGACCCAGCCGTAGTGCCTGACAAAATCGCTGATGGCCAGCATGGCCACCGTGAGGAACGGCAGCGCGCGCTTGGAGCCGGCAAACACATTCGCCACCTGCGGCACCACATAGCCCACCAGGAACATCACGATCACGATCGCCACCAGCGTCACGATGGCCGGATACAGGGCCGCGCCGATCAGCTTGGCGGTGAGCGCTTGCTGTTCTTCCAGATCGTCGGCCAGCCGCTCCAGCACCAGGCCGAGGTGGCCGGTCTGCTCGCCGGCGCCGATCACGGCGGTGTAGATCGGCGAGAACTCGCGCGGGTGCTGCGCCAGCGCCCTGGCAAACGGGGCGCCGGCGTTGACCTCGGCGCGCAGCGAGGCCACCAGGTTGCGCTGGGCCTCGTTGTCGGCCTCGTCGGTGAGCGCGGTCAAGGCCCGCTCCAGCGGCAGGCCGGACGACACCAGCCCGGCGACCTGGCGCGTCCAGATGGCCAGCCCGGTGGCATTGAAGACGCGCGGCGTGAACAGCGTGGTGCTGAGCCCCAGGCGGCCCGCACCGGCCGCCGAGCCACTGCCGAGCGGCTCCACGGACAAGGGCACCAGCGACTGCACGCGCAAGAGGCCGCGCGCCGAGCGCGCCGTGTCGGCCTCCATCACGCCCCTGCGGATCTGCCCTTGGGCGTCCAGTGCTTCGAATGAATAAGCAGGCATGGAGGTCCCGTTACGCAGTGACGAGTGAGGGGGGCATCGGCCGCCGCGCCAGGCCGTCCCAAGCAAGGCCAGCCCCCTCGGGGGGCAGCGTAGTACACGAAGTGACAAGCGTGGGGGCCATATTCAGTCTCGCGTCACGCGCACCAGCTCTTCGCGCGAGGTGATGCCGGCCTGCACGAGTCGCTCGCCGTCGTCGCGCATCAGCGTCATGCCGGCCTGCAACGCGGCCTCGCGGATCTCGGCCTCGGCCCCGCGGTTGTGGATCTGCGCCCGGATCGGGTCGTCGGTGACCAGCAACTCGAACACGCCGGTGCGGCCCTGGTAGCCGGTGTGGCCGCAGTCGGCGCAGCCCGTGCCATGGCAACTTCTACACAGTTTGCGCACCAGCCGCTGTGCCAGCACGCCGAGCAGCGACGAACTCAGCAAAAACGGCTCGACCCCCATGTCGGTCAGGCGCGTGACCGCGCTGGCGGCGTCGTTGGTGTGCAGCGTGGCCAGCACCAGATGGCCGGTGAGTGAGGCCTGGATGGCGATCTGCGCGGTCTCGAAGTCGCGGATCTCCCCGATCATGATCACGTCCGGGTCCTGCCGCAGGATGGCGCGCAGGGCCTTGGCGAAGGTCAGGTCGATCTTGGCGTTGACCTGGGTCTGGCCGACGCCAGCCAGTTCGTACTCGATCGGGTCTTCCACCGTCATGATGTTGCTGCGCGCGGCGTCCAACCGGCTCAGCGCCGCGTACAGCGTGGTGGTCTTGCCCGAGCCGGTCGGGCCGGTGACCAGGATGATGCCGTGCGGCTGCGCGATCAGGTGCTGCAGCCGGGCCAGCGCATCGCCCTGCATGCCCACCGATTCCAGGCTCAGCTTGGATTCCGACTTATCGAGCAGGCGCAGCACCGCGCGTTCGCCGTGCGCGCTGGGCAGCGTGGAGACGCGCACATCGACGGCGCGGGTGCCGATGCGCAGGCTGATGCGGCCGTCCTGCGGCAGCCGTTTCTCCGAGATGTCGAGCTCGGCCATGATCTTCAGGCGCGAGATCAGTGCTGCGTGCAGCGCCCGGTTCGGCTGCACCACTTCGCGCAGGCTGCCGTCCACGCGAAAGCGCACGCTGGAGTGGCGCTCGTAGGGCTCGATGTGGATGTCGCTGGCGCCGTCGCGCGCGGCCTGCGTGAGCAGCGCGTTGAGCATGCGGATGATGGGTGCGTCGTCGGAGGTCTCCAGCAGGTCTTCGATGGCCGGCAGCTCCTGCATCATGCGCGACAGGTCGGCGTCGCTCTCGACCTCGCTCACCACGGTGGCGGCGCTGGATTCGCCCTGCGCATAAGCGGCACTGATGCGCTGCGCGAGCGCGGGCGCATCGGCCTGTTGCACCGAGCGCACCGCGTACTTGCGCATGACCTCGCCCCACGCGCCCGGGTCGGGCTGGCCGGTGTGCCACAGCGTGCGGTCCTGCCCGTCGTCCTCCAGCAGCAGCTGGTAGGTGCGTGCAAAGGCATAGGGCAGGGGATAACGCATGGAAGCCCTTCTCGACCTTCTTTATTGAGCAGGGGCCGGTACGGGTGCAGGGCCGCCGGCGGGCACCGTCGTGAGGTTGGACGCGCCGGTGACGCTGGACGAGCCCGTCACGTCGTTCAGGGTTCTTGAGGCGGGAGCGCCGCCCCAGGTGCCCGACAGGCCCGGCGCCAGCAGCGGCGGTGGCACCGGCCGGCCGGTCGCGGCCGGCTTGGGCCGCGGCGCCATCACCGGGGCTGCGTTCACCGGCACGGTCAAGCTGGGCGTCGGCTGCGCGCTTTGCTGCACACCGCGCATCAGGTCGTAGCGGTCGAAGGACAAGGCGTCGCTGTCGGCGCCGCTGCGCATCACCACCGGACGCAAAAACACCATCAGATTGGTTTTCGTGCGTTCGCGCGTATCGCTTCGGAAGAGGGCGCCCAGCAGCGGCACATCGCCGAGCCCAGGCACCTTTTGCTGGCTGCCCGAATAGTCGTCCTGCAGCAGCCCGCCCAGCACCACGATGTCGCCGTCACCCACCAGCACCGTCGAGGCAATCGAGCGGATGGTGGTGGTCGGCCCGTTCAGGTTGTTCAGCGTGGAGGCTTGCACCGCGGACACTTCCTGGTAGATGGTGAGCTTGATGGTGCCGTCCTCGCTGATCTGCGGCTTCACCCGCAGGGTCAGCCCGACGTCCTTGCGCTCCACGGTCGTGAACGGATTCACCGAGCCGCTGCTGGTGTTGGCATTGGTGTACTGGCCGGTGACAAAGGGCACGTTCTGGCCCACCACGATCTTGGCTTCCTCGTTGTCCAGCGTCAGCAGTGTGGGCGTGGACAGCACATTGCCGTCGCCCGTGCTTTGCAGCAGATTCGCCAGGGCGCCCAGCGAGAACAGGCCAGCGGTCTTGTGGGCAATGCCGAAATTGCCGCCAGCCGAAGAAGCGGGAACGGTGCCCGTGCTATTGATGCTGGAGGCCAGCGAAAAAATGTTGGTGCCGCCGTTGGTGAAATTGGTGCCGAGCACGCCCACGTTGTTGCCGCTGTTGCCCAGCAGCGCCTGCCACTGGATGCCAAATTGCGCGGCCTTGTCGGTGCTGACCTCGGCAATCAGGCTCTCCACCAGCACCTGCGCGCGGCGCCCATCGAGCTTGTCGATCACGGCGCGCAGCTGGCGGTATTGCGGCTCGGGCGCGGTGATGATCAGCGAGTTGGTGGCCGGATCGGCCTGGATCTGGCCGCCGGTGGAGGGCTGGGCGCTGGCCTGGACGCTGGCGGCCTGGCCCGGGGTCGAGGCGCTCATGCTGGAGCCGGTGGTCGCTGCCGCGGGGGCGGCGGCGGTGGTGGACAAGCCGCTGCTGGCGCTGGCGGTGGTGGACCCGCGGCCCTCACCGGACAGCGCGGCTCTCAAGGTGGCCGCCATCTTGGTCGCGTCGGCATTCTTGAGGTACACCACATAGATATTGCCCGCCGGATTGCTGCCGTCCGCGCCCGGGCGATCCAGCCGCTCCACCAGTGATCTGACCAGCGCGACGCGCGCCGGATTGGCGGCGCGCAGGATCAGCGAATTGCTGCGCGGCTCGGCAATCAAGGTGGTCTTGAATGACGTGTCGGCCTGGCCTTGGCCGGCCGCTGCCGGCGCGCTGCTGGTTTCGACCAGCCGCAACACCAGCGGCGCGAGGTCGGTGGCGATGGCGTTTTTCAGGGGGATGATTTCCACGTCGGAGGCATTGGAGACATCCAGCGCCGCAATGATGCGGCCGATGCGCTGCAGGTTGTCCGCGTAGTCGGTGATCACCAGCGAGTTGTTGCCGGGGTTCGCGTTGATGGTGTTGTTCGGGCTGATCAGCGGTCGCAGCACCGGCACCAGGTTGTTCGCCGTCTCGAAATTGAGCCGGAAAATCTTCGTCACGATCTGGTTGCCGGCCGCCGTGACCGAGCCGCCCCGGTCGGACACCGACACGTTGGTGGACTGCAGCTTGGCGTCGGCCTCGGGCACCACCTTGTACAGACCCTCGGTGTCGATCATGGTGTAGCCCTGCAGCCGCAGCGCCGCCAGAAACTGGTTGAGCGCGGCCTTGGCGCTGATCGGCTTGTCTGTCACCAGGGTGATGGTGCCCTTGACGCGCGGGTCCACCACCACGTTGCGCCCGCTGATGGCGGCCATGGTGCGTGCCACCGCGTCGATGTCGGCGTTCGTGAAGTTCAGCGTGACCGGCTCGCCCGGCCTGATCGGGGCGTTGGCGGCGGAGACTTCGTTGGGCTGCTGGGCCGTTGCCAGGCCGGGCAGACCCGCCAGCGCGGCCACCAATGCGGCCAGCACGGAAAGGGGCGGGCGGGCCGACGGCAGATTGCGGCGAAAGGGACGATTCATGCGGTTAACCCAGGGTAATGATGGAGCGCGCGCCGCTGCGCCGTCCGATGATGTTCAAAAGGTTGGATAGCGCGGCCTCGCGCTCGGGCGCGGCGCTGGCCACGCCGTTGAAGTGCAGCCGTGAGCCAACCCATTGGCCAGTGCCGCTGAGCTGCAGGCTGCCTTCCAGCGTCTCTAGCTTGAGGGTTGGCGTGGCGCCTCCGTTGAGTGTCATGCGATAACTGCCCATGGGTTTGAGTGTCGACAGGCGCGATGAGAGCCCGGTGGCTTCAAGCTGGGCCTGGCCTGCCACGCCCAGCCGGCCTTCGATCCATTCTACTGAAAGGGCCCGGGTGGACAGCGCCAGCGTGCCCTCGGCTTGCACGGTGTTCCAGGGGGCGCCCAAACCGGTGAGCATGGCCGCGGGCCACTGCGATTGCCCGTCGGCCAGCGTCAGTTGCGAGCCGCCCCAGCGCGGGCTGATGCGCAATTGCACCGGCTGCGGGGTGCAGCAGGGTGCGTTGATGCGGGCCACCAGGGCGCGCCAGCCGGGCCGCAACTGCCACGACAGCCGGCCCGGCAGGGCCAGCGCCTCATGGCTGCCGGCCCCGCCGGCGAGCACCAGTTGCGCCGAGCCGTTCCAGACCGTGCCGCGCGCCTGCGCCAGCACCACGTGCCCGCCGGTGCGTAGCTCGACCAGCCGCGCCAGCCAGCTCGCGGGCGCAAACAGCAGCGTGGCCACCAGAGCACCCGCGACCACGCCGCCAGCAGCCCAGGACCAGGGGCTGCCAATGTGGGAGGCGGGCGTGGGGCGGCGGCTCGGCATCAGCGGGACGGCAGGCTCAGCACCACGGTGCCGTCCCAGTTGGCGGCGCCGGTGCTGGCGCCCTGGCGCGTCAGCCGCGCATCGGTGGGCAGCGCCCGGGCGTTGACCCGGGCCTGCGCCAGCCATTGAGCCAGCACTTCGGCCTGAACACCCTTGAAGGTGACGGTGGCGCGTTCGCCCACCACACCCAGCTGGGCATGGGTTCCCAGTGCCTTGACCGACGCCTGCAGCGCGCGCAGCGCCTCGTCGTAGCCGAGCCGGGGCTGTGCCTGCAGCGCCTTGGCCTGGGCTTGCAGGCTTTGCATCTGCTCGAGCTCGCCCTGCAGGCTGCGGTGCTGGGCGTCGGCTGTGCGCACGGTTTGCAGGGCAGGGGCCAGGCACAGCCACCACAACACGGCCGCGCCCACCAGCACCAGTGCGCCGCGCACCAGGGTCCGCTCGCGTGCGGCCAGCGCGTCCCAGCGCGCCTGCACGGCCGGGGCGAGCTTCATCGCGCCGCCTCCTGCCGCACCAGCAAGGTGTCGCCCTCGAGGCGGGCGGCATAACCGGCGGCCTGCAGCGTGCGGCTGGCGCTCGCGGTTTCGGTGGCATTCAGGTCCAGGCCCTTGACGCGGATCTCGCCGGCTGCAAATTCAATAGCATTGATGCTTTTACCCGCGGGGGCTGCCGTACTTAAAGCCCCAAGCAGCGATTCAAGGTCGCGCCCCGATGCGGCCCCCGTCGCCTGGCGCAGGGCGGCGACTTCGCGCTCCATTTGCACCGGAGCATCCACCACCACGCGCACATTCGGGAAGGTTTGCGTCAGCGCCGTGCGCACGGCCGCGCGCTCCTGTTCGAGCGCGCTTCGTTCGCGCCAGGCCCAGGCGTTCAGGCCCGCCAGATTCGCCAGCAGCAGGAGCCCGAAGCCCCAGCGCACCGCGCGCCACTGCGGCGCCCGTGCCAGCGCCTGCCAATATGTGCCGAGCCGCTTCATGGCACGGCTGCGGCCCGAGTTGGCCAGCTCGAATTGCGCCAGATCCCAGGGCGAGGCGGCCGCCCGCAGCCAGCGCTGTCCGGGCTGCTCCAGGCTGACCTGGCGCTGCAGCAGTTGTTCTGCCAGCTCGGCGACTGCGGGCTCGGCCACGACTTCGGTGGCGCTCGCATCCAGGTCCGCAGGCAGGGCCAGCGCCACACCGGCCCGGTTTAAAGGCAGCACGGTGACGCCGCCGTGCGTGCTCTGGCCCGTCATCACCAGACGGGCCTCCTCGGGTGTGCCCACGGCATACAGCGACAACCGCGGCGCGGGCGACATGTCGGGCGCGAATTCGGGCACGATGCGCGACACCGTGCGCTTGGCTGCCTCCAGCGCGCCGATGGCGCCGCGCAGCCAGGCCTTGTCGCACGCGGCGACCCAGACCGTGGCGCCGGAACGCGCCTGTGGCTGCACCGCGAAATGCAGGGCCTGCGGGTCGTCGAGCAGGCGCTCCTCCAGCAGCCCGTCAAGCACTGCGCGCAGGCGCGCCGACGTGCCACTCGTGCCCGCGGGCAGGGTGACGCGGTGCCAGGACAGGGCCGCGATCGGCACCACCGCCACCACCTCGCCATTCGATTGGGCCGGCTGTGGCAGCAGCGCCACGGGTGCGCTGGCGGCACTGGCCGGCGCACGCTTGTCGGGCGCGAGGACATAGCCGTACAAGGTGGCGGGGCCGGCGGGTTCCAGCGGAAGGTAAACGATCAGGGATGACATGGATTTAGCGGCATTGTAGAGAGCCGGCGCAGCGTGGTGCTGCCGGGAGGCCGGGCGTGGCGCGCTCAGTTCGCGGGGGGCGTCTGACCGGGCGGCACTGGCGGAACCCCGCGTTCGCGCCACAGCACGCGCACGTCCAGCCCCTCGCGCTGCACCACCGAGCGCTCCTGCACCACCGTCTGGTCCAGTCGCAGCCGTCCGCGCACCTCGAAAAAGCGTGAAGACACGCCGTGCTGGTCGGCATTCAGTGCGCCCGCCGCCGCGCCCAGCAGTTGGGCGGCATCGGCCAGCGTGGCGAAGTGCGTGCGATCGCGCTGCGTCACCAGTTTCTGCGCATCGGCCATCTCGATCCCCGGGATGCAGGCGTACAGGACCTCGGCGCTGGCGGTGTTGAGGTTCACCGGCGTGCGCACCGGCAGCAGCGTGATGTAGGGACGCAGCGCCGCCAGGGTCGCGGGCGACAGGCCCAGCCACACCAGTTGCCCGACGCGCTGCGGCAGCAGCGGCGCGAGCGCGTTGCCGGTGTTGTTGGCCGATGTGCTGGTCGTTGCGACGGGGGTGCCGGTCGTGCTGCCGGTGGCTGCAGAAGTCGCCGGGGTAGCCGCGGTCGCAGCGCCGTTTGATGCCAGCAGCAGGTTGTCGGTCAATACGCTGAGTTGCGCCGGCGCCAGCCCGAGCACGCTAAAAAGCCGCTCGAAGGCAAGTTGCGCCGGTGCCGAGACCTGGCCGTTCTGCACCAGGTTGGCCACGTTCAGGCGCGACTGCAGGTCGATCATCCGGCCCGATAAAAATGCGTTCTGCGCGTCATCGCTGTCGTCCGCATTGCCGCCGGTGTTGTTCTGGTCCGCCGCCAGAAAGGTGGACAGCCGCGCCTCTTCCAGCGGCACGGCCCAGGGCTCGGCCAGGTAGTCGGCGCCGCCCGAGCGGGCATCCTCGCGCAGGATCAGCCGGGCCCAGTCGAGCGCACCGACCAGCACCCAGCTGGATTGCACGCGCGCACGCTCGGCCGCCTCGACCTCGCTGGCGCGCCACTGCTGCCACATCGCCGCCGCGGCAAACGTGGCCACCAGCGTCACGGTGAGCATCGCCATCAGCAGCGCGGCGCCGCGCTGCGCGGGGGCGCCATGGTCTCGCCGCCGGGCCGTCCCAAGGCGAAATGCGCCCCCCGGGGGGGCAGCGCAGCACACGCAGTGGCAAGCGTGGGGGCCACATCCAGTCATGATTTGTTCCCGCCCAGAGTGGGGCGCACCCAGTCGCGCGTCAGCGTGCCGCTCAGGGCCTGGCTGGGCGGCAGTGTCAGCACCAGGCGAACGCCATCGGGCACGCTGGCATTCTGTGCGCCTTGCGCCGGCGCCGCCGGGTTAGCCGCCACGCTCGCGTCGTCGCTGGACAGCGGGTTGGTCCAGGCATCGCTGCGGAAATAAAAAATCTGCCAGTCCAGCAGCGGCATGATCGCGACCTCGTGCTTTTTTTCCTCGTCGCCCGGGTTCTGCGCCCACAGCGCCGCCTCGGCCCAGGCATTCGCCAGGTCGCCCTGGGTGTGCAACGGCGAGGACTGCCAGCGCAGCCACTGCCCCGTGCCGTCCACGTCGCGGCGCGACCAGGCTACCACCAGCATGCCGTCGCTGGCATTGGGGGCGGGCCGCGTCATGCGCAGCACGCGGCCGTCCCAGTCGAGCGCGTTGACCTGGGGCAGCTGCATCAACGCCTCCAGGTCGTCCGTCCACTGGTCCAGGCCGGCCTGCAGCGTCAGCACCTCGTCCGCGCGCTGCTGTGTCTGGGCCTGCGCCCGCGTCATGCCGTCCAGTCCGCGCCAGCTCAGCACCGCCATCACCGCCATGATCGAAATGGCGACCAGCAGCTCGATCAGCGTGAAACCGCGACTACGGCGCATCAACCGCTTCGCCGCCGGGCCGTCCCAAGGCGAAGCAGCCCCCTCGGGGGGCAGCGCAGCACACGCAGTGGCAAGCGTGGGGGCCATCTAGAACCGTCCCACGATGGTGGACAGGCGCAGCACTGGCAGGGCGCCATCGAACACCTGTGCATCGACGCGCTGAAAGCTCGGATTCGGTGTCGGGCGTACCGAAATGGCCACGTCGAATGAGTGCCCGGCCTGCTCGCAGGCCACGCTGGAGTCGCCCACGCCAGGCATCTGGTGCAACAGGCGCACCTTGACCAGTTCGTTTTCGGCGCACAGGTGGGCCAAGAGGATGTCGGACTGGCGCTGCGCATGGGTGGTCAAGGCCATCGTGGCCTGCGTGCCCGCCGCCAGCGCAATGGCGACGATGGCCAGCGCCACCAGCACTTCGATCAGCGTAAAGCCCGAAGCGGCGACGCGCTTCATGGCGAACCCACCGGCCGGACCGCAAAAGGCCGCAGCCCGTCTGTGGTCACGCGCAGCGACTGCGTCGGATGGTCGGCGCTGCCCAGCACCACTTCCTGCGGGCCGATGATGGGCTCCGGCCCGAGCGTGAGCAGGGCCTGGCCGCCGACCACCGTGGTGGCCTGGCTGACCTGCGTGTCGGCATGGAGCCAGTATTCGGGCAGCGACTGCGGCGCCGCGCCGTCGAACTGGAAACCGCCTGGGGTGGTGTGCCAGACGATCGGCACGCCGCTGGTGCGCGACTGGGCGCGGCCCGACTCCAGCAGCGCCGCCAGCCGCTGCGCCTCGCGCTCCAACTGGGTCTGCGACGAATCGCGCATGGCAAAACTGACCCCGGCCGAGGCAACCGCGATGATGGCCACCACCACCAGCAGCTCGAGCAGAGTGAAACCCTTCTGGCTACTGCCAACTGCCAATGTCTGCATCCTTGCCCTCGCCGCCCGCCTTGCCATCGGCGCCGAACGACATGACGTCGATCTCGCCCTTCACGCCGGGGTTGAGGTATTGGTAAGGGTTGCCCCAGGGGTCGTTCGGCAGCTTGTCCAGATACGGCTTCCAGTTCGGCGGAATCGGGGGCACGGTGGGTTTCATGATGAGGGCTTGCAGGCCCTGTTCGGCGCTCGGGTAGCGCTGGTTGTCGAGCCGGTACAGCTTGAGCGCCTGCATCAGGTTGTTAATGTCGGTGCGCGCGGCCGTGACGCGCGCGTCATCGGCGCGCTCGAGCACATTCGGCACGATCAGCGCGGCCAGCACGCCGATGATGACCAGCACCACCATCAGCTCGATCAGGGTGAAGCCGGCCTGCACGCGCCGGCGCAGGTTGGGGGAAAACAATGTCATGGTGTGGTTGCTCGTCGTGGGCCTGAAATCGGATTCGCTTCAATGATAATCGCCGCATGCCGACGAATTCGCAGAGCAGGTGGTGGTTGCACAGTGTCACACTCATCGTGTGGGCGCTGGCGGCGGCCAGCGCGGTGTTCTGGGGTCTCAAGTTCGTGCCGGCGCCGGGCGCGCCCGCAGCGCTGCCGATAGCGGGCAACGGGGTCGCGACGGCAGACCCGGCCACCGTGGCGCGCCTGCTCGGCGCCAACCCGGCGGCAGCGCCTGTCGCGGGCGCCGCGAGCGGTGCCAGCCGCTACAACCTGCTGGGCGTGGTGGCGGACCGCGACCACAGCGGCGCCGCGCTGATCGCCGTCGACGGCAAGCCGCCCAAGCCCTATCGCGTCGGCGCCGCGGTGGATGGCGGCCTGCTGCTGCAGTCCGTGGCGCCGCGCCGCGCGGTGCTGGCCGCCAGCATGGATGCGCCGGCCAGCGCGACGCTGGACTTGCCGCCGCTCAAGCAGTAGTCGGTCTGCGCGGTCAATCCGGCAGTGTCAACACGATCCAATCGCCAAAGCTGGGCGCGGCCTTCGGCCATTGTTCGGCTTGGGCAATAGACCGGATACCGGCAGCGATCAGCGTGGTGGCGCGAATCACGCCGGCGTGGGTGATCCAGACCGCGTCCTGGCCGGCCCGCAGCGCGCCGCGCGTTTCGTCGAACACGGCCCCCACCCGCTGCATGAAGGCGCCCACCGATTCGCCGCCACCGGGTGCATGGTCGGCAAAGTCGTCCGTCCAGGCTTGGAGGGCCGCGGGGCCGATCGCGTCCCAGCTCGAACCTTCCCAGCGGCCGAAGTTCATTTCGCTCAGGCGTGCGTCGCGTTTGATGATGAAATCAGGCTGTAGCCCTTGCACAGCCTGCGCAAGCTGCTCGCATCTTTGTAGCGTTGACGATTGCACGCAGGCGCGCGGGGGCAGGGCGGCGGCGAGTCGTTCGGCGGCGGCCCGGGTGGCCTGCGCATCGGCCGCCACATCGAGCGCGCCGTAGCAGACGCCGGGTTCGATGAGCGGCGTGGCGTGGCGCACCAGCCAGAGCCTGCGCGGCGCGCCTACAGCCGCATGCACCGTCATAGCGCCAGCGCCGCACCCAGATAAAACGCGATCTCGCACACCTGCTGCGTGGCGCCCAGGCAGTCGCCGGTAAAGCCCTGCAGGCGCCGCGCAAACAGCCGCCCCATCCACAGCAGCGCGAGGCCGCAGGTCAGGCACGACGCTATTAAAAATAGAGCGCCCTGTGACCATCCCACAAGGGCTAGCGGCACAAAACACCACAAAGCCGCGCAGGCCAGCGCGCCCATCGTGATCTGGTCCGCCAGCGGTTTGCTTTTGGAGCCGGCCACGTCGCCCACATGCGGCAGGGCGCGCACCAGCAGCAGCGGCATGAAGCGCGACAGCACGTGCCCGCCGACCAGCGCGGCCAGTGCCGCATCCAGCCCTTCGGTGCCGAGCACGGCCAGCAGCGCCACCTTGGCCAGCAGCGCCAGCGTCAGCGCCATCGCACCGAACGCGCCGACGCGCGAGTCCTTCATGATCTCCAGCGCGCGCTCGCGTTGCTGGCTGCCGCCCAGGCCGTCCGCCACATCGGCCAGGCCGTCCTCGTGAAAGCCGCCGGTCAGCAGCACGGTGGCGATGGTGCCGCCTATGGCCGCCACCAGCGGCATCGCCGCATTGTCCGGGAGTGCTATGAAAAGCAGAGCGTAAACCGAACAGGCGGCAAAGGCTGCAAGCCAGCCAACCCCCGGGAAATGCGCGGCGCTGGCGCGCAGCATGGCCGGGCTATAGCCGACCCACTGCGCGAGCCGCCCGGTCACCGGGATGCGCGTGAAGAACTGGACCGCCAGCAGGAAATGCCTGATCGGGGCCACGCCAGCTCAGTCAAGGCGATTGCAAAAACAGCCGGTATGCCGGGTTGCCGGTTTCTTCCACGCAGGGGTAGCCCAGCGTGTCAAGAAACTGGCCCAAGGCCTGGTCATCGGTGGGCGGCACCTGCAGCCCGACCAGGATGTGGCCATAGTCGGCGCCCTGGTTGCGGTAGTGGAACAGGCTGATGTTCCAGCCCGGGCGCAGCAGGTTCAGGAACTTCATCAGCGCGCCGGGCCGCTCGGGGAACACAAAGCGCAGCAGCCGCTCGTCCTGCGCCAGCGCCGAACGGCCGCCCACCATGTAGCGGATGTGCTCCTTGGCCAGGTCGTTGTGCGTCAGATCCAGCGTGTCGAAGCCGTGTTTGCCGAAGTTGGCCGCGATCCTGGGTGACTCGCCCCGGCCGTGCGTGGTCAGGCCGACAAACACATGGGCGCGCGCCGCGCCGCTGATGCGGTAGTTGAACTCGGTCACATTGCGCGGGCCGCCCGGCAACTGGCCGACCGCCTCGCAAAAGCGCCGGAAGCTGCCGCGCTCCTCGGGAATTGTCACCGCGAACAGCGCCTCGCGCTCCTCGCCCACCTCGGCGCGCTCGGCCACGAAGCGCAGGCGGTCGAAGTTCATGTTGGCGCCGCACAGAATCGCGGCGTAGGTCTCGCCTTTGGTCTTGTGGGTCGCCACGTACTGCTTGATGGCTGCCACCGCCATCGCACCGGCCGGCTCGACGATGCTGCGCGTGTCCACAAACACGTCCTTGATGGCGGCGCAGACCGCGTCGGTATCGACCGTGACGAATTCATCGACCAGTGCGCTGGCGATGCGGAAGGTTTCCTCGCCCACCAGCTTGACGGCCGTGCCGTCCGAGAACAGGCCGACGTCCGCCAGCGTGACGCGCTTGTGGGCGGCGACCGACTGCATCATCGCGTCGGAATCGTTCATCTGCACGCCGATCACGCGCACCTCGGGGCGCACCGCCTTGATGTAGTTGGCCACGCCCGAGATCAGGCCGCCGCCACCGATGGCGACGAACACCGCATCCAGCGGGCCCTGGTGCTGGCGCAGGATTTCCATCGCAATGGTGCCCTGGCCGGCGATCACGTCCGGGTCGTCAAACGGATGCACGAAGGTGAGGCCCTGCTCTTTCTCCAGCGTGACGGCGTGCGTGTAGGCATCGGAATAGCTGTCGCCATGCAGCACGACCTCGCCGCCGAGCGCCTTCACCGCCTCGATCTTGAGCTGCGGCGTGGTGGTCGGCATCACGACCACGGCGCGCGAGCCGAGCTTGTGCGCGGCAAGTGCCACGCCCTGGGCGTGATTCCCGGCCGAGGCGCAGATCACGCCCTTTTGCAGCTGGGCCGCGCTGAGCTGCACCATCTTGTTGTAGGCCCCGCGCAGCTTGAAGCTGAACACCGGCTGCTGGTCCTCGCGCTTGAGCAGCACCTTGTTGTGCAGGCGCCGGCTCAGGGTCTTGGCGGGCTCCAGCGCCGACTCGATGGCCACGTCGTAGACGCGTGCCGTGAGGATTTTTTTCAGGTAGTCGCCGGGTTGCAGGTGCTTGGTATTCATGGAGGGCCAATGATAAGCGGCTCAAATCGCTAGCCAAAAAAAACGCCCCGGACCTTGCGATTCGGGGCGTAATCCATCTTTTCAGAGGATGGAGGAGACAACCGGTGCATCAAACAAAATTCTGATGCGTTGGGTACAGTGTAGCCCTGTTTTTGTTGCGTTGCACCATCGGGGTGTCGCAACCTGAGACTTAATTGGCAAATTCGGCGGATTTATTGCTGCCGGCCCGGCAAATTTTGATGAGGAGATGACGACATGATGGAATGCCTTGTGAGTTGGACGGGTGCGACCGGCACGCGTTCGGGAATGGGTTTCGTGGCCGAAACCGGCAGCGGGCATGTGCTCACCATGGATGGCGCCCCCGACGCCGCCATGCCCGCCAACGGCGGCCAGAATCTGGCGCCGCGCCCGATGGAGACCGTGCTGGCGGGCACCGGCGGCTGCACCGCCTACGACGTGGTGCTGATCCTCAAGCGCGGCCGCCACGATGTGCGCGGCTGCACCGTCAAGCTCAGCGCCGGGCGCGCCGAGGTCGATCCCAAGGTGTTCACAAGCATCAACATGCATTTCACCGTCACCGGCAAAGGCATCCCGGCGCAGGCGGTAGAGCGCGCCATCGCCATGAGCCACGACAAGTACTGCTCCGCCAGCGTGATGCTCGGCAAGACCGCCGCCATCAGCACCAGCTTCGAGGTGATCGAGGTGTGAGCGTGAGGCTCAGATGTAATGCGCCGTCGTCGTCATGACCCTGGCGGCGGCCTGCATCAGCGCCTTCACGGGCGCCGGAAACTCCAGCGCACCCGCGTCCCTGGCCTGTGCGGCATGGCGCGCTTCGTCGTCGCGCATCTGCACCACGATGGCGCGTGATGCGTGGTCGCCCGCGGGCAGGCGCTCCAGATGGCTTTGCAGGTGCGCCTCGACCTGCCGCTCGGTCTCCTGCACGAAACCCAGGCTGACGCGGTCGCCGAGACGCCCGGCCACCAGTCCCATCGCGAAGGCGCCGGCGTACCACAGCGGGTTCAGCAGCGAGGGCCGTGCGCCCAGCTCGTCCAGCCGGCCTTTGGTCCAGGCCAGGTGGTCGGTTTCTTCGCGCGCGGCCGCCTCGAAATCGGCGCGCAGCCCGGCGTCCCGGGTGGCGAAAGCCTGCGAGGCGTACAGCGCCTGGGCGCAGACCTCGCCCACGTGGTTCACCCGCATCAGCGCGCCGGAGCGCTGCTTTTGCGCGGCGTCGAGCTGGGTTGTCTCAAGCGGCAGCACGGGACACGGCCGGGTCGCGCGCGGCGTGGCAAACAGGGTGCGCAGGGCCGCATCTGCGGCCGTCAGAAATGGATCCATACAATCTCCTCATGCGTGGCACGGCCATCCGGGCCGCCCACAGTCCACAGTTTAAGTCGTGCGCGCGCAGCGCCTGTGTTGCAAGGGCCCCACGGCACATCGGCGAATTGTGGTGCGATTGCAACGAAATAGCTCATCCGGGTCGGTTTTTGGGTGAATTCCTTTGCCCAACATCGCCGGGTCTGGTGCAATACCTACAACTTCCTAAAAGGAGGTTGGCCCGGGGAACCGAACTTCTCTCGCCGGTGCCCTCTGTTTAACCTTGGAGAAACTCGAAATGAAAAAATCCCTAGTTGCTCTGGCTGCCCTCGCTTTCGTCGGTGTGGCCTCTGCTCAATCGTCCGTGACGCTGTTCGGCGTTCTGGACGCTGGCGTCACCCACTTTAATTCCTCCGGCGGTAGCGTCACGAAGTTTGACACCAGCGGCCTGAGCTCCAGCCAACTCGGTTTCCGTGGCACGGAAGACCTGGGCGGCGGCATGTCGGCCAACTTCTGGCTGGAAGCTGCTTTGGTAAACGGTTCCGGCATGGGCAGTGGCAGTGGCAACGGCGCCACTGGCGGTGGCTTGGCCTTCGGCCGTCGCAGCACCGTCAGCCTGGCTGGCAATTTTGGTGAAGTTCGCCTGGGTCGTGAATACACCCCGTCGTTCTGGAACCAGACCGTGTTCGATCCGTTCGGCACCCTGGGTGTCGGCGCCGGTTCCAACCTCACGTGCTTGGGTGCTGGTGGCGCTGCAGGTAAGTACGATTGCGCCCGCGCAAACAACTCCATCTCCTACCTGTGGGGCTTCGCGCCCAACGGCACCTCTGCCGTCGGCAGCGGTTTGTATGCCCAGTTGATGTACGCCCTCCCCGGCAACACCAGCAACACTCCGAGCATCGGCCAGTACACTGGCGGCCGCATCGGCTACGCGAATGGCCCGTTGAACGTCGCGCTGTCCTATGCACAGTCGCATGGCACGCCCTACGCTCCTGATGCTGCCGCTGGCTACAGCACCTATAAAGAGACCGACCTGGCCGGTTCTTACAATATCGGTGTGGCTAACTTGATGGCTCACTATACGCAGAACAATTCTGACGTTGACGGCACCAAGTTCACCAACTGGGGCCTCGGTGCCACGATCAACGCTGGTCCTGGCTACATCCCGATTTCCTACAACCGGGCCAACGTCAACGACGCAACTGGCGACAGTGCTAACCAGTATGCAATCGGCTATGTGTACAACCTGTCCAAGCGCACTGCCCTGTACGCTGCGGTCTCGCACATTAGCAACAACAACAATGCCAACGTCAACTTTGCGGGTGGCAACGGTGGTGGCGCCTCTCCCGTTTCTATGGCGGCTGGCGGCTCCGGCACCGGCTACCAAGTCGGCATGAAGACCAGCTTCTAATTTGACGCTGACGCAAGTCAGCTGAAAGTCAGATGTCAAACCCTGCTGCGGCAACGCAGCAGGGTTTTTTTATGCTGCGCATGACGGGGTCACATTTTTTCAGGAGCAAGGCAGATGTGTCGTGATATCAGGTGCTGGCTGGTTCTGTGTGCATTGACGGCTCTGGCGGCCTGTTCGTCCGTGCCGACGGACAACGCGGCCTTGACGGAAACTCCCTGGGCCATGGCCTCTTCCAGAAACGTCGATGCCAGTGCGTGGCAGCATCACACGTTTCCCGGCAAACAGCCCACGCAATTCACCTACGTGCGCAAGGATGGGCGTGATGCCATGGCGGCCGTGGCCGCTTCTTCGGCCAGCATGCTGCGGCAAAAGGTGCGCATCGAGGCGGCGGACCTGGGTCACGTGCGGTTTTCGTGGCGCGTGCCGGAGCTGATTGCGCAGGCCGACATGGCCCTGCGCGAGGCGGATGATTCACCGGTTCGCGTTGTTCTGGCTTTCGAAGGCGATCGCTCCAGGTTTTCCGCCAAAAACGCGATGCTGTCCGAGTTGGTGCATGCCCTGACCGGCGAAGAGTTGCCCTATGCCACGCTGATGTATGTCTGGTGCAACCAGCGCGCGCCCGGCAGCGTGATTGCGGGTCCGCGTACCGACCGCGTCCGCACGCTGGTGGTGCAGTCCGGGCCTGGCGGGCTGAATCGCTGGATCGATTACGAGCGCAATATCCGCGCGGATTTTGAAAAGGCGTTCGGCGAAGCCCCGGGCGCCCTGGTCGGCATCGGCATCATGACCGACACCGACAATACCCGCTCCAGCACGCAGGCCTGGTATGGGCCGGTGCAGTTGGTGCCCACCGCCGCGGCCATGCTGCCGGTGGTGCTGGCGCCGCAGTAGCTTCGCCTCCAGACGCGCCGCCGGCAGGCAAGTCCACCGGTGCCGCTGAATAACTTGTCTGCCTTGATCCTCAAGGAAACCCCTGTGTTGGCACAGCATGTGCTCTGCTAGTATCCCTCGGTACTTCCTCTTTGGCTGATGCTTGCTTTTATATTGCGCCGCCTGATTCAAGCCGTGATCGTGATGGTCGTGGTTGCCCTGATTGCCTTCATGCTGTTTCAGTACGTGGGCGACCCGGTCATGCTCATGCTGGGGCAGGACGCCACACCGGCGCAAAGAATGCAACTGCGCGTGGACCTGGGGCTGGATCGGCCTTTCATCGTGCAGTTCTGGCATTTCCTGGTGAATGCAGCGCAGGGCAATTTCGGCCTGAGCCTGCGCCTTGGCGCCAAGGTCTCGCGCCTGATTGGCGAGCGCTTTCCGGCCACGCTGGAACTGTCGCTGGTCGCGGCCGTGCTGGCGCTGCTGATCGGCGTGCCCATGGGGGTTTACGCGGCGCTGCGCCGCGGCACGTTCACAAGCCAGCTGTTCATGATGCTGTCGCTGCTGGGTGTCTCGCTGCCTACTTTCCTGATCGGCATTTTGCTGATCCTGTTTTTCTCGGTCGAGCTGGGCTGGTTTCCCAGTTTCGGGCGCGGAGAAGTCACCCGGTTTGGCTGGTGGAGCAGTGGCTTTTTCACCCTGGACGGCTGGATGCACATGGTGCTGCCGGCCATCACGCTGGCCATCTTCCAGCTCACGCTGATCATGCGGCTGGTACGCGCCGAAATGCTTGAAGTGCTGCGCACCGACTACATCCGGTTTGCGCGCGCCTGGGGCCTGTCCAACCGGGCCATTCACTTTGGCCACGCGCTGAAGAACACACTGGTGCCGGTGATGACCATCACGGGCCTGCAATTGGGCGGCCTGATTGCCTTTTCCATCATTACCGAGACCGTATTCCAGTGGCCCGGCATGGGCCTGCTGTTCATCCAGGCCATCACCTTTGCCGACATTCCGGTGATGGCGGCCTACCTGTGCCTGATTGCGCTGATTTTTGTCATCATCAACCTGGTCGTCGATCTGCTGTACTTCGCGGTGGATCCCAGGCTGCGCGTTGGCAACGCCGGAGGACACTGATGCTGGCACCCCGATTGAAGGCGAATGGCCGCGCTTTCGCCCATATCACCCAGTTTCATCCCGAGCTCACGGCGTTTCGCCGCGACCTGCACGCGCACCCTGAACTCGGTTTCGAAGAGCTTTACACCGGCGGGCGCATCAAGGAGGCCCTGAAGCTGTGCGGCGTGGACGAGGTGCATACCGGCATCGGCAAAACCGGCGTGGTGGCGCTGATCCGCGGCAAGCACAACACCAGCGGCAGGATGATCGGCCTGCGCGCCGACATGGATGCCCTGCCCATGACCGAGTCCAACGACTTCGGCTGGAAGTCGGCCAAAACCGGGCTGATGCATGGTTGCGGCCACGACGGCCACACCACCATGCTGGTGGGTGCGGCGCGCTACCTTGCCGAGACGCGCAACTTCGACGGCACAGCCGTGCTGATCTTCCAGCCGGGCGAAGAAGGCTTTGCCGGTGCGCGAGTCATGATCGAGGACGGCCTGTTCGATCGCTTCCCGGTACAGGCCGTGTATGGCATGCACAACTGGCCTTCCATGAAACCGGGCATGGTGGGCGTCAATCCCGGGCCCATGATGGCGGCCGCCGATCGCATCACCATCGAGATCACGGGCCGTGGCGGCCACGGCGCGCATCCCTACATGACGATCGATCCGGTGCTGGTGTCCGCCCACATCATCACGGCGCTGCAAAGCATTGTCGCGCGCAACGTCCGGGCGATCGACAGCGCCGTGATCAGCGTGTGCGCCATGCATGCGGGTGACCTGGGGGCGTTCAGCGTCATCCCCGGCAAGGCCACGCTGGTGGGCACCGTGCGCACGTTCAACTCCGAGGTGCAGGACATGATCGAGCAGCGCCTGCATGACCTGTGCAGCGCCGTGGCGCTGGGCTTTGGCGCCTCCGCCAGCGTCAAATACGAGCGCATGTACCCGGCCACCATCAACTCGGCCGATGAGGCGGAGTTTGCCGCCGACGTGGCCGAGTCGCTGCTGGGCGCCGACCGCGTGGTGCGCGACCTGGAGCCGAGCATGGGCGCAGAAGACTTCTCGTTCATGCTGCAGGTCAAGCCCGGCGCCTACCTGCGCATCGGCCAGGGCGCCGAGAACGGCGTGGGCAGCTGCTTCCTGCACAACAGCCGCTACGACTTCAATGACGACATTCTTCCGCTGGGCTCGGCGCTGCACGCCAGCCTGGTGGAGCAGGCGATGCCGGTACGTCCATCGGCGGTATCGTGACCCCGATTCTTTTCTTTCTTGTCCCAAGGAGTTCGTTGTGAAATTTAAGTCAAATCTGCTCACAGTCGCCGTCGTTTGTGCGTTATCCGCTACAAGTTTTGTAGCGTCCGCGCAAACCTTGCGAGTTGCCGATCAGGGCGATGCGCTGTCGATGGACCCGATGTCGCTGAACGAGTCGCTGCAGCTCAGTGTCGACGGCAATATGTACGAGGGGCTGACGGGGCGCGGCAAAGACCTGAGCCTGGCGCCGGCGCTGGCCACCAGCTGGAAGCAGACGTCGCCGACGGTCTGGCGCTTCGAGTTGCGCAAGGGCGTGCAGTTCCACGACGGCACTCCGTTCACGGCCGATGACGTGCTGTTCAGCTTCCAGCGCGCCTCGGCCGACGGCTCTGACATGAAGAGCTATACCAACGACATCAAGGAAGTGCGCAAGGTCGGCGACTTTGCGGTCGAGATCGAGACCAAGGCGCCGTTCCCGATCCTGCCCGACGTGGTGTCGCTGGTCTACATCATGAGCAAGAAATGGTGCGAAACCAACCAGGCGACCAAGCCGGTGGACCGCCGCAAGGGCATTGAAAACGCGGCCTCGTTCCGCGAAAACGGCACGGGCCCGTACCGTCTGCGCGAACGCCAGCCCAATGTGCGCACCGTGATGGTCCGCAACGGCAACTACTGGGGCAAGATCGAAGGCAACGCGCAGGAAGTGATCTTCACCCCGATCGGCAACGACGCCACGCGCGTGGCGGCCCTGTTGTCGGGCGAGGTGGACGTGATGGAACCGGTGCCGGTGCAGGACATCGGACGCGTGAATGCGAATGCGAGCACGAAAGTCATGGTCGGGCCCGAGCTGCGCACCATCTTCCTGGGCATGGACCAAAAGCGCGACGAGTTGCTGTACTCCAGCGTGAAGGGCAAGAACCCGTTCAAGGACAAGCGCGTGCGCCAGGCGTTCTACCAGGCGATCGACATCGAGGGCATCAAGACCACGGTGATGCGCGGCGCCTCGCGTCCCACCGCGCTGATGATCGGCCCGGGCAACAACGGCTGGACGGCTGAGCAGGACAAGCGCCTGCCCTACGACGTGGAAGCTGCCAAGAAGCTGATGGTCGAGGCCGGCTACCCGAATGGCTTTGAACTCACCATGAACTGCCCGAACGACCGCTATGTGAACGACAGCCGGATTTGCCAGGCCGTGGCCGCCAACCTGGCGAAGATCAACGTCAAGATCAACCTGCAGGCCGAAACCAAGGGCACCTACTTCCCCAAAATTTTGCGCCGCGATACCAGCTTCTATATGCTGGGCTGGACGCCGTCGACCTATGACGCGCACAACGCGCTGAATGCGCTGATGGTGTGCCCGGACGACAAGACGGGGGCTGGCCAGTTCAACCTGGGTTCCTACTGCAACCCCAAGCTCGATGAGTTGACGCACAAGATCCAGTCTGAGAACGACAAGGCCAAGCGCCTGGCCGAGATCAAGGAAGCGTTTGCCATCCACGCCGCCGACGTTGGCCATATCCCGCTGCACCAGCAATCGCTGGCCTGGGGCATGAGCAAGAAAATCTCGCTGGTCCAGCGTGCCGACAACTTTATGGACTACAAGTGGGTCCACATCAACAAAGCCGATGCCCAGTAAGCCGTATGGTGGTTGCTCTTTCCCCCGCTGGGGGAAGGCCAGGATGGGGGCCGCCCCCACCCCAACCCTCCCCCAGCGGGGGAGGGGGCAAAACCGGCCTTGTTAGCGCATGATCAAAACTCTCCAACGCTGGTTCGACGGCGACGTGGGCTACAGCTTTCGCACGTCGCCCGTCGCGATCGCGGCGGCCGTGGTGGCCTTTCTCTGTGTTTTTTGCGCGGCCTTTGCGGGCTGGGTGGCGCCGCACAACCCGTTCGACCTGAGCACGCTGGTGCTCTCTGATGCGCGGCTGCCGCCGGCCTGGGATGCGCACGGCACTGCCAAGTACCTGCTCGGCACCGACGACCAGGGGCGCGACATTTTGTCGGTGCTGTTTTACGGGGCGCGCATTTCGCTGGTGGTGGGGGTGGTGTCGGTTATTCTGTCAATGCTGGTGGGGGTTTTCCTGGGCTTGCTGGCGGGCTTTCGCGGCGGCTGGGTCGATTCGCTGCTCATGCGCCTGTGCGACGTCATGCTGTCGTTCCCGGCGATCCTGATTGCCCTGCTGATTGCCGGCGTCGGGCGTGCGCTGTTTCCCGATGCCCACGAATCTGTTGCATTCGGGGTGCTGATTCTCTCGATCTCGCTGAGCGGCTGGGTCCAGTACGCGCGCACGGTGCGCGGCTCCACGCTGGTCGAGCGCCACAAGGAATACGTGCAGGCCGCGCGCGTCACCGGCGTGGCGCCGCTGCGCATCATGACCAAACACGTGCTGCCCAATGTGATGGGGCCGGTGCTGGTGCTGGCGACCATCCAGGTCGCGACCGCCATCATCACCGAGGCCACGCTGTCGTTTCTGGGGGTCGGCGCACCGCCGACGTCGCCCTCGCTGGGCACCCTGATTCGAGTCGGCAACGACTACATGTTCTCGGGCGAGTGGTGGATTGCGGTGTTTCCGGGCCTGATGCTGGTGGTGATTGCGCTGTCCGTGAACCTGCTGGGTGACTGGCTGCGCGATGCCATGAACCCCCGTTTGAGATGACCATGAGTCTTTTGCAAGTCAAGAACCTGGTGGTCGAGTTTCCCGGCCGGCGTGGCACGCTGCGGGCGCTCGACGACATTTCGTTCGACATCGCGCCCGGCGAGATCCTCGGCGTGGTCGGCGAGTCGGGGGCCGGCAAGTCGCTGACCGGGGCCGCCATCATCGGCCTGCTGGAGCCGCCGGGGCGCGTGGCCAGCGGGCAGATCCTGCTCGAGGGGCAGCGCATCGACCACCTGGGCTACGAGCAGATGCGGCATATTCGCGGGCGCCGGATCGGCGCCATTTTCCAGGACCCGCTGACCTCGCTGAACCCGCTCTACACCATCGGGCGGCAATTGGTGGAAACCATCCGGACGCATTTGCCGGTCACCGAGAAGGAGGCGCGGGCGCGCGCCATTTCGCTGCTCGACGACACCGGCATCCCGGCCGCCGCGCAGCGCATCGACCACTACCCGCACCAGTTCTCGGGCGGCATGCGCCAGCGCGTGGTGATTGCGCTGGCGCTGGCGGCCGAACCGAAACTGATCGTGGCCGATGAGCCGACCACCGCGCTCGATGTGTCGATCCAGGCGCAGATCATCACGCTGCTCAAGAGCATCTGCAGGCAACACGGCGCCGCCGTGATGCTGATCACCCATGACATGGGCGTGATCGCCGAAACCTGCGACCGCGTGGCCGTGATGTATGCCGGACGCATCGCCGAGATCGGCCCGGTGCACGAGGTGATCAACCGGCCGGCGCACCCGTACACCGCGGGGCTGATGGCCGCGATTCCCGACATCACCGTGGACCGCGAGCGGCTGAACCAGATCGACGGCGCCATGCCGCGCCTGAACGCCATTCCGCAGGGCTGCGCCTTCAATCCGCGCTGCCCGCAGACCTTTGACCGCTGCAAACAGGAGCGGCCCGATTTGATGAATGCCGGTGTGACGCGCGCGGCCTGCTGGCTGCACGATGGGAGCCGACCATGAGCGGGGCGCCACTGGTCCAGGCCCACGACCTGGCGAAGACCTTCGACGTGTCGCCGCCCTGGCTGAACCGCGTGCTCGAGCGCAAGCCCCGGGTGCTGCTGCGCGCCGTCGATGGTGTGAGCTTCGAGATCGAGAAGGGCAAGACGCTGGCGCTGGTCGGCGAGTCGGGCTGCGGCAAGAGCACCGTGGCGCGCCTGCTGGTGGGGCTGTACGAGCCCACGCGCGGCGGTCTGACCTTTGACGGCCAGGACGCGCACGCGGCGTTCAAGACGCCCGCGGGCCGGCAGCTGCGCCGGCGCGTGCAGATGATCTTCCAGGACCCATACGCCAGCCTGAATCCGCGCTGGCTGGTGGAAGACATCGTGGGCGAGCCGCTCAAGGAGCATGGCCTGATCACCAACGCGGCCGAGTTGAAGGCGCGGGTCGGCGCACTGCTGCAGTCGGTCGGCCTGTCGCCGCTCGACATGGTGAAGTATCCGCACCAGTTCTCGGGCGGTCAGCGCCAGCGCATCTCGATCGCGCGCGCGCTGGCCACCGAGCCTGAATTCCTGGTCTGCGACGAGCCGACTTCGGCGCTGGACGTGAGCGTGCAGGCGCAGGTGCTCAACATCATGAAGGACCTGCAGCGCTCGCGCGGCCTGACCTATTTGTTCATCTCGCACAACCTCGCGGTGGTGCGCCATGTGAGCGACCAGGTCGGCGTGATGTACCTGGGCCGCCTGGTGGAGCTCTCAAGCAAGCAGGCGCTGTTCGCGACGCCAAGGCATCCGTACACGCGCATGCTGCTCGATGCGATTCCGAAGATGCACGACACCGGCCGCGCCCGCACCCCCGTGCAGGGCGAGGTGCCGAACCCGCTGAACCCGCCCACGGGCTGCACCTTCCATCCGCGCTGCCCGCATGTGAATGATCGCTGCCGGGCCGAGCGGCCGGTGCTGCTGGACATCCAAGGCGTGAAGATCGCCTGCCATGCCGTGGAAGAAGGTCGCATCTAGGTGCTATCGGGTTGATAGCTGATGGTGAAGGCCCCATAAGGGCTACAGCCTTGTTTCTTGTAGATATCAGGCATAGCGCTTGCTGCGCAAATTGTTCTTCATTTCGCGCAGCATCGGCTGCAGCTTGTCACCGCCGATGCGCAGGGCCAGACAGGTGGCCAGCACGTCGATGATCATCAGGTGCAGCAGCCGCGACACCATGGGGCTGTAGCGGTCGTAGCCTTCCGGGTGGTCGGCCGACAGGTGGATGTGCCCGGCCTGCTGGGTGATGGTGGCCAGCGGGGAGCCGCTGGCGGTGATCACGATGGTGGTGGCGCCGTTCCTTCGTGCGATGTCTGCGGCGTCCATCAGGTCGCGCGTGCGCCCCGAGTTCGAGATCACCACCACGCAGTCGCCCGGGCCCAGGAGCGAGGCGCTCATGACCTGCATGTGGCCGTCGCTGTAGGCGATCGCGTTCACCCCGAGCCGGAAAAACTTGTGCTGCGCGTCCTGCGCCACGATGCCGGAATTGCCGACGCCGAAGAACTCGATGCGCTTGCCGCTCCGGCAGGTGTGGGTGAGTGCCTCAACGGCTTTTTCAATGGCCGCGCTGCTGGCGTCGTTGCGGTATTTGAGGAACGCTGCCACCGTGTTGTCGATCACCTTGACCAGCACGTCGCTGGTCTTGTCGTCCACATCGACGCTGCGGTGGATGAAGGGCACGCCCTCGCTCACGCTGCCGGCCAGCTTGAGTTTGAAATCGGACAGCCCGTCGTAGCCCATGCTGCGGCAAAAGCGGATCACCGTGGGTTTGCTCACGTGCGAGCGGTCGGCCAGCGTGCTGACCGGCAGGTTGGCAAAAGCGCGCGGGTCGGCCAGCACCAGTTTGCCCACGCGCTGCTCGGCCGGCGCCAGCGAAGGGAGCGATGCCTTGATTCTGTCCAGCATGCTCAGCCTCTCTTTTCTTCCAGGCGCGACCCGCGCGGTATGAACCCGGGGTGCTCCAAGCCAGGAACGCCGCGGAACCGGCTCCGCCGGGCCGCTGGTGTTGCCCCCTGCAAGGGGGGTGGCGAAGCGACACGCAGTGCGCGCAGCCTGGGGGTGTTCAACATTCCTCGCTCCAGCAATAACCATCGCGCGCGATCATGGCGCTGGCGGCGCTTGGTCCCCAGGTGCCGGCCGCATAAGGCCGCGGGCCCTGCGCGTCGTTTTGCCAGAAGTCCAGGATCGGCTCGACCCAGCGCCAGGCTTCTTCCTGCTCGTCGCTGCGCACGAACAGGTTGAGGCGGCCGTCGATCACGTCGAGCAGCAGGCGTTCGTAGGCGCCGACCCGCTCCGCGCCGAAACGCGTGTCGAAGTCGAGGTCGAGCTGCACGGGGGCCAGCGATTGCGCCGGAGTTCGCGTGTTCTGGCGGTTGTCCTGCCCCTGCGCGAGCAGGTGCAGCTCGAGGCCGTCCTTGGGCTGCAGGTTGATCACGAGACGGTTCGCCGCGCCCAGCGGCGCCTTGAAAATCGCGTGCGGCGTGGGCCGGAAGTTCACCTCGATGTGCGCATCGCGCGCGGCCAGCCGCTTGCCGGTGCGAATGTAGAACGGCACGCCGGCCCAGCGCCAGTTGGCGATCTCGGTGCGCAGGGCGACGAAGGTCTCGGTGCGGCTGTTGGGGTTGACACCAGCCTCGTCGCGGTAGCCGGGCACCACCACGCCACCCATGTTGCCGGCCGCGTATTGCCCGCGCACCACATGCTGCGACAGGGTCTGCGGCGTCCAGGGCGCGAGCGAGCGCAGCACCTTGAGCTTTTCGTCGCGGATGGCATCGGCATGCGCGTTGATGGGCGGCTCCATGCCGATGGCGCACAGCAACTGCAGCGCATGGTTTTGCACCATATCGCGCAGCGTGCCGGTGGTTTCGTAGAAGGCGCCGCGTTTTTCGACGCCCAAGTCCTCGGCGATCGTGATCTGGATGTTGGCAATGGTCTCGCGCCGCCACAGCGGCTCGAACAGCGCGTTGCCGAAGCGCAGCGCAAACAGGTTCTGCACCGAAGGCTTGCCCAGGTAGTGGTCGATGCGAAACACCTGGCGCTCGCTGAAGGCGCTGCACACAATGGCGTTGATGGCGCGGTTCGATGCCAGGTCGTGGCCCAGCGGCTTTTCCAGCACGATCCGGGTGTTCGGCCAGTTCAGGCCGGCCGCGGCAATCTGCTCGCAGGTGGTGCCGAACAGTGCCGGCGCGGTGGCGACATACATCACCACGGTGTCGGCATCGCGCTGCGCCAGGCGCGCGGCCAGCCGCGCGTAGTCGTCGGGCCTGGACAGGTCCATGCGCACGAACTGGAGCAGGTCGGCAAAGCGCGCAAACTCCTCGGCGTTCGGGCGCTTGGCGCCCTCGACGCTGTCGAAGCGGGTCTGGATCAAGGCGCGGTACTGCGCATCGGTCAGGTCGTCGCGCGCGACGCCGATGATGCGCCCGCCCTCGGGCAGGGTGCCATGGCGAAAAGCCTGGAACAGCGCGGGCATCAGCTTGCGCCAGGCCAGGTCGCCGGTGCCGCCAAACAGGACAAGATCGAAGGACATTTTTTTACGAGTTACATAAAAACGGATTTGTAATGTAACTTTATTTCAAAGATAATTCAAGCATGACCCAACTCGATGTCCTCAAACAGTTCACCACCGTGGTTGCCGACTCCGGTGATTTCAAGCAACTCGACGCCTTCAAGCCGCGCGATGCGACCACCAATCCGTCGCTGATTCTGAAGGCGGTGCAGAAGGCCGAGTACCGGTCGCTGCTGACCGACACGGTGGCCCAATTCCGCGGCCGCGCGCTGGACGAGATCGTGGACCGGCTGTTGGTGCGCTTCGGTGCCGAGATCCTGGCCATCATTCCCGGGCGCGTGTCCACCGAGGTCGATGCCCGGCTGAGCTTCGACACGAACGCCAGCGTCGCGCGGGGCGAACGCATCATCGAGCTGTACCAGGCCGAGGGCATTCACATCGACCGCGTGCTGATCAAGGTGGCCGCCACCTGGGAAGGCATTCAGGCCGCGGCGCAACTGGAGCGGCGCGGCATTCACACCAACCTGACGCTGCTGTTCTCGTTTTGCCAGGCGGTGGCGTGCGGCCAGGCCAAGGTGCAGTTGATCTCGCCGTTCGTCGGCCGCATTTACGACTGGTACAAGAAGACTGCCGGGGCGGCTTGGGACGAGGCCGCCAACGCGGGCGCCAACGACCCCGGCGTCAAGTCGGTGCGGCAGATCTACAACCATTACAAACACTTCGGCATCGCGACAGAGATCATGGGCGCGAGCTTTCGCAACGTGGGCCAGATCGTGGCGCTGGCCGGCTGCGATCTGCTGACCATCAGCCCCGAACTGCTGGCGCAGCTGACCGCGAGCAACGCCGCCCTGGAGCGCGCGCTGGACCCGCAGGCGGCGAAGGCGCTGGACTTGCCGGCCGTGAATTTCGACGAAGCCGGCTTTCGCTACGCGCTCAACGAAGATGCCATGGCCACCGACAAGCTGGCCGAAGGCATCCGCGCGTTCGCGGCCGATGCGGGCAAGCTCGAACAACTCATCCTGGCGGCCTGAGCATGGCGGTGCCAACGCGTGCACGCGGGGACCGGACCGCCGCCTGGCGGGCGTTGCAGGAGGCGTATCAATCCAGTGGGCACAGTTTCGATCTGCGCGACGCCTTCGCGGCCGACCCTCAGCGCTTTGCAGCGTTCAGCCAGAGCGCGCCGCACGTCTTTGCCGATCTGTCGAAGAACCTGATCGACGCCGCCACGCAGGCGCTGCTGTTCGAGTTGGCGCGCCAATGCGGCGTCGAGGCGCACCGCGATGCGATGTTCGCGGGCGAAAAGATCAACAGCACCGAGCAGCGCGCCGTGCTGCATTATTTGTTGAGAAAACCGGCAGTAGACCATACTAGTTATGGACAGTCAGCTATCAATAGTGAAGCAAACGGGTTGACGCACGAACTCGCACAGGTGCACGCCACCTTGGACGCGATGCTGGCCTATGCACAGGCCGTGCGGTTGGATGCCGCCATCACCGACGTGGTCAACATCGGCATTGGCGGCTCCGACCTCGGGCCGCAGATGGCGGTGCTGGCGCTCGATGAATTCACGCTGCCGGGCAAGCGCTTTCACTTTGTCTCCAACGTGGACGGCCACGAGCTGGCCGCGGTGCTCAAGCACCTCAAGCCACAGAACACGCTGTTCCTGATCGCCTCCAAGACCTTCACCACGGCGGAGACCATGAGCAACGCGCAGTCGGTGCGGCGCTGGTTCGAGGCGCAGGGCGGCAGCGACATTGCACGCCACTTTGCGGCGCTCACCACCAACGTGGCGACGGCGAACGCATTTGGCATCACCACCACCTTCGGTTTCTGGGACTGGGTCGGTGGCCGCTATTCCCTGTGGTCGGCCATCGGGCTGCCGATTGCCATTGCCATCGGCGAGGCGGGGTTCCGCGACTTCCTCGCGGGCGCGCATGCGATGGACGAGCATTTCCGTACGGCGCCTCTGACGCAGAACCTGCCCGTGCGCCTGGGCCTGCTCGACGTCTGGTACCGCAACTTCCTGGGCTTCTCCAGCCGCAGCATTGCGCCGTACCACAGCGCGCTCAAACGCTTGCCGGCCTACCTGCAGCAGCTCGAGATGGAGAGCAACGGCAAACGCGTTGACCTGCAGGGCCAGGCGCTGCCGTTCGGCACCGCGCCGGTGCTCTGGGGCGAGCCCGGCACCAATGGCCAGCATGCGTATTTCCAGATGCTGCACCAGGGCACGGACGTGGTGCCGGTCGAATTTGTTGCGGTCAGGAAATCGACGCATGACCTGCCGGGGCATCACGACCGGCTGCTGGCCAATGCCCTGGCGCAGGCGCAGGCGCTGATGGTCGGCCAGGTGGACGCGGGCGGGCATCGCCACTTTCCTGGCAACCGGCCCAGCACCTTCCTGCTGTTAGAGGAGCTGACCCCGGCGAGTCTGGGCGCGCTGCTCGCGCTGCAGGAGCACCGCGTGTTTGTCAGCGGCTCGGTCTGGGGCATCAACAGCTTCGACCAGTGGGGTGTCGAGCTTGGCAAGGTACTGGCCCGGGACATCGAGCCGCGGCTGCACAGCGGTGATGTCGCCGGCCTCGACGGTTCCACCGCCGGGCTGCTGCAAAAACTAAGAGACAAATAGGCTGCAAGCCCATACGGTTCGGGCGCAGTTAGCTATAAAACAAGTAGCACGCAAGAAAAACCCCGCAGGTCGCAAGACCGTGGGGTTTTGTTTTGGGTGTCTGTCTTGAACGTCAGAACGCCGCGGGCCGCCATTTGAGCAGGCGCTTTTCCAGACGCGTCAGCAGGAAGTCGGCCACCAGCGCGACCACCGCGAGCACGATCATCGCGGCGAACACGCCGCTGGCGTTGAAGGCGCCCTGCGCGGTGGAGATCAGCAGGCCCATGCCTTCCTTGGCGCCGAGGAATTCACCCACCACGGCGCCGACCAGGGCAAAGCCGAAGCTCACATGCAGGCTCGCCAGAATCCACGACATGGCCGACGGAATGACCACCGCCGTGGTGAGCTGGCGCTTGGACGCGCCGAGGATGCGCGCGTTGGCGATCAGGTACTTGTCGGCCTCGCGCACGCCCTGGAAGGCGTTGCCGAACACGACGAAGAACACCATCACCACGGCCAGCGCCACTTTGGAGGCCATGCCCAGCCCGAGTGCGATGACGAACACCGAGCCGAGCACCACGCGCGGGATCGAGTTGGCGATCTGGATGTACAGGCTGAACACGTCCGACAGCAGTTTGTTGCGGCCCAGCAGGATGCCGCAGATGATGCCGCCGATGCCGCCGATCAGGAAGCCGATCACGGTTTCCTCCAGCGTCACGGCCACCTGCACCCACAGCGGCCCCTGCGAGGTGCCGTCGCGAATCCATTCGACGATTTGCGCCCAGATCAGCGAGGGCTGGGAGTAGAAAAATGGGTCGATCCACTTGCGGCTGGCGGCCAGCTCCCAGCCGCCCAGCACCAGCACCAGCACCGCAATGCGCAGGCCGATGATCACGAAGCGGTGCCGGCGGATGGCCGCTTGCGCGACGACGGATTCGCGCGCCAGCGCCTCGTCGCTGAGGGAGGCAGGCAGGGCCTGGTGGCCCGGGCTCATGGCAGATGTGGCAATGGCATTCATGGGAAGTCTCTCTTGGTGAGCAAGCAACGGGGGTGTATCAATGAATCACGACTTCTTCGCGCAAATCGTTCCAGATGTGCTTGGATAGCTCGATGAAGTGCGGGTCGTAGCGCACCTCGGACATGACGCGCGGGCGCGGCAGGTCGATCTCGTACACGCGCTTGAGCGTGGCCGGGCGCGCCGACAGCACGAACACGCGGTCGGCCAGCGCGATGGCTTCCTCCAGGTCGTGCGTGACGAACACCACTGAGCCGCCCGTGCCCGACCACAGCTGCAGCAGCTCGTCCTGCATCAGCGTGCGGGTCTGCATGTCGAGCGCCGAGAAAGGCTCGTCCATCAGCAAAATCTCGGGGCTGTTGATGAAGGTCTGCGCCAGCGCCACGCGCTTGCGCATGCCGCCCGAGAGCTGATGCGGGTAATGGTTGCCGAACGTGTCCAGTCCCACGCGGGCGATCCACTCCGCGGCCAGCGCGTGGGCCTGCTTCTTCGGCATGCCGCGAAACAGCGGGCCGGCCGCGACGTTGTCTGCCACGCTGCGCCACGGGAATACCGCGTCGGCCTGGAACACGAAGCCGATGCGCGGGTCAATGCCCTGCACCGGCTGGCCCATGACGGCCACCTCGCCCACGGTGGGGCGCAACAGGCCGGTGATCATGTTCAGCGTGGTCGATTTGCCGCAGCCCGTCGGACCGACGATGGCGACAAATTCGCCGCGCGCGACCGACATGGTGAAGTTGCGCAACGCCACGGTGGCGTTGCCGTCCGCGGAGATGAAGCGCAGCGAGACATCGCGGAAGTCGATCGCCGGGGTGTTTCCGGCGCTGGCCGGCAGGTCGTTTTTCATGGTCACTTGGCGGCCAGGTAGGCGTTGCTGTAGGTCTTGGACAGGTCGATGTTCTTGCTCTTGACCAGCGGCTTGTAGGTTGCGAGCACCTTGAGCACCGTTTCCGGGCCGCCGGCTGGCATCCGCGCGTCGGTGGTGAACATCGGCAGCGAGGCTTTCAGCGCCTGCACGTACAGGGCCTTGTCGCTGCCGTAGTAGTCGCGCGGTACCAGTTCGGCAATCTGCTCGGCCGAATGGGTGTGGATGTAGGCCATGGTGCGCGCGAAGGCCTGCGCCAGCTTGGAGGCCTGCTCCTTGTGCGCTTCGGCCCAGGTGTTTTGCACGTACAGGCTGGCCGCCGGGTACAGGCCACCCAGCGCCGCCTTCGTGCCCTCTTCGGTGCGCAGGTCCACCAGCACCTGGGCGTCGCCGGTCTTGAGCATCTGCGACACGGTGGGCTCGGTCGTCATTCCGGCCTGGATGCGGTCCTGCTTGATGGCGGCGATGAAGGAGTTGCCCGCGCCCACCGGCAAGAGCGAATAGTCCTTCGAGGCGACGCCCTGGCGGTCCGCCAGGTAGCGGGTCAGGAAATCGGTGGACGAGCCCAGCCCGGTCACGCCCAGCGTCTTGCCCTTGGCGTCGGCCATCGACTTGAAGGTGGGGGCCGACTTGGTCGAGACCATTTCCACTTCACCGGGCACCTTGCAGAACACCGCGATCGCCTGGACTTCCTTGCCTTTGCTTTGCAGGTCGATGGTGTGGTCGTAAAAGCCCACCACGCCCTGCACCGCGCCGGCGATCAGCTGGTTTTCGGCATCCACGCCGGCGGGTTGCGACTGCAGTTCCACATTCAGGCCTGCGTCCTTGAAGTAGCCCAGCGCCTCAGTCAGCTTGGCCGGCAGGTAGATGATCTTGTTGATGCCGCCCACCATGATGGTGATCGGCGCGTCGGCGGCCTGGGCGAGGGGAGCGGCAGCGGCCAATGCCGTGCAAAGGGCGGTGGCGAGCAGGGTACGGCGTGAAGGACGCATGGTGTGTAATCTCCTGAGTCATTAAAAGGACTGCGAGCGCTGGCGCCGCAGGACCCTGACAGTCTAGGAAATGCCATCCTTCGGGCAGCTTTCGCCCGCTGACGAAATTTCTCATGGTTATCCCTAGGAGGCCAGTGCCTGAGGTCCTGTGGTGCCCGCCACCGGTTTGTAGAATCAATCGACCCACCTGCCTATGAAGCTCCTGCTCATCGAAGACAACCTGCAGTTGGCCCACTGGCTGGCCAGCCTGCTGCGCGAGCAGGATTTCGTGGTGGACCACATGGAGGACGGGGATGCCGCCGACCGCCAGCTGCAGCAGGCGCGCTACGACGTGGTGCTGCTGGACCTGAATATTCCGCGCCTTTCGGGGAAGGGCGTGCTGCGCCGGCTGCGCGAGCGGCGCGACGACGTGCCGGTGCTGATCCTGACCGCGGCCGCATCGCTCGACCAGAAGGTGCAGTGCCTGGAAATCGGCGCCGACGACTACATGGTCAAACCCATCGAGAGCCGCGAACTGGTGGCGCGCATCAAGGCGCTGGTGCGCCGCCAGGTGCCGGGCAAGGCCAACGACATGAGCTGCGGCGACCTGCACTACGACCTGCGAACGCGCCAGTTCGCGCTGGCCGGGAGGGAGCTGGCGCTGCCGCCGCGCGAGCGCACGTTGTTGGAGACGCTGATGCTCAAGGCCGGCAGCACCGTGCCCAAGCAGACGCTGATCGACGGTCTTTTCGACCTGGACGACGAGCCCAGTGCCGACGCGCTGGAGCTCTACGTGCACCGCCTGCGCAAGAAACTTGAGAGTAGTCACGCCACCATCATCACCCTGCGCGGCGTCGGCTACCTGCTGCGGACAAGGGACGATGGCTAGCCTGCGCCTGCGCCTGGCAGCGTGGCTGCTGCTGCCGCTGTCGGTGTTCGTGGCGGTATGCGGCTATCTCAATTGGCAAAACGCCGCGGAGGTGGCCGACTACGTGCAGGACCACGACCTGCTGGCTTCGGCCAAGGTGCTGTCGGACCGGCTGATCTGGGAAGGCGACGACGTCCGGGCCAGCGTGCCGCCGGCGGCGCTGAGCCTGTTTGTCTCGCCTGCCCACGACCGCGTCTTTTTGAGTGTGACGGGTATCGATGGCCGCTTGCTGGCGGGCTCGCCGGGTTTCCCCATGCCGCCGTCACGGCGGCTCGAAGGGGTGGACCGGGCGCAGTGGTACGACGCCACATTTGATGGCCTCCCCGTGCGCGCGGTGATCACCCAGCGCTCGATGTACGACGTGGGCGGCGCGCGGGACATCACGATTGCGGTCGGCAAGACCACCGGCAGCCGCGACCAGATGCTGCGCACCTTGTGGTGGCCGTCGATGGCGTATCTGCTGGTCGCGCTGGTGCTGGCGATTGTGCTGACGACGCTGGCGCTGACCTGGGAGCTGCGCCCGGTCGTGCGGCTGAGCCGGCAACTCGCACAGCGCGACCCGCTGCACCTGGACTTCGTCGTGGACACGCACGCGCTGCACACGGAGCTGCGCCCGGTGGCCGACACCATCAACCGGTTCGTGCGCCAGCTCAAGATGCACTCCGAGGCGCAGCGGCGCTTTATCGCCGATGCAGCGCACCAGCTGCGCACGCCGCTGGCGCTGCAGGCCTCGCAGATCGAGTACGCGCGCTACACGCGCCAGCACCGCCAGAACTGGGAAACGCGCCGCGCCGACATGGACGCGCTGTGGCTCGCCATGCAGACCAGCAACCGCCGCCTAATCGACGTGACGAACAAGCTGCTGCTGCTGGCGCAGGCCGAGCATGGCGACGCACACACACGGCTGGAGCGGGTCTATCTCGCCCCGGTGGCGCTGCGCAGCGTGGAGCAGCTGGCGGCACTGGCGGATCGCCGCCATATCGACCTGGGGCTGGACGCGCCGCAGGCGGCGGGGACCGCGGCGGTGCAGGCGCAACCCGCGCTGCTCGATGCGCTGGTGGGCAACCTGCTGGAGAACGCGCTGCGCTATACCCAGGAAGGCGGCCGCGTGACGGTGGGCGTGCGCCTTGCGGGCGCGGCTGTCGAGCTGACGGTGGAAGACAACGGGCCGGGTATTCCGGCCGAGGCAATGGAGCGCGTGTTCGAGCGCTTCTACCGCGTCTCGCAGGACACTGAAGGCACCGGGCTGGGACTGGCGATCGTGCAGGAGATCGCGCGCGCGTTTGGCGCCACGATCCAGCTCGCCGCCAACCTGCACGAGGCGCACGGCCTGCTCGTGACGGTGCGCTTCCCCGCGGGCGTTCCCACGTAAAAAAAGCCCCCGCAGGTCGTGCAACCTGCGGGGGCTTTGGAGCCTGCTTCGCTGGACAGGCCAGCGAAGTCGGTCAGTGCGGGATTACATGCCCATGTCGCCCATGCCGCCCATGCCGCCCATGCCGCCAGGCATGCCGCCGCCAGCGCCAGACTCTTCTTTCGGCGCCTCGGCCACCATGGCTTCGGTCGTCAGCATCAGCGAGGCCACGGAGGCAGCGTTCTGCAGCGCGGTGCGGGTCACCTTGGTCGGGTCCAGAATGCCCATTTCGATCATGTCGCCGTAGGTGTCGTTGGCTGCGTTGAAGCCATAGTTGCCCTTGCCGGCCAGCACGGCGTTGACCACCACGGAGGCTTCGCCACCCGCGTTGTAAACGATCTCGCGCAGCGGGGATTCGATGGCCTTGAGGACCAGCTTGATGCCGGCGTCCTGGTCGGCGTTGTCGCCCTTGATGGTGCCTGCGGCCTGTTTGGCGCGCAGCAGCGCCACGCCGCCACCGGCCACGATGCCTTCTTCCACCGCAGCGCGCGTGGCGTGCAGGGCGTCTTCAACACGCGCCTTCTTTTCCTTCATTTCGATCTCGGTGGTCGCACCAACCTTGATCACGGCCACGCCGCCGGCGAGTTTCGCAACACGCTCCTGCAGTTTTTCGCGGTCGTAGTCGGAGGTGGCTTCCTCGATCTGCACGCGCACCTGCTTGACGCGGGCTTCGATGTCCTTGGCTTCGCCGGCGCCGTCGATGATGGTGGTGTTTTCCTTGCCCACTTCGATGCGCTTGGCCTGGCCCAGGTCAGCCAGCGTGACTTTTTCCAGCGTCAGGCCGACTTCTTCAGCGATGACCTTGCCGCCGGTCAGGATGGCGATGTCTTCCAGCATGGCCTTGCGGCGGTCGCCGAAGCCCGGGGCCTTGACAGCCACGACCTTCAGGATGCCGCGCAGGGTGTTCACCACCAGCGTGGCCAGGGCTTCGCCCTCGACTTCTTCGGCAATGATCAAGAGCGGACGGCCGGCCTTGGCCACTTGCTCGAGCACGGGCAGCAGGTCGCGGATGTTGCTGATTTTCTTGTCGAACAGCAGCACGAACGGGTTGTCCAGCAGCGCGGATTGCTTTTCGGGGTTGTTGATGAAGTAGGGCGACAGGTAGCCGCGGTCGAACTGCATGCCTTCAACCACGTCGAGTTCGTTGTCCAGGCTCTTGCCGTCTTCCACGGTGATCACGCCTTCCTTGCCAACCTTGTCCATCGCATCGGCAATGATCTTGCCAATGGATTCGTCGGAGTTGGCGGAAATCGAGCCCACCTGGGCGATTTCCTTGGAGGTGGTGGTGGCCTTGGAGGCCTTCTTCAGCTGTTCGACCAAAGCGACCACGGCCTTGTCGATACCGCGCTTGAGGTCCATCGGGTTCATGCCGGCGGCCACGTACTTCATGCCTTCGTGCACGATGGCCTGGGCCAGCACGGTGGCGGTGGTGGTGCCGTCGCCCGCGTTGTCAGAGGTCTTGGAAGCGACTTCCTTGACCATCTGCGCGCCCATGTTCTGCAGCTTGTCTTTCAGTTCGATTTCCTTGGCCACGGACACACCGTCCTTGGTTACGGTGGGGGCGCCGAACGAACGCTCGAGCACCACATTGCGGCCCTTGGGGCCCAGGGTGACCTTGACTGCATTGGCCAGGATGTTCACACCCTCGACCATGCGCGCGCGGGCTTCGCCGCCGAAAATGACGTCTTTTGCTGCCATGTTGATTCTCCAGATTCAGTTGATTGATAACGTGTGAAAGAGCGAGAAATTACTTCTCGACGACCGCAAACAGGTCTTCTTCTTTCATGACAAGCAGTTCGTCGCCATCGACCTTGACGGTCTGGCCGCTGTATTTGCCAAACAGCACGCGGTCGCCGACCTTGACGGCCATGGGGCTCAGATCGCCCTTGTCGTTCTTCTTGCCGGGGCCCACGGCCAGCACTTCACCCTGATCGGGCTTTTCGGCGGCGTTGTCGGGGATCACGATGCCCGAGGCGGTCTTGGTTTCGCTTTCAACGCGTTTGACGATCACGCGGTCGTGCAAAGGACGAAGTTTCATAAGTGCTCCTTGTTTTAAAACAATGGTTTTGGGAATCAAAAGCAGCCACCGAAAAGCGGCTGCCAGTCAACTCGTTGGATCGAGGGCTTGTTAGCACTCAATGCGGTCGAGTGCTAATGATAAGGGCTTTTGGTGGATTTTCAAGAGGTGCTGGTGGCCGGCAGCGCAATTTCAGCCAAATGTCGGTTCCCGATCGGTCCGATCAACCGGTACAAGCAGGCGACAAGAATCTTGCCCGCTGTTCGCTCCTCAATACATTTCGGGCTGGCTGGCGCTTACGGGCGTTTCTTTCTTCGGCGCATCGGCAATCATGCAGTCGATGGTGAGAATCAGGCTGGCGATGGAGCCCGCGTTCTGCAAGGCCAGGCGCGTTACCTTGGCAGGATCGATCACACCCATCTCCAGCATGTCGCCATAAACCCGGCTCGCCGCGTTGTAGCCGTAGTTGTACTGGTCCGAGGAGTTCACGCGCTCCAGCACAATCGAGGGCTCCTGCGCCGCATTGAGAACAATCCGGCGCAGCGGCTCTTCCAGGGCGCGCACAACGATCTTCAACCCGCAATCCTCATCCATGCTCGCCAGGCTGATGCCTTGCAGCGCCTTGCGAGCGCGGAGCAACGCGACGCCTCCGCCGGGAACAATTCCTTCTTCGATCGCGGCCCGTGTGGCATGCAGCGCATCTTCGACCCGCAGCTTTCGCTCTTTCAGCTCGGTTTCGGTCGCGGCCCCCACCTTGATGACCGCCACGCCGCCAGATAGCCTGGCAATCCGTTCGTCAAGCTTTTCGCGGTCATAGCCGCTGGCGAGGCCTTCGCGCTCTTTCTTGAGAGTATCGATACGGTCTCGAATACGCTGGGGGTCGCCGGCGCCGCCGACGATAGTCGTGCTTTCCTTGTCGACCACGACGCGACGCGCCCGGCCCAGATGTTCCAGTTGCGCTTTTTCCAGACTGAGGCCCAGTTCCTGTGAGACCACCTGCCCGCCAGTCATCAATGCGATGTCCTGGAGCATGGCCTTTCGCCGATCTCCGAAGCCCGGCGCCTTGACAGCACAGGTCTTGATCACGCCACGGATGCTATTGACTACCAGTGTGGCGAGCGCCTCGGCCTCGACTTCCTCCGCGATGACCAGTAGCGGCGTTCCAGCTTTGGCTGCAGATTCGAGCAGCGGCACCAACTCCTGCAGAGCCGAGAGTTTCTGGTCGTACAGAAGCAAGGCCACATCTTCCAGCACGGCCGACTGGCGCTCGGCGTTGTTGATGAAATACGCAGAGAGATAGCCGCGGTCGAACTGCAAGCCCTCGACGACCTCAAGTTCATTGGCCATACCGGATCCATCTTCGATCGACACTGCGCCGTCGCGGCCAACCTTGTCGATTGCCCTGGCGACGAGGTCGCCTATGGAATGGTCGTTGTTGGCGGATATAGCGGCAACATGGGCTATTTCCTGCGAGGTAGTGCATGGCCGTGCCATGTTCCCGAGTTCGGCGACGACGATTTCGACCGCTCGATCAATGCCGCGCTTCAGCTCCATGGGGTTCATGCCGGCGGCCAGGAACTTCAGGCCCTCCTGAATCATCCCATGGGCCAGTACAGTGGCGGTTGTTGTTCCGTCGCCCGCCATTTCACTCGTGCGTGCCGCCACTTCCCGCAAGAGCTGCGCACCCATGTTCTCGAAGCGATCCTCCAGCTCGATGGACTTGGCGACCACCACACCGGAGTTCACGATCTGCGGGGCGCCAAAGTCGCGGTCCAGCACCACGGTGCGGCCGCGCGGACCCAAGGTCACTTTGACGGCGTCGGCAAGAATATCGACACCGTGTCGTATCTTGCCGCGGGCATCCTCGCCGAACAACAATTTCTTGGCGGACATTGACGGGGCCTTTCAATACTTTTCGCTATTGCACGGCGACCGTGCCGAAGGCGGGATACACCGGCCGCGTCCGCGTGGGACCGGATACCACAGGCCGTTCAGTCTTTTCGCGGAGGATGCCGTTGCGCAAGGCGCGCGCCAGGCTTTCGAATTCCTGCGAGAGGGCTTCGAGAAGATCATCGGAGGAAACAAGGCCGACCACGCCACCGTCGTCGGCTACCACGAGCAAACGCCGCACGCCGCTGCGCTCCATTGACAGGATGGCCTCACCCAGCGTGGCGTTGGAGGGTATGACGATAGGCGGAGCCTGTACCAACTGGCCGATGCGCAGGTCAGCGCGCGTTTCATCATGGCCCTTTCCCAGCACCTCGAGCGCGAGATCGCGGTCAGTGACGATTCCTGCCACTTGCGGCGGCTGATCGCCCGTGACCACCACCAGCGCGCCTATGTGCTCTTCACCCATGAGCACAGCGGCATCGCGCAGCGATGCTTGCGCATCAATGCTGACGACTTCACGGGTACAAAGTCTGCTCATATCCATAGGTTTCTCCAAAAAATCAAGGTTTCATTCGCATTGGACAAAGTCCGGCATTTAGCTCTCGCTCATCATTGCAATATGCGATAACTTTAGGACCGTACGCAGTGAGCAACATGATCCAGATCAAGGAAACACCGCCTCGCTTTACCGTGCTCCCCCTCGGGTCCTTTGTCTGCATGCGGCCGGGAAAAACCTGAATTTCCTGCGCACCTGAAACAGCTTCAAGAAAGGCGCTTGCCGCGTACCCGGACGTTGTCGGTATTTCTGGACCGCGTGGCAGACGACGGCCGATTCCTTGGCAACTGTTTGAGCCAGCGCAACCCAGCTTTCGAAATCAGAGCTCAAACTGATTTTGATAAACGAGCGGGTCATTATGTCGAATATCGACTTCGGGCGACTTCGCGTCGCCATGGTGGAAGATCAGATTGCAGGCCGGGGCGTGCGCGCCAACGATGTGCTTGAGGCCATGCGCGCGGTGCCTCGCGAGGTGTTCTTGCCCGCGCCGCTGCAGGAGTTTGCCAACGAGGACGCAGCGCTGAGGATTGACGAGGAACGAACCCTCCCTCAACCCTATCTGGTCGCGCTCATTTCGATGAGTCCTCCTGCGTGGAGGCCTGTGATTTCGATGCGCAGCAGCATTCCTGTCCTGAAGGAGACTCATGTGAATATCAGTTCCATCTGCACGCGGCGCATGATTGCCATGGGCAGCGCCAGCTGGGGTTCCGTCTTGGCTCCGTATTGACCGGTCCGGCGCTAATCGCCTCAGCATATGCCGATCGTCAATGCCGATGTCGCGGGGGTTTTCGAGGAGATCGCTGATCTGCTCGAGGTGCAAGGCGCCAACAGCTTCCGTGTGCGTGCCTACCGCAATGCGGCGCACATGCTGGGTGAACTTGGAACGGACATCAAGTCCATGATCGACCGCGGCGCGGACCTCGATGCGCTGCCGGGTATCGGCCCAGATCTTGCAGGCAAGATCTGCGAGGTCGTTCGTACCGGGCACTGCGCCCTGCTGGACGAGTTGCGCACCCAATTGCCGCCGGCCGTCACCGAGCTGTTGAAAATCCCTGGGATCGGTGCCAAGCGCGCACGCGCATTGCACCAGGCACTCGGTATCCGAACATTGCAGGATCTGCATCGGGCCGCCGAGGAAGGCCGCCTGCGCACCGTGCAGGGCATCGGCCCGAAGATGCAGCAATCAATCCTTGAGGCCACGACCATCCGCCTGAAGGCACCGAGACGCTACAAGCTCTCACTGGTCACTCAGGTGGGCGAGGCGCTGCGCCTGGAACTCTCCGGGGTGCCGGGCGTGCTGGAAGTCCAGGTCGCGGGCAGCTTGCGCCGGCAACGCGAGACGGTGGGCGACCTCGACATGGTGGCGGCCGTCGAACGCGACAGCGCGGTCATGGACCGCTTCGTGTCCGCAGCGGACGGGCGGCACGTGCTCATCAAGGGGCCCACCCGGGCCAGCATCGTGCTGGCCAGCGGATTGCAGGTCGACCTGCGCGCGGTGCCGCGCGAAAGCTTCGGCGCAGCATGGCTCTATTTCACCGGCTCGAAGGCGCACAACATCGCCCTGAGGCAGCGTGCGCGCGAAGCGGGGTTGAAGCTCAACGAGTACGGCGTATTCCGAGGCGACCGGCGCATCGCGGGCGACACGGAAGCGTCCGTGTACCACGCCCTTGGCCTTCCCTTCATCGAGCCCGAGCTGCGCGAGCAGCGCGGCGAGATCGATGCGGCGCTGTCGCACAGCCTGCCTGCGCTGGTGCAGCGCAGGGACCTGCGCGGCGACCTCCATGCGCATACACGCGAGAGCGACGGCCGCGAGAGCCTCGAAGCCATGGCGGCGGCGGCCCGCGCGCGCGGCCTCGAGTACCTGGCAATCACCGACCATTCGCCACGGCTCGCGCTGGCCCATGGCCTGGATGCCGGCCGGCTCGCACAACAGATCGATCGCATCGACGAACTCAACGCCCGGGTCGATGGCATCGTACTGTTGAAGGGCATCGAGGTGGACATCCTGGAGGATGGAAGGCTGGACCTGGTCGTCGGCGCCATCCACCATCGCTTCGACCTGTCGCGCGACAAGCAGACCGACCGGCTGCTGCGCGCCATGGACCATCCGTGTTTCAGCATCCTGGCGCATCCGACCGCGCGCCTGATCGACGAGCGGCCCGGCTGCGACTTCGATCTCCCTCGCGTGATCCGCAAGGCGCGTGAACGCGGCTGCTTCCTGGAACTCAATGCACACCCCGCCCGGCTCGACCTGAACGACGTCGCCTGCCGCATGGCGAAGGACGAGGGTGTGCTGGTGAGCATCGCCTCCGATGCGCACAGCTCGGTCGAGTTCGACAACCTTCGTTTCGGCATCGGTCAGGCGCGACGCGGCTGGCTGGAGTCAAGCGACGTCCTCAACACCCGACGCCTTGGCGCATTGCGAAGCCTTCTGTCCGGGACGATGGACAAGCCGCCACCCGCTCACCGGGTCGGCGCGGCCGTCAACGTCAGGAAGACGGCCGAAAGCGTCGATCCGGGCACGCCGAGTCGTTGACCAGACTCATTGCGCCAGCATGAGTTCGGCTACGCCTCCAGGCTGCCGCCGGCAGGTGCGTTGCGGGATGCATCCGGGCTTGAGACGAGCGCCAGCAATTCGGTCTCATCGAGCGTTTCCTTGCTGATCAACGCGCGCACGCACCGGTCCAGGATCTCGCGCCGGTCGCGAAGCAACTGGGTCGCTCGTTGTGTCTCCTGTTCGATCAGGCCCTGAACGGCATCATCGATGCGCTGCGCGGTCTTTTCGCCGGCTGCGGAAGAGGTGACCGTGGACGCCGCATCGGTCGGCGATTGCAGAAAAGGAGACCGCTGCTCGGCGTAGACCACGGGCCCGAGGCCGCTGTCCATTCCGTAGCGCAGCACCATGTCACGCGCCAGGTTCGTTGCCTTGACCAGGTCATCGGCCGCCCCTGTCGTGGGCTCGCCGAACACGAGCAATTCGGCGGCGCGACCGCCGAGCAATACCGCCAGCCTGTCGAGCAGCTCTCCGCGCCGCAGCAAGTGCCGGTCTTCCGAGGGACGCTGCAGCGTATAGCCCAGTGCGCCGATGCCGTGCGGGACGATCGACACTTTATGCACCTTGTCGGCGCCCGGCAGGGCCAATGCCGTCAGTGCATGACCGAGTTCATGCGTGGCCGCCAGTTCGCGCTCTTGTGGGCCAAGGATGCGGTTCTTTCTTTCGATCCCTGCAACGATGCGTTCGATCGCCTGCGTGAAGTCCGACAGCGTCACCGCATCGCCGTTGCGCCGCGTGGCGATCAGAGCGGCCTCATTGACCACATTCGCGAGATCCGCGCCCGCAAATCCGACGGTGATGGCCGCGACCTGGTCGAGATCCACGTTCGCGGCCAGGCGGATCTTGCGGGCATGCACCTTCAGGATCGCGGCACGGCCGATGCGGTCCGGCCGGTCCACGAGAACCTGGCGATCGAAGCGCCCGGCACGCAGCAGCGCCGGATCCAGCGTCTCGGGGCGGTTCGTCGCGGCGAGCAATACGACACCGACGCTTGGATCGAAGCCATCGAGTTCCACCAGCAGTTGATTGAGTGTCTGCTCGCGCTCATCCTGTCCCCCGGCCATCGGGAAGGCGGTGCGGGTCCTTCCGAGCGCATCGAGCTCGTCGATAAAGATGATGGCGGGCGCATTCGCGCGGGCCTGCTCGAACAGGTCACGCACCCGCGCCGCACCCACGCCGACGAACATCTCGATGAACTCCGAGCCGCTGATCGAAAAGAAGGCCACCCCTGCCTCGCCCGCCACGGCCCGCGCCAACAGCGTCTTGCCGGTACCGGTGGGGCCCATCAGGAGCACGCCCTTTGGGATGCGCGCGCCCAACCGTCCGTGCTCCTTCGGATTCTTGAGGAAGTCGACAATCTCCTGCAGTTCGGACTTTGCCTCGTCGACGCCGGCGACATCCTCGAAACGCACGCCCGTGCTCTTCTCCATGTAGATCTTGGCCTTGCTCTTGCCGATGCCCAGCAGCCCGCCGCCAATGCCACCACCGGCACGCCGAAGCACAAGGCTCCATAAGCCAAAGATCAGCAGGGCGGGAAGAATCCAGGAAAGCAGGCCCTGCAGCCAGTTCGAGCTTCGCACCCGCTGGTAGGGGACACCGAAGCCCGCGAGATGCTCCGCCATTTGCGGCTCCATCAGGGTCGCCACCACGGTCCGCTTGCCGCCGCTCTCGGGGATCTTGAGGCGCCCGGTGATGATCGAATCGCCGACCGTGACCTCCGCGATCTTCCCTTCCCGCAGCTGCTCCTCGAAAGCGCTGTAGGGAACCATCTCGATGCTGCGACTCTGTTCCCAGTAGTCCCACGCAATCACGATCAGCGCGATCGCGAGAAGCACGGTTCCCAGGTTGAGCTGTGCCCAGTTCTTCATGCCGCCATCAGGGGCGCCCGCTTCCCGCCGGCATCTGGACCACGGGAGAAGCGGAGGACGGGTTGAATCCGTAGAAGCGATCGTTGAGGTACTGTGTGACAGCGACGATGTCTTCCTCGCTCCAGTTCAATGATCCCGCGGCTTGCCAACGCACCACTTGCGCCTGGAGGCTGTTCCAGTCCGTGGCCAGTCTCTGGTCTCGCCAGTGCACCTGCGTCGTATGACAGGCAATGCAGTGCGTCGCGTACAGGAGTTCTCCGCGCGACTGAGCACGGGCCGGCGCGCCGAACAGCGCCAAGACGACCAGAACGCATGCTGCCAAGGATTGAATGATCATGGGGCTGCTCCTCATCCATGTCGCCGTATCCGGAGAAACCCGCCGACGACAGTAAGCCAGCATCGCGCAACCACCTGGCCCACACCTTGATGCAGCGCAATGACAGACGATGTCTCCATCGATCGAGAACGGTCGGCATTTCGCTTGCGCGCGATGTCGTGGGCCGCCAGGGACGGGGCGCCGCTCGGCGCCGGGTCAAAAACGCTGCCGTGGCGGCCCTCTGGGTGGCTAACGGAGGCCTGCTGCGGCGCGCAGCAACGCGACCTTGTCGGTGCGCTCCCAGCTGAACTCGGGCTCCTCGCGGCCAAAGTGGCCATAGGCGGCGGTCTTTTCGTAGATCGGGCGCAGCAGGTCGAGCATCTGGATGATGCCCTTGGGACGCAGGTCGAAGTGTTCGTTGATCAGTGCGGCGATTTTTTCGTCGGAGATCACGCCCGTGCCTTCGGTGTAGACCGTCACGTTCATGGGCTTGGCCACGCCGATCGCGTAGGCCACCTGGATCTGGCACTGGCGCGCCAGGCCGGCGGCGACGATGTTCTTCGCCACGTAGCGCGCGGCGTAGGCGGCCGAGCGGTCGACCTTGCTCGGGTCCTTGCCCGAGAACGCGCCGCCACCGTGCGGGCAGGCGCCGCCGTAAGTGTCGACGATGATCTTGCGACCCGTCAGGCCGCAGTCGCCCTGCGGGCCGCCGATGACGAAGCGGCCGGTCGGGTTGATCAGGTAGCGCGTTTCCTTGAGCCATTCCTTGGGCAGCACCGGCTTGATGATCTCCTCGACGATGGCCTCGACGAACGAGGCCTTCATCTTGGTCGGTGTCTCGCTCTGGTCGGGACTGTGCTGGGTCGAGAGCACCACGGTATCGATGCTGTGCGGCTTGCCGTCCACATAGCGCATCGTGACCTGGCTCTTGGCGTCGGGACGCAAAAACGGCAGGCGGCCGTCCTTGCGCAGTTGCGCCTGGCGTTCGACCAGGCGGTGCGCATAGTAGATCGGTGCGGGCATCAGCTCGGGCGTTTCGTCGCAGGCGTAGCCGAACATCAGGCCCTGGTCGCCGGCCCCGGTGTTCAGGTGATCGTCGCTCGCGTGGTCGACGCCCTGTGCGATGTCGTTCGATTGCTTGTCGTAAGCCACCAGCACGGCGCAGCCCTTGTAATCAATGCCGTACTCGGTGTTGTCGTAGCCGATGCGCTTGATGGTGTCGCGCGCGACCTGGATGTAGTCGACATGCGCGTTGGTCGTGATCTCGCCGGCCAGCACCACCAGGCCGGTGTTGGTCAGCGTCTCCGCAGCGACGCGCGACAGCGGGTCCTGCTTGAAAACGGCGTCGAGAATCGCGTCGGAAATCTGGTCGGCAACCTTGTCGGGGTGGCCTTCAGAGACGGATTCGGAGGTGAAAAGAAAGTCGTTCGCCATTGTGTTTAAGCTCCTTTGCTTGCGAGTGGCCATACGTTGTTGCGTTGCCTCTGCCTTTGGAGCCCCGGCGAACGCTTTAGCAGATTTATTTAGCGGGCCCGCAGCTCTCTATACTGGCTGGCCCTGGTCGCCCTGCAAGTAGTTCAGTAACTCAGCGACCCGCGTATTGTAATCAACCCATGCTTTTTCTGTTCCGCGTCCTGTCCATCTTGCCGCTGTGGCTACTGCATCCCCTGGGCTGGGTGATGGGCTGGCTGACGTTCCTTGGCTCACCCACCTACCGCCGCCGCTTCCTGGCCAATCTGGCACAGGCCGGTTACCGCTTTCGCCAGGTGCGCCAGGCCGTGGGCCATGCGGGCTGCATGGTGTCGGAGTTGCCGCGCCTGTGGCTGGGCGCTCCAGTGCGCCTGGAATGGGACAACGAGGCTTGTCTCGAGGCGGCGTACCGGGCCGGCCACGGCGTGGTGTTTCTGACCCCGCACATCGGCTGTTTTGAAGTCACGGCGCAGGGCGTGGCCGCGCGCTATGGCGCGCAGTACGGCCCGCTCACCGTGATGTTCCGCCCGGCGCGCCAGCCCTGGCTGGCCGCGGTGGTGGCGTCCTCGCGCCACCGGCCGGGCCTGGACACCGCGCCCACCACGCTGGCCGGCGTGCGCAAGATGATCAAGGCGATGCGCCGCGGCCAGGCCGTGGGCCTGCTGCCGGACCAGGTGCCGCCCGAGGGCCAGGGTCTGTGGGCGCCGTTTTTTGGCCGCGAAGCCTATACCATGACGCTGGCCGCGCGGCTGGCGCAGCAGGGCGGCGCCACCGTCGTGCTGGCCTGGGGCGAGCGGTTGCCGTGGGGCCGTGGTTATCGTCTGCACTTTCAGGCGCCGGCGCAGCCGCTGGCGGCGGATCTGGCGCAGGCCGTCGTGCAAATCAATGGCGAGATGGAGCGGCTGGTGCGCGCCTGCCCGCAGCAATACCTGTGGGGCTACGCGCGCTACAAGCAGCCACGCAAGGAAACTTTGGACGTATGAAGATTGCAAGTCATGGCGGAGTGTGGTTCATGCGCGGGCTCAGCCGGCTGCCGCTGGCGTGGATCCGCGCACTGGGCTGGGGCATGGGTTGTGTGCTGTATGTGCTCGCAGTGCCGCGCCGGCGCGTCGCCAACACCAACCTGATGCTCTGTTTTCCGCAGCAGACAACGAAGCAACGGCGGGCGCTGGTGCTGCAAAACTTCATTTATTTTGCGCAGACCTGGCTGGACCGCAGCTGGCTCTGGCATGCGAGCCCGCAGGTCACGCTCCGGCGCCTGAAGCTCACGGGGGATGTGGCCCAGCTCGACGGCGACGCGCCGACCCTGATCTTTGCACCGCATTTTCTGGGCATGGACGCTGGCGCCACGGCCCTGTCGCAGCAGGTGCCGCGCAATTTCAACACCATCGTCACGCCGCAGCGCAACGAAATCGTGGACGACTGGATCTCGCAAGGGCGCCGGCGCTTTGGCAACGCCCGGTTGTTCACCCGGTTCGACGGGACCAAGACCATCGTGGCCAGCCTGCGCGCGGGCGAGCCGCTGTATCTGCTGCCCGACATGAATTTCGGGCCGCAGGAGTCGGTCTTCGTGCCATTCTATGGCGTGCAGGCGGCCACGGTGCCATCGCTGTCGCGCTTTGCCCGGCTCGGGCGCGCCAAGGTGGTGCCGGTCATCACACGCATCACGGCGCAGGGCTACGAGACGCGGGTGCTGCCGGCGTGGAGCGATTTTCCGAGCGACGACGCGGTGGCCGACACGGCCTTGATGAACCGGCGCCTGCAGGACTACATCGACACCATGCCCGAGCAGTACTACTGGGTGCACAAGCGCTTCAAGACGCGCCCGCCGGGGGAGCCCGCGGTGTATTGACGGGCGCGACAGGGTCTGAATTTTAAGGATTTTCGGCCTCTAGCCCTTATCCCATCTGTAGATATTGCTATTTATGTTGTAGCAAAAAGTCCTGCAGGTACTTGGCCACCCGATGCGGCTGTTCGTGCACGATCCAGTGCGTGGCCCCCGGCACGGTGTGCAGCGTCAGGTTTGCGATGTAGTCGCCGAGCCCGTCGATCAACTCGGGCGGCAGCGCGATGTCGTCCAGCGCCCAGACCACCAGGGTCGGCAGCGCAATCGTCAGCACCTCGCGCGGCAGCGTCACGGCCGCTGCCGCGGGATCCTCGGGCCGGGGCGGGCGTAGCGGCGAGGCCCGGTAGTAGTTGCAGCCGCCCGTCAAACCACTGCTGCCATCGGCGCGCGGGCCCCAGACGGCGCGATACTGGTTCTTCACCGATTCGGTGAGCCAGGATGCAGATCCGCCGCCGTGGCCGTTGGTCAAAAAGGGCCACAGGCGCTCGAAATCGTTCTGCGACAGCAGTTGCTCCGCGTCAGGGCGAATCAGGAAGTTCATGTAGGCGCTGGCGGCCTGCTGCTTCGGATTGCTCTGCAGCTCGCGCAAAAAGGTGCCGGGGTGCGGCGAATTGACGATGGCCAGCTTTTTCACCAGTTCGGGCCGCTGATTCACCAGGTTCCAGGCCACCGCACCGCCCCAGTCGTGCGCCACCAGGCAGGCCAGCGCGCCGCCCGCGGTGGCGGTTTCCACCGCGATCAGCGCCGCGATGTCCTGCACCAGGTGCTTGGGTCGGTAGGCGCTGACCTCCACCGGCGCGCTGGATTTCTCGAAGCCGCGCAGATTGGGCGCCACACAGCGGTAGCCGCCGTTCTCGGGCCGGGCAAAGTGCAGCAGCAACTCGTCCCAGACAAACGCGGCTTCGGGAAAACCATGCAAAAACATCAGCACGGGGCGTCCGCGCTGGCCGGTGGCGCGGCAACTCAGGGTGATGCCGTGCGGCAGGGGTTGCAGAAACGTGTCGATCATGGGGGGCTCGCGTTGCTATAAATTAAGTAGCTGCCAGCGCCCATGGATCAAGGGCTAGGCGTCGGTTTCACCCTCAGGTGCAGGTGTTTCGGGCGGCGCGGGTGTTGCGGTTGCTGCGCCGGCCGGGTGGGCCCACTGCCAGAGCAATTGGCTCGCCTCGTCCACGCCCTGCTTCTTGAGCGCGGAGAACAGTTTGACCTCGCCGCCGCCGGCTTGCAGTCGCACAATGGACAGCACCTTGGCGCCTTCGGCGCGCGTCAGCTTGTCGGCCTTGGTCAGCAGCACCAGGAATTTCAAGCCGGCTTCGACGCGCGGGCGGATCACGTCGAGCAGGATCTCGTCGAGTTCGGTCAGCCCGTGGCGCGGATCGCACAAGAGCACGATGCCAACCAGGTTCTCCCGCGTCACCAGGTAGTTGGCCATCACCTGCTGCCAGCGGATCTTGTCCTGCTTGGGCACGGCCGCGTAGCCATAGCCCGGCAGATCGGCAAGCACGGCGTCGGTCACGCCCTGCTTGCCGAGCGAAAACAGGTTGATGTGCTGGGTGCGTCCCGGCTTTTTCGAGGCATAGGCCAGCTGTTTTTGCTATGTCAGGGTGTTGATGCAGGTCGATTTGCCGGCGTTGGAGCGCCCGACGAAGGCAATTTCGGGCACGTCCAGCGCCGGCAGGTGGTGCAGCTGCGGCGCGGTGGTCAGGAATTTCGCGGTGTGCAGCCAGCCGGACGCGATAACGGCGGGCGTTTTGCTGTCCGCCGGCGATGGGGAGGGCTGGCCTGGGCGGCCTGCAGCGGCCTTGGCGGCGTGCGGTGTGGAGGTGATAGTCATCGATCTTGAGGAGCCACCCGGAAGGAGCGGCGTACCCTCATTGTAGAATCACGCAGTTTTGCGCAAATAAACAGACCTCCCAATATGAAGTTGCTCGCCTCCTTGTTGACGGCTGCCGTGCTGGCAGCACCCGCATTTTCCAGCTTCGCTGCGGACGAGGCGCCTGCCGCCGCTGCTGCAGCCACGGTGGCGGCCAAGCCCGACCTGGTCAAGGGCTCGGCCAGTTTCGCAGCGGTGTGCGCGGCCTGCCACGGTGCCGACGGCAATTCGAGCATTGCCGCCAACCCCAAGCTGGCGCAGCAGCACCCCGAATACCTGATCAAACAGCTGCATGACTTCAAGTCGGGCAAGCGCGCCAGCCCCATCATGATGGGCATGGCTGCGACCCTGTCCGATGACGACATGAAAAACATCGCGTACTGGCTCACGTCGAACAAGGCCAAGCTGGGCTTCGCCAAGGACAAGGATCTGGTGGCGATCGGCGAGCACATTTACCGCGGCGGCAATGCGGATCGCCATATCCCGGCATGCGCCGGCTGCCACAGCCCCGACGGCGCCGGCATTCCGTCGCAGTACCCGCGCCTGAGCGGCCAGCAAGCCGACTACACCGCGGCGCAGCTCACGGCGTTTCGCGATGGCACACGCAAGAACAGCGGGCCCATGACCGATGTGGCCGCCAAACTGAATGACCGCGAAGTCAAGGCGCTGGCCGACTATATTGCCGGCCTGCGTTGATGAAATGATGCGAGAGGGCGATTTGTTCTTTGGTTGAACTAATCGCCAGTAACAAACCCTAACGAGGGCGGGTCTATCCATGGATAGCTCCGCCCTTGCTGCTTGAGTCACCGACAATCCACCTATGTCAGTTTCCACCCACGGACTCCGTGTCAAGACCCGTTCGCCCGTGGTGCGCGCCGCCGTCGAGTTGCTGTCGTCGATGCGCTTCTCGATTTCGCTGCTGACGATCATCTGTATCGCCTCGGTCATCGGCACCGTGCTCAAGCAGCACGAGCCCTCTAGCAACTACGTCAACCAATTCGGCCCGTTCTGGGCCGAAGTCTTTGCTGCGGTCAATCTTTACTCGGTCTACAGCGCCTGGTGGTTCCTGCTGATCCTGGCCTTTCTGGTGATCAGCACCTCGCTGTGCATTGCCCGCAATACACCCAAGATCCTGGCCGACCTGAAGGTCTACAAGGAAGATATCCGCGAACAGAGCCTGCAGGCGTTCGGCCACCGGGCCGAAGCGGCATTGGACGAGGGGCCCGAAGCGGCGGCCCGGCGCGTCGGCAAGACACTGGCGGGCGGCGGCTGGAAGGTCCGGCTGCAACAGCGCAGCAACGGCTGGATGGTGGCGGCCAAGGCGGGCTCCATTAGCAAGCTGGGCTACATCGCGGCCCACAGCGCCATCGTGCTGGTGTGCCTGGGCGGGCTGCTCGATGGCGACCTGGTCGTGCGCGCCCAGATGTGGATGGCCGGCAAGTCGCTCTACACGGGCGGCGGCTTGATTGCCGATGTGAAGCCGCAGCACCGGCTGCCGCCCGGCAACCTGGCGTTCCGCGGCAATTTGCTGGTGGCGGAGGGCCAGCAGGCCAGCACCGCGGTCATCAACCAGGCGAACGGCATCGTGTTGCAGGATCTGCCGTTTGCGGTCGAACTGAAAAAGTTCATCGTCGAGTACTACTCGACCGGCATGCCCAAGCTGTTTGCCAGCGATGTGGTGATTCACGACAAGGCGACCGGCCAGAGCACGGCCGCGCGCATCGAGGTGAATCACCCGTTCAAATACGACGGGGTCGAGATCTACCAGTCCAGCTTTGACGACGGTGGCTCCAGCGTCAAGCTGCAGGCACTGCCCATGAACGCGGCCACCAAACCGTTCCAGATCGAGGGCGTGATCGGCGGCTCGTCCCAGCTCACGAAAGGCCAGGGCGAGGGCAACGACAAGCTCACGCTGGAGTACACCGGCCTGCGCGTGATCAATGTGGAAAATTTTGGCGACGGATCGGGTGACGGCACCGGCACCGACGTGCGCAAGGTGAACCTGCGCGCCTCCCTCGATGCGAGCCTGGGCGCGGCCAACAAGTCGGCCACCAACAAGGCGCTGCGCAACGTCGGCCCCAGTGTGACCTACCGGCTGCGCGACGCCGCCGGCCAGGCCCGGGAATTCCAGAACTACATGCTGCCGGTCGACATGGGCGATGGCGTGCCGGTCTTCCTGCTGGGCGTGCGCGATACGCCCGACGAACCCTACCGCTACCTGCGCGTGCCGGCCGATGACCACAGCAGCATGGACGGGTTCTTGCAGTTGCGCGCCGCGCTGGCCGACCCCATGCTGCGCGAGGAGGCCGTCAGGCGCTATGCGGCCCAGGCCGTGGACCCGTCCAAGCCGGAGCTGGCGCGGCAACTGGCGGCGTCGGCCTCGCGCGCGCTCAACCTGTTCGCGGGCGCGGCCAGCCATGGCAGCGTGGACGACCACCGGGGCGGCTTGCAGGCGGTATCCGACTTCATCGAGGCCAATGTGCCGCAGGCCGAGCGAGCCCGCGCTGGCGAAGTGCTGATCCGCATCCTGAATGGCACCCTGTTCGAACTGGAACAGATCGCGCGCGAGCGCGCCGGCTTGCCCGCATTGGTGCCCGGCGAAAAAACACAGGGATTCATGACGCAGGCGGTGCTTTCGCTGAGCGACGCGCAGCTGTATCCTGCGCCCATGGCGTTTGCGCTGAAAGACTTCACTCAGGTGCAGGCCAGCGTGTTCCAGGTGGTCCGCGCGCCCGGCAAGAATATCGTTTATCTGGGCTGTGCCCTGCTGATTTTTGGCGTGTTCTCGATGCTCTACGTGCGCGAACGCCGGCTCTGGGTCTGGATCACGCCGCAGGGCGACAAGGCACACGCGACCATGGCGCTGTCGACCAATCGCAAGACCATGGACGGCGATCGCGAGTTCGATCATTTGAAGCACAAACTGATTGGTGCGAAGGACTAAGGAGTTAGCATGAATACGGCGACCGGCATCACGACCCTGGACCTGCACGAAGGTTTCTTTTCCCGGCGCAACTGGCTCGACTGGCTGTTTGCCGCGCTGGTCGTGGCGGGTGGCCTGTTTGCCCTGTCGCGCTACGGCGCCTACATGGATGTGTATGAAAAAGGCATCCTGTTCGGCGCCATGCCGGCGGCCATCTGGCTGGGCTGGTTCTGGCGTCCGGTGCGCGTGCTGATGATGGTGGCGGTGGCGCTCTCGCTGCTGGCGATTGCGTCTTACCAGGTGGACGGGCGGGCGAGTCTGGCGCAGGCCGAGAACGTGTTCTGGCTCAAGTATTTCCTGTCCAGCCAGTCTGCCATCCTGTGGATGAGTTTGCTGTTTTTCATGAGCACCACGTTCTACTGGCTGGGCATGTTCGGCAACGGGCAAAGCGGCACGATGGAGCTGATCGGCTCGCGCATTGCCTGGGTAGCCGTCACCATGGCGCTGACCGGCACCCTGGTGCGCTGGTACGAGAGCTACCTGGTCGGCGCCGACGTCGGCCACATCCCGGTCAGCAACCTGTATGAAGTGTTCGTGCTGTTCTCCTGGCTGACGACGGCGTTCTACCTGTACTTCGAGGCGCAGTACAAAACGCGCGCGATGGGCGCCTTCGTGATGCTGGTGGTCAGCGCGGCCGTGGGCTTTCTGCTGTGGTATTCGGTGGTGCGCGGGGCGAGCGAAATCCAACCCCTGGTGCCCGCGCTCAAAAGCTGGTGGATGAAGCTGCATGTGCCGGCCAACTTCATCGGCTACGGCTCGTTCTCCCTCTCGGCCATGGTGGCGTTTGCCTACCTGATCAAGCAGCAGGCCAGCGAGACCCGCTGGTACAAGCTGACGCCAATCTGGCTGCTGGGCATCGCGCTGTGCTTCGTGCCGATTGCCTTTCGCGAGCGCGGCGTGGCCCAGGCGGGCGGCAGCTACTGGATCGGCTACGCGCTGGTTGCGGCGCTGATCGCCGCGGGCATCCTGCTGGGCCGCAAGCGGATTGCGCAGCGCCTGCCCAGCGTCGAGGTGCTGGACGACGTGATGTACAAGTCGATTGCCGTCGGCTTTGCCTTCTTCACGGTTGCCACCGTGCTGGGCGCCTTGTGGGCCGCCGAGGCCTGGGGCGGCTACTGGAGCTGGGACCCGAAGGAAACCTGGGCGCTGATTGTCTGGCTCAATTACGCCGCCTGGCTGCACATGCGCCTAGTGAAGGGCCTGCGCGGCACGGTGGCGGCCTGGTGGGCGCTGTCCGGGCTGGCGGTCACGTCGTTTGCCTTCCTGGGCGTCAACATGTTCCTGAGCGGGCTGCACAGCTACGGCACGTTATAGGGAACTTTGTAAGAAGGGCGGCTGTCCCACGACCAACGGGAACACAAGGGCAGCACCATGTTGATCAAGTCTCACAAAGACGGCTTTAGCCACCCGGCATCGAACGAAATCACGCCGCAGCGCGTCTATGAGGGGCGCCGTGATCTGATGAAGCTCATGGCCACCGGTGTGGCGGGCGCCGCGATGGCCTCCATGGCGGTGCGCGATGCGCGGGCCCAGGTGGCGCGCCCCGGCAAGCTGGCGGCACTGGCGGGGGCCAAGTCGAATGTGCCGGGCGCGGTGACGATGGAAAAGCTCACGGCCTACAAAGACATCACCAGCTACAACAATTTCTACGAGTTCGGCGCCGACAAGGGCGACCCGGCCGAAAACGCCCACACCCTCAAAACCACGCCGTGGTCGGTGGAGGTCGAAGGGCTGGTCAAGAAGCCCGCCAGATACACGCTGGAAGACCTGCTCAAGCTCAGCACCCAGGAAGAGCGCATCTACCGCCATCGCTGCGTCGAAGGCTGGTCGATGGTGATTCCCTGGGTCGGCTACTCACTCAGTGAGCTCATCAAAAAGGTCGAGCCGCTGGGCGGCGCCAAGTACGTGGAATTTGTGACGCTGGACGACCCCAAGACGATGCCTTTTGTCGGCTCGCGCGTGCTCGACTGGCCGTATGTCGAAGGCCTGCGCATGGACGAGGCCCTGCATCCGCTGGCGCTGCTGAGCTTCGGCCTGTATGGCGAGGTGCTGCCCAACCAGGACGGCGCACCGGTGCGGCTGGTGGTGCCGTGGAAATACGGCTTCAAGAGCGGCAAAAGCCTGGTCAAGATCCGCTTCACCGACAAGCAGCCGGCGACTGCCTGGAACAAGGCCGCGCCCGCCGAATACGGGTTTTATTCCAACGTCAACCCCGATGTCGATCATCCGCGCTGGAGCCAGGCCACCGAGCGCCGCATCGGCGAGGATGGCCTGTTTGCCAAGCGGCGCAAGACGCTGATGTTCAACGGCTACGAGCCCCAGGTTGGCCAGCTGTACGCCGGCATGGACCTGAAAAAATACTTCTGATGGCTGCGCTGCCCAGACTCTTGTTGCACCCGGCGGCGAAGCCGCTGCTGTTTGCCGTGGCGCTGCTGCCGTTTGCGCGGCTGACGTACGGCGCGTTCACCGACGGCCTGGGCGCCAATCCGGCGGAGTACCTGATCCGCGCCACGGGCGACTGGACGCTGCGTTTCCTGTGCCTCACGCTGGCCATCACGCCGCTGCGCGTGATCACCGGGCTGCCCGCGTTGGCGCGCTTTCGCCGCATGCTGGGGCTGTTTGTGTATTTTTATGTGGTGCTGCACCTGCTGAGCTACAGCTGGTTCGACAAGGGCTTCGACGTCGCCGACATCGCGAAAGACATCGCCAAGCGCCCGTTCATCCTGGTCGGGTTCTCGGCCTTTGTGCTGCTCACGCCGCTGGCGGCCACCTCGTTCAACCGTGCCATTCGCGCGTTGGGCGCAAAACGCTGGCAGGCCCTGCACCGACTGGTGTACCTGATTGGGGGGCTGGGCATCCTGCATTTTTTCTGGATGCGCGCGGCCAAGCACAACTTTGCCGAGGTCGCGGTGTATGGCGCCATCGTGAGCGTGCTGCTGGGCTGGCGCCTGCTTCAGTTTTTGAAGAAAAAGCGCTCCTTGCCCTTGCTGGTTATGCGCAGACAGCTATCAAAACAATAGTGTCCGTCTGAATGTCAGGCGGCGCAGGCCTGGCGCTAGCGCAGCAAGTTTTCACCGCGCATCTGGTCCGCAGCACTCTCGCGCCGGCGAATGACAGAGGCGTGGTCGCCATCGACCAGCACTTCGGCAGCGCGCCCGCGCGTGTTGTAGTTGCTCGCCATGCTCATGCAATAGGCGCCGGCCGACAGGATCGCGAGCAGGTCGCCCGCCTGCACCGCCAGGGCCCGGTCGCGGCCAATCCAGTCGCCGCTCTCGCATACCGGGCCGACCACGTCCCACGTGGTCGGTGCAGACACATCAACGCGTGGCGACAGGGGCACGATCTGTTGAAAGGCCTGGTACATGGCCGGTCGCGGCAAGTCGTTCATGGCTGCGTCGATGATGCAGAAGTTTTTTTCTGCACCGGGCTTGAGGTACAGCACTTCCGAGAGGCACACGCCGGCGTTGCCGACCAGCGAGCGGCCGGGCTCGATCATGAGCTGGCGCTGGCCAAAGCCGCGCGCATCGAGCCGGGCCAGCAACTGCGCCCACAGCGCGTCCGCTGGCGGCGGGGTTTCTCCGTTGTAGTCGATGCCCAGGCCGCCGCCAAAATCAAGGTGCTGAATGGGAATGCCCGCGGCCTCGATCGCCTCGACCAGGTCCAGCACCCGGTCCATGGCGTCCAGATAGGGCGTGGCCTCGGTGATCTGCGAGCCGATATGGCAGTCGATCCCGACCACCTGCAGGCCCGGCAGCGCGGCGGCGCGCTGGTAGGCGCCGAGCGCCCGCTCGTGGGCCACGCCAAACTTGTTGCCCTTCAGGCCGGTTGAAATGTAAGGGTGCGTCTTGGGGTCCACGTTCGGGTTCACACGGATGCTCACGCGCGCGGGCTTGCCCGCTGACAGCGCCACTTCGTTCAGCACCTCGAGCTCGGCCTCGCTCTCCACGTTGAAGCAGCCGATGCCCGCGTCAAGCGCCTGCCGCATCTCGGCGCGCGTCTTGCCGACGCCGGAAAAAATTACCCGCGCGGCGTCGCCGCCCGCGGCCAGCACCCGCTCAAGCTCGCCGCCCGAGACGATGTCGAAGCCGCAACCGGCCTGCGCGAAGACCTGCAATACGCCCAGCGACGAGTTGGCCTTCATGGCATAGCAGATCTGCGCCTTGCGACCCGCAAAGCCACGCTGATAGGCTGCCAGGGCCGCCAGCATGGCGGCCCTTGAATAGACGAACAACGGTGTGCCATGCGCGCGCGCGAGGTCGGCGAGGCGTACGTTTTCGGCAAACAGCCCGCCGTCCCGATAGGCAAAGTGGGGCTGGCCTGGAAGAGTTGCTGATGATTCTGGTGAAGTCATGGGATGGCGGCCGGCGAAGAGGCGGTAGAGGCGGGGGCAGAGGCTGCAGAGGCAGGCGTAGAGGCTTGGGCGGCTTGACCGGGGCTTAGTGTCTGGACTAGCGTGGCGCGCTGCGCGGCGGCCGGCTCCGTGGGTAAAAACAGGGCGCCTTTTTGGCCGCAGGCGGACAAAGCCAGCAATACCGTTAAAGTCAAGGCCGCCCGTGCACTCGGCGCGACCCCGGCGCGCGCAAGATCAGTGGCCGGGGCTAGAATTTTGGTAACGAACAACATCCGCAAATTGTAATGACCGACTCCCAATTCATGGACCTGGCGGAAACGCTGCTCAAGCAGATCGAGTCGGGGTGCGACCGCATCAACGACGACACCGAGATCGATATCGACAACCAGCGCGTGGGCGGCATGATCACCATCACTTTTGCCAACCGCAGCCAGATCGTCGTGAACCTGCAAAAGCCGCTGCATGAGATCTGGCTGGCGGCCAAATCGGGCGGGTATCACTACAAATTTGACGGCCGGCAGTGGGTCGACACCAAGGGCAGCGGCGAGTTGCTGGCCAACCTGTCGCGCACCGCCAGCGAGCAGGCGGGCACCGCACTGCGCTTCGACGCCTGAACTCAGCTTTTGAACATATCGAGAATGCGCTGCCGCTCGCTGGGCGCGGGCGGTGACGCCGGCGCGGGAGGGGCGCCCGCCGGGTTCTGCGCAGGCTGGTTTTGCACTCCCACGCTGCTCACGCCGGCTCCCTTGGCGTACTCGTCGTAATACCATTCGCCCGCGACGTTGACAACGCCTTCGGGCGCAGGGGTCTCGGCCACCGGAACGCCCTTGAGCGCGCTTTGCATGAAGTTGATCCAGATCGGCAGCGCCACACCGCCGCCGGTTTCGCGGTCGCCAAGGCTGCGCGGCGTGTCGAAGCCCATCCAGGCGATGGCTGTCAGCGTCGGCTGGTAGCCCGCAAACCAGCCATCCAGGGAGTCGTTGGTGGTTCCGGTCTTGCCGTAGATGTCGGGGCGCTTGAGGATGCGCTGCGCCGATGCACCGGTGCCCGAACGCGTGACTTCCTGCAGCATGCTTTGCATCACAAAGGCATTGCGCGCGGGAATGGCGCGCGCGGAACGGCTGGCGACGGGCGGCACGGCATCCGCCAGCGCCTTGCCCAGGTGGGTGGTCACTTTCGTCACCAGATAGGGGTTCACCCGGTAGCCGCCGTTGGCAAACACCGAATACGCCGTTGCCATCTGCATGGGCGTGACCGAGCCGGCGCCCAGGGCCATCGTCAGGTAGGCCGGATGTTTGTCGGCATCGAAGCCGAAACGCGTGATCCAGTCCTGTGCGTACTGTGCGCCCACAGCCTGCAGCACGCGGATGGAGACGGTATTGATGGACTTGGCCAGCGCGCGCCGCAGCGAGATGGGTCCTTCAAACGTGTTCTCGTAGTTTTTCGGCTCCCACGGCTGGCCTCCGGTCACGCCCGCATCGAAAAACAGGGGGGCGTCATTGATGATGGTCGCGGGGGTAAAGCCTTTTTCGAGGGCCGACGAGTAGATGAACGGTTTGAAGCTGGAGCCGGGCTGGCGCCACGCTTGGGTGACGTGGTTGAACTTGCTCTTATTGAAGTCAAAGCCGCCTACCAGCGCCTTGATGGCGCCGTCGTGCGGATCCATCGCCACCAAAGCCCCTTCCACTTCGGGCAATTGGGTCACTTCCCAGGAATTATTGGAGGTCTGAATGACGCGAATGATGGCACCGCGCCTGATTTTGACGTTGGGCGGCGCCTTGTCGTAGAGCCCCGCCCGGGCTGGCCGCAAGCCGTCGCCGGTGATCTCGATGGTGTCGCCGTTCTGGCGGACGGCCGTGATTTTTTTCGTGCTGGCCTGCAGCACGACCGCCGACATGAGATCGTCGTTGTCCGGGTGGTCGACCAGCGCATCGTCGATCGCGTCCTCGATCTCTTTCGGGTCGGCCGGCAGCTCGACAAACTCCTCGGGTCCCCGGTAAATCTGGCGCCGCTCAAAATCCATGATGCCCTTGCGCAGCGCATGGTAGGCGGCGGTCTGGTCCGCCGCGTTGAGCGTGGTGTAGACATCCAGGCCGCGCGTGTAGGTGGCATCGCCGTACTGCGCAAACATCAGTTGACGCACCATTTCAGCCACGTATTCGGCGTGCACGCGTCCCTCCTCGGGTCCGGATTTGACGTCCAGTTCTTCCTTTTTGGCGGCATCCGCCTGCGCCTGCGTGATGTAGCCGTTTTCCTGCATGCGCTCGATGATGTAGAGCTGGCGGGCGCGGGCCCGCACGGGGTTGTTGATCGGGTTGTAGGCCGAGGGCGCTTTGGGCAACCCGGCCAGCATGGCGGCCTCGGCAATGGTGATGTCCTTCAGTGGCTTGCCGAAATAGGTCTCGCAAGCGGAGGCAAAGCCATAGGCCCGGTTGCCCAGATAGATCTGGTTCATGTAGATCTCGAGGATCTGGTCTTTTGTCAGCTGGTGCTCGAGCTTGAAGGTCAGCAGGATTTCGTAAATCTTGCGCGTGTAGCTTTTCTCCGCCGACAGATAGACATTGCGTGCCACCTGCATGGTGATGGTGGAGGCACCCTGGCTCTTGGCGTGTCCGAGGTTGGCCAGAGCGGCCCGGATCACGCCCGGGTAGTCGACGCCGCCGTGCTGGTAGAAATGGGCGTCCTCGATGGACAGCACGGCGTCCTTCATGATCGCGGGAATGTCCTTGATGGGCGTCAGGTTGCGGCGCTCCTCGCCGTACTCGCCGATCAGCGCGCCCTCCGCGGTAAACACCCGCAAGGGCAGCTTGGGACGATAGTCCGAGAGGGCGCTGATGTCGGGCAAATTCGGATAGGCCACGGCCAGCGCCACGCCGATCACCATCAGCAGCGCCAGCACACCCGCCGCGACCAGACCCGCGCCCCACAGCGCCAGCCGCCAAAACCAGCGCCCTGCCTGGGTGCGCTGGCTTTCAGTGATTTTCGAGGGTTTGGGGGGAGTCTCAGATTCGGGTCGGGCGGGCATAGAAGTCCATGTGATGTCGCGGCCCCATTATAGAAATCGGAGCGTGGGTTGACGGCCCCTCGCCGTCCTCACTCATGTAAGGCCTTGTGTGTGCCGATCTCGGGGGATAAGCCATTGCGCATGAAGCGTCGGCTTTTGACAACGGTTGGTAGATGTCGATTTTGGGAATCTCTTGGTTATAGAGAGGTCTTGCTGATAGCATTCACAAGGATTCTTACGCTAGTTCAGTTGTTTTACAGCTAGTTACAGGGGACTGTCTTGATCTCATTGGGATCGTTATTTAGCCGTCAGCCCGCACCCTTGCTCGGTTTGGACATCAGTTCGTCCAGCGTCAAGCTGGTGGAATTGGGCCGTGACAAGGATGGCAATCTGGTGCTGGAGCGCTGCGCGATGGAGCCGCTCGAGCGTGGCTGGATCACTGACGGCAATGTGGAAAAGTTCGATGAGGTCGCCGATGCGGTGCGTCGCGTCGTCAAGAAAAGCGGCACCCGCGCCAAGAATGTGGCGCTGGCCTTGCCGCCGTCCGCCGTCATCACCAAGAAAATCATCCTGCCGGGCGGCATGTCCGAGCCGGAGCTGGAGATTCAGGTTGAATCCGAAGCCAATCAGTACATTCCATTCTCACTGGACGAAGTCAGTCTGGACTTCTGCGTGGTCGGGCCCAGCGCATCGTCGGCCGGCGATGTGGAGGTGTTGATCGCTGCGTCGCGCAAGGAAAAGGTCCAGGACCGGCAAGGCCTAGCCGAGGCGGCCGGCCTCAAGCCCGTCATCATCGATGTCGAGTCGTACGCGTCCCGTCTCGCGACGGGGCGGCTGATCGAGAATCTGCCCAACAAGGGGCTCGATACCGTCGTGGCGTTGTTCGAGGTAGGTGCCTTCACCACCAGCATGCAGGTCATCCGCAATGATGAGGTGCTCTACGATCGGGACCAGGCCTTTGGCGGTGCCCAGCTGTCGCAACTGATCGTGCGCCAGTATGGCTTTTCGCCCGAGGAGGCCGAAGCCAAAAAGCGCAACGGTGATTTGCCTGACGACTATATCGAGGGTGTCCTGACGCCTTTTGTGGAGAACATGGCGCAGGAAATCGGGCGCGCGCTGCAGTTTTTCTTTACCAGCACGCCGCATAACCGGGTGGACTACATCATGCTGGCCGGCGGCTCGGCGGCGCTGCCTGGCCTGACCGAAGCTGTGACGCAGCACACTTCATTTGCCTGCAGCGTGCTCAATCCCTTTGAGGGTATGGAAATTGGCGACGGTGTGCGCGAGAAAAAAATGCTGCGTGAAGCGTCGTCTTATCTGACGTCGTGCGGCCTGGCGATGCGGAGGTTTCTGCAGTGATCCTGATTAACCTGCTGCCGCACCGGGAGGCGGCACGCAAACAGCGGCGCGACGCGTTTTATGCCTCTCTGGGCGCTGCCGCACTGATCGGGGGACTGTTGTCGGGCGGAATTTACCTCTGGTACCAGGCGCAGATTTCCAGCCAGGAAAGCAAAAACCACTACCTGCAGGCTGAAAACAAGCGGCTTGACAGCCAAATCAAGGACATTGCGAGCCTGCAGGCCGAGATTGCCGCACTGCGCGCGCGCCAGCAGGCGGTGGAAGATCTGCAGTCGGACCGCAACCTGCCGGTGAACCTGCTCAACGAGCTCGCCAAGCAGCTGCCGGACGGCGTGTACATCACCAGCATGACTCAGGAAAAACAGAAAGTGACGCTGAAGGGCGTGGCGCAATCCAACGAGCGTGTTTCCGAGCTGCTGCGCAACCTGGCCAACAACAGTCCCTGGCTGGATCACCCTGAACTGGTGGAGATTGTCGCGGGGTCCGTGACGTTGAGCCCAAGAGACCAGCGCCGGGTGTCGAATTTCACGTTGAGTGTCGGGCTTAAACGTCCTACTGATGCCTCAAAGCCCTCACCCGGTGCCAGTGCTGCTGCGCCAAATTCTGCTGCGCCCGCTGCAACGCCGGCGAAGACGTAACGGACACGCGCCATGGCTACCAAATCCAAAATCAACGCCGACCTGTCGGCCCAGCTGGCCCGGCTGCAGTCGCAATTTCGCGGCCTGAATCCGAACGATCCCTCCTCGTGGCCCGCTCTGCCGCGTAACCTGCTGGCGGCGGCGGTGGCGCTGCTGGTGGTGGTTGTTTTATGGTTCGTCTGGCTCAACAACTCCGACGCCGAACTGGAGGCAGATCGCGCCCAGGAAGTCACGTTGCGCGCGGACTACCAGAAAAAAGTGGCGCAGGCCGTCAATCTGGATGCCTTGAAAAAGCAGCGCGAACAGGTTTTGCAATATGTGACGCAGCTGGAAAAGCAGCTTCCCAGCAAGGCCGAGATGGATGCGTTGTTGTCGGACATCAACCAGGCCGGCCTCGGGCGCAGCCTGCAGTTCGACCTTTTTCGTCCGGGGCAGGTCGTCGTCAAGGATTACTACGCGGAGCTGCCTATCGCGGTGCGGGTGACAGGGCGCTATCACGATATTGGCGCATTTGCCTCTGATATCGCCAATCTCTCGCGGATCGTGACCCTGAACAACCTGAGCATCGTGCCGGGGAAAGATGGCGCGCTGTCCATGGATGCCACCGCCAAGACCTTCCGCTACCTTGATCAGGATGAGATTGACGCTCAGCGCAAGGCCGCTGCGCCCAAGGGAGCCAAGCCATGACCGTCGCGCGCATGCTTTTGGTCGGCTTGGCCACGCTCGTGCTGGCGGGTTGCGGTGCCTCCGACCATGAAGAGTTGCAGGAATGGATGACCGCACAGCGCAACGCTGCGCATCCCCGCATCACTCCCATTTCCGAGCCCAAGCAGTTTATTCCGCAGAGTTACACCGAAGCCGGCGTGGTGGACCCCTTCAGCCTGCAAAAGCTGACCCAGGCGCTCAAGCGCGAGTCCAATCAGGGCGCCTCCAATGCAGCACTGGTGGCGCCCGAACTGGCGCGTCGCAAGGAGCCGCTGGAGGCGTTCCCGCTGGACTCCATGGCCATGGTCGGGAGCCTGGACAAGGCGGGCAAGCCGGTGGCGCTGGTGCGGGTCGACAACCTCTTGTACCAGGTTCGCGCGGGGAGCTACCTGGGACAAAACTATGGCCGGATCACCAAAATTACCGAAACAGAGGTCACATTGCGCGAAATTGTGCAGGACGCCGCCGGCGAATGGATTGAACGCGTTGCCACATTGCAACTGCAAGAGGGGTCAAAATAAATGGATCAGAAGAACATGACGGCATACCGGGCACTGCGTTACGTAGGAGTGGCCCTGGGTGCCGCATTGATATCCCTGTCTTCGTATGCGCAAAACGCGATCGAAGCCGTGACCGGCTCGATCCAGGGCGGCTCTGAGGTGATCCGGATCGACTTGACACAACCGGTGGCGGCGGTTCCCACGGGGTTCTCCATCCAGACGCCGGCCAGAATCGCCCTCGACTTTCCGGGGGTGACGAACGGGCTGGGGCGCTCCACCGTGGATGTCAACCAGGGCAATCTGAAGTCGGTCAATGTCGTGCAGGCGGGGGAGCGCACGCGGGTGGTGCTCAACCTCAAGCGGATCGCGGCCTACAAGACCGAAATTCAGGGCAAATCGCTGCTGATCTCGCTCGAGCCGGCCGCCGCTGCAGCGCCCGCAGTGGCCGCGGTGTCCACCTTCGCCGAAAACGGCAATCGCGATACCCTGCCCATTAAAAATCTCGATTTCCGGCGTGGCACCGGCGACACCGGCAAGGTTGTGGTGGACCTGGCGAATGACCAGGTGGGTGTCGACATTCGCCAGCAGGGCCAGACCCTGGTGGTGGAGTTCATGAAGTCATCGCTCCCCGAGGGGCTGCGTCGCCGCCTGGACGTAGCGGACTTTGGCACGCCGGTGCAGACCATCACCACGTTCCAGTCGGGCGACCGGGTGCGCATGGTGATCGAACCCAAAGGCGCCTGGGAGCACAGTGCCTACCAGAGCGGCAACCAGTTTGTCATAGAAGTCCGGCCGCAAAAATTCGACCCGACCAAACTGACCCAGGGCGCGGGTTACAACGGCGAAAAGCTGTCGCTGAATTTCCAGAACATCGAGGTTCGCTCGCTCTTGCAGGTGATCGCCGATTTCACCAACTTCAACGTGGTCACGTCCGACTCGGTGACGGGCTCATTGACGCTGCGGCTCAAGGACGTGCCGTGGGACCAGGCGCTGGACATCATTCTGCAGGCCAAGGGCCTGGGCATGCGCAAGAACGGCAACGTGCTGTGGATCGCCCCCAAGGATGAGCTCGACGCCAAGGAAAAGCGCGACCTCGAGGCCAAGGCCGCACTGCAGGGGCTGGAGCCTTTGCGGACCCAGTCGTTCCAGCTCAATTACGCCAAGGCGGTCACCATTGCCGGGCAGTTGAGCGGTGTCGGGGTTGCCGGCGCAGGCGGCGGTGGCGGCGGTGGCAGCGCCGGCAGTGCGCGCATTTTGAGCCCGCGCGGCAGCGTCATTGCCGAGCCGCGCACCAATCAGCTGTTCGTGTCCGACATCGCCTCCACGCTGGATCAGGTGCAGCAATTGATCAGCAAGCTCGATATTCCGGTGCGCCAGGTGCTGATCGAGGCGCGCATCGTGGAGGCCACCGACACCTTCAGCAAGTCGCTGGGCGTCAGGCTGGGCGGCGGCGTCGTAGGAACCCGATATGCTGCCGGCACCACGCCCTTCACGCCCGCCGGCGTTGCCGGGTCGACCTACTCGGTGACCAATTCAGGCGGCGTCGTGACGTCCACGGCCACGTCCACCAACCCGCTGTTCAACAACGGCAACTTCGTCAATTTGCCGGCCACCTCGACGGACAGCAATTCGCCCGCCGCATTCGCACTGTCGCTGTTCACGCCCAGCGTTTCTCGCATGCTGAACCTGGAGATTTCGGCGCTCGAAGCCGATGGCAAGGGCAAGGTGGTGTCCAGCCCGCGCGTCGTCACGGCCGACCAGACCAAGGCCATCATCGAACAGGGCACCCAACTGCCCTACCAGACGGCAACCTCCAGCGGCGCCACCTCGATCGCCTTCCAGAAGGCCAACCTGTCGCTCGAAGTCACGCCGCAAATCACCCCCGAAGGCAACATCATTCTGGACCTGGATGTGAGCAACGACTCCGTGGGCCAGGCCACCTCGGCTGGTTATGCGATCAACACCAAGCACGTCAAGACCCAGGTGCTGGTTGAAAACGGCGGCACGGTGGTCATTGGTGGCATCTACACGCTGACGGAGACCAACAACACCGACAAGGTGCCGCTGCTGGGCGACATTCCGGTGGTGGGCAATCTGTTCAAGACCAATTCGAAAGTCTCCAACAAGCAGGAAATGCTGGTGTTCATCACACCAAAAATGATCACCGACCGGAACGCGGCCCGGTAAGAAATACAAATCAACTTTAGGGAGGCGGGAGCGCGCTATGCGATATTTGAAGTATGTGTTGAGTCTTGTGATCGTCGGGGCACTCGTTGCGTGTGGCGGGGGAAATCTTCCGGATACAACTACCGGCGGGACAACGGGGACAACGCCCGCTGTTGCCAACAACAATTCGAGCGTTAAAACGATCTTGTTGGTGCCAAGCGTGACTCAAATCAACGCCGACGGAACTTCGGCTGCCACTATCACCGTGTCTGCTTTGGATGCCAACAATGCTTTGGTGCCCAATGCGGCGCTCAACTTATCTACGACCACTGGCGGCATCTTGAGTAGTGCAGCGGTAACGACGGGCGCGACAGGGACCGCCACGGCAGGGACCGCCACCGTTCAACTCACCGCTGATGCGGCGAACCAGGCGAATCGTGTCGCTGTCGTTACGGCAACCTGTGTCGGAAGTTCTGCCAGTCCGGTACCGACTCAGATTACGATTGTGGGTGCTTCCATCGCCGTGAGTGCGCAAAGCAACACCGTGTTGGCAGGCGGCACAACGACCTTGAGCGCCACAGTCAAAAATGTCTCTGGCTCTGTAATGTCAGGAGTCCCTGTGTCGTTTGGCGCGACCGACCCAACGATTCTTAGCGTGCCGGCGACAGCCACAACGAATACATCCGGGGTTGCCGCGGTTAATGTGATGGGTGTCAATGTCGGCACCGCGTCCATTAATGTCAGTGCGCTTGGAAACGTAACACAGCAGGCATTCACAACCAGCCTGGGAACGACAGCACTGACTTTCAAGTCGCCTGCAAATAACGCAATCCTCCCTATCAGCTCCCCCCAAACGTTGACTGTGGCGGCTCCTGGAGCGAGTAGTGTGACCTTTGCCACGACACTCGGGACGTTCGCCAACGGCCAGGCAACCTTTGGTACTGGTGGCGGCACGGCGACTGCCAGCCTGACCTCTACGCAAGGTGGCGTCGCGACGGTGAGTGTTACGGACAATCTCAATCGCACAGCCGTTTTGCAGCTCACATTTTCGCCGCCAGTGTCGGCTGCGAACAAAATCCTCCTCAATGCCAACGTAACGACGGTTCAAGTTGCCAGCAACGGAGCTACGGGTACCGCGGGGGGTACTGCGATTATTACTGCACGTGCGGTTTACAACAATAATGGCCAGGATCAACCTGTAGCTAATGTCCCTATCTCGTTTTCAATGGTAGGAGGACCCGGTGGGGGCGAGTCTTTGACGCCTGCGCTGAAGCTCACAGGGAGTGACGGAACCGCGGTCGCGACTTTTTCCGCCGGAACGTTGCCCTCCATATCAAACGGCATCGCCATTACGGCGACTATTCCCAACACCGCAATATCTACCGGCGTTGCCCCATCGAGTAATAATGTTCTGCTGACCATTGGGGGGCAGGCTTTGTCGGTGGCTTTCGGTGGCTCCACTGTTCTCGGCTCTAACAGCGACAACACGTTGTATACCGAAGCGTACTCGGTCCTGGTCACGGATGCCAACAACAATCCGGTACCGAATGCCGTCGTGACTTTGCGTCTCAAGCCTTATGCCTTCAGTACTGGCGGTGCTTGCTCGGTGGCCAAGACATTTTGCTCTGAAGATGTGAACGGCAACGGGTCACTGGATCCGGGCGAAGATGGATATCGCCAACCTTACACTCTTGGTGGCCTGGCGTGCCCATCAGCCATCCCGTCCGGGGCGACATACGGAACAATGGACGGGAAGCTCACACCGGCCAATTCCGACGCTGGCGCCGTGCCTTCGACAGTGACGACGGACGCTACTGGCACAGCGCCCTTCACCCTGACTTACCTCAAGGGAAGCGCGCTTTGGGTTGTTGCGCAGTTGACCGCGACGGTGTCCTCGGCTGGCACCGAATCTTCAGCATCGACGATCTTCAGATTGGCACCTTCAGTGCCGGACGTTGGGCCACCCTGTTTACTACCCTCGTCTCCCTATGTTGAATGATCGGTTCGATGTGTGTTGAGTCTGGTAGGCCTCCCCGGCTCCGGTAAATCCACCGTCGGGCGACAACTCGCCCGGCGGCTTCAGCTTCCCTTTGTCGACGCCGACCCGGTGATCGAGCGCCGTCTGGGCTGCTCGATCCGCGCGTATTTCGAACGCGAGGGCGAAGAGAGCTTTCGCGACGTGGAAGAAGCGGTGCTCGACGAGCTGACGCAGGCCCACGCCGGCGTTCTGTCCACAGGGGGCGGCGCGGTGCTGCGCACCGCCAACCGCGAGCGGCTGCACACGCGCACCCACGTGGTGTACCTGCACTCCTCACCCGAGGAGGTGTTCCGCCGCCTGCGGCACGATGTGAACCGGCCGCTGCTGCAGGTGGACGACCCCCTGAGCCGCCTGCGCGACCTGTACGCCGTGCGCGACCCTTTGTACCGCGAAGCCGCGCACTTCGTGATCGAAACCGGGCGCCCCTCGGTGGCCACGCTGGTCAACATGATCGTGATGCAGCTGGAGCTGGCCGGCATCGTCCCGCCGGGTTAGTGCCCGCGGGAAACTCGCCACGCAGTGGGCGTCTGCACCGGTCGCTAAACTCGGGGCCTATGCAAGCCTCCACCGTTACCGCCGCCGCGCCTGCCGAGCAGGTGCAGATCCACCTGGGTGAGCGCAGCTACCCGATTGTCATTGGTACCCACCTGCTGGACGACCCCGCCACCTGGGCGGCGCTGCCGCGCGCCAGCACGGCACTGATCGTGACCAACGCCACCGTTGCGCCGCTGTATGCACAGCGCTTGCAGGCCGCACTGGCGGGCCGCTACCCCACCATCCACACCGTGGTGCTGCCCGACGGCGAGGAGTTCAAGAACTGGGCCACGTTGAACCTGATTTTTGACGCGCTGCTGCAGCACGGCAGCGACCGCAAGACCGTGCTGTTCGCGCTGGGCGGCGGCGTGGTGGGCGACATGACGGGCTTTGCCGCGGCCAGCTATATGCGCGGCGTGCCGTTCGTGCAGGTGCCGACCACGCTCTTGGCGCAGGTGGATTCCTCGGTCGGCGGCAAAACCGCGATCAACCACCCGCTGGGCAAGAACATGATCGGCGCGTTCTATCAGCCGCAGCTGGTGGTGTGCGACCTCGACACGCTGCGGACGCTCCCAAAGCGCGAGCTCAGCGCCGGGCTGGCCGAGATCATCAAGTACGGGCCGATTGCCGACATGGCGTTCTTCGACTGGATCGAGGCGAACCTGGACGCGCTGCTGGCGCGCGAGCCCGCGGCGCTGGCCCATGCCGTCAAGCGCAGCTGCGAGATCAAGGCGAACGTGGTCGGCCAGGACGAGCGCGAGGCGGGCCTGCGCGCCATCCTCAACTTCGGCCATACGTTCGGCCACGCCGTCGAGGCCGGGCTGGGCTATGGCGCGTGGCTGCATGGCGAGGGCGTGGGCTGCGGCATGGTGATGGCGGCCACGCTGTCGCAGCGGCTTGGGCTGATCGACGCGGCGTTCGTGCAGCGGCTGACGACGCTGATCGGCAAGGCGGGCTTGCCCGTGAAGGGGCCGCAACTGGCGTCCACCGACAACGCCGGCCGTTACCTGGAACTGATGCGCGTGGACAAAAAGGCCGAGGCCGGCGAGATCAAATTCGTGGTGATCGATGCGCCCGGCAGTGCCGCGGTACGCACGGCGCCCGACGCGCTGGTGCGGGCGGTGATTGATGCATGTTGCGCCTGATGGGTTCTGGATTGCTATTAAAAACGGAGCTACCTGCCAATATGTGGTAAGGGATGGAGGCCAATTTGACTGAAATCATGACGCTGCCGCCATATGCCTGTGATCCGGCCCGCTCGCGCGGCCGCCGCCACGCGGAAGCGGCCGCGCCCACGCGCACCGAGTACCAGCGCGACCGCGACCGCATCGTGCATTCGACGGCGTTTCGCCGGCTGGTTTACAAGACGCAGGTGTTCCTGAACCACGAGGGCGACCTGTTCCGCACGCGGCTCACGCATTCGCTCGAGGTGGCGCAGCTGGGCCGCTCGATTGCGCGCTCCCTCGGCCTCGATGAAGATCTGGTCGAGGCGATCGCGCTGGCGCACGACCTCGGGCACACGCCGTTCGGCCACGCCGGGCAGGACGCGCTCAACGCCTGCATGCAGGACCATGGCGGCTTCGAGCACAACCTGCAAAGCCTGCGGGTGGTCGATCAGCTCGAGGAGCGCTACCCGGCCTTTGACGGGCTCAACCTGACGTTCGAGACGCGCGAGGGCATCCTCAAGCACTGCTCGCGCGCCAATGCGGAGCGGCTCGATGCGGCGGAACCGGGCGGTGTCGCGCGGCGTTTTCTGGAGCACACCCAGCCCAGCCTGGAGGCACAGCTATGCAACCTGTCCGACGAGATCGCCTACAACGCGCACGACATCGACGACGGCGTGCGCTCGGGGCTGATCACGCTGGAGCAGTTGCAGGAGGTCGCGCTGTTCGACGCCTACCGCGTGCAGACCCTGGCCGAATACCCGCAGCTGCAGGGCCGGCGCCTGCTGTACGAGGCGATCCGGCGCATGCTGAGCGCGCAGGTCTACGACGTGATCGACGCCACACGGGCGGCGCTGCAGGTGGCGCACCCGCAAAGCGTGGACGAGGTGCGGCTGGACGCGCCGCTGGTGCGCTTTGGCGACGCCATGCGGCAGAGCTCGGGCGCGCTCAAACGTTTTCTTTTTCAAAACCTGTACCGCCACCCGCAGGTGCTTGACACCACTGCGAAGGCGCAGGAAGTGGTGCGCGAACTGTTTGCCGCCTATCGCGCAGACCCCGCTCAAATGCAGGCCGACTTCGCCGCGCGGCGCGACCCGGCCCGATCGGTGGCCGACTACATCGCCGGCATGACCGACCGCTTTGCCGCGCACGAGCATGAGCGGCTGACGGGCCGCAAGCTGTTCGCATGAGCCGCCGGGACGTTCCAGCCAAGGGCATCGACCCGGCGCTCATCGTCATTCTGGCGGGGGTGAGCGCGGCGCTGCACGTGGGCAAGCTGCCACCCGCCATTCCGGTGCTGCGCGATGCGCTCGGCGTGACGCTGGTGCAGGCGGGTTTTTTGCTCTCGCTGGTGCAGCTGGCCGGCATGACGCTGGGGCTGGCCGTGGGGCTCGCGGCCGACGGCCTGGGCCTCAAGCGCAGCATGGTCACGGGTCTGCTGGTGCTGTCGGCGGCCGGCGCGCTGGGCGGCTGGGCGCACGACGCGCCCACCTTGCTGGCGCTGCGCGCGGTCGAGGGCTTCGGCTTTTTGCTGGCAACCGTGCCCGCGCCCAGCCTGATCCGCCTGCTGGTGGCGCCGCGGCGCCTGCCCGTCATGCTGGGCCTGTGGGGCACCTACATGCCGTTTGGCGCCGCCGTGGCACTGCTGCTCGGGCCCGTGTTGATTGGCGCGACGAGCTGGCAGACCTGGTGGTGGGGGCTGGCGGCCACGTCGTTCGCGATGGCGCTGTGGCTGGCGCAAGCGGTGCCGGCCGATCGGCATCGGCACGCGGCGGCAGGCCTTGGCGCCAGCCCGTCCGGGGCTGGGCACGGCTGGCCGCAGCGCCTGCGCCAGACGCTCACGGCGCGCGGCCCCTGGCTGGTGGCGTTCAGTTTTTCCGTGTATTCGGGCCAGTGGCTGGCCGTGATCGGCTTTTTGCCCTCCATCTATGCGCAGGCCGGATTTTCGGGCGCCGCCACGGGCGCGCTCACGGCGCTCGCGGCGGTCATCAACATGGTGGGCAATATCGCCTCGGGCCGCCTGTTGCAGCGCGGCGTGCGCCCACGCGTGCTGTTGTATGCGGGCTTCGCCACCATGGGGCTGGGGACGGTGGCCGCCTTTGCGGAACTGCACGGCAGTGGCCTGCCGCCGCTCCTGCGCTACGCGGCGGTGCTGTTGTTCTCGATGATCGGCGGCGTGATTCCGGGCACGCTGTTTTCGCTGGCGGTCAAGCTCGCGCCCACCGAGCGCACCGTCTCCACCACGGTCGGCTGGATGCAGCAATGGTCGTCCTTCGGCCAGTTTGTCGGGCCGCCGCTGGTCGCCTGGGTGGCCAGCCGCATGGGCGGCTGGCAATGGACCTGGGCTGTCACGGGCGCCTGTTCGCTGCTGGGCCTCGTGCTGGCGGGGCAGATCGGGCGCTTGATCCAATCCCTGGAGCCCCCCTCCCTGCAACTGGAGCGTTGAGATGGACGAACACGAACCAATGCCGGAACAGGACTTGCCGGCCTTTCACGCCACCGTGCAGCAGGGCATGCGCCGCTGGCTGGAGCGCGCCGTGATTGGCCTGAACCTGTGCCCGTTTGCCAAGGCGGTGCATGTGAAGGGGCAGATCCACTACGCCGTGAGCGCGGCGAGCGACCCGCAGGCGCTGCTGGCGGATCTGGAATTTGAGCTAAAAGCCCTTGTAGCCCAGGACCCGCAAGTGCGCGACACTACGCTTTTGATAGCGCCGCATGGTTTTCAGCAGTTTACCGATTTCAACGATTTTCTGGCCGAGGCGGACGCGGCGCTGGTCCGGCTCGAGCTCGACGGCATCCTCCAGATCGCCAGTTTTCACCCGCAATACCAGTTTGCCGGCACCGACGTGGACGACATCACCAATTTCACGAATCGCGCGCCATACCCCACGCTGCACCTGTTGCGCGAAGACGGCATCGACCGCGCCGTGGCCGCGTTTCCCGAGGCCGAGCTGATTTACAAGGCCAACATGCAAACGATGGAAAAACTGGGCCACGCCGGCTGGAACGCGCTGGGCGTCGGGCCCACGCGTGGCAAGATCCAGCCATGAAGCCTCCCAAAATTGAGCCCGTTGATGCAGGGCCCGCCATCGCGCCCGAAATCCGCCCCGGCCAGTCGCTCGAACTGCTCAAGGAACTGCACATCCTCACGCGCGAGGGCAAGCTCAACCAGGACTCGCGGCGCAAGCTCAAGCAGGTCTACCACCTGTACCAGTTCATCGAGAAGCTGCTGCTCGAGTTGCCCGCATCCAGTGCGGGCATCACGCTGGCCGACCACGGCGCCGGCAAGTCGTACCTGGGCTTCATCCTCTATGACCTGTTTTTCAAGACGCTGGCGCTAGGGCGCATCTACGGCATCGAGACCCGGCCCGAACTGGTGCAAAAGTCGCGCGAACTCAGCCACCGGCTGGGCTTCGAGCGCATGCATTTCCTGAACCTCAGCGTCGCCGAGTCGGCCGGGTCCGCCGAGCTGCCGGACCGAATCGACGTGGTCACGGCGCTGCATGCCTGCGACACTGCGACCGACGACGCGATTGCCTTCGGCCTGCAAAAGCATGCGCGGTTTATGGTGCTGGTGCCGTGCTGCCAGGCCGAGGTGGCAAGCTGCCTGCGCCAGAACAAGGCGCTGGCACTGGCGCGCACGCCGCTGGCCGAGCTCTGGCGCCATCCGCTGCACACACGCGAGCTCGGCAGCCAGATCACCAATGTGCTGCGCTGCCTGTACCTGGAGGCCAGCGGCTACCAGGTCACGGTGACCGAACTGGTGGGCTGGGAGCACAGCCTGAAGAACGAGCTCATCATCGCGCGCTACACCGGCCAGAAAAAACGCAGCGCCGCCGAGCGGCTGCGCGCCGTGCTGGAAGAGTTTGGCCTGGCGGCCTTGCTGGAGACCCGGTTCAAGCTGCCGCCCACCATTTAATGGGGGTCAGATTCCAATTATGATGGGGCGGATCGCATCCCCATCATCATTGTCATGGCCCGCCTTCCCCGTCTCACCATTCCCGGCTACCCGCACCATGTGATCCAGCGCGGCAACAACCGCCAGGCCATTTTTGCGTCTGCAGGCGACTACCAGATGCTGCTCGACCTGCTACAGGACAACGCGCGCAAGTTCGGCGTCGCGCTGCATTCGTATGTGCTGATGACGAATCACTTTCATCTGCTGGCCACGCCCGAGTCGCTTGATTCGCTGCCGCAGATGATGCAGGCGGTGGGACGGCGCTACGTGCGCTATTTCAACGATGCGCAAGGGCGCAGCGGCACGCTGTGGGAGGGACGCTACAAATCCACGCTGATCCAGACCGAGCGCTACCTGCTGGCCTGCATGGTCTATATCGACCTGAACCCGGTGCGTGCGGGGCTGGTGGCCGAGGCGCGCGACTATCCCTGGTCGAGCTATGGCCACAACGCGGGGTTGCGCGCCGACAAGCTGATCACGCCGCATCCGCTGTACTGGGCGCTGGGCAACACGCCGTTCGCGCGCGAGGCGGCATACGCCGAATTGGTGCGCGCCGGCATCAGCGGTGACCAGCAGGCCGCGCTGACCGAGTCGGCGCTGCGCGGCTGGGCGCTCGGCGAGCCCGATTTTGTGGCTGATTTGCAAAGGCGCACGGCGCGGCGCGTGAGCCCAGTGCGGGCTGGACGGCCCGTGCGAAAACAAAACAATCAGTGAAAAAATTGCATCCAGCCTAAACAGGTCTTCAGAAGTTTGCTATTAATTTTGATATGTCCCTGTTTTAAATAGAAGCCATGTATCCAATATTTAATTGGAATCTGACCCCAATTATTTCGCTTGGCATTATTGTTGCACTGCACTAGACTTGCTACCCTTGCGAAACACTTAGGAGCGCGCCATGACAACGGCTGCCGAGATCCAGTATCTCCAACAACACGGTTTGTATTCATCCACCCACGAGCATGACTCGTGCGGCGTCGGCTTCGTGGCGCACATCAAGGGCCACAAGTCGCACGACATTGTCAAGAACGCGCTCAAGATCCTCGAGAACCTCGACCATCGCGGCGCGGTCGGCGCCGACAAGCTGATGGGCGACGGCGCGGGCATCCTGATCCAGCTGCCCGATGCGCTGTACCGCGAAGAAATGGCCCGGCAGGGCGTGGCGCTGCCGCCGCCCGGCGAATATGGCGTGGGCATGATCTTTTTGCCCAAGGAGCACGCCTCGCGGCTGGCCTGCGTGCAGGAGATGGAGCGCGCCATCAAGGCCGAGGGCCAGGTGCTGCTGGGCTGGCGCGACGTGCCGGTGAACCGCGAGATGCCGATGTCGCCGACCGTGCGCGCCAAGGAGCCGGTGCTGCGCCAGGTGTTCATCGGCCGCGGCAACGACGTGATCGTGCAGGACGCGCTCGAGCGCAAGCTCTACGTCATCCGCAAGACGGCCAGCGCGCACATCCAGAACCTCAAGCTCAAGCACAGCAAAGAGTATTACGTGCCCAGCATGTCCAGCCGCACGGTCATCTACAAGGGTCTGCTGCTGGCCGACCAGGTGGGCACCTACTACCTCGACTTGCAGGACCCGCGCTGCGTTTCGGCCCTCGGTCTGGTGCACCAGCGTTTTTCGACCAACACCTTCCCCGAGTGGCCGCTGGCGCACCCATACCGCTACGTGGCGCACAACGGCGAGATCAACACCGTCAAGGGCAACTACAACTGGATGAAGGCGCGCGAAGGCGTGATGAGCTCGCCGGTGCTGGGCGCCGACCTGCAAAAGCTCTACCCCATCACCTTCCCGGGCCAGTCGGACACCGCCACCTTCGACAACTGCCTGGAGCTGCTGACCATGGCCGGCTACCCGATCAGCCAGGCCGTGATGATGATGATCCCCGAGCCGTGGGAGCAGCACACCACCATGGACGAGCGGCGCAAGGCTTTCTACGAATACCACGCCGCCATGCTCGAGCCGTGGGACGGCCCCGCCTCCATTGTGTTCACCGACGGCCGCCAGATCGGCGCCACGCTGGACCGCAACGGCCTGCGCCCCTCGCGCTACTGCATCACCGACGACGACCTGGTGATCATGGCCTCCGAATCCGGCGTACTGCCAGTGCCCGAGAACAGGATCGTGCGCAAATGGCGGTTGCAGCCCGGCAAGATGTTCCTGATCGACCTCGAGCAGGGCCGCATGATCGACGATGAAGAGATCAAGGCCACGCTGGCCAACAGCAAGCCCTACAAACAGTGGATCGAGAACCTGCGCATCCGGCTCGACGACGTGCAGGCCGCCTCCTCGACGATCCTGACCGAGCCGACCGACGGCATGACCATGGGCTCGGACGAGGCCAGCGCCAGCATGGCAGGCAGCTCGGGCCTGATGGAGTCGCCCGCGCTGCTCGATCGCCAGCAAGCGTTTGGCTACACCCAGGAAGACATCAAGTTCCTGATGTCGCCGATGGCCGTGAATGGCGAGGAGGGCACCGGCTCCATGGGCAACGACAGCCCGCTGGCCGTACTCTCCGACAAGAACAAGGTGCTGTACAACTATTTCAAGCAGTTGTTCGCGCAGGTGACGAATCCGCCGATCGACCCCATCCGCGAAGCCATCGTGATGTCGCTGGTGTCCTTCATCGGCCCCAAGCCGAACCTGCTCGACATCAACCAGGTGAATCCGCCGATGCGGCTGGAAGTTGCCCAGCCCGTGCTGAACAGTGCCGACATGCAAAAACTGCGTGACATCGATGCGCACACGCAGGGCAAGTTCAAGAGTTACACGCTGGACATCACCTACCCGCTGGCCTGGGGCCATGAAGGCGTGGAGGCGAAACTGGCCTCGCTGTGCGCCGAAGCCGTGGACGCGATCAAGAGCGGCAAGAACATCCTGATCATCAGCGACCGCGCCGTGAGCAGCACGCAGATCGCCATTCCGGCGCTGCTGGCGCTGTCGGCCATTCACCAGCACCTGATCAAGACCGGGCTGCGCACCACCGCCGGCCTGGTGGTGGAGACCGGCTCGGCGCGCGAGGTGCATCACTTCGCCGTGCTGGCCGGCTATGGCGCGGAAGCCGTGCACCCCTTCCTGGCGATGGAAACGCTGGCCAGCATGGCGCAGGGCCTGCCGGGCGACCTCAGCGCCGACAAGGCGGTCTACAACTACGTCAAGGCGATCGGCAAGGGCCTGTCCAAGATCATGTCCAAGATGGGCGTGTCGACCTACATGAGCTACTGCGGCGCGCAGCTGTTCGAGGCCATCGGCCTGAACAGCGACGTGATCGAAAAATACTTCACCGGCACCTCCAGCCGGGTCGAGGGCATCGGTGTGTTCGAGATCGCCGAGGAGGCGATCCGCATGCACAAGGCTGCCTTCGGCGACGACCCGGTGCTGGCCAACATGCTGGACGCCGGCGGCGAGTACGCCTGGCGCACGCGGGGCGAGGAACACATGTGGACGCCCGATGTGATCGCCAAGCTGCAGCACAGCACGCGCGCCAACAACTGGAGCACGTACAAGGAATATGCCCAGCTGGTGAACGACCAGTCGCGCCGCCACATGACGCTGCGCGGCCTGTTCGAGTTCAAGATCGACCCGGCCAGGGCGATCCCGATTGACGAGGTCGAGCCGGCCAAGGAAATCGTCAAGCGCTTCGCCACCGGCGCCATGTCGCTCGGCTCGATTTCGACCGAAGCCCATGCCACGCTGGCCGTCGCCATGAACCGCATCGGCGGCAAGAGCAACACCGGCGAGGGCGGCGAAGACCCGGCGCGCTACCGCCAGGAACTCAAGGGCATCCCGATCCAGCAAGGCCAGACGCTGGCTGATATCGTGGGCAAGGATGTGACCGAGGCCGATTACGCGCTGAACGCCGGCGACTCGCTGCGTTCTCGCATCAAGCAGGTGGCCTCGGGCCGCTTCGGCGTGACGGCGGAGTACCTGTCCTCGGCCGACCAGATCCAGATCAAGATGGCGCAGGGCGCCAAGCCGGGCGAGGGCGGCCAGCTGCCCGGCGGCAAGGTGTCCGAGTACATCGGCCGGCTGCGCCACAGCGTGCCCGGTGTCGGCCTGATTTCGCCGCCGCCGCACCACGACATTTATTCGATCGAAGACCTCGCGCAGCTGATTCACGACCTGAAGAACGTGGCGCCGCACGCCAGCGTCAGCGTCAAGCTGGTGTCCGAAGTGGGGGTCGGCACCATCGCGGCCGGCGTGGCCAAGTGCAAGAGCGACCACGTGGTGATCGCCGGCCATGATGGCGGCACCGGCGCCTCGCCCTGGTCATCCATCAAGCACGCGGGCAGCCCGTGGGAAATCGGCCTGGCCGAAACCCAGCAGACGCTGGTGCTGAACCGCCTGCGCGGGCGCATCCGCGTGCAGGCCGACGGCCAGATGAAGACCGGCCGCGACGTCGCCATCGGCGCGCTGCTCGGCGCCGATGAGTTCGGCTTCGCCACCGCGCCGCTGGTGGTGGAGGGCTGCATCATGATGCGCAAGTGCCACCTCAACACCTGCCCGGTGGGCGTGGCCACGCAGGACCCGCTGCTACGCAAGAAGTTCACGGGCAAGCCCGAGCACGTGGTCAACTACTTCTTCTTCATTGCCGAAGAGGTGCGCCAGATCATGGCCCAGCTCGGCATCCGCAAGTTCGACGACCTGATCGGCCGCGCCGACCTGCTCGATACCAAGAAGGGGATTGCGCACTGGAAGGCCGCCGGCCTCGATTTCGGCCGCCTGTTCGCCCAGCCCGAGGTGCCGGTCGACGTGCCGCGTCACCATGTCGAGAACCAGGACCACGGGCTGGAGAAGTCGCTCGACAATGTGCTGATCGAGAAGTCGAGGGCCGCGATCGAGCGCGGCGAAAAGGTCCAGTTCATCGAGGTGGCGCGCAACGTGAACCGCTCGCTCGGCGCCATGCTCTCGGGCGCGCTGACCAAGGTGCACCCCGAAGGCCTGCCCGACGACACCATCCGTATCCAGCTCGAGGGCACGGGCGGCCAGTCGTTCGGCGCGTTCCTGGCCAAGGGCATCACCCTGTACCTGATCGGCGACGCCAACGACTACACCGGAAAGGGCCTGTCGGGCGGGCGCATCGTGGTGCGCCCGAGCATTGACTTCCGCGGCGTGGCCACGCAAAACACCATCGTCGGCAACACCGTGATGTATGGCGCGACCACGGGCGAGGCCTTCTTCAGCGGCGTGGCCGGGGAGCGTTTTGCAGTGCGCCTGTCGGGCGCCACCACGGTGGTGGAAGGCACGGGCGACCACGGCTGCGAATACATGACCGGCGGCACCGTGGCGGTGCTGGGCAAGACCGGGCGCAACTTTGCTGCCGGCATGAGTGGCGGCGTGGCCTATGTGTACGACGAAGACGGCCAGTTCGCCAGGCGCTGCAACCCGGCCATGGTGTCGCTGGACAAGGTGCTCAGCGCCGCCGAGCAGCAGGCCAGCGTGGACGCGGCGCTGTGGCACCGCGGGCAGAGCGACGAGGCGCAGCTGAAGAAGCTGCTGGAAGACCACAACCGCTGGACCGGCAGCAGGCGCGCGCGCGAGCTGCTGGACGACTGGGCGCAAGCGCGCACGAAGTTTGTCAAGGTGTTTCCGAACGAGTACAAGCGTGCGCTGTCGGAAATCGCGGCGCGCACCGCGCAGGCTCAGCTTGATGCATCGAAAGCGGCGAAAGCCGTTGCTGCATCTTCGCAGTCAGCTATCAAAAAAGAAGCAGTCACGGCCAAATAAGCGGCAAGCACGCCGTAGCGGACACCGTCAAGAATCGACAGGACAGGAATCATGGGAAAAATCACCGGCTTCATGGAATTCGGGCGCATCGAGGAGGGCTACGCGCCGGTCCAGGAACGCGTCAAAAACTACAAGGAGTTCGTCATCGGGCTCGACGACGCGCAGGCGAAAGTGCAAAGCGCGCGCTGCATGGACTGCGGCACGCCGTTTTGCAACAGCGGCTGCCCGGTCAACAACATCATTCCCGACTTCAATGACCTGGTGTACCAGGGCGACTGGAAGAACGCGTTCGCGGTGCTGGATTCGACCAACAACTTTCCCGAGTTCACCGGCCGCATCTGCCCGGCGCCGTGCGAGGCGGCCTGCGTGCTCAACGTGAACGACGATGCGGTGGGCATCAAGTCGATCGAGCACGCCATCATCGACCGCGCCTGGGCCGAGGATTGGGTCGCGCCGCGCGTGGCCGCGCACAAGACCGGCAAAAAAGTGGCCGTGGTCGGCTCCGGCCCGGCGGGCATGGCGGCGGCGCAGCAACTGGCGCGCGCCGGCCACGATGTGACGCTGTTCGAGAAAAACGACCGCATCGGCGGCCTGTTGCGCTACGGCATTCCCGACTTCAAGATGGAGAAGGTGCACATCGACCGGCGCATCGGGCAGATGCAAAAGGAAGGTGTCACGTTTCGCACCGGCGTGATGATCGGGCAGTTGCCGAAGGACTCGAAGGTCATCAACTGGGCCAAGGAAACCATCACGCCGGAGCAACTGCAAAAGGATTTCGATGCAGTGATCCTGAGCGGTGGCGCCGAGCAGTCGCGCGATTTGCCGGTGCCGGGGCGCGACCTCGATGGCATCCATTTCGCGATGGAGTTCCTGCCGCAGCAAAACAAGGTCAACGCGGGTGACAAGGTCAAGGGCCAGATCTCCGCTGCCGGCAAGCACGTGATCGTGATTGGCGGCGGTGACACCGGCTCCGACTGCGTCGGCACCAGCAACCGCCACGGGGCCGCGAGCGTGACCCAGTTCGAGCTGCTGCCGCAGCCGCCAGTCGAGGAAAACCGGCCCATGACCTGGCCTTACTGGCCTGTCAAGCTGCGCACCTCTTCCTCCCACCAGGAGGGCTGCGAGCGCGAATTCGCCATCTCCACCAAGGCCTTTGTCGGGGACAAAGGCAAGGTCACGGGGCTGACCACGGTGCGCGTCGAGTGGAAGGACGGCAAGATGGTGGAAGTGCCGGGCTCCGAGCAGACCCTCAAGGCCGATCTGGTGCTGCTGGCGATGGGATTTGTCGCGCCGGTGGGCAGCGTGCTGGAGGGCTTTGGCGTGGAAAAAGACGCCAGGGGCAATGCCAAGGCCGGCACGGAGGCGCTCGGCGGCTATGCCACCAACGTCCCCGGCGTATTTGCGGCAGGCGACATGCGCCGCGGCCAGAGTCTGGTGGTCTGGGCGATTCGCGAGGGCCGGCAGGCGGCGCGTTCCGTCGATGAGTTCCTGATGGGATTCAGCGAGCTGCCGCGCTGAAATTCGCCTATGGGTGTTATCCCTTATCATGCAAAAGCCGGGATGAATCCGGCTTTTGTGTTTTATGACTGCACCCAACCCTGAATCGCTCATCGATATCCGCGGCCTGACCTTTGGTTATGGCGAACGCGTGATTCTGGACGACATCTCCCTGACCATTCCGCGCGGCAAGGTCACGGCGCTGATGGGCGCCTCGGGCGGCGGCAAGACCACGGTGCTGCGCCTGATCGGCGGCCAGTACCGGGCGCAACGCGGCGAGTTGCTGCTGAATGGCGCGGACGTCGGCAAGATGGACCGGGCGGCCCTGTACGCCGCGCGCCGGCGCATGGGCATGCTGTTCCAGTTTGGCGCGCTGTTCACCGATTCGAACGTGTTCGACAACGTCGCCTTTCCGCTGCGCGAACACACGGACCTGCCCGAGATCCTGATCCGCGACATCGTGCTGATGAAGCTGAATGCGGTGGGCCTGCGCGGCGCGCGTGACCTGATGCCCAGCGAGGTGTCGGGCGGCATGGCGCGACGCGTGGCGCTGGCCCGCGCAATTGCGCTCGATCCCGAACTGGTGATGTACGACGAGCCGTTCTCGGGCCTCGATCCGATTTCGCTGGGCACGGCGGCACGCCTGATCCGCCAGCTCAACGACACTATGGGATTGACCAGCATCGTGGTGTCGCACGACCTGGACGAGACCTTTCGCATCGCCGACCAGGTCATCATCCTGGCCAACGGCAAGATCGCCGCCCAGGGCACGCCCGACGAAGTACGGCACAGCCAGGATCCGCTGGTGCACCAGTTCGTGAATGCGCTGCCCGACGGCCCGGTGCACTTCCATTACCCCGGCCCGTCGATCGCGCAAGATTTTGGCGACAGCCCTGGCGCCGCGTCGCAGCGGGGAGCAGGGCGATGAGCTGGTACAAGCCGTCCGATGTGGGCTTTGCCGTGCGCAGCAAGCTCGCCGACGTCGGCCGCGCTGCGCGCCTGTTCGTGCGGCTGCTGTCGCTGGCCGGACCGAGCTTCAGGCGCTTCGGGCTGATTCGCGACCAGATCCACTTCCTGGGCAATTATTCGCTGGCCATCATCACCGTGTCCGGCCTGTTTGTCGGCTTCGTGCTGGCGCTGCAGGGCTACTACACGCTGCAGCGCTACGGCTCGTCGGACGCGCTGGGCCTGCTGGTCGCGCTCAGCCTGGTGCGCGAGCTCGGGCCGGTCATCACAGCGCTGCTGTTTGCCGGGCGCGCCGGCACCTCGCTCACGGCCGGCATCGGCCTGATGAAGGCGGGCGAGCAGCTCTCGGCCATGGAGATGATGGCGGTGGACCCGGTCAGCCGCATCCTGGCGCCGCGTTTCTGGGGCGGCGTCATCGCCCTGCCGCTGCTGGCGGCGGTGTTCAGCGCGGTCGGCATTATTGGCGGCTGGGTCGTCGGCGTGCTGATGATCGGGGTCGATTCAGGTTCGTTCTGGAGCCAGATGCAGGGCGGCGTCGACGTCTGGGCCGACGTGGGCAACGGCGTAATCAAAAGCCTGGTGTTCGGCTTCACCGTGACCTTTATTGCGCTGTTGCAGGGGTTTGAGGCGCAACCCACGCCCGAGGGAGTGTCGCGCGCCACCACGCGTACGGTGGTGGTGGCGTCTTTGGCGGTTCTGGGTCTGGACTTCATCCTGACCGCGCTGATGTTTAGTATTTGATTGGGAAGGATGCCATGCAACGCTCCAAAAGTGACTTATGGGTCGGATTGTTCGTCTTGATCGGCGCTGCGGCGCTGCTGTTTCTGGCGCTGCAATCGGCCAACCTGTTGTCCCTGAGTTTCCAGTCCACCTACCGTTTGAACGCGAAATTCGACAATATCGGCGGGCTCAAGCCCAAGGCCGCCGTCAAAAGCTCCGGCGTGGTGGTGGGCCGCGTGGAATCCATTGCGTTTGATGACAAGTCCTATCAGGCCCGTGTCACGCTGTCCATGGACAGCGGTTACGCTTTTCCCAAGGACAGTTCGCTGAAAATCCTGACCAGCGGCCTGCTGGGCGAGCAATACATCGGCATCGAAGCCGGTGCCGATGCCAAAATGCTGGTGGCCGGCGATACCATTGTCAGCACCCAGTCGGCCGTGGTGCTGGAGAATCTGATCAGCCAGTTTTTGTACAGCAAGGCGGCCGAGGGGCCTTCTTCCTCTGGAGCAGCCAGTAAAAAATGAACGTGTGCGAGTACCCGTCGATTGCTATGAAAAGTAGAGCTATCCGTGCCGCTTGGGCGGGGGCGTTGGCAGTGGTTGTCCTGTTGTCGGGGTGCGCTACCGGCCCCAATGCAAATCCGCGTGATCCGTTCGAGCCTTTCAACCGGAGCGTTTCCAAATTCAATGATGCGGTCGATGACGCCGTCCTGAAGCCGGTCGCGACGGCTTACGTCAAGGTCACGCCATCCGTGGCGCGCACCGGTGTGAGCAATTTTTTCGCTAACCTGGGCGACGCCTGGTCGGCCGTGAACAGCGCCCTGCAATTGCATGGTCAGGATGCTGCGGAAAGCGTGATGCGCTTTTCCTTCAACACCGTGTTCGGCCTGGGCGGCCTGCTGGACATTGCCGGCGAGGCGCGCATCCCGCGGCACAAGGAAGACTTCGGGCGCACACTGGCGCGCTGGGGCGTCCCGACCGGGCCGTATCTGGTGCTGCCGCTGCTCGGGCCGTCCACCGTGCGCGACACCGTCGCCCTGCCGGTCGACTGGCAGGGCAACCTGATTTCGCGCGTCAGCCCCTCCATCGACCGCAATGAGCTTTATCTGCTGGATACGGTGTCGACGCGCGCGAGTTTGCTGCGGGTCAGCAACTTGCTGGAGGAGGCTGCGCTCGACAAGTACAGCTTCACGCGCGATGTCTTCCTGCAGATCCGGGGTGGCAGGGTCGGCAGCGGGTCGGATGCGGATACCGAGCAGAACCCGACCCAGCAGAACCAGAATGTGCCTGTGTTCAAATGGAATTTCCCGAGTTTCCCGGGTTTGTGGCACTGACCCTGCGGGCCATGCTGTTGCAGACCGTTTCATGGGATGACCTGCCATTGACGAAACCCGTCGGCGCCAGCGCCCTCCAACACGTTATCAGGAGGCGGAGTCCATCCGCCTGTTTTAAGAAAGAAACACCATGAATCGACGTTTTCTGGGTCAACTTGCAGTCTCGTTGGTGGCAGTTTTTGTGGCCACGGGTGCCTTGGTCGCGCATGCCGCCGACGAAGCCCCCGATGCGCTCATCAAGCGCCTGTCCACCGATGTGCTCAACACCATCAAGGCCGACAAGTCCATCAAGGACGGCGATGTTTCCAAAATCATGGCGCTGGTCGACAGCAAGATCATGCCCAACGTGAACTTCCAGCGCATGACCGCCTCGGCCGTCGGCCCGGGCTGGCGCCAGGCCACGCCCGAGCAGCAGCAGAAGCTGCAGGACGAGTTCAAGACCCTGCTGGTGCGTACCTACTCGGGCGCGCTGGCGCAGGTCAGCAGTGACCAGGCCATCGTCGTGCAGCCGCTGCGCGCTGGCGCCGACGATAGCGATGTCGTGGTGCGCTCCCAGGTCAGGGGCAGCGGCGACCCGATCCAGCTCGATTACCGGCTGGAGAAAACGCCGGGCCAGGGCCTTGGCTGGAAAATCTACAACCTGAACGTGATGGGCGTGTGGCTGGTCGAAACCTACCGCAGCCAGTTCGCGCAGGAAATCAACGCCAAGGGCATCGACGGCCTGATTGCCACGCTGACCGAGCGCAACAAGGCGAACGCCAAGAAAGGCTGAACATGCTTGTCTTGCCGTCCGAGTTGACGCAGCACGAGGCGACTGCCTGCCTGCACATGCTGGTGCAGGGGCTGCGCTCGCAGCCCGACGCGGTGGTGGTGGCCGACGCCACTGCCTTGACCTCGTTCGACTCGTCGGCGCTGGCCGTGCTGCTGGAATGCCGCCGCCAGGCCAGAGCCATGGGCAAGACGTTTGGCGTGAAGCATCTGCATCCGCGTCTGCGCGAACTCGCGGCCCTCTATGGCGTGGGCGAGCTGCTGCCCGCCACGCCCTGACCTCGCGCAACGCGCCGTATTCATCGCTTTGGGTCGCCTGGCACAGGGGTGTTGGCGGCTGAAAAAGCAGGCAACGGGCCCAGGCCTTAAAATCATCGGCTCCCATGCCCGCCATCTCCTTCCAGTCCGTCTCCAAAACCTATGCCCTGGCACACGGTCAACTCAAGGCCCTGGACCGGGTCAGCTTTGATATCGAAGAGGGTGAATTCTTCGGTTTGCTGGGCCCCAACGGTGCCGGCAAGACCACGCTGATCAGCATCCTGGCCGGCCTGTCGCGCGCCACGAGTGGCAAGGTGCTGGTGCAGGGCTGCGATGTGCTGACCGACTACGCGCAGGCCCGTCGCAAACTCGGTGTGGTGCCGCAGGAACTGGTGTTCGACCCGTTTTTCAGCGTGGTTGAGGCCCTGCGCATCCAGTCGGGCTACTTCGGCGTCAAAAACAACGGCGCCTGGATCGACGAACTTCTGGTCAGCCTGGGTCTGGCCGACAAGGCCAATGCGAACATGCGCCAGCTCTCGGGCGGCATGAAACGCCGCGTGCTGGTGGCGCAGGCGCTGGTGCACAAGCCGCCGGTCATCGTGCTCGACGAGCCCACCGCCGGCGTGGACGTGGAGTTGCGCCAGACCCTGTGGCAGTTTGTCGCCAAACTCAACAAGCAGGGCCACACTGTGTTGCTCACGACCCATTACCTGGAAGAGGCCGAGGCCTTGTGCAGCCGCATTGCGATGCTGCAAAACGGCCGCGTGGTGGCGCTGGCCGCAACCTCCGAATTGCTCAAGTCGGCCTCCAGCAATGTGCTTCGCTTCAAAATTGATAGCGAACTCCCCAAGGTGCTGGCGGACAAGGCACGCATTACAGGCCGCATTGTGCAGTTCCCCGCGCGCAATGCCCTCGAGATCGAGCAATACCTGGGCGCCATTCGCGAGGCCGGGCTGCACGCCGAAGACATCGAAATCCGCAAGGCCGATCTGGAAGACGTGTTCCTGAACGTGATGGCCGGCAAGCCTGCGGGAGCGGCGGCCATAAGTGAAGACGGCCCAGTGCCGCAAGAGGCTGACAGCGCCGTGCGCGAAGCGGCCAGCATGGGCGTGGCATGACCGGCTGGCAAACCCTGCTGTACAAGGAAGTGCTGCGCTTCTGGAAAGTCGGTTTCCAGACCGTCGCGGCGCCGGTGCTGACGGCCATTTTGTACCTTCTGATCTTCGGCCATGTGCTCGAGGGCCGCGTCAAGGTGTTCGGCACGATCAGCTACACGGCGTTTCTGGTGCCTGGTCTGGTGATGATGAGCGTTCTTCAAAACGCGTTTGCGAACAGCTCCTCGTCGCTGATCCAGAGCAAGATCATGGGCAACTTGGTGTTTGTGCTGCTCACGCCGCTGTCGCACTGGAGCTGGTTCCTGGCCTACGTGGGCTCGTCGGTGGTGCGCGGGCTCGCGGTGGGCGCGGGGGTGCTCATCGCGACCGTGTTTTTTGTCCACCCGGGCATCGTGGCACCCCTGTGGATCGTGGCGTTTGCCGTGCTGGGCGCGGCGATCCTGGGCTCGCTGGGCGTCATCGCCGGGCTCTGGGCCGAAAAATTCGACCAGATGGCGGCGTTCCAGAACTTCATCATCGTGCCCATGACGTTTTTGAGCGGGGTGTTCTACTCCATCCATTCGCTCTCGCCGTTCTGGCAGACCGTGAGCCACCTGAACCCGTTTTTCTACATGATCGATGGTTTCCGCTACGGCTTTTTCGGTGTCAGCGATGTCTCGCCGTGGCTCAGCCTGGGCATCGTGGGCGCGGCGTTGCTCGTCGTCAGTGCGGTGGCGGTGTATCTGCTGCGCATCGGCTACAAAATCCGGGGCTGAAAGGAATTCAACACATGACCGCCGAAGAACTCAAAACCATCATTGCCACGGGCCTGCCCTGCGATCACATCGAACTCGAGGGCGATGGCCGCCACTGGTACGCCACCATCGTCTCCAAGGCGTTCGAGAGCAAGCGCCCGATCCAGCGCCACCAGCAGGTGTATGCCGCACTGGGTGCAAAAATGCTCACCGACGAGGTGCATGCCCTGTCGATGAAGACCTTCACGCCTGCCGAGTGGGCTGCGTCACAAGCCTGAGCGCTGCCGGCGTGAAAAGCCTCATTTCCTGAACCCCTTACCGAGCCTTCATGGACAAACTCATTATTCGCGGCGGCCGCTCGCTTCACGGCGAAGTCATGATCTCCGGCGCCAAGAACGCGGCGCTGCCCGAGATGTGCGCCACCTTGCTGACCGAAGAGACGGTCAATCTGCTCAACGTGCCGCGCCTGCAGGACGTGGCAACCATGCGCCGGCTGCTCGACCACATGGGCGTGCACACCGAGACGCACGGCGAGCGCGGCGGCATGTCGTTCTACGCAGTCCAGCCGATCAACCCGGAAGCGCCCTACGAGCTGGTCAAGACCATGCGCGCCTCGGTGCTGGCACTGGGGCCGCTGCTGGCGCGCTTCGGCCACGCCCGGGTATCGCTGCCCGGCGGCTGCGGCATCGGCTCGCGCCCGGTCGATCAGCACATCAAGGGCCTGAAGGCCATGGGCGCCACCATTGTGGTGGAGCACGGCTACATGGTCGCCAGCCTGCCCGCGGGCTGGACGCGCCTGCGCGGCGCGCGCATCACCACCGACATGGTGACCGTCACCGGCACCGAGAACCTGCTGATGGCGGCGACCCTGGCCGAGGGCGAAACGATTCTGGAGAACGCCGCGCAGGAGCCCGAGATTGCCGATCTGGCCGAGATGCTGATCAAGATGGGCGCGAAGATCGACGGTCATGGCAGCAGCCGCATCCGCATCGAAGGGGTCGAAAAACTCCATGGCTGCACGCATCAGGTCGTCGCGGATCGCATCGAGGCCGGCACCTTCCTGTGCGCGGTCGCGGCCACCGGCGGCGACGTGCTGCTGCGGCATGGCCGCGCCGACCATCTGGACGCGGTCATCGACAAGCTGCGCGATGCCGGTGTCACGGTCACGGCCGTGCCTGACATGGAAGGCACGCAGGGCGTGCCGGGCATCCGCGTGCAGTCGCCGGTGCCCGGGCGGGAGCGACTCAAGGCCCAGAGTTTCCGCACCACCGAATACCCGGGTTTTCCGACCGACATGCAGGCCCAGTTCATGGCGCTGAACTGCATTGCGCAGGGGCCGAGCCTGGTGACCGAGACGATTTTCGAGAACCGCTTCATGCACGTCAACGAACTGGTTCGCCTCGGCGCGAATATCCAGATCGACGGCAAAGTGTCGATGGTCGAAGGGGTTGAAAAGCTCTCGGGCGCGACCGTCATGGCCACCGATTTGCGCGCATCCGCCTGCCTCGTGATCGCCGGCCTGGTGGCCGATGGCGAGACGCGGGTGGACCGCATCTACCACCTGGACCGCGGCTACGACCAGATGGAGACCAAGCTGCGCGGCATCGGTGCCGACATCGAGAGAGTGAAATGATCACGCTGGCGCTCTCCAAGGGCCGCATTTTTGACGAGACCCTGCCGCTGCTGCGTGCCGCCGGCATCGAGGTGCTGGACGACCCGGAAAAGTCGCGCAAGCTGATCCTCGCGACGAATCAGAGCGACGTGCGCGTGCTGGTGGTGCGCGCCACCGACGTGCCGACCTATGTGCAGTATGGCGGCGCCGATCTGGGCATCACCGGCAAGGACACGCTGCTGGAGCATGGCAGCCTGGGCCTGTACCAGCCGCTGGACCTGCAGATTGCCAAATGCCGCATCAGCGTCGCGGTGCGCGAGGGCTTCGACTACGCCGATGCCGTGCAGCAGGGCAGCCGGCTCAAGGTGGCGACCAAGTACGTGGCCATCGCGCGCGATTTCTTCGCCACCAAGGGTGTGCATGTGGACCTGATCAAGCTCTACGGCAGCATGGAGCTGGCGCCGCTGACCGGGCTGGCCGACGCGATCGTCGACCTGGTGTCCACCGGCAACACGCTCAAGGCCAACCACCTGGTCGAAGTCGAACGCATCATGGACATCAGCGCGCGCCTCGTGGTGAACCAGGCGGCGCTCAAGCTCAAGCAGGCGCCGATCCGCCGCATCATCGACGCATTTGCCGCCGCCGTCGGCCAGTAGATTATTTTCTGGATTGCTATGAATTTAGTAGCTTCTCCCGCAAGACTGTCAACGGCTTCAAGCACTTTTGAGGCCGAATTCAAGGCGCGGCTGCACTGGTCGGCCGACACCGATGCCGCGATCGAGCAGCGCGTGGCCGACATCCTGGCCGATGTGCGCGGGCGCGGCGACGCCGCCGTGCTCGAGTACACCAACCGCTTCGATGGCCTGGGCGCGGCCTCGATGCAGGCGCTCGAGCTCACGCAGGCCGAACTGAAAGCGGCGTTCGAGTCCCTGCCCGCGGCCCAGCGCGACGCCCTGCAGGCCGCCGCAGCGCGCGTGCGCAGCTACCACGTGGCGCAGAAGAAGGCCAATGGCGAGAGCTGGTCGTACCGCGACGAGGACGGCACGTTGCTCGGCCAGAAGGTCACACCGCTGGACCGCGTCGGCATCTACGTGCCGGGCGGCAAGGCGGCGTACCCGTCGTCGGTGCTGATGAACGCGATTCCGGCCCATGTGGCGGGGGTCGGCGAGATCATCATGGTGGTGCCGACACCGCAAGGGGCCAAAAACCCGCTGGTGCTCGCTGCCGCCTTCGTGGCCGGCGTGACCCGCGCCTTCACCATCGGCGGCGCGCAGGCCGTGGCGGCGCTGGCCTACGGCACGCAAAGCATTGCGGCCGTCGACAAGATCACCGGCCCCGGCAACGCCTATGTGGCCGCCGCCAAGCGCCGCGTGTTCGGCACGGTCGGCATCGACATGATCGCCGGCCCGAGCGAGATTCTGGTGCTGGCCGACGGCAGCACGCCGCCCGACTGGGTGGCGATGGATTTGTTCAGCCAGGCCGAACACGACGAGCTCGCGCAAAGCATTCTGCTGTGCCCTGACGCGGCCTACATCGACGCCGTTCAGCGCGAAATCGACCGCCTGCTGCCCGAGATGCCGCGCCAGGAAATCATCGCCAAGAGCCTCACCGACCGCGGCGCGCTGATCCTCACGCGCAGCATGGAAGAGGCCTGCGCCATCAGCAATCGCATCGCGCCCGAGCATCTGGAAGTGAGCAGCCGCGAGCCGCACCGCTGGGAGCCGCTGCTCAAACACGCGGGCGCGATTTTCCTGGGCGCCTACACCAGCGAATCGCTGGGCGACTACTGCGCCGGACCGAACCACGTGCTGCCGACCAGCGGCACGGCGCGCTTTTCCAGCCCGCTGGGTGTCTACGATTTCCAGAAACGATCGAGCCTGATCGAGGTCAGCGAAGCCGGCGCGCAGATTCTTGGAAAAATTGCCGCGGAGCTGGCCTACGGCGAAGGTTTGCAGGCGCACGCGCGGGCGGCCGAAATGCGGCTGAAGTAGGCCTGCGGCACGGCGACTGGAGTTGAGCACGCCTCCAAAAAAAAGGGCCACCGACTTCTCGCCGGTGGCCTTTTTGTCTCAGGGCTCAAAGTGGATCGTGAGTTTTTCCCTGTGCTGGCTTAAACCTTTGCGGCTTCGAGGGCGGCGTTGAAGGTCGGGCTGGGGCGCATCACCGCCGTGCATTTTTCAGGGTCGGGCAGGTAGTAGCCGCCAATGTCCACGGGCTTGCCCTGCACGGCCTTGAACTCACCGATGATTTGCGGCGCCTTGTCGCCGAGTGCCTTGGCCAACGGGGCGAAATGCGCCTGCAGCGCCGGGTCTTCGGTCTGTGCGGCCAGCGCCTGCGCCCAGTACAGCGCCAGATAGAACTGGCTGCCGCGGTTGTCCAGCTCGCCCGTGCGCGGCGACGGCGACTGGTTGTTGTCCAGCAGCTTGCCGGTGGCCTCATCAAGGGTCCTGGCCAGGATCTTGGCCTTCGCGTTCCCGGTCTTGATGCCGAGGTCCTCCAGCGACACCGCCAGCGCCAGATACTCGCCCAGCGAGTCCCAGCGCAGATGGTTTTCCTCGACCAGTTGCTTGACGTGCTTGGGCGCGGAGCCGCCCGCACCGGTCTCGTACATGCCGCCGCCGGCCATCAGCGGCACGATGGAGAGCATCTTGGCGCTGGTGCCGAGCTCCATGATGGGGAACAGGTCGGTTAGGTAGTCGCGCAGGATGTTGCCGGTGACCGAGATGGTGTCCAGGCCGCGGATCACGCGCTCCAGCGTGTAGCGCATGGCGCGGGTCTGCGACATGATCTGGATGTCCAGGCCGCTGGTGTCGTGATCCTTCAGGTAGCGCTGCACCTTCTTGATGAGCTCGGCCTCGTGCGGGCGGTACGGGTCGAGCCAGAACAGCGCCGGCATGCCCGAGTTGCGCGCGCGGTTCACGGCCAGCTTGACCCAGTCGCGAATCGGCGCGTCCTTGACCTGGCACATGCGCCAGATGTCGCCGGCTTCCACGTTCTGCGACAGCAGCACTTCGCCGGTGGCGATGTCGACGATGTTGGCCTGGCCGGCCTCGGCCACTTCGAAGGTCTTGTCGTGCGAGCCGTATTCCTCGGCCTGCTGGGCCATCAGGCCCACATTGGGGACCGTGCCCATGGTCACGGGGTCGAAGTTGCCGTTGGTCTTGCAGAAGTTGATGATCTCCTGGTAGATGCGCGCGAAGGTGCTCTCCGGGATCACCGCCTTGGTGTCCTTCGGGCGGCCGTCGGCGCCCCACATCTTGCCGCCGATGCGGATCATGGCCGGCATCGAGGCGTCGACGATCACGTCGTTCGGGGCGTGCAGGTTGGAGATGCCCCTGGCCGAGTCGACCATCGCCAGCTCGGGCCGGTGCTCGTGGCAGGCGTGCAGATCGCGGACGATCTCGTCGTGCAGTGACGCGGGCAGCGTCTCGATCTTGTTGTACAGATCGACGAGTCCGTTGTTGACGTTGACGCCGAGCTCGTCGAACAACTCCTGGTGCTTGGCGAATGCGTCCCGGTAGAAGATCTTGACCGCGTGGCCGAAGACGATGGGATGGCTGACCTTCATCATCGTCGCCTTGACGTGCAGCGAGAACATCACGCCGGTCTCGTAGGCGTCCTCGATCTCCGCCTCGTAGAACTCGCAG
>JARLJI010000049.1 GCA_031291295.1 Rhodoferax sp. | reverse complement strand
TGGCCTTGAAGTATTTGAAATCCGCCGGCAAATGCCAGGGCATGCTGTTGTCGACGCCGATCACGCGGTTTTCACCGAGGGCCGCGATCAGGCTTAAAGGAAGAGTTCTGTTCATGCCGCCGAGGATACCAGAGCCCATGGGCCGACTCGGACATACGCCGACAAAATTAACTTGCCCCGGCCACCCGGGACAGCGGGATGCAGCTACCCGCCACAGCGGTTATGCTTCCAGCTCACTTGAGCCCAGGATGCCGCGTGACTGAACCGACTCCCCTGCACCGCCTCTGGCTGACCGAGACGGTGCGCCTGCGCGAAGAACAGGCAGGCCCGCTGGAAGACCTCGAAGCCAATCGTCGCGCCCGCGCCGCGGGAGGCGACCTGCCGACCCGCATCCAGCACCGCGCCCTCTGGCTGGCCGAACGCGATGGCCTGCTCACCGCCTTGCACCATTGGTTGCAAGGCGCGCGCCTGGCACTGCTGGTCCTGGCGCTGGCGGTGATCGTCAGCGGCGCTGGCATGGCCTTCGCCGCCCTGGGCAACGGCCAGGTAGCGGTCAATGTGTTCTGGGCCCTGGGCAGCCTGCTCGGGCTGAACCTGCTGTTGCTGCTGAGCTGGGCCCTGGGCCTGGCCTTCGCCGGCGAACACGCGTCCAGCTTCGGCCGCCTCTGGCTGTGGCTCAGCGAAAAGCTCGCCCGCGATGCCCAGGCCGCGCAACTGGCGCCCGCGCTGCTGCTGATGCTGCAACGGCGACGGCTCAATCGCTGGGCCATCGGCAGCGTGGTGCACGGTCTCTGGTTGCTGGCCATGCTCAGCGCCCTGGTCCTGCTGTTGCTGCTGATGTCAACCCGGCGCTATGGCTTCGCCTGGGAAACCACCCTGCTGCGCGGCGACACCTTTGTCGCCGTGACCCAGGCCCTCGGCGCCCTGCCCGCCCTGCTCGGATTCGGCCTGCCCGACCCCGACCTGATCCGCGCCAGCGGCGATAGCGCGCTGAACCTGGAAAACGCCCGGCACACCTGGGCCTCCTGGCTGGTGGGGGAGCTGGTGGTCTATGGCGTCCTGCCGCGCCTGCTGCTGGCGGGGTTTTGCCTGTGGCGCTGGCGGCATGGCAGCCGCTCCCTGAGCCTGGACCTCAACCTGCCCGGCTATGCGCAACTGCGCGAACGGCTGATGCCCAGCAGCGAACGCCTGGGGGTCAGCGATGCGGCACCCGA
>JARLJI010000048.1 GCA_031291295.1 Rhodoferax sp. | reverse complement strand
CGAGAACGCGCCCTGCGAGCAGGTATGCCCCGTCGGCGCCACCGTGCACACGCCGGAAGGCCTCAACGCCATGGTCTACAACCGCTGCGTGGGCACGCGCTACTGCTCCAACAACTGCCCCTACAAGGTGCGCCGCTTCAACTTCCTGCTCTATTCGGACTTTGAGACCGAGAGCCTCAAGCTGATGCGCAACCCGGATGTCTCAGTCCGTTCGCGCGGCGTGATGGAGAAGTGCAGCTACTGCGTGCAGCGCATCTCGGCAGCCAAGATCGAGGCCGACAAGGAAAACCGTGCGATTCGTGATGGTGAGATTGTGACGGCCTGCCAGCAGGCCTGCCCGGCTTCGGCCATCACCTTTGGCAATCTGAACGACAAGTCGAGCCGCATTGCCAAGCTGCGCTCCGACGAACGCTCCTACCAGGTACTGGCAGACCAGAACACGCGCCCGCGCACCACGTATGTGGCCGAGGTGCTGAACCTGAACTCCGAACTCGAAGAAGCGCCGGTGGAACATGCGCCGGTGAAGGGTTAACCGAACGATGGCGACCAGAGAAGTGAAAACCAACAATCCTGGTGTGGATCCAGCGACCGGCGAATTCCGCGTCGTGGGCCTCGGCGAGACCTTTCAGTCGATCACCGACAAGATCACGCGCATCGTGCTCACGCCCCACACGCCGCTCGGCTGGCTGGCCGTGTTCGGCCTGGGCGGCGGCGGCGCCACGGTGCTGCTGGTCGCGGTCACTTGGCTGTTCTTCAAGGGCGTCGGCATCTGGGCCATCACGCAGCCGGTGGCTTGGGGCTTCGCCATCATCAACTTCGTCTGGTGGATCGGCATCGGCCACGCTGGCACGCTCATCTCCGCCATCCTGCTGCTCTTCAAGCAAACCTGGCGCAACTCCATCAGCCGCTTTGCCGAGGCCATGACCATCTTCGCCGTGGTCTGCGCGGGCATGTTCCCGCTCCTTCACGTCGGCCGCCCGTGGCTCGGTTACTGGCTCTTCCCTTATCCCGGCACGATGGACTTGTGGCCGCAGTTCCGCTCGCCGCTGCTATGGGACGTTTTTGCGGTTTCGACCTACGCGACGATCTCGGTGGTCTTCTGGTACATCGGCATGGTTCCCGACTTTGGAACCATGCGCGACCGCGCGCAGGCCCCTTTTGCAAAGTATGCCTACGGCCTGCTCTCGCTCGGCTGGCGCGGCTCCATCCGTCACTGGATGCGCTATGAGACGGCCTCGCTGCTGCTCGCCGGCCTGGCCACGCCGCTGGTGCTCTCCGTGCACACCGTCATCAGCTTCGACTTCGCGGTGGCCGTGCTGCCCGGCTGGCACACCACCATCTTCCCGCCCTACTTTGTTGCCGGCGCCATCTACTCCGGCTTCGCCATGGTGCTCACGCTGGCCATTCCGCTGCGCAAGTTCTACCACCTTGAGGCGATGGTCACTGACCGGCACATGGACAACATGGGCAAGGTGATGCTCGCCACCGGCTTCATCGTGGCCTACGGCTACGGTATGGAAGCCTTCATGGCCTGGTACTCGGCCTCGCACTGGGAAGCATT
>JARLJI010000047.1 GCA_031291295.1 Rhodoferax sp. | reverse complement strand
AGCCTGATGGCCGATTTGTATCCGGTGGGCTCGTGGCGCGACCGTCCGCCGACGGGAATCCTGCTGGACCTGAGCCAGCCGCATCCGGAGCCGCCGCCCTCCAGCGACGAAGAGGATGAGGACGGCGATGAGCCTTCGACGGCAAGTGCGCCGCCGGCTGCATTGCCTGCGCATGAAGATCCGCAGGCGCTGCTTGCGCTGATGGGATTGCCGACTTGCGACGGCTGCGTGGCGGGCTCGAACAACTGGGTCATCAGCGGCCAGCACACCGCAAGCGGCAAGCCGCTGCTTGCGAACGATATGCACCTGGGCCTGATGGTGCCGAACATCTGGTACATGGCCGACCTGAAAGCGCCCGGTTTTGACGCCGCCGGAGTCACGCTGCCGGGCCTGCCGTTTGTGGTTGCCGGCCACAATGAGCACGTGGCGTGGGGATTTACCGCGCTGATGGGCGACGTGCAGGACCTTTACGTTGAAAAGCTGGACGGCAACGGCAATTACCTTGGCGTTGACGGCGCGTGGAAGCCGCTGGCGGTGGACCGCGAACTGATTCATGTACGCGGCAGCCACGATGTCACGCTCGATGTGCAGTTCACCGGCCACGGACCGCTGCTGAATCCGATTCTGACCAAGGGAGCGCAGCCGCTGGCGCTGAAGTGGACGCTTTACGATACGGCGCTGAACACGATTCCGCTTTACCAGGTGGACACGGCGGCGAACTGGACGGACTTTTCAGCGGCGCTGGCAACCTGGAGCTGGCCGACACAGAGCGTGGTGTATGCAGACGACCAGGGGCACATTGCCTATCACGCGGTGGGCAAGATTCCGATGCGGCCCGCAGGGCTGGCGGGCTTGCCGATTGCGGATAGTGCGCACGAGTGGCAGGGCTATATGCCGTTTGATTCCATGCCCAACTCGGTCGATCCGCCATCGGGATTTTTGGCTACCGCCAACTCGCGCGTGACCACGGAGAAATCGCCGTATCCGTTGGCGCTCGAGTGGGTGGACCCGTACCGCGCAGAGCGGATTTATAAAATGCTGGACGGCCGCAACAGGCTAACGCCCAAAGACATGCTGGCGGTGCAGACCGACGTCTACAGCGACATGGACCAGGAGTTTGGACAGCGGCTGGCGTATGCCATTGACCACGCCGATAGCGTCGACGACAGGTTGCGGAAGGCAGCGGATCTGATGCGCAGTTGGGATGGACGGCTGACGACCGACTCCGCGGCCGCGTCGATTGTGACCCAGACCCGGCAGGCGTTGTGGCCGCTGATTCTGGAGCCAAAGCTTGGCGAGGACGCAAAGAGCTACCACTGGGATGAGTCCAACTTTGCCGAGGAAGAAGTCGTAATGCACGCCAAGGCAGACTGGCTGCCGCCCAACTACATGAACTGGGACGCGCTCCTGACCGATGCGGTACGCAAAGGGATGGCAGCAGGCAAAGCGCCCGCGGACGTGAGCAAGTGGAGCTACGGGACCTGGCACGTGGTGGATCTCGAGCATCCACTGGCCCAGTATCTACCGCTGGTGGGGCGAATCGCGGGTACCGGTCCGCAGCCGCAGAGCGGCGACACCACCACGGTAAAGCAAGTGGGCCGCGCATTTGGGCCGTCGCAGCGATTCACGATGGACTGGAGCAATGTGGACGGCTCGACCGAAAACATTGTTCTGGGCGAGAGCGGCGACCCCTACAGCAGCTATTTCCGCGACCAGTGGAATGACTGGTACGGCGGGACGACGTTTGCGCTGCCCTTTACGCAGGCTGCCGTGGCCACGCAGACCCGGCATACGCTGCGGCTGGTGCCATGACAAGGCAGGGAACAAGGGAACAAGGGATCGAGGGATCCGTTGCGCCCCCTGGAACTGGCCTGCTGTCTTCAACCGGAGAGAAATGCTCGCCTCAAAACTGCTTGGTGGGCTGCGCGGTGATTCTGGCCGCGGCGGCTGTGGCGGTGGCGCCGCAGGTGATTTGGGGCTACTCGTGCGGGCATGACTTCGACTTTCATCTGGCTTCGTGGTTCGATGCGCTGAATGGCTGGCGACACGGGATTGTTTATCCGCACTGGATGCCGAGCGCCAACTATGGCGCGGGCGAGCCGCGGT
>JARLJI010000046.1 GCA_031291295.1 Rhodoferax sp. | reverse complement strand
GCCAGCGGCCATGACCTCCAGCAATCGCTGGGCGACGCGGCCGAGCATCTACGCGCGCAGGAGGGCCAGCAGCTCGACGTAGCCAAGGCCCTGCAGGGGCAGCACGACACCCTGAAGGGGAGCGGCGAGCAGGGTGAGTTCGCCGCACCGCATCTGATAGTGGCCAGCCCCGCCGGCATCGCCGCCACCGCAGCGCAAGACATTCACCTGCACAGCGAGCGGCATACGGCGCTGACCACCGGGGAACACCTGTCCATTGCCACCGGCAAGAGCCTGCTGGCCAGCGCCGTGGAGAAGATCGTACTGTTCGCGCGCCAGGGCGGCCTGCGCCTGTTCGCGGCCAAGGGCAAGGTCGAGATCCAGGCGCAGAGCGATGACATCGAGATCATCGCGCAGAAGGTACTGAAGCTCATCGGCACCATGGAGCGGGTCGAGATCATCGCCGCCAAGGAGATCCTGGTCAATGGCGGCGACAGCTATCTGCGCATCAATGGGGACGGCATCGAGCACGGCACGCCGGGTACGTGGCGCGCGCACGCGGGCACGCACGGCATGCCGGGGCCGCGGTCCATCGGACAGGCCAAGCCGCTCCTGCCGCAGCAGGCGCCCACGGTGGTCGAGCACTTCGTGCTGGCCGAACTCGGGACCGGGCTGACGCTGCCGGAACAACCTTACCGCATCACGCTGGACGATGGCCGCGTGATCGCGGGCGTCACCAATGCGCTTGGGGAAACCGAGCTGGCAACCGCCGCCGTGGCCCAGATCGCGACACTGGCGATTCTGTCGGCCAGCGAGCCGGGCAAGGTGGTGGCGGTGCATCAGCCGATGCTGATGCTGATGGAAGATGCAGAGCGTGTGGATCCCGGCGCGCCGAATCCGGCGCGGCGTTCGACCAGGGTGGGCGGCAAGACTGCCGAGAAGGCCGAGCGCGAGCCGACCAGCGAAAGCAAGCTGCCGATGCTTGCCACTTGTGATCCGCACAACTACGGGCTGCGGTTTTGCGAGATCGCCACGGATCCCGCGACCGGCAAGCCGGGCGAGAGCAACCGGCCACTGCGCCGTGATGTGGCCTATCCGGTGGCCAAGACTTACACCGAGGCGATCAAGCCGGTGCTGCAGGGCATTGATTGGGGGGCAATGCAATGGCCCTTGTCGGAACGCCAGGTGGATGCCATCGTGAGTCGGGTTCAGCCCCTCATCCATGCTGCGCTGCAAAGTGGACCGTTTGGATTGCCTGCTAACCCGGCGGATGACAAGGAGCCGAGCGGTGCCCTGCCCGCGATCCGCATCGTCAATGATGACGAACAGAAAACACTGAATCTGGTCGCAACCGCCAATGGGGGTTTTGTGCGGCTTCCGTGGCAGATTGTGATTACACGCAAGACGATTGAGGATGTGCTGGCGGCCCGGGGCAAGGCTGGTAGTGACCACCTGGATGCCAAACTGAAGCTGCTGGCTGAGAACCTCTATCACGAGGCCCGGCATTGCCAGCAGGAATTCTGGATGGCGGCCCTGCTCCAACAGTTCCCGCAGGACTATGCACGTGTGCCGCACATACAGGAATTCTACGAGGAGTATTTCCATAAGGGCGTCTTTAAACTGGCCGGCAAGCAGCCGGTTCCTCAGGACGCGCTGGTGCTGCGGGGCCTGCACCGCATGCTGGTCGGGCACTACTACTGGATGCTGGCGGGACTGCGGCAAGGCCGGTTGGACTACAAGGCCAGGAATCCGGGGGTGCCGCTGTTTGGCGACGAATTTTATGATGCCGAGCTGATACGGGCGCGGCAGTTTGCCTACGACCTGCTGCAGACCGTCGGCGCCGGCGGCGTTTCCATCAATGTTGACACCATGGTGAACCATGACACAGGTTATCGCGCGCAACTCCACGAAGACGATGCGTTCATTTGCGGCGCGGCAGTTCAGGCGTACTGGGATAGCCGCGATGGCGTTCCTTTGCTGCACAACCCAGGCACTTGCACAAGAGAGTTCTCCGAAGCCGCAGGCGGTGCGGGAGGCCACGGTCATGGCTGAGCGCTACAACGACCAGCAGCGGCAGATCGTGCGCGAGATTCTGCAGGCCGCGATGCGGATGCTGCGGGAGGATGTACCGTTGGATCGGGTTAAAGCGGTCTTTGGCGAAAATTGGAAAACAAGTCCACTGTCAGGCAACCCTTTCGCGAAAGAGTATCGCTTCGAACGCCCCGAGTTCCTTGAAGTCGATATGCGACTGTACATAGAGGACGATCCCGACGACTTCCGCGAGGATCGCAGCAAGGTGGCCCAGGTGCCGACCTATTTTCAGATTCATTTCACGCCGACCCTGGACAAGCTTGCGCGAGAGGAACTGGAGACGCTGCTGCAGTTGAAGGTTGGCAGCTACCGGTTTCCGGATGGCGAGGTCGTGCCCTACAACCGCTTCCCGGCTGATCCATTAATGCCCTTCGGCGACCCTTACCGCTATCAGGCGCTGGCGGTGCCCGGCAGCAAGTTTCCGGTTAAGGTGCAATTTGACTACATTCGGCCGGGTGCGCAGCCGCCGGAGCAAGGTGGCCTGACCGCGCCGGTGCTGGCGGAAGTGCGCATCAGCCGTGACTATCCGATCCTCACCCGGGAAGAGCGCAAGCAGCGGGCGCGCGAGATGCCGGTGTCGCTGCGCCAGCGCTATGGCCCGCTGCCGATGAGCGGAGACATGTGCCACGAATCAG
>JARLJI010000045.1 GCA_031291295.1 Rhodoferax sp. | reverse complement strand
GTCGAGACCGATGCCCGGGTCAAGCTGCCGTCCCTGCGCCAGCTGGCCGAGCGCTTGAATGTTTCGATCTCGACCATCCAGTACGCCTATTCCCTCCTGGAAAAGGAGGGGCGGGTGTACTCGCTTGCCAAGTCGGGTTACTACGCGCTACCGGTCTCCGGGGCTTCGTTTGTCAGCGGCAGCGCCGATGTGCTGGAGCGCCTGTATGTGCATTCGCGGCGGCCCGGGACCTTGGTGCTGAGCAGCGATGAACCGGCACTGCTGCTGTCGCTGGACAACCCACTGTTGTTGCTCGAGCGCGAGCTGGTGCGCCAGTACCCGCGCCAGCAGGCACCACAGTTCCAGCCGTTTGGTGAGCTGGAGCTGCGCACCGCCCTGGCCGTGCGCTACACCAGCTCGGCCCAGCGCTATTGGCATGCCGACGATGTCTATATCGGAGCGGACCTGCGCAGCGTGCTGGAAACCCTGATGGCCGCGCTGAGCCTGAAACAGGCCACGGTGCTGGTGGAGTCGCCCTGCGATTGGGTGATTTTGCGTCTGTTGCAGGCGGGCGGGGTCAATATCGTCGAGTTGCCGTTGCTCGACGACGGGGGCTTTGACCTGATGGCCCTGGAGCGCTTGCTACAAACCCAGCCGGTCAAGCTGCTGCTGATGTCTTCCGGACTCAGTGTGCCCCGTGGCAGCCTGATGCCTGCCGCGCAACGCGAGCACCTGGCGCGGTTGCTCGAGCATTTCGGCGTCTGGTTGCTGGAAAACGACAGCCATGGCGAGTTCGCCTTCGAGCCCGGCGGCCCGCGGATGCGTGACCTGGTGGACCCGGATCGCCTGCTGGTCTTCGCCAGCTTCGAGCGGATCATGGGCGCCGAGGCGCCTTTTGGCTACTTGCTGTCCCGGCACCTGGGGGCGGAGTTGCAGCGGCATTTCCTGTTGCGCTCGTTCCGTATGTCGCCGACCCGGCAAAAGGCGATTGCCCGGCTCTACAGCAGCGGGCGGATTGATCAGCACCTGGCGACCCTGCGCCGTTTGTTGCAGGAGCGCCTGGCGCATATGACCGGCCTGTTGCGTGAGCGTCTGTCCGACAGCCTGGCCTTCGTGCCGCCGCAGGGTGGGGCGACGGTATGGGCGCAGGCGACCCGGCCGGTGGACATGCGCAAGGTGTTCGAGCGACTGCTGGAACAGAAGATCGTCATCGCCCCCGGCGAGTTGTTCAGCCTGCATGG
>JARLJI010000004.1 GCA_031291295.1 Rhodoferax sp. | reverse complement strand
TGTCGCCCATCACAACATCGATCCCAAACCGTTCATCTGGACCGCCAGCGCCTGCGACATCCTCGCCAAGGTCACGCGAGCCAGGGCCGCGCTCGTTACTACCGCGGGATAAGTACTGAACAGACTGGCGCACTGCACTAGCTACTTCGCAATGCAGCTATTTGGCGACCCCATGGCAATAACGTGCTGCTCCAGCTTGGCGGGAAACAGGGTCCCAAGAGCATAATCTGTTCGCGGTTAAGTACTGACTACGTGAAGAAGGGGATAGGCCATGAAAGCCTATCCCCTTTTCATTTGGTGCCGGAGAGATGAATCGAACACCCGACCTTCTCATTACGAATGAGCTGCTCTACCAACTGAGCTACACCGGCGTTTTTTTAGCCTTTGATTATACCGTGGTGTGATACCCGGTCACGCGCTCCACTTCGTTTTTGGAGCCCAGGATGACGCTGACGCGTTCGTGCAGCGTGGTGGGCGTGATGTCCAGGATGCGCTGGCGGCCATTGGTGGCGGCGCCGCCGGCCTGCTCGACCAGCCAGCTCATGGGGTTGGCCTCGTACATCAGGCGCAGCTTGCCGGGCTTGTTCGGTTCGCGCTTGTCCCACGGGTACAGGAAGATGCCGCCGCGCGTCAGGATGCGGTGCACGTCGGCCACCATGCTGGCGATCCATCGCATGTTGAAATCCTTGCCACGCGGCCCTTCGACGCCCTGCAGGCATTCGTCGATGTAGTGCTTCACGGGCGCGTCCCAGTGCCGCATGTTGCTCATGTTGATGGCGAATTCCTTCGTGTCTTCGGGAATCCGCACGTTTTCCTGCGTGAGCACGAACGAGCCCTGCTCGCGGTCCAGCGTGAACATGGCCACGCCGTCGCCCACGGTCAGCACCAGCGTGGTTTGCGGGCCGTACACACAGTAACCGGCCGCGACCTGTTTGGCGCCAGGCTGCAGAAAGTCGGCTTCCGTCACGCCCGCCAGGCCCTCGGGCTTTTTGAGCACGCTGAAAATCGTGCCGATGCTCACGTTCACGTCGATGTTGCTGGAGCCGTCGAGCGGGTCGAACAGCAGCAGGTATTCGCCCTGCGGGTAACGGTTGGGCACCACGTAGATGCTGTCCATTTCTTCCGAGGCCATGGCCGCCAGGTGGCCGCCCCATTCATTGGCCTCGATCAGCACCTCGTTGGCGATGATGTCGAGTTTTTTCTGCACCTCGCCCTGTATGTTCTCGGTGTCCGCCGTGCCGAGCACGCCGCCGAGCGCGCCCTTGTTCACGGCCTGGCTGATGCCCTTGCAGGCGCGCGCCACGACCTCGAGCAGCAGGCGCAGCTGCGAAGGGATGAGCCCGTCGACCCGTTGCTGTTCAACGAGGTAGCGGGTCAGGGAGATTTTGGAAGACATCAAAGAATCCTTTCAATCGGCCAGCGCGCGCGAAACCACTTCGCGGACGTCGTTGCTCAAATCGGGCTTGGCGGCGACACGCGCAATCGCCTCCCGGGCCGCGCTGCGGTAGGGTTCGGCCAGCTTCTTCCAGCGGTCCAGCGCGCGCGCCAGCCGCGCTGCGACCTGCGGGTTGAAGCCGTCGAGCTCCATCACGCGCTCGCTCCAGAACACATAGCCGGCCGCATCCGTGCGGTGAAAGCCGCCGGGGTTGGCGCTGCAGTAACTGAAGATCAGGCTGCGCGCGCGGTTCGGGTTGCGCAGGTTGAAGTCGGAGTGCTTCATGAGCTGGCGCACGGCGGGTAGCACGTTGCCGCCGCGGTCCGGCGCGCCGGCCTGCAGCGCAAACCATTTGTCGAGCACCAGCGCGTCGTCCTTGAACAGGGCGTGGAAGCGGGGTAGCGCCTGCGCCGCCAGCGGGTGGCCGCTGGAGACCAGGGCGCTCAGCGCATTGAAGCGGTCGGTCATGTTGCCGGCATCCTTGAAGCGCTGGTAGGCCTTGCCGGGCCAGACCGTGTCACCGCTGGCTTGCGCAGCCAGGCACAGGTTCGCCAGCGCCATGCCGGCCAAGGCGCGCCGGCCCGATGACACCGGATCGGGCCGGTAGGCGCCGGTGTCGCGGTGCGTCTCATAGGCCCATTGCCAGTCGGCCGCCAGCGCCTGCGCCAACTGCCCGCGCATGGCCTCGCGCACCGCGTGAATGCGCTGCGGGTCCACCACGTCGAGCTGCTCGGCGATGTAGGTCTCGGACGGCAGGGTCAGCACCAGTTCCTTGAACGCGGCGTCAAGCAGGGGATGGCGCAGCACGCTGCGCATGGCTTCAATATAAGCATCATCCAGTGCTGTAGCTCCCGCCGCATAAGCGGCAGCAGCTATTGATTTAATAGCGCGGTTGACCGCCAGCCGCTGCCCGGCCTCCCATCGGTTGAACGGATCACTGTCATGCGCCAGCAGCGTGAGCAGCTGCGCGTCGCTGTAGTCGAACTCCAGCACCACCGGCGCCGTGAAGCCGCGCAGGATGGACGGCACGGGCTCGGCATCGACGCCCACAAACGTCAGCGTCTCGGCCGCCTGCGTGATGACCAGCGTGCGCTGGCCGCTGATCGCGGCGGCTTCGCCGGCCAGTTGCAGCGGCAGTTCCTGGCCGTCCTGGCCCAGCAGGCCCACGCCCACGGGGATGACAAACGGCTCCTTGGGCGGCTGGCCCGGCGTCGGCGGGCAGCTTTGCGAGACGGCCAGCGTGTAGGTGCGGGCCTGGGCGTCGTACGTGCCGCTGGCGTGCAGGCGCGGCGTGCCGGCCTGGCTGTACCAGCGCTTGAACTGGGGCAGCAGCGTGGCCAGCGCCGAGCCGGGGTTGGCGTCGGCGATGGCCTGCGCAAAGTCGTCGCAGGTCACGGCGTGGCCGTCATGGCGCTCGAAATACAGCGTCAGGCCCTTGGCAAAGCCGGCGCGGCCCACCAGGGTCTGCATCATGCGCACCACCTCGGCGCCTTTTTCGTAGACCGTGACGGTGTAGAAGTTGTTGATCTCGATGTAGCTGTCGGGCCGCACCGGGTGCGCCATCGGACCCGCGTCCTCGGGGAACTGCGCGGTGCGCAGCAGGCGCACGTCCTCGATGCGCTTGACGGCGCGCGCCGATGCCTCGCCGGCCAGGTCCTGGCTGAACTCCTGGTCGCGGAACACCGTGAGGCCTTCCTTGAGCGAGAGCTGGAACCAGTCGCGGCAGGTCACGCGGTTGCCGGTCCAGTTGTGGAAGTACTCGTGGCCGACCACCGATTCGATGTTCGAATAATCGGTGTCGGTCGCGGTGGCCTGGTTCGCCAGCACGTACTTGGTGTTGAAGATGTTCAGGCCCTTGTTTTCCATGGCGCCCATGTTGAAGTCGCTGGTGGCGACGATCATGAAGCGCTCCAGGTCCAGCGCGAGGCCGAAGCGCGCCTCGTCCCAGGCCACACTGGCCATCAGCGAGTTCATCGCGTGCTCGGTCTTGTCGAGGTCGCCAGGGCGCACATAGACCTGCAGCAGATGCTCCTTGCCGGCGCGCGAGGTGATGCGCTGCTCGCGGCACACCAGCTGGCCCGCGACCAGCGCAAAGAGGTAGCTGGGCTTGCGGTGCGGATCCAGCCACTTGGCAAAATGGCGGCCGTCGTCGAGCGGGCCGTGCGCGACCAGGTTGCCGTTGGACAGCAGCACCGGGTACTTCGCCTTGTCGGCGCGCAAGGTCACGCTGAAGCTGGCCATCACGTCGGGGCGGTCCAGGAAGTAGGTGATGCGGCGAAAACCCTCGGCCTCGCACTGGGTGAAGAACGAGTCGTTGCTGACGTACAGGCCCATCAGCTTGGTGTTCTTGGCGGGGCAGCAGGTGGTGAAAATTTCCAGCTCGAAGGCATCGGGCAGGTTGTCCAGCACCAGCTGGCCGCCCTCCAACTTGAACGAGGTGCCCTGGCCGTTCACCAGCACGCGCGCCAGGTTGAGTTCGTCGCCGTCGAGCCTGAGCGACTGCGCCGGCACCTCGGGGTTGCGGCGCAAGGTCATCTTGTTCAGCACGCGCGTCTTGGCTGGGTCCAGGTCAAAACACAGATCGACGCTGTCGACCCAGTAGGCGGGGGCGCTGTAATCGGCACGCTGGATGGCCTTGGCCTGTCCTTCACGATACATGGAGAGTTCCTAAAAAGTTCGAGTCAAGTCGTTCGGCGTGGGCGCACAGGGTCGTCATTACACGCCCTGTTTCAGGGAGGCTTCGATGAACACATCCAGGTCGCCGTCCAGCACCTTTTGCGTGGCCGAGACTTCGACGTTGGTGCGCAGGTCCTTGATGCGGCTGTTGTCCAGCACGTAGGAGCGGATCTGGTGACCCCAGCCCACGTCGGTCTTGGTGTCCTCGAGTTTTTGCTGCGCTTCCTGCTGCTTGCGCAGCTCGAAGTCGTACAGGCGCGAGCGCAGTCGCTTCCAGGCCACGTCGCGGTTGCTGTGCTGGCTGCGCCCGTCCTGGCACTGCACCACGATGCCGGTCGGGATGTGTGTCAGGCGCACGGCCGAGTCGGTCTTGTTGATGTGCTGGCCGCCGGCGCCGCTGGCGCGGAAGGTGTCGGTGCGCACATCGGCCGGGTTGATGTCGATCTCGATCGAGTCGTCCACTTCCGGATAGACGAACACGCTGGCAAAGCTCGTGTGGCGTCCGCCCGACGAGTCGAACGGCGACTTGCGCACCAGGCGGTGCACGCCGGTCTCGGTGCGCAGCAGTCCAAAGGCGTACTCGCCCTCGATCTTGATGGTGGCGCCCTTGATGCCGGCGGTGTCGCCCGGGGATTCTTCCTCGATGCTGGCCTTGAAGCCCTTGCGCTCGGCATAGCGCAGGTACTGGCGCAGCAGCATGCTGGCCCAGTCGCAGGCCTCGGTGCCGCCGGCGCCGGCCTGGATGTCCAGGAAGGCATTCAGCGGGTCGGCCGGGTTGTTGAACATGCGGCGGAATTCAAGCTGCTCGATGTCTGTCGCCAGCTTGGCGGTCTCGCTCTCGATGGTTTGCAGGCCGGCATCGTCGCCTTCTTCCTTGCTCATCTCGAACAGCTCGGTGTTGTCGGCCAGCTCGCGCGTAAGGTTGGTGAGGGTCAGCACGACCGAATCGAGCGCCTTCTTTTCGCGGCCCAGCTCCTGGGCGCGCTTGGGGTCGTTCCAGACGGCGGGGTCTTCGAGCGAGGCGTTGACGGTCCTCAGGCGTTCGGATTTGGCATCGAAGTCAAAGATACCTCCGTAAATCCTCGGTCCGGGCGGACAGGTCGGTGAGTTGGGCGCCGATTTGGTTGATGCGTTCTGCTTCCATGGGGTGTGTCCTGGTGAATGGCTAACCGGCTATTTTCTCACGCGACGAAGTTCTCGATCAATCGGGCCAATTGCTCGGGCTGGTCGTGGTGCAGCATGTGGCCGGCATCAAGGATCACACCGGTCGTCAGATGCGGCACGGCCCGCAGCCGTTCGTGGAATTCGGCCAGCGTGAATTTGCCGCCCCACCAGCCGCTCAGGGAGTCGCCCGCGGCTTCGATGACCAGGGTCGGGGCCGTGATGCGCGCGTACAGCGCCAGCACTTCGTCCACCCGGTTGAGCTGGGCGTTGGGGATCTTGTGGGCCGCATCGCCGAGGATTTCCCACTGCCCCTGCGCGTTGGGGGCGGCCCAGTGCTGCGCCAGCCAGTCGGCCTTGTCCTGGCCGAGGCGCGGGTTGGTCTTCATGAGGCGGTGCGCCACGCCGCCGACGTCGGGGTAGGCCTTGAGCGCCATGTCGCCCCGTTGCAGGCTCTTGAGTTCGTCCATCCACTTGGCATAACGCCCGGGCGTTTGCGAGGGCTCGCTGGCGGGCACGCCAAAGCCTTCGAGATTGATCAGGCGGCGGATGCGTTCCGGCCGCACGCCCGCGTAGTGCATCACCACGTTGCCGCCCAGGCTGTGGCCGACCAGGTCGACGGCTTGATCTGGCGCATAGTGGTCGAGCAAAAAATCAAGGTCGGCCAGGTAGTCGGGAAACCAGTAGTTGTCGGGCGCGCCAGTGCCGTTCTGCGCGTCCGGCGACTGCCAGCGCGTCAGGCCAAAACCGCGCCAGTCGGGCGCGATGATGCAGCGGCCCTGCGCGAACGCGTCGTCGAGCGCATCCACCACGAACTGGTAGGACGCCGCCACGTCCATCCAGCCGTGCACCAGCACCAGCGGCGCCACGCCGGGCGTAGGCTCGCCCCACAGGCGCACGTGGTAGCTCAGGTTGCGGATCGGGACAAATTCGCTGCGGGAAATTCTTTTGACTTGGTACATTCGGGCCATCATAAGGAGACATACCGTGAGCGTCAGTCAACACAGAGACAAACGGCCCCGCCAACCACGGCAAAAGCCCGGCTCCGGCCCGGCTGGCACGGACCACTACGACGCCATGCACAGCCAGTTCCGCTGGTGCGTGCCACAGCACTTCAACATTGCCGAGGTCTGCTGCGCGCGCTGGGCGGCGCGCGACCAGGGCAAGCCTGACGCTACAAGAAGAGTAGCTATCCGCGCAGAAGGGACGGGGGCTGCAGGCACTTTTCATACCTATGTGGAGTTGCAGCAGGCGGCCAACCGCCTGTCCAACGTGCTGGCCGGGCTGGGTGTCGCACGCGGAGATTGCGTCGCCATCGTGATGCCGCAGCGCTTCGAAACGGCGGTGGCCTACATGGCGGTGTTGCAGCTCGGCGCGGTGGCGATGCCGCTGTCCATGCTGTTCGGCCCCGAGGCGCTCGAATACCGCCTGCACGACAGCGAGGCCGTGGTGGCGATTTGCGACGCCAGCGCGAGCGCCGCGCTCGCCTCGGTGCGCGCCAGCTGCCCGCTGCTGCGCACCATCGTCGGTGTCGGGGAGGGCGCCGCGTTGGCCGACCTGGACTACGCCGACGCGCTGGCGCAGCAGTCCGCCGACTTTGTACCTGTGGCCACACTGGCCGACGACCCCGCCGTGCTGATCTACACCAGCGGCACCACTGGCCAGCCCAAGGGCGCGCTGATTGCGCACCGCGGTCTGATCGGCAACCTCAGCGGCTTTGTCTGCAGCCAGAACTGGTTTGGCTTCGATGGCAAGACCAACGCCGCATCCGACGCCGTTTTCTGGTCGCCGGCAGACTGGGCCTGGACCGGTGGCCTGATGGACGCGCTGCTGCCCACGCTGTACTTTGGCCGCGAAATCGTGGCCTACAACGGCCGCTTCAGTCCCGAGATAGCCTTCACGCTGATGCAGAAGTACGGCGTGACGCACACCTTTTTGTTTCCGACCGCGCTGAAAGCCATGATGAAGGCCTACCCGCGGCCGCGAGCGCAGTTCAAGCTGAAGCTACAGGCCATCATGAGCGCCGGCGAGGCGGTCGGCGACGCGGTGTTCGGCTACTGCCAGGCGCAACTCGGCGTGACGGTGAACGAAATGTTCGGCCAGACCGAGATCAACTACATCGTCGGCAACTGTTCCATGAACAGGGAGGTACCAGCCGCAGCGCCGGGCCGCCCCAAGCAAGGCACGGCCCCTACTTCAGGTGAAAGGGGTAGCGCAACGCCGGAGGTACGCGAAGCGACAAGCGTGGGGGCTTTGTCCGTCGGTTGGCCGGCCAAGCCCGGCAGCATGGGCAAGGGCTACCCGGGTCACCGCGTGGCGGTCATCGACGAAGAAGGCAACGAATGCCCGGTCGGCGTGCCCGGCGACGTGGCTTTGAACCGTTTCGACATTCATGGCGACCCGGACCCGATTTTCTTTTTGGGCTACTGGAAGAACCCGCAGGCCACCCACGCCAAGTTCACCGGCGACTGGTGCCGCACCGGGGATCTTGCCACCCGCGACGCGGACGGCTACCTCTGGTACGAGGGCCGCGCCGACGACGTGTTCAAGGCCGCGGGCTACCGCATCGGGCCCGGCGAGATCGAGAACTGCCTGGTCAAGCACCCGGCCGTGGCGAATGCCGCCGCCGTCCCCAAGCCGGACCGCGAGCGTGGCGCGCTGGTCAAGGCCTATGTCGTGCTTGCTCCCGATTTTGTAGCGGCACGCGCCCGCTCTGCGGGGGCTGCAGGCGATTTTGACGCCAAACTCGTGGCCGAGCTGCAGGCCCACGTGAAGGGCAAGCTGGCGCCCTACGAATACCCCAAGGAGATCGAGTTCATCGATGCGCTGCCGATGACCACCACCGGCAAGGTGCAGCGGCGCGTGCTGCGCCTGCAGGAAGAAGAGCGCTTCAAAAAGGCGAGGGTCTGACCGCCAGATGGCGGCCAGACCCTCGCTGTTCGCGGGCGCGATGACTGGCGATGACTGATTACTTCGCGGCCTGGGCCGGCTCCGCGACAAAGATTTCCACACGCCGGTTCGCGGCGCGGCCGGCCGCGGTGCTGTTGTCGGCGACCGGGTCGCGCGAGCCGCGGCCCTCGGTAACGAAGCGGGTGCGCGCCACGCCGTGGCCGACCAGGTAGTCGCGCGTGCTGTCGGCGCGGTCGACCGACAGCGGGTTGTTGATGGCGTCCGAACCGGTGCTGTCGGTGTAGCCGACGATGGTGATGGTCGTCACCGGGTTCTGGTTCAAGGTGGTGGAAAACTGGTTCAGCACCGTTGCAAAATTGCTCTTGATGGCCGAGCGGCCCACGTCGAACGAGACATCGCTGGGAATGGCCAGCTTGAGCCGGTTGTCAGCCGTCTGGCTGACCGCAATGCCCGTGCCCGCGGTGGCCTGTTCCATCGCCTGCTTTTGATCCTGCATCTTCTTCGACCACAGATAGCCGCCGCCGGCGCCTGCCGCGCCACCGATCGCCGCGCCGGCGATGGCCCCTCTCGACCCGTTGGTCAGAGCGCCGATCGCCGCGCCGGCCACCGCGCCGATGCCGGCGCCCGAGGCCGTGCCTTGCTGGGTGGGGGTCATGTTGCTGCAACCAGCGAGGCTGCCCAGCACCAGGGCGGCGCAGGTCACGGACGTGAGGATTGATTTCATGGGGAATCTCCTTGAAAAAGAAAAAGGGAAGAGCTATTCAAACCGAAATAAGCATAGCGCATGGAACTGTATCGATGTGTAAGGCGGTGCCGCGAATGCTGCCGTCCGAGCGTCGGGCGCGGGCGCAGGAACCAGCCTTTAAACTAGCGATGGCATGCCGCTGTGCGATCACCAGCCCACAGTTCCGGCGGACTTATACCGAGCTTTTCATGAACAAAATTCAACTGGATTCGAGCGACCCGCGCGTTGCCCCGATCTGCCTGGGCGCCATCGACGCGATCCGCCAGGAAGCCCGGGATCCCGCCCAGTGAGCCGCAAGGGACACGTCAGCGAGACCCCGGCGACCGCCCTGCTGCGCGCCAGCAAGGTGGCGTTCACCGAGCACCCCTACGAATACCTGGAGCACGGCGGCGCGCTGCACAGCGCCGAAGTGCTGGGCCTGGACCCCTACAGCGTGGTCAAGACGCTGATCATGCAGGACCAGGACGCCAGGCCGCTGGTGGTGCTGATGCATGGCAACCGCAAGGTCTCGACCAAGAACCTGGCGCGCCAGATCGGCGCCAAGTCGGTCGAGCCGTGCCAGCCCGAGGTGGCGAACCGGCACAGCGGCTACCTGGTCGGGGGCACCTCGCCGTTTGGCACGCGCCGGCAGATGCCGGTGTACATCGAGGAGAGCATCCTGGCGCTGCCAGTGATCGCGATCAACGGCGGGCGCCGCGGCTACCTGGTGCAACTGGCGCCGCAGGTCTGTGTGCAGCTGCTGGGGGCGACGCCCGTGCATTGCGCGCTGGCAGAATAGCCACCTGTCTGGAGACCTCTCTTGGAAATGATTTATCCCCTGCTCGCCACCGTGGCCGCCTACCTGATCGGCTCGCTCAGCTTTGCCGTGATCGTGAGCCGCGTCATGGGTTTGAACGACCCGCGCAGCTACGGCAGCAAGAACCCGGGCGCCACCAATGTGCTGCGCTCCGGCAGCAAGGCGGCCGCCGTGGCCACGCTGGTGCTCGACGCCGTCAAGGGCTGGCTGCCGGTGATGCTGGTGCGCTGGTTCGGCCAGCCCTATGGGCTGGAGGACGGCACCGTCGCGCTGGTGGGGCTGGCCGCCTTCGCGGGGCATCTGTGGCCGGTGTTCTTCCGGTTCGAGGGCGGCAAGGGCGTGGCCACGGCGCTGGGCGTGCTGCTCGGCATCAACTGGATCCTGGGTCTGGCCACAGTCGCCACCTGGCTGATCATTGCGTTTTTCTTCCGCTACTCGTCGCTGGCCTCCTTGGCCGCGGCCGCATTCGCGCCGGTGTATTACCTGCTGGCCAACGGGGTGGCCTGGTATACCGACACCGCCATTTCGGTGGCGATTTTCGTCATGGCCTTGCTGCTGGCGTGGCGCCATCGCGAAAACATCGGCCGGCTGATTCAGGGCAAGGAATCGCGGCTCGGTGCCAAGAAATAGCTCAGTAACGGCGCTGCAACGTCATCATGTCGTTGTCGCGCTGCATCTGAAAGCGCGTCAGGAAACTGTTGCCCAGCAGCACGTAGGTCATGGGCTGGGGCATGACCACGGCGTCCACGCCGGCCACTTCCACGTCGCCCACCCGCACGGAATCGAGCCGCACGCGCCACCCTTGCGTGACGCCGTTGGCCGTGCCCATGCGCACCGGCTGGCCGGCCTTGTAGTTCAGGCCGACGCGCTCGGCCTCCGACACGCTCATGCCGATCACGCTGGCGCCGGTGTCCACTAGGAACTGCACGGCGCGGCCGTTGATGCTGCCCGGCGCCGTGAAATGGCCGTCGCTGCCGGCCGCAATCGTGATCTTGCCGCCGCCGGCCGTGCCGCCGCCATTGCCGCCGAAGCTGGCCGGCGCGTCGCCGACCCGCAGGGTGCGGCGCTGGCCGTCAATTTCGACCACGGCCTGATCGCCCGCGGTGGAGATCACCTTGACCCCCTGGTATGTGTCGCCCGGCGCCACACTGTGCGGTGCGCTGCTGCCCACCATCAACAGGGCCTTGTGGCCGAGCATGCCCGACAGCGCCACCGATTGAGCCTGGGCCAGGCCGGCGATCAGCCACAACGCGAGCCCAAAGGCCAGCGGCAGGGGAGCGGCACGCAACCCGCGGGGTTTCATTTTTCAGTCGCGGAAATTGTTGAAGGTCATGGGCACGTCGGTCACGTCCTTCTTGATCAGCGCCATCGCGGCCTGCAGGTCGTCGCGCTTGGCACCGGTCACGCGCACGGCGTCGCCCTGGATCGCGGCCTGCACCTTGAGCTTGCTGTCCTTGATCAGGCGCGTGATTTTCTTGGCCTGCTCGGTCTCGATGCCGCTGCGCACCTTGAAGACCTGCTTGACCTTGTCGCCACCGATTTTCTGGACATCGCCCTTGTCCAGGTAGCGCACATCCACGTTGCGCTTGGTCAGCTTGTTGCGCAGGATGTCCTCCACCTGCTGCAGCTGGAACTCGGCGTCGCCCAGCAGGGTGATGTCCTTGTCCTTGAGCTCGATGGCGGCCGAGGTGCCCTTGAAGTCAAAGCGCGTGACGATTTCCTTGGCGGTGTTGTCCACCGCATTTCTGACCTCGGCCAGGTTGGGTTCGCAAACAGTGTCAAAAGAAGGCATGGGTTGATTCCTGAGTGGTGTGGGCCTGGCGCCCCGGATCAGGGCAAAGGCCGATGCGACAATCCGTTGATGTTAGTCGAGAAAAATGTCGCGCTCCAGCCCTACAACACCTTTGGCATTGTGGCCAGGGCGCATACCCTGGTGCGCATGGCGCAGGAGGCGGACGTGCAGGCGGTGCTGGCCGACCCGCTGCTCGGCCACCAGCCGAAATTTGTGCTCGGCGGCGGCAGCAATATCGTGCTGACGGGCGACGTCCGGCCGGTGGTGCTCAAGGTCGAGATCAAGGGAAAGCGCCTCGTCGGCGAAACCGCGAAGGACTGGATCATCGAGGCCGGCGCGGGCGAAAACTGGCACGATCTGGTCACCTGGACCTTGCACAACGGCTACCCCGGGCTGGAAAACCTGGCGCTGATTCCCGGCACCGTGGGCGCTTCACCGGTGCAGAACATTGGTGCTTACGGTGTCGAGCTGCAGGACCGCTTCGAGTCGCTGGATGCCATCGACCTCACGACCGGCCAGGCCTTCACGCTCAACGCCGCGCAATGCGCCTTCGGCTACCGCGATTCGGTCTTCAAACATGCCAGCAAGCCGGGCGAGGCCTCGGGTGCGCAGGCCCTGGGCTTGGCGGACAAGGCGCTGATCACCCGGGTGCGCTTTGCGCTGCCGAAAGCCTGGAAACCCGTGCTGGGCTACGCGGATATTGAGAAAAAGATGCTCCAGTCCAATATCCACAGGCCCGATGCGCTACAAATTTATGAGTGGATTTGCGATATTCGGCGCGCCAAGCTGCCCGATCCGCAAGTCATCGGCAACGCCGGCAGCTTCTTCAAGAACCCGACCGTTTCCGCCGAGCAGTGCGCGGACATCATCCAGCGCGAGCCCAAGATCGTGCACTATCAGCTGGCCAATGGCACCGTCAAGCTGGCGGCTGGCTGGCTGATCGACGCCTGCGGCTGGAAGGGCAAATCGGTCGGCAACGCCGGCGTCTACGAGAAGCAGGCGCTGGTGCTGGTGAATCGGAACGGCGCGACCGGCGGCGAGGTGATGACGCTGGCCCGCGCGATCCAGACCAGCGTGTATGAGCGGTTTGGGATTCGGCTGGAGCCGGAGCCTGTTGTCGTTTGATGGGTGGGTTCGCTGCGGCGGGCGGGGGGCCGGATGTGCGCGCGACGGCGCGCATCCCGGCCAGCGGCCCTTGCAAAGGTCAACGCTTCACTACCGTGGATTCCCGGTCAAGCCGGGAATGACAAACGGTTTACTATTGATTCAATAGCAAACAGTTAATGCCTAGTAAGGTCTAGCGGCCGAAAAGACTAAATATCACTCGCCTTCATCGTTCGTCAGCCGCGGCAGCGCCGCCCCCGACCCCAGCGACAGCAACCCCGCCTTGGCATAGACCATCAGCTTCTCGCGCGTGTCGACGATATCGAGGTTGCGCATGGTGAGCTGGCCGATGCGGTCGCGCGGCGAGAACATCGATTCGCCCTTTTCCATGGTCAGCCGCTCGGGCTTGTAGGTCAGGTTGGGCGAGTCGGTGTTCAGGATCGAATAGTCGTTGCCGCGGCGCAGCTCCAGCGTGACTTCGCCGGTGATTGGCCGCGCGACCCAGCGCTGTGCGGTTTCGCGCAGCATGATGGCCTGCGAATCGAACCAGCGGCCCTGGTAGAGCAGGCGCCCGAGCTTGCGGCCGTTGTCGCGATACTGCTCGATCGTGTCTTCGTTGTGGATGCCGGTAAGCAGGCGCTCGTAGGCGATGAACAGCAGGGCCAGGCCGGGGGCTTCGTAGATGCCGCGGCTTTTGGCTTCGATGATGCGGTTCTCGATCTGGTCGCTCAAGCCCAGGCCGTGGCGGCCGCCGATGCGGTTGGCTTCCAGGATGAGTTCCACGGGACTCGCGAACGTCTTGCCGTTGAGCGCGACGGGCTGGCCTTCCTCGAAGCGCACGGTGACCTCTTCGCGCTTGACCTCCACGTCATCACGCCAGAAGGCGACGCCCATGATGGGCTGCACGATTTTCATGCCGGTGTTCAGGTGCTCGAGGTCCTTCGCCTCATGCGTGGCGCCCAGCATGTTGGAGTCGGTCGAATAGGCCTTCTCGGCCGACATCTTGTAGCCGAAGCCGGCCTGGGTCATGAAGGCCGACATCTCGGCGCGGCCACCGAGCTCATCGATGAACAGCTGGTCGAGCCAGGGCTTGTAGATCTTGAGGCTGGGGTTGGTCAGCAGGCCGTAGCGGTAGAAGCGCTCGATGTCGTTGCCCTTGTAGGTGCTGCCGTCGCCCCAGATATTGACGTCGTCCTCCTTCATCGCGGACACCAGCATGGTGCCCGTGACCGCGCGCCCGATCGGCGTGGTGTTGAAGTAGGTCACGCCGGCGGTCGTGATGTGAAAGGCGCCGGCCTGCAATGCCGCGATGCCTTCGTGGGCGAGTTGCAGGCGGCAGTCGATCAGGCGCGCCTTCTCGGCGCCGTATTGCATCGCCTTGCGCGGGATGTCCTCGTAATCAGGCTCGTCGGGCTGGCCCAGGTTGGCGGTGTAGGCGTAGGGAATCGCGCCCTTGAGCTTCATCCAGTGCAGCGCGGCGCTGGTATCGAGGCCGCCGGAGAAGGCGATGCCGACTTTCTGGCCGGCGGGCAGGTCTTGAAGAATGGTGGCCATGGTGCGGGCTCCTTCGGCTCAGCCGTAGTGGCAGATGTAGTGGTAGGCGCTGGTGACGCGAATATCGAACTTCGTGTTGCCGGGCACGCTGAATGTCTCGCCGGGGCCGGATTTGACCCAGACGTCGCTGCCGGCCAGCTTGTACTCGCAGGCGCCGGCCACGCATTCCATGGTCTCGGGCGCGCCGGTGCCGAAGGTCAGCGTGGCGGGCAGGATCACGCCCACCGATTTTTTCGTGCCATCGGGGAAGGTGATGCCGTGGCTCACGCATTTGCCGTCGAAATAGACGCTGGCCTGGGTGGTGACGGACACGCCGTCGATTTTTTCGGTAATCATGATGGATGTGGCTGCTTTTCTGGCTGCGCCAGGGCGCGCGATCCGGCGCGGCGCTGTGGGGATAAACCGCCAATTTTAGGGTACCGGGCGCTTCGGGCGGCGCACCAAGCCTGAATCCAGTGCGCGGGGGTTTGCGTAAAGTATGACAGGCCCGACAATCCAGCCATGGCCCACGACACCCAAGACCTCCAGATGATCGCCCTGATCGACCGCCTTCCCGCCCACGGTGCTGATGCCCAGGCAGCCCTGCGCGAGCTTTATGACCTGACCTCCGCCAAGCTGTACGGCGTGGCCCTGCGCGTGGTGGGTAACCGCAGTTGGGCCGAGGACGTGCTGCAGGAGGCCTACCTGAATATCTGGCGCATTGCAGGCGACTACCGCGCCTCCCTGAGCCCTCCGATGGCCTGGATGGGCGTGGTCGTGCGCAGCCGCGCGCTCGATTTCCTGCGCCGGCGCGCCAGCCAGCGGGCCGATCAGGCCCAGGCGCTGGACGACTTTGTGAACGACACCGTGGCGGGCGACAACCCGAATCCGATGGACACCACGCAGGCCAGCGAGCAGGCCTGGGCGCTGCACGAATGCCTGCGCAAGCTCGAGGCGAGGGAGCGCGAAGTGGTCAGCCTGGCTTATTTGCGCGACCTGAGCCACAGCGAGCTGGCCGCACAGCTCAAGCTGCCGCTGGGTACGGTCAAGACCTGGATCCGGCGCGGGCTGGACCAGCTGCGCGGCTGCATGGCCCGTTTTGCCTGATGTGCCGACATGAATATTCTTGACAACCCTCCATTGCTGGACCGGCTCGCGGCCAGCTACGCACTCGGCACCCTGCGCGGCGGCGCGCGCCGGCGTTTCGAGACGCTGGCGCGCTCCAGCGCCACCGTGCGCGCCAGCGCCCTGATCTGGCAGGAGCGCTTTGCCTCCATGACGGAGCTGCAGGCCGGCGAGGCGCCCAGCCCGAATGTGTGGAAGCGCATCGAGAACCTGGTGGCCGCACAGCCGCAGACCCAAGCCGCGCGGGTTGCGCCGCAGGAGAACCTCCTGTTCGACAAGCTTCGCCGGGCCCTGGGCCTATGGCGTGGCGCCGCCTTTGCGGGCGCGCTGGCCAGCGTGGCCGCCATTCTGGTGGGGGTGAACCTGAGTCGCCAGGTGGATCGCCAGAGCGTCCAGCTCGCGCAAGTGACCCGGGAGGGCACCGAGGTGGCGCAGCAAAACGCCAAACTCGCCGCCCAGCTCAAGGCCACACCCGAGATTCAGTACGTGGCCGTGCTCGCCGACGACAAGGCCGCGCCCTCGATGCTGGCGACCTTCGACCCGAAAAACCAGACCCTCACGCTCAAGCGCGTGGGCGGCTATCAGGAGGCGTCCGACAAGTCGCTGCAGCTATGGGCCTTGCCGCCCAGCGGCGGTCCGAAATCGCTCGGGGTGCTGGGCGATGGCAAGGTGATCCGGCTGGCGGCCAGCGAGGGCGAGGTGCAGGGCGTGCCGGCGCTGGCGATCAGCCTGGAGCCCAAGGGCGGCGTGCCCAGCGCGGGCGGCCCGACCGGCCCGGTGCTGTTCAAGGGCGCGTTGTTGCAGACGACGCTGTAAATTCAGTAGCTATTGATATTTCCGTAAATCGTGACAACCGCTGAGCGTTTCAAGCGTTATGTCTCCAGTAGCAATGCTGGAGAATATTGGCGTGATGCAAAAACGATTGAGCGAAGCGGCGAAGAATCGATTTAAGGCGTGTCGGATGCTGCTGGAGGTCAAAGGCTGCGCCGAGGTGGCCTTGGCTGTGGGGGTGGCACGGCAAACCGTGTACACGTGGAAGCGGCTGCTCGATGAAGGCGGTATCGATGCGCTGCGCGGGGTGCCCGAGCGCGGTCGCCCAGCCCAGCTCGATGAGC
>JARLJI010000044.1 GCA_031291295.1 Rhodoferax sp. | reverse complement strand
CCGCTCCGTATGAACGAAGCACTTCTGATGGCCGGCCAGGCCCTTAAACCCTTCCAGTGTGTTGCCTGGATGGCGCAAGACAAAGGCGAACTGAGCCTGACCGTGATCGACCGGACCAATAACAGCATCGGTCGCCAGCAGATTCCTTGCAGCACCTACTCCGACCCCGAACAACTGGTGAGTCTGTTGCAACAGGCCCGAGCGGAGTTGAGCCAGAAAGGCTACGACCTGCAGCCGTGGACATTGTCGGCCTGATTACGCTCCAGAGAACACCGCAAGCCCCTGTAGGAGCAGCCGGTCGACGCTCGAGTCTTCATGGACGCCGCAGCTCTAAGGTGAATGGCCGCTTACAGCGGTTCGCGAGCCAGCTCTGCTCCTACAGTTGACCGCGTTCTTCTGCAGGATCGCAGTGCCTGTCAGACCCTTGTCAGGTCTACGATATGCCGATACTGCGCGCCCAGCTCCGCAGCCAGCTGCACCGCCCGCCCCAGGCGAATCGGACCTTTTTCCAGGTCCACCAGCACCGCCTGGCAGTTGAAGACCGGCAAGCCGGACCAGGCTTTCAAACGCCCGTCCGTCAGCAACAGCACCCGCTGCTGTTCAGCCGCAAAGCGCTTCCGCCGCTTGGCCAACCAATCCGCGGCTTGAACCAGCGCCGCCTGCAAGGGCGTGCCGCCCCCGGCTCCCAAGTCCTCCAGCCAACCACCCAAGTCACTCGAGGCCTTCAGCCCCTGCAGCTGCCACCTGGGCCGATCACCGCTGGCGGTCATCAGCGCCAGGCGCGCCCGCTTGCGGTAAGCATCATCAAACAACTGCGCCAGCAGGCCCTTGGCCTCGCTCAACGCCTGGTGCCGTCGGGTCGAGGCCGAAGCATCGACAATAACCAGCCACAGTTCATGGGCCGAACGGCTGCGCGGACGAAAACGCAGGTCCTTGCGCGAGCGCGGGCGTCCGCCAAGCAAGGTCTCCACCCAACTGATCGTACCGCTCTCGCCAGACCGGCTGGCACCTTGACGCCCAGCGGACAAACGACCTGAGCAAGGCCTGGCATCCGTCCCCGGCGTCAGTCGAGGGCGGATGCCTGGGGCTTTTTTGGCCAGCTCGGGATCTCCCGGCGCGCCCCGACTGGCAAGGCCTGGGCCGGCAGTTCTCCCCATTGCCCCTGGCCCTGGGCCGGATCGCTTGCCGCATCGGGTGCGCCCCGCGGATTCGAGGCGGGTGAAGATGTGGGCGGCACGCCTTCGCGACGACGATGGCGCAAGGCAAACTCGGCCACCGCCTCGATATCCTCCGTGGCAATCTGCTCGGCTCCACGCCAGGCCGCATGGGCCCGGGCGGCACGCAACCACACCAGGTCGGCGCGCAGGCCGTCGACACCCGCGGCAAAGCAGCGCTGGGTAATCGCCTCCAGGGTCTGGTCATCCAGGGCGATCTCCGGCAGGCGTGCCCGAGCCTGGCGACAGCGCTCGCGCAAAGCCTCTTGCGCCGGCGCCCACTGCTCGCAGAAAGCGTGTGGATCGCTGTCGAAATCCAGGCGCCGACGGATAATCTGCCCTCGCTCGCTCGGCGGCGGCTGACCGCTGAGGGCTACGTTCAGGCCGAAACGGTCCAGCAACTGTGGGCGCAACTCGCCCTCTTCCGGGTTCATGGTGCCGATCAATACAAACCGCGCCGAGTGCCGATGGGAAATGCCGTCGCGTTCGACCCGATTGACGCCACTGGCAGCGACATCCAGCAGCAGATCCACCAGATGGTCGGGGAGCAGGTTGACCTCGTCGACATACAGCACCCCGCCGTCGGCCTTCGCCAGCACGCCCGGGGAAAACTGCGCCCGACCGGCGCCCAGGGCCGCGTCCAGGTCGAGTGTGCCCACCAGCCGCTCTTCCGTCGCCCCCAGGGGCAAGGTGACAAACAGCCCGCTGGCCAGCAGATCGGCCAGGCCACGGGCCAGGGTCGACTTGGCCATGCCCCGCGGCCCCTCGATCAGCACGCCGCCAATCTTCGGATCAATCGCTGTCAGGCACAGCGCCAGCTTCAGGTTATCGGCAGCAACCACGGCCGACAGCGGGAAATGCGGGGTATCGCTCATGACTTGCACACCTCAGGAATCTTCTTCTATATCCAGCAGCAGGTTTTCCAACGCCTCGCGGTACTCGCCCGGCTCGCTCCACAACCCACGCTGCTGGGCCTCCAGCAGCCGCTCGGTCATGTCGCGCAGCGCCGCCGGATTGTGCTCGCGGACAAAGTCGCGGGTGTTCGGGTCCAGCAGATAGGCATCGGCCAACAAGGCGTACTGGTGATCGTCGATCAGGCCGGTGGTGGCGTCGAACGCAAACAGGTTGTCGACGGTCGCCGCCAGTTCGAATGCGCCTTTGTAACCATGGCGCTTGACCCCGTCGATCCATTTCGGGTTCGCCGCCCGCGAGCGGATCACCCGGTTCAACTCGTCCTTGAGCGTGCGGATCTTCGGCAGGTCCGGCTGGCTATGGTCGCCATGATAACTGGCGGCCTGCTCGCCGCGCAGGGTTTCCACCGCCGCCAGCATGCCGCCCTGGAACTGGTAGTAGTCATTGGAGTCGAGCAGGTCGTGCTCACGGTTGTCCTGGTTCTGCAGCACCGCCTGGACCTGGCCCAGCCGTTGCGCAAACTGCCCGCGCGCCGCCGTGCCTTCATCCTGGCCACCATAGGCATAACCGCCCCAGTTCAGGTAGACCTCGGCGAGGTCCTCGCGGCTCTGCCACAAGCGCCCGTCGATGGCACTCTGCACGCCGGCGCCATAGGCCCCCGGTTTGGCACCGAAAATTCGCCAGCCGGCCTGACGCGCCGCTTGTCCCTCATCCAGGCCTTCAGCCTGCAACTGCTCGCGCTCGGCGCGAACCCGGGCCGCCAGCGGGTTCTGGTCCGCCGGTTCGTCCAGCGCCGCCACGGCCTGCACGGCCGCGTCGAACAGGCGGATCAGGTTGGCAAAGGCGTCGCGGAAAAATCCGGACACGCGCAAGGTCACGTCGACCCGCGGACGGTCCAGCAGGCTCAGGGGCAGGATCTCGAAATCGTCGACCCGCTGGCTGCCGGTGGCCCATACCGGCCGCACGCCCATCAACGCCATGGCCTGGGCGATATCGTCGCCACCGGTGCGCATGGTCGCCGTGCCCCAGACCGACAGGCCGAGCTGGCGCAAATGGTCGCCATGGTCCTGCAAATGCCGTTCGAGAATCAGGTTGGCCGACTGGAAACCGATGCGCCAGGCCGTGGTGGTCGGCAGGTTGCGCACATCCACGGAAAAGAAGTTGCGCCCGGTGGGCAACACATCCAGGCGCCCGCGACTCGGCGCGCCACTGGGGCCGGCGGGCACAAAACGCCCCGCCAGGGCATCGAGCAGGCCGCCCATCTCCGCCGCACCACAGCCATCCAGGCGCGGTGCGACCACCGTCAGCAGCCCCTCGATGATCAACCGCACATCGCTCCACAACGCCGTGTCCGGCCAGTCGATCCGACCTTGCAGCGCACGCTCGATCAGTTGCCCGGCGTACAGCTCCAGGCGCTCGCGGCTGTCGCCGGCGGTGCGCCAGGCTTCTGCGCTGACGACTTGCAACGACTCAGGTCGAGGCCCGCCCCAGGGTTCGGCCAGGGCACAGTCCAACGGATCGAAGCCCAGTTCAAAGGCCTTGGCCAGGGCCCGCAACAGGCTGGACTGGGCGCCACGCCCGTCACCACGGGGAATCCGCAGCAAGGCCAGCAGCGTATCGATGCGCAGGCGCCCGGACGGCGACTCACCGAACACATGCAAACCGTCGCGGATCTGCGACTCCTTCAAGTCGCAGAGGTAGGTGTCCAGCCGTGGCAGCCAGATCGCCGCGTCGGCATCGCTGTCCAGGCCCGCATCCAGTTGCAGCTCACGGTCGATCTGCGTCTCGCGCACCAGCCCGAGGATATCGCGCTGCAATTCGCGGGCACGCCGTGGGTCGAGCAATTGCGCTTCGTAGTATTCGTCGGCCAGCAACTCCAGGTCCCGCAGCGGCCCGTAGGTCTCGGCCCGAGTCAGTGGCGGCATCAGGTGATCGATGATCACCGCCTGGGTGCGGCGCTTGGCCTGGGCGCCCTCGCCCGGGTCGTTGACGATAAACGGGTAGATATTCGGCAATGGCCCGAGCAACGCGTCCGGCCAGCACTGCTGCGACAGCCCGACCCCCTTGCCCGGCAGCCACTCCAGGTTGCCGTGCTTGCCGACATGGATCAGCGCATGGCTGCCGTAGGTGTGCCGCAGCCAGAAATAGAATGCCAGGTAGCCATGGGGTGGCACCAGGTCCGGGTCATGGTAGACCGCGCTGGCATCGACCTGATAACCCCGGGCCGGCTGGATACCGACGAAGGTCAGGCCAAAACGCAGGCCGGCGACCATCATCCGCCCACCGCGGAACATCGGGTCCTGCTCCGGCCGGCCCCAGCGCGCCAGCACCGCCTGGCGATTGGCCTCGGGCAGGTGCTCGAACATTATCTGGTAATCGGCCAGGGCCATGCTCTGGTGACAAGGGCGCAGGTCGAGGCTGTCGAGGTCGTTGCTGACGCCACCGAGCAAGGCCTGGATCAGCGCCGTGCCGCTTTCGGGTAAATCTTCGCTCAACGGATAACCCTGGTCCTTGAGCGCCCGCAGGATATTCAGCGCCGCCGCCGGGGTATCCAGGCCCACGCCATTGCCGATCCGCCCGTCGCGGGTCGGGTAGTTGGCGAGGATCAGGGCGACGCGCTTGTCCGCATTGGGCAGCCGGGCCAGATCGATCCAGCGCCGGGCCAGTTCGGCGACGAAATCCATGCGCTCGGGCTGGGCGCGATAGCAGACCACATCGCTCTGGCTGCGCTCGCTGCGCCAGGCCAGGTCCTTGAAGCTGATGGGCCGGCTGATGATGCGCCCGTCCAGTTCCGGCAAGGCGATATGCATGGCCAGGTCGCGGGGCCCGAGGCCCTGCTCGCTGGCCAGCCAGCCGGGCTCGTTGTCCTGGGCACAAATGGCCTGTATCACCGGGATATCCCGGCGAAACGGCCGCAGGTGCGGTGCCTCGGGGCTGGACTGGGCAAATCCGGTGGTGTTGAGGATGATCGAGGCCGCCACCTCGTCCAGCAGGTCCTCGACCACGCTCAGGCAGGCGGGCTCCTTGAGACTGGCCACCGCAATCGGCAAGGGGTTGAGCCCGGCTGCCTGCAGGCGCCGGCAGAACACATCGACGAAGGCGGTATTGGCCGCCTGCAGGTGCGAGCGATAGAACAGCAGCGCCGCGACCGGTTGCCCGACCTGCCAGTCAGCGCGCCAACCCGCCAATCCGGCGCCGCTGTGGCGAGGATGATAGATCGCCGTGCGCGGCAAGGGTTGCGGCTCGGCCCAGGCATAGTCGCGCCCCAACCAGCGGTTGGCGAGACAGCGATACAGGTCCAGGGCATTGCCCAGCCCACCCTGGCGAAGAAAATGCCAGAGCCGCTGGCCTTCCTCTGCGGACACCGTGCCCAGGTCGCTCAGCTCCGGGTCCGGACGATCGTCCCCCGGGACCAGGATCAGGGTCACCCCGCGCTCGGCCAGTTGCACCAGGCGCTCGATACCGTAGCGCCAATAGCCGATCCCGCCGTGCAGGGACAGCAGGATGACCCGGGCGTGTTGCAGCACCTGGTCGAAATAGAGGTCGACCGAGGCGTGGTTCTGCACCTGCATGGGGTTGGCCAGGCGCAGACTCGGGTAATTTTCCGGCAGTTGCCGCGCCGCCTCGGCGAGCAATGCCAGGCTTGAATCGCCGCTGCAAAGGATCACCAACTCGGCGGGGGTTTGTCCCAGGTCGGCGATATTGTCATCCGACACGAAACCGCCGGGCTGGGTCCTGAGCAGGTGCATGGGTCAGGCGGTCAGCGCGGCGCGCAGGGTCGCTTCGAGCAGCGCGGCATCCAGTTCCTGGCCGATCAGCACCAGACGGGTGACCCGGGGCTCGTCCGCCATCCAGGCACGGTCGAAGTGCTTGTCGAAACGTGTGCCCACCCCCTGGACCAGCAGGCGCATCGGCTTGTTCGGGATCGCGGCGAAACCCTTGACCCGCAGGATGCCATGCTTGACCACCAGTTGCGTCAGGGCATCCAGCAGCAGGCTTTCATCGGCTTGCGGCAGTTCGAGGGAGATCGAATCGAAGGCATCATGATCGTGGTCGTCATGATCGTCGCCGTCATGGTGGTGATCGTGGTGGCTGTGGCGACCGTCGATATGCGCCTCGGAACCGGCGCCCAGGCCCAGCAGCACGTCCAGGGGCAGGCGACCACTGCTGGCTTCGATGACCTTCACCGCCGGCGGCAGCTCTTCGGCCACCTCCAGGCGCACCCGGGCCAGGTCTTCAGGGCTGATCAGGTCGGCCTTGTTGAGAATCACCAGGTCGGCGCTGGACAGTTGGTCGGCGAACAGCTCGTGCAGCGGTGATTCGTGGTCCAGGTTCGGGTCGAGCTTGCGCTGGGCATCCACCTGGTCCGGGAACGCGGCGAAGGTACCGGCGGCCACGGCCGGGCTGTCGACCACGGTGATCACCGCATCGACGGTGCAGGCACTGCGGATTTCCGGCCACTGGAAGGCTTGCACCAAGGGCTTGGGCAGCGCCAGGCCAGAGGTTTCGATCAGGATATGATCGAGGTCGCCACGGCGCGCCACCAACTCACGCATCACCGGGAAGAATTCTTCCTGGACCGTGCAGCAGAGGCAGCCGTTGGCCAGTTCATAGACACGGCCACTGGCTTCTTCTTCAGTGCAGCCGATCGAGCACTGCTTGAGGATCTCGCCGTCGATGCCCAGTTCGCCGAACTCGTTGACGATCACCGCGATGCGGCGGCCCTGGGCGTTGTCGAGCATATGGCGCAACAGGGTGGTCTTGCCCGAGCCGAGAAAGCCGGTGACGATGGTGACGGGAAGCTTGGCCAGTGTTTTCATCGGATGCCCTTTGGCAAAGTGGCGGGCAT
>JARLJI010000043.1 GCA_031291295.1 Rhodoferax sp. | reverse complement strand
GTGAGCAGGCCGGTGGAGGGCAGGCCAATGAGCACGTCGCCGGGCTTGATGCCCGCGCCGGTCACCATCTTCTCTCTATCGACCGCGCCCACAATGAAACCGGCCAGATCGTACTCGCCGTCGGTGTAGAAGCCCGGCATCTGCGCCGTTTCGCCGCCGATGAGCGCGCAGCCGTTGGCCTTGCAGGCCTCGGCCAGCCCCGTCACCACCGCTTCAGTCACCACCGGGTCCAGCTTGCCGCTGGCCAGGTAGTCCAGAAAGAACAGCGGCGTCGCGCCCTGCACGCCAATGTCGTTCACGCAATGGTTCACCAGGTCGGCGCCCACCGTGTGGTGCATCCCCAGCTCAAAGGCCACCTTCAGCTTGGTGCCCACGCCGTCAGCCGAGCTCACCAGGATGGGGTTCTTCCAGCGCTGCAGGTCCAGCCGGAACAGCGCGCCGAAGCCGCCAATGCCGCCCAGCACGTTGCGGTTAAAGGTCTTCTGCGCCAGATACTTGATGCGCTCTTTGGCGCGGTCGCCGCTGGAAATATCAACACCGGCGTCGGCGTAGGTAATGGATTTGGATTTGGATTCGTTGGGCACGGTACGGCTTTCTGCGGAATGAGATTCACGCCTGAAAAACTGGCAGGAAAGCTTGATTCTAGCAGGGTTCGCTCAGGATCGCGGCGGTGGATTCAAGCGGAAATCTGTTCAAAAAGGCTGCGCCGCCCGGTTCATTCGGCAGGCCCGGCAGAGGCCAAAAACTTCTCCCGCTCCCGCTCCGTGGGCAGCGGACACACCTCCAGCCGCCCGCCCATCCGGTAGCGCAGGCGGGCAACGATCCGATAGCCACCATCGCGCAAAGGCCGCGGAACAGCGTGCAGGACGGCAGCAACCGCGGGCCACGCACCGGGCAGTTCCGCCAGCAGGGTCGCCACCGCGTCCGAGCGCGACAACAGCAGCTCGTCCTCTCCACCCGCCTCCCGCACCACCACCAGCGTTCCGGCCCCTTCAGCAAACGCCGCCGCGCCCAGCCCGTGCCGGCCCAGCAGCGCACCCACCCGCGGCGCATCGGCCGGAGCAAACCGCAGCCGGTCGTGCCCGTCCCGCCGCGCCAGCCAGCGCACTGAGGCGTTGCAAAACCCGCACCGGCCGTCGAACACCACCAGCAGGCGTGCGCCGATCTCAGTAAACTCGCTCACACCTCTGCGGATGACTGCGCACCCAGGCGAGATTCATTTCCCTGCTTCTATACTGAAAAAGCCATGAGT
>JARLJI010000042.1 GCA_031291295.1 Rhodoferax sp. | reverse complement strand
GGCCTGAGCGCGCAGATTGGAGCGGGCATCTGCTATGCATTGTCGCGCTTCGACCGGCGGGCTTTGCTGCTGGTGATCGTGTGCCTGGCGCTGAACTGGCTGGGCGACAGCCTGGACGGGACGCTGGCGCGGGTGCGCCGGCAGGAGCGGCCGCGCTATGGGTTCTACGTCGATCACATGGTGGACATTCTGGGGGCGGTGGCGCTGATGTGCGGGCTGGGCGCATCGGGGCTGCTGCACTGGCAGACGGCAATAGCGATGCTGGTCGCGTTTCTGGCGCTTTCGAGCGAGAGCTACCTGGCAACGTACACGCTCGGGCGATTCGAGCTTTCGCAAGGGATCTTCGGGCCGACGGAGATTCGCATTCTGCTAATCGCTGGTAGCCTGGCAGCGCTGCGCAGCCCGTATTCGACGTTGTTCGGGCACAAAATGCTGCTGTTCGATCTGGGAGGGGTGATCGCAACGCTGGGCATGGCCGCGATGGCAATCGCCGTAACCGTGCGGCACACGGCGCAACTTTACCGGCAGGAGCCGCTCCGGTGAAGACGCTTATATGTTGGTGCAAGTTCAACGTGGTGGGAGCCATGGGCGTGGCAGTGCAGCTTGCCACGCTGGCGCTCTTCAATCGGTTGACCGCGGGCCATTACCTGGTGGCTACGGCGATCGCTTTGGAGGTGACGCTGGTGCACAACTTCGTGTGGCACCTGCACTACACGTGGCGAGACCGGCGAGACCGCAGCGCGTTGCCCGGCCAGTTTGTGCGCTTTCATCTTTCGAACGGACTGGTTTCGATGGCGGGGAACCTGGCGCTGATGCCCCTTCTGGTGCGTGAAGGCCACATCCCCGTAGTTGCATCGAACGCGATTGCGATTCTGTGCGGCTCGCTTGCGAACTTCTGCCTTGGACACAACTGGGCGTTTGCGGCGAGAGTAGAGGCGAGGCAGGGCTAAAGCGGGGAACAAGGGCGCCGATGAGAGAGATCGGGGGGTGTCTTCAGGGATTCGGCGGCTGCCGCGATCGAAGCAAATGC
>JARLJI010000041.1 GCA_031291295.1 Rhodoferax sp. | reverse complement strand
ATCGACATGTACCTGCCGGCGCTGCCTTCGATGGGCAAGAGCCTGGGAGCCAGCCCGGGCGCGGTGCAGATGAGCCTAATGGCCTATTTCATTGTCATCGGCATCTGCCAACTCTTCTACGGTCCTCTCAGCGACATTGTGGGGCGCAAGCTGCCGATTTATGGGGGGCTGGTGATCTTCACGGTCGGCAGCATCGGCTGCGCGCTTGCCCCCAGCATCGATGCGCTGATCGGATTCCGCGTGATCCAGGCCTTCGGCGCCTGCGCGGGAATGGTGATACCGCGGGCCATCGTGCGCGACCTTTATACCGGCCATGACGCCACAAGGCTGATGTCGCTCTTGATGCTGACGGTCAGCATTTCGCCCATCCTGGCGCCCCTCACTGGCAGCTTCGTGATCGGCGCCTTTGGCTGGCGCGGGGTCTTTGCAGTTCTCACCATCGCCGCCGTACTTGCCCTGATTCTGGCAGTAACCCAGCTGAAGGAGACAAGGCACGATCACCATCGCGCGCAAAGCACCTGGGCGAGCGCCTTCAGCGCCTATCTTTTTCTGCTGCGCGACGGCGAGTTCATCAGCCTGGTCCTGGTGGGAGCGCTGGGCGTCTCGTCCTTCTTCGTCTATCTGGGCAGCGCCTCCTTCGTCCTGATCAATTATTACGGGCTGAGCCCCAAGCTGTTCAGCCTCTGCTTCGCGCTCAACGCCGCGGCTTTCTTCGGCTTCAGCCAGCTCACCGGCACACTTACCCAGCGCTTCGGCCTGCCCCCGGTGGTGCGGGTGGCGGCGAGCGGATTCGCGCTCGCGATGGCCGCTCTGGCGCTGCTGTTCGCGGTCGGCGTCGACAGCCTTCTTGCCCTGATGGCGCCGCTCTTCATCGGCTATGGCTGCCTGGGACTGGTGATTCCCACCACCGCCGTCCTGGCTTTGGAGCGGCATGGCGAGATCGCCGGCACGGCATCGGCCCTGATGGGCGCGCTGCAGATGATCATCGGCTCGGCGATCATGGCGCTGGCGGGCCTCTTCGCCAACGGCACGCCCAAGCCCATGGCGTTCGGCATT
>JARLJI010000040.1 GCA_031291295.1 Rhodoferax sp. | reverse complement strand
TACACCAGCGCCGGCGTGTAACTGCCATCACGGGCTTGCCGGATAAGCTGGTCGTAGGACGCATCGGCCCAGGCATTGAGGGGCCAGAGCAGTTGGCTGCACAAAGCCATCCCCAGCAAAGGGTGTAATCTGCCACCCAGGCAGAGCAGAGCATTACGCGGCATATCGTCCTTTCCCCAATGACAGCCGGAGTTCAATGCTCCTGCCTGATGCAGACACACAGGGGAGCCCGGCGACAGAGGTCGAACACGTCACCCGCCTGTCGTCCATTGGAAGGGTAGACCAAAAAACCAAAGCCAAGATTGATTCAAGTCGGTGTCAGTGCAAACGACCCGCGGCGCCGCGCGGTCAATCTTTCCAGAGGGGCAGGCAAAACCTGAACGTTGTGCCCTGCCCCTCGACGCTGACGCAATGAATTCGCCCTTCATGCCGGTCGATCACCGCCTTGACCATCGACAAACCCAGGCCCAGGCCTTCGGTGTCATCGGCGCCGGCAAAGCGTTTATAGGGATCGAAGAGCTGCGGTAACGCCTGTGCGCCGATGCCCGGGCCCTGATCGCTGATGCCACAGGTCAGCCGGTTATCCGCCACCTCCACGTCGAGGCTGACACAGGTGCCGGAGGGGCTGTATTTGATGGCGTTTTCCAGCAGGTTGAACAGCGCCCGGGTCAGCAGTGAGGCATCGGCCCGGACCAGGCTTTCGTCGACCTCGTCGAGCCGATGGCGCAGCACGATGCCCTTGAGCCGGGCCAATGGCGCCACCTGGTCGAAGGCATCCAGCACCAGCATGGCGAACAGCACCGGCTCGAAGCTGTAAGCCTGCGACTCGGCCTTGGCCAGGTGCACGAAGGACTCGGTCAGGCCCAGGGCCCGGCGCACCTGCTGTTCGATCTGGCGATAGACCGGCGCATCGTCGTGCTGCGCGCGCTGCACTTCCAGCAACGCCAGGATCGCCGAGTGCGGCGCCCGCAGGTCATGGGACAGAAAGCGCAACAGGGTCGCCCGCTGCTGCTCGGCCTCACGCGCAAGACTCAGGTCCGCAAGGC
>JARLJI010000039.1 GCA_031291295.1 Rhodoferax sp. | reverse complement strand
CGCGGAGAATATTAGCCAGCTTCACCGTCATCTCGCGCGCCATCTCGGGATTCATGCGCACCAGCGAAGCAATGGAGTTGAGCGTGTTGAACAGGAAGTGGGGGTTGATCTGGCGCTGCAAGGCGTCCAGCCTCGCCTCCAGCAGCAGACGCTTCTGTTCTTCCAGCTTCAATTCGATGCGCAGCGCGTTCCACACCTTCAGTGCGATGCCCACCACCATGGGCGCGCAAAGCCACACCAGCACCTGCAAGCCCCAGACACCTGTATTCAGGGCAAACAACCGCCGCGGACCGTTCCTGCTGGGAATGTTGCGGGCCACCCATTCGCGCACAATTTCCAATGCGGCAATCAAAAACAACATCAGGATCTGCCGGTCGATGCGGGGCTTGCGCAGATTGCGCCGTACCCAGCGGTAGAGGCTCAGGTCGATGAAAGGCGTGAACGACCAGATCTCCTCCTTCTCCACAAAGCGCCCCACCAGGCCCGCCGCCAGCCCCAGCGCAGCATTAAAGGGCAACGCCAGAAATTCATGGTGGTAGAGTGCCGGTCCTGCCAGCACCGCGCCGCCCAGCATGGCCCACCCCGGCCCCACCAGCAGGCCCAGCAAGATCACGGTTTCAAAGGAGATATCGGCGGCCAGAAAGTTGGGCACCGTGGTCCGTACCCACACCCCCAGCGTCAGCGGCACCAGGAAAAACGCCAACACAGCCGCGGTCTGCCCTGGGCTGCGGCGCTCGGCAAACAGCAGCCGCTGGAAGGTGCGCGACCGTGCCAGCGCGCTGGCCACTGCCGCAGCCACGCCCAGCTTCACCAGCAGGGTGATAAGAATCAGCTTGATATCTGGCACGCAATCACTGTATCGCGCCGCGGACACCTGCATCCAATCCGCAAGACGTTTAGCCGCCTTTATCGCCCCATCTCGCAGTCTGTGACGGCAGCCGCTGCGCCCATCCCGGCACAACGTAGAATGGAACTATGGGATTTGAGAGCGTGAAGAAGATTGCCGAGGCGGATTTCCCCACCCGCTGGGGCCACTTCCGCATCCTGGGCTTTGAGGGTGCGCCGCCGGAGCCGCTGCCTGACTGCGAACCGCCGGCACTGAATGGAACCCATCCGGAGGGCCTCGTCGCCCTGGTCATGGGCGACATCCACGCCGCGCCGCCGCTGGTACGCATCCACTCGCAGTGCCTCACCGGCGATGTGTTTGGCTCCCTGCGCTGCGATTGCCGCCTGCAACTGGAGTTGGCTCTCGACATGATCGGCAAGGCCGGCGCGGGCAT
>JARLJI010000038.1 GCA_031291295.1 Rhodoferax sp. | reverse complement strand
GCACCGGCGCGCGCACCCACTCCAGTGTGGTGGTGTCGAAGGAGGAGGCGGCCATGCCAGACACGTCGTCCTCGCGGTCCGCGGCGCCCCCAATCACGACAGCCCTGCGCACATGAACAGAATAATCTCCTTGCCGCCCCCGGCGCGAGAGCATGACGGCGTGGGTGCGCCTGCGCCAGCTTACTTTTGTCCATATGTGCCCAGGCAGTGGCCCACGCGGCCGGCGGTGCCCAGGGGAGGATGCACTGACGTCCACGCGAGCATTCCCAACGGATCGAGAGTGTAAAACCAGGGGGGGCCGTCTGGCTGCTGTGTGGTGCCAGCCCTCCTGAAGAAGAAATAACAGCGCATACTTCCCTCAACTGCAACGCACACAGCCGCAGCAGAAGAGTCAGGGGGCCCGCCGCTGCCATAAATGTCATTGACCACGATCGCAGAGACGGAGAGAAGCGTTAAAACACAAGAGGGGGACAGTGGGATACTTCACGCCGACGGGACAATGTTCACATCCGCGAGGAGGGAGGCCCAGCGATCGTTGATGGTGAGGTTGCCCACGCCGCAGCCGTCACAGGGTGCGATCGCGCCCATGCACCGCAGGCCATTGACGGAAACGCCACTGCCCGCCGCTGACACGCGCACGATGGCGTCAAGCTGCCCCCTTAGCCTGGAGCACATGAGAGCGCCGTACACCGTGGAGCCTGACGTGCCCGCGCCAATGTCCATGTGCAGGGTGTGGTACAGCTCATCAGGGGGCAGCCAGCCCGTTTGCTCCGTCTGTGCCACGATGAGCGAGTAGCCTGTCGCGTTCTGCAGGGAGAACATGGCGAGGCGGTGATGCTCCGCCGCCGCGCCATAGGCCACCAGGGGGCCCACGGACTCGCCCAGGAAGCCGATGTCAGCAGCATCCTGTGACAGGCCTGTCATGGACCACTGAGAATGGTCGGCGCCCCACACCCACATGTTGCTCACGACGCCGCCGCCCGCGCCGCTGGCCCAGAAGCCCCGCGCCACATTGTTGGTGATGTTCACGTGCACGTCCCACGCGCCGCTGGCCGGGCCGCACCGCCATCGTAGCAGCGCCGCCCCCGTGTTGTTCACGTCCGCTTGCAGGGAAAGATCCGTGACCAACACCACCGCGTTCGGGTCATCGGGCGTGTCAAGGAGGGGTTTGGGGGCGTAGGGGTCATTGAAGCCGGGAGAGGCGGGGGCGAGCCACAGCACAGACAGGGACTCGCCAATAAGCGATGTGCTTGACGTAAGGGTGATCGTGTCATTCAAGCGGTACACGCCCTCTGGCAGGAAGATGACGGGGCAGTCCGGCCGGTCCACACACGCTTGCAGCGATGCCGTTGTGTCGGAGCTGTTGTCGCCGATGACACCGCACACAGACAGGGCATTGCAGGGCGTGGGCCCGTCATTGAACCAGGGGCGGGGCCGGGAGGGCAGCGCAGATGTGCGCGCCCCAGGCAGCTTCGCCTGCAGGCCCAGGTCAGCGCCCGCCGCCCACACGCCGCCGTTGGTGGTGTTGGCGCCCACGCCCGCCCACTTGGGCACGGTGCCGCCGCCATTGAGCCACACATCACTGCCCGCTGCCACCAGGGCGCCGGGCGGCCCCGCAAACGTCACATTCTCCAGGAAGAGGGGGATGCCGCTGGCAGGGAGTTGAATGGCGGGCGTGCCCACCTGCAGCTGTGCGTCGAGCACGAGGAGAGTAGAGCCGTATGCATCCAGGCCGGCGCCACAGGTGACGAAGGCGGGCGAGCCGCTGGCCACCACGTCCACAAAGGCAAACACCCACATCATGCGGGTGAGGTACAGGGAGGACACGCGCTGGTTGGTCAGGCGCAACCCGCGGAATGTGTACTGGCTCGCGGTCACTCGGATGCCGAACTCGCCGCCGTCCACACGCACGTCCTCCACCGTGCCGCCGCCCCCAATGCCCAACAATGGCGGCGTGGCGTAGCCTTCACTCACGCCCACGTCAAGCCCCACCGCCGCGCCGCCCAGAATGATCGCCACGTCCCGAATCGCCGTCTGCTGGGCCACGGACCAGAACACGGCCACCGCGCCGCTGTTCCCCGGCTGCGACGCGTCAATTGTCACACTGGAGATCATGGAATAAAAGATGTCGTTGGCGTGGAAGGTCTCCAGCCACCACTGCAGGCTGGTGGTGTTGTAGCCTGACGCCGCTGCCAGGATCGGCTTCAGCGCGCTCGCGTTGCCAAAGCCAGGCGCGTTTGCAGCCAGCTTCAGTGTGGCAGTGCCTGTGGTGCAGCCCAGCAGGTGCGTGAAGGCCCACAGCACGATGGTGTCCGACACGAGGTACGTGCCGGGGGGCAGGTACACCACCGCACGCCGCTTCGCGTTGATGGTGCCCCGGTCAAAGCTCACCGCGGCCTGTATGGCAGCCGTGTCGTCGTGCACGCCGTCCCCCACAGCGCCAAAGGCGGTGACGTTGCGCCACGTCGGCCCGTGGGGCGATGTCGTCCCGTACCAGGAGCTGTCAGGCGCGGGGGCTGCGGGCCGCTCGTCGTGCGACGCATGGGGGGCCAGGGGCGCGCACGCACACAGCGCGACGACGGCGGCGGTGAGGGCGGCGCGCACAAGGGGCCACCTCAACATGCCGATAGCGGGGTACGCGTACCCTGTCGAAACGCTTGAAGGACGGTCGTGTCCGCGCGCCTCTCCACACGGCAACCTGACAGGGCGTAGTGGCCTGCATTCTCCACACACATACATAATCCTCATGAATCGCACAATTACTTAAACACACTACTAGTACTCGGTCGGCCGCTTCCAGCCTTCTACCCTCAAGATGCTGGGAGTGGACGCTGCCCTCATACACAATGTGTGAGAATGTCATCATCGCAGTGGGGCGATCAACACGCCAGCCACCGCTCAGGGGATGCCGCCACAGCAATCCGCGTGCTGACGTCACCACAAGCCAATGGAAAGCCCCAGCGTGAAAGAGAAGAGGGAGAAGGAGGAGAAGAGGGAGAAGGAATCGAGGAAATCAAAAGAAGAGAAGAGGGAGAAGGGGCAGAAGAAAGGGAAGAAGGAGACGAAGAAAAGGAAGGTGGAGATGGAGGCGGCCGAGGAGCCGCACGGTGGAGCGGCTGGTCCCCCGGGTACGTGTTTGTGTCTTACGTCGCATATGTGATCTGTTTGGGGCCCGCGCGTGGCTCCCGGCGGCCGCTACACTGTGGAAGGGGCTGCGATCCTCTCCCTCCCCCCCCCCCCCCG
>JARLJI010000037.1 GCA_031291295.1 Rhodoferax sp. | reverse complement strand
GTCTGGCAGCTCAAGGCCCAGGCCACGCAAGGCGGCGTCGCCGTCGCCGAGTCCGAAGCGGACCCAGCCGGCGCTTTCGTCGGTGAGTTTGGATTTGGAGAACACGGCGTATTTTTTCAGGTCCGCCAGTTGCGCTTCCAGCAGCTCGCTGGCCATCGCCAGCAGCACGCCATCGCCTTCGAGCAGGATGCGGAAGCTCGACTGCATGCGGCCTTTCTGCGTGCAGCGGGCACCGAGGCTGGCCCGGACGTCACTCAGGTAATTGAGGTTGCAGGTCAGTTGGCCCTGGAGGAACTTGGCGGCGTCGGAGCCGCGGACGGCAAGAACGCCTTCGTGGGTCAGCGTGCAGAAAAAAGCGGAATCGGCCATGGGTCATCGCAGCGGAAAAAGGATGGGAGACATCATAGAGGGGCGCCTGGCAAATGGGTAGTTCACAACGCCGCCGGCGTCCCCGACCAAAGCCGACTGTCGGCGCGCGCGCAGGGCTGTATACTTGCGCTCAAATTTGAGGAGCGCTCCATGGTCGAAGATGTAGAACTCAATCGCCTCTATTGGCACAGCCGTCGCGGCATGCTGGAGCTGGACGTGTTACTGGTACCGTTCGTCAGGGAGGTGTACCCGCATCTGAGCCAGGCCGACCGTGACTGCTATCGCAACCTGCTCGAATGCGAAGACCAGGACATGTTCGGCTGGTTCATGGAGCGGTCCGAGTCGCAAGATCCGGAGCTGCAGCGAATGGTTCGCATGATCCTGGATCGTGTCCAGCCCAAGTAATCTGTTCGAATGTCGCTGGCAGGCCTCGCGGCTGTTGCCGGCGGCGTATCTCGGGGCCCTGGGCCTGGCGCTGGTTTCGCTTTATTGGCTGGATATCTCGCTCTGGGCCAGTCTGTCCGGGGCTTTGCTGTGCCTGCTGCATGGTGCCTGGGTGTTGCCACGGCAATTGCTGCTCAGTCATCCGTCGGCCTTTACCGGCTTGCGCCGTGACGGGCAGGGTTGGCAGCTGTGGAGCCAGGCCACAGGCTGGCAGCCGGTGCAATTGTGCCGCGACAGCCTGGCCTTGCCGGGGCTGGTGCTGCTGCGTTTTCGCCTGCCGGGCGAGCGCCGGGTCCGAGCGCTGTGCGTGCCCTGGGATGCGCAGGCGCCGGATGTGCATCGGCGCCTGCGGGTACGCTTGAAGTTCAGTCGGCGTAGGTGGGCGGCACCAGGATAGTGTCCAGCGCCTCGGGCAGCAGGTCCGGGTAATCGAGGGTGTAATGCAGGCCTCGGCTTTCCTTGCGCGCCATGGCCGAACGAATCATCAGTTCGGCGACCTGGGCCAGGTTGCGCAACTCGATCAGGTCGCGGCTGACCTTGTAGTTGCTGTAGAACTCATCGATCTCGTCCAGCAGCAGGCGCACCCGATGTTGCGCCCGCTGCAGGCGTTTGTTGGTGCGCACGATACCGACGTAGTCCCACATGAAACGCCGCAGCTCGTCCCAGTTGTGCGCGATGATCACGTCCTCGTCGGAGTCGGTCACCTGGCTCGCGTCCCAGCTCGGCAGGGCGGCCGGCACGGCGACCTGGGGCAGT
>JARLJI010000036.1 GCA_031291295.1 Rhodoferax sp. | reverse complement strand
GTGTGGTCGTCGGGCAGGCGGATGACGATGAGCGCAGGAACCGCGCCAGCGGCCATGCGGCGCTTGAAGTCGCGTTCGAACTCTGCTACGCGGAACTGGTCGGGGATGCCGAGGTTGAAAGTCGGGTAGTGGCGATCGGTGGACTCGAAGACGGGACGCGGCAGCGGCGCGTTCAGAAACAGGCGCTGGCCCTCGGGCTCGGCGCCGGGGATCTCCGCGTTGCCTTCGATCTCGAGGCCTTCGCCGTAGTTCAGCACGCCTTTTCCGCTGGCTGCCAGATGCTCCCACAGCGAACCGAACTGCGGCTCGTCCTCGGGCATGGGTGCGTCGGCGCCGCCAAAGAGGGCGCGCCGGCCGGGCTGCTCGGCGCCGGCAAAGTCGTGGCGCCTGCCGCCGTAGTTCGAGCTCCACGCGGTGTTGAAGAAGGGCGTGGGGTTGATGCCCACCACCCAGCGATGGCCGTCCGCCGAAACATCGGAGTCGACGTAGTAGTTGTCGCTCATGGCATAGCGCGCGGCCAGCGCGTGCAGGTTGGGCGTCACCTTCAGGTGATTCACCGCCTTGTCTTCGGCAGCCCAGCCGTCCATGCCGTAGCGGGCCAGTGAGGGGTCGCCGTTGGCGCCGGTCACGTCGCCCAGCACCTCGTCATAGGTCCGGTTTTCGCGGATGACGAGGAAGCAGTGCCTGAGCGTGGGCAGCGCGGGCCGGCTGTCGAGCGCCGCGGAGTTGGACGCGACCACGGTGGCCGTGAGTTCTGCGGGCGCGGGAAGCGTAGCCAGAGGAATGGCGCTCAGGCCGCCCATCTCCAGTGAGCCGATGTAGGTGGGCGTCCTCGGGTCGTGGGCCTTGCCGCCGTTGGGGCCGGTGCCCTTGCCCTTGGTGTTGATGACGTAGAGCGTTGCGCCATCGGGCGAGAAGGCAACCGTCGAGGGGTTCCAGCCAGCGGGAATGTGCTCGACCAGTTGCATGGTGGCGGCGTCCAGCACGCCCACAGCGTCAATGCCGGACTCGGCCACGTAGACGTGGCCCGCCTCGACGGCCACGCCGCTTGGCATCACGCCGCGCAGCGGGTGGCCCAGCGCATCCACGAAGCGCGATCCGCTGAAGGGCGTCAGGACAGTTTGCGCCAGCAGGCGCGCGCCATCGGCACTCACCTTGGCCACGGCGTCTTCGTGCGCCAGCGCCACGTAGACCGCGTCCGCCGCGGCGGCCACGCCGGTGGGTGCTGCGCCGCCCACGGTCTGGCCGCGCGCCTCGGAGATTTTTGTGCCCAGCCGTAGCTTTGCCGTCACTGCCGGGTGGGCGGGGTCGTGGACATCGTAGGTCCACAGCGAACTGCCGCGCGTGGAGTTCTCGTCGCCCAGGCCGGGAATCTTCTTGCCTTCGACCACCGCACCTTCGCGGGCGGCTTTGGAGGGATAGCCGAAGGGCGGAAAGTGCAGGCCAGACTCGACCGGGTGCTGCGGGTCAGCACCGGTAATGGTCGTGTACTCAAACAGCCCTGTGTTGGTGACGTAGAGGCGGGCACCATCGGGCGAGAGCGCCAGGCCGAAGGGAAACGCGCCAGTGGCGATGGAGGCGATGCGCTCCATCTTCGCGACGTCGAGGACCACCACGCGCCAGTTGCCCTGGTCGAGAGCGTAAATGGTCTTGCCGTCTGCGGAGAGCAGCAGGTTGGCGGCAAAGCTGCCTTTGTACTCGATGCCTTCGATGGTGCCGTCGAGCGAGACTTCGCGGGCCGGGGTCCAATCACCGGTGCGGTAGGCGCGGATCTTGCCGGAGTCGCCGGTTGCCACGTAGAGCAGTGCGCCGTCGGGCGAGTAGGCCAGCCCCGCGTGGGTTTCAATCTGCGGGTCGCTCTCTTCGCCGCCGGGCATGCGGGTGACGTGGGGCGCGGCAGATGCTGGGGCATCCACCACATTGAGCGCGAAGGGAAAGCCGATGGACGGGGCAGCGATCTGCTCGCCGTCCGGTCGCACGGCCAGAGCGAACGGGTAGGGCGCGAGGGGGATCCAGTTGCCGGCCGGATGAATGGTGCGGCCGTTGGGCAGCACGGCGGTGATGCCGGCCTGGGCTGAGGCAGATGCGGCCAGGGCAAGCAGAAGGGGAAGCACGCGAAGACGAATCATTGTCAACAGTATGCACTGTGGAGTGTGAATGGCAGTTCACAGCGAGCAGCAACTAGAACCAGGGGAAATGGCGCGGGACCAGAACTGTGTCGGCGTTGTGGATGTAGCACTCGTGGATGGCTTCGGTGGGAGCGTTGGGCCAGCGGACCTTCATCAGGTCGGACTCGCTGAGCTCGTGCAGGGTGAAGGTGATGGAGCCGTCGCCGTGGACGCGGCCCTGCATGTAGCCGTAGATGTGGGTCTTTGCACCGGGCTGTGCGGTAGCGGGAAGCTTGTAGCGGTGGGCCCCGGCCGCGCCGATGATCCAGCCCGGCACCACGCCGCCGTGCTCGCGCCAGTAAGCGGTGTCGAAGACGTTGGGCGAATAGTAGTGGGAGTGGCTGGCGATCAGGTAGATGTGCTTCCCGGCGGTCTGCGCGGCGGCGAACCACTGGTAGACCTGCTCGCCGGAGTGCTGGCCGAGCGGCCAGTCGTCCATGGCGTGCTCGGCGCCGGTGGAGTGGGGTAGCGCCTCATGCATGCCGGCCACGATGGTCCGGATGCCGGAGCCAGGGGCGAGGTCGCGGTCCAGCACGCCGCGCAGCCAGTGCAGTTGCTCGCTGGAGAACTCGTCGTGGCTGGCGTTGTCGAGGGTGATAAAGTCCACGCCGCGATCGGTCCAGTGGTACCAGGGGCCGAGGGGCGCGGCGGCCGGGCCGTCGGCCTGGCGGGCGGCGGCAATCTCCGGGCGATTGAGCCAGGCGGAGAATTTGGCGGTATAGCCGTCGCGGGTCATGGGGGCCACGTTCTCGTGGTTGCCGCGGCCGAGGAAGACGGGAACGTCACCGAAGGAGGCCATCTGGTGGGTGAGGAAGTCGTCCCACGCGATCCGCTGGTAGTCAGATTTGGAAAGCTCATGGCCACCCGGCTGCATGGACTGGAGGTCCTGGTCCGGCTGGCTCATCCAGCGGAAGTCGCCCAGGTGCCAGTAGAAGGCGTCATGGGCAGCGCGGGTGTGGGCGGCAATGGCTGGCATTACGAAGTCGCCGCAGTTGCGGCTGTCGCCGGAGACGGCGAAGGTCCAGTCCGCGGCGCGCTGCGCATGCAGAAGGGCGGGAGTCAAAAGAGCGGCGGCGCAGGCAAACAGGACAGGGCGGAAGCTTGGCATGCACCCAGCATACCCGGGCGGCTGAAGCTAAAGAGCAGCCTGCGACTCGGCGGAGCGGGCCATCCGGGCATTCCAGGCAGCAAGAGCGGTGGCCGGCCACAGCAGGAAGCCCAGGACAAGGCGCGGCATGCGGCGGAAGTCGTCGGCCAGCGACCGGCCGGAGCGGCCGGTGAGGAAGGCGCCGCGCCGCATGACGTGGAGGTGAAACAGCGCCGAAACCAGGGTGAAGATGCAGACCGCGACGGTGGCGCGGGCCGGGGCGGCGGGGCCAATGGCGCGGTGGACGAGCCAGTCCAGCGCCTGCGCCACGCCAGGCACAGCCACCACCACCGCCAAGTCGCCCAGCAGCCGCTGCCGCAGGCGGAGGGCCTGTTGCTGCAGGCCAGCGTAAATACCTGCGGTTGCAGTGACATAGGCGATTTCGATAGCTACGATGAGCAGTCCGCCATGCAGACGGGCGTGGGATAGGGCCGCAAAGTAAACCACGGAGCGGGCTGTGGCGCTCAGCAGGGCACACTTCCAGTTCCAGCAGGAGGCGGCCTGCGTGATCAAAGCTCTGGTGCGATGCATGGCTCCATCTTGCGAGGCCAACCAATACAGCAGTGTCACATCCCGGTTACAGGGCGGTTGAGATCGGGCACGTACCGTAATTAGAAAGATTCCCCGCCCGGTGTGACTCGAATCACCTACGGCGCCAGCCATCCGTGGGTAGGCTCAAGATGTGGGGTGTGCTGAGCGAGAGGCACCCCAAGCGAGGAGTGCCCCCAATGGCTTATGTAGTGACCGATGCGTGTACCAAGGATTTTGTTTGCGTGGCCGAGTGCGCCACAGCGGCGATTGCGCCGCAGGCGACCGATGCCGCTGCCGCCACCGTTTCGCAGGTGTACATCAACCCGGACGAGTGCATCGACTGCGGTAACTGCGCCACCGTGTGCCCCTCGGGCGCAATCTATGTGGCGGACGAACTGCCGGCTGACAAGGCTGAGTTCGCAGCCAAGAATCAGGCCTACTTCCAGTAGGGACAAGAGCCAGGCCGGCGGGCGTCTGAACTAGGGCCGTACGCCGGCTGATCCAGCTGATCCAGGCGCCGCGCCGGTCACCGGTGGCGCCGTGGTTTGCGGTGCGGCGGCAGGAGCTTCCGGCTGGGCCTCAGGCGCGGCAGGTGGCTCCGCAGACCGCGCTGGAGCGAGCTTTGCAGGTGTGGCGGCGGCAGAGAGCGGCAGCACCGGCAGGGTGAGTGTTTGCACTGTGGCGGAGTCGTCGCGCAGCTTCAAGTAGAGCACGCCGTTTGCCGGATGCGGGACCGCCAGCTGGGTTCCGGCAAAGTCCGGCGGCACTGCGCTGGACTCGTTGAAGTCTGCTGTGGCGGCAAAGGCCGTAGCAAGAAACAGATTGCTTCCCGTCAGCAGGCAGGGCCGGGCCAGCACGTGCGGGCAGCGCAGTTCCCTGAAGCCCGGCACGCGCACCAGCGAGCCGAGCGGAAGCCAGTCGCCCGTGGCGCCGTTGGCTGCGACAGGCCGCGCCTGAATGGGTCCGAACGCTGACGGGCCGAAGCGGGCGAGCGGCTCCACCACGCCCACCGCAGTGGAGGCATCTTCCAGGATCAGGCTTCCGTCAGCCAGTGCCAGCGTGGAGTGGAAGCTACCATCCGCCGCCGCAACCTCGATCTTTTCGTCGCGCGGGAAAGTCGTCGGCACCTTCGACTTGAAGAAGAAGACCAGCCGCTGCTGGGCGGGCAGGTCGTCGGCGCTGCCAAAGTGAACCGGCGCCGGGGCTTCGGCGTTGCCGTCCTGCACACTCTTGCTCAGCAGCAGAATCTGCGGCCGGGGCAGGTTCACCGTCACGTGCGCCCGCAGCTCGCGACCGTCGCGCAGCAGCACCGTGGCAAACTCGTGCCGGTCCGGCTCCAGGGCGGCCGTCGAGCGGTCGGCGTTCATTGAGAGCTGGTCGATGTCCTGCATGCGTCCCAGTGCCACCGGGGTCCATGTGATGCCGTTCAGAGTGGCTTTGGCCACTTCGTCCAGGCGGGTGCCGGTGAGCAGGGCGCTGGGGTCGCCGGCGCTCAGCGAGAGCCGGTCGAGCGAGGCCGCCTCGGCGTAAGCGTTCATGGTGAGCGTGTCAGGCTTTTCCAGACCGAACTGCCGGATCTGGATCGTTACCGGGCCGGGAACGGCGTGTTCCAGCGGCACAGAGAGCACCAGGGCGTCCGGCTTGGGCGACTTCCAGGTGAGCGGCAAAGCGTGGCCGTCCGGCTCGGCCATCGCCAGCTTGTCCACGCAGAGGCTGTTGTCGCCCTCCAGGTGCAGGGCGTCTTCGCGGCCCACCACCAGCGCGGACTGGTCGCTCTCAGCCACCTTCCAGATACCCGGTTGCGCCGAGTGTAGGTGATAAGAGGGGCCTTCCCAGTTGTCGAAGCCCCACTTGCCGCGCACCATGGCCTTTGTGTCCTCTTCCGGCAGCAGCGGGAAGGGCTGATCCAGAACGAGGCCGCCCTGCGCCGAGTCCTGCTTCACCGGGATGTCGATCGGGCCCTTCTTGCTGTCGATGTGCAGGACAAGGTCGTGGGCCAGCTGCGTGCCCAGCGCCAGCGGCGCGCCCTCGGCCGGCAGCACCAGGCCGGGCTTCTGTGCGCAAAAGGTCTCTGCCGGGTTCACCGGGTGGAGCGGCGGCAAAGTGGCCTGGCCCACCGGCGGCAGGGCGATGACCACCACCGACTTGGGATCGCGGAAGGAGGGCGGCACGCTCAGGCGCAGGTTCAGGGTGTCCTGCGTGGGCAGGGCCAGCGCGGGAATGTACTGAAAGTGCGCGGTGTGGAGCTGGGAGAGAATCTTGACTGTGTCGACGATGGCGCCGATGTAGGGGCTGTAGGCTCCGGCTCCGCCCATGGTGGAATAGCTCAGCTGGCTCATCAGGTCGCCAGCGGAGCCTCCGGTGATCTGCGCAACGCGGGTCTGGGCGTTGGAGTCGTCCATTACCAGCCCTTCAGTGTGCTGCGAGAGGCAGGCGGCCTGCTGGTCCACAGGCTTGTCGAAGCACTCCTGATTGACCTTGATGCCCAGGCTGCGGGCAGAGGCTTCGGCGCGATCTTTCAGCAGCTTGGGGTCAGTTTGCGACGTGACTTTGACGTCGGACAGGTAGGCGTCCAGGCGCATACGGTCCCAGCTGGCGGCCTGCAGGTCCTGGGTGGCGCGGACAAAAATGCCCGGCCGGCCGCGGACGGCGTTGCGCAGGGTAGTAAAGTCGCCGCCCGTCTCCGGGGCCAGAAAGACCACCGCCTGCTGAGCTTCGGCCGGGACGGTAACAAAGACGCCCTCGTCGCGCACCTCTCGGAGCCAGGTATCCACGCGCGTAAACCATTCATTTGGCGGAGGATTGGTGACTCCGCGCAGAAAAACCACAATCAGCACGTAGCGCGCCGACTGGGTTTCAGGGAAATCGGGATGAATCCAAAGCCGGTCGCCGGGCAGCAGGTTTGGCACCTGGCCGATAGGCAGGGTGATCTGGCCCCGCTTCACATGCACATCGACTTTTGGTCCGGTCAGATCGAACGCCTGGGCATGTGCGCGCAACCCCGAGCAGCAGAACAGCAATCCCAACATCAAACCGAGTGAGCGCCGCATAGCTCCATTGTACGAACTGCGCCGCCGGGGGTGTATTACCAACGCCGGAATGGGTGTGGGCTGTGACCTGATTGTCGTATACACTGATTCTGGCTGTTTTTCCGCGGGGCTTAGAAACATCATTTTTGTGTGATTGGTCCGGGGCCTGTTTTGGCGTGCAGGACTCTGGTTGTTGCCTCGATAAAGAATTCGATGCAGTGCATCGCAGATGCGGCCGCAAAACAAAAAAGGCAGCTTGTCAGGACCTGATATCTGAGCTAGTTTGACTAGCATACTTTGGAATCGGTGGATTAGATCGTCTTTTCCTTCCAGTGATCGGGTCCGGTTAAAGCAACGCTATACGGAGAAACAAAATGAAGGCTACACGTGCTGTGCCCAACAGCGTAGACATCAGCAACCTGAGCATTCCTGAAGCAGAGGAAATTATAGAAACGGCCCTGAACGAACTGGCTTTCTCCCCAGACCCCGGCTTGTCCCGCGCCCTTCGCTTTCTTGCTCCTCCCGGATATCAGGCGATTGTAGAGCTGTGCAGCGAAAACGGCCGCAGCAAGCGTCGCAATGCGCAGGCCGATAGCTGGTCGCCGGAAGACGATGAGATCCGCATCTACTTTGAGCGCAGCGACGGCGCCGAGCCCGCTCCACGGCCGGTGCGCAGCACGCGCATTGTGGCCGAGCGCCACTACGAGGACGTCGAGGACGGCCAGGAAGAGATTCTGCCCGCGGATCTGGATGCGCGCGTGAAAGAGCTGTGCGCAGCGCTGGCCGAGGCAGAGCGCGGCGGTCACGCCTTCATCGCTCTCAAGTGGTTCCGCGACTCGTTTCTCCCCCGCAAGGCGTTCCGCTGGAACCAGCAGCCGGAGGCGCGGCAATCGGTGCTCGCCGAGGCCATTCAGCGTGGCCTGGTGCTGACCAGCAAGATCGCCAACCCCAAGACCCCCGCGTACCCCACCACCACCATCCGCCTGAACCGTGCCGAGGCCGGTATACCCGAGGAAGCGCAGCGGTTCCACCCGGTGGCCGTCGAGGGCGGCTCGGTGGCTGAAGCGCTGGAAGACGAGCGGGGCTACCAGTGAATTGTTTCTTTCTCGAGTCCACGGCCTTCATCCGGCTGTTTGTGCAGGAGCCGGGCACCGACGCACTGGTGCGGCTGATGGAGTCGATTGAGGACAACCAGAAGCTGATTGCGGCTTCCGCTCCCCTTGAGGTCTACGCCGCCATCCGTCGCCGCGAACGCGCGGGCGGTTTGAGCCCGGAAAACGCCGCAGCGGCGCTGGAGATTCTTCGTATTGAAGCGGCGCGCATGGTGCAGGAGCCGCTGAATCCGGCGGTGCTGGAGGCGGCCCGCCAGGTGCTGGACCGCACCACCCTGCGCTGGCCGGACGCGCTGCAGTTGGGCGCGGCCATCGTGGCTCGCGACATGTTCCAGGGCACGCAGATCACCTTCGTCTCCACCTCGGCGGCGCTGCTGGAGGCGGCCAGAGCCGACGGCTTTGTGACACTGGACCCGGTGCACGACGCAGCGCCGCAAACCACCTCTGACGGTGCCACAGCCTAGAGCGCTTTCGATTCACATGTTGACGTTGGAAGATGGTGCAATGTGACTTTTTCTTGAGGAAAAAGCCACGCAACGTCCAGTCTTTTCGAAAGAACCGAAAACGCTTTAGCCTGCGCGCTTGCGCAGCACCCAGGTTGTCATGCAGCGGTAGTTCTGCACGATGGTCGTCTTCAGCGGATCGACCAGCACTCCATTCAGCTCGCCGGTCAGGCGCAACAGCATTCGCTCATCCACCAGGAACCACTCCGAGCCGTCGCCGGTGACGAAGATGTTGGGGCGTACCTGCTCAAAGTCCATGCCGATGCGCGAGCCGAGCCGGCAGAACAGCATGCCGCCGGGCCGCAGCACCCGCCACAACTCCTTCAGCATGGCCAGAAAGTGCTGGCCGTCGCGCGCAAAGTGCAGCACAGCGCTGCAAATGACCACGTCCGCCAGCCCATCGGGAAACGGCATCCGCTCGATGGGCGCCACTTGGAAGTTTTCCGCGGGCAGGCCGGTTTCAAGCGAGGCCGAGAGGGCGCGCACGTGTTCCACGCCGGCGGCGTCCGCATCGACCGCATAGACTCGGCAGCCCTCGCGCAGCAGGTGGACGAGGTTACGCCCGTAGCCGCATCCGGCGTCGAGCACGCACATCTCCGGCGTAATGTTGCCGCGCAGAATCTGGTCGAAGACGTAGATGTCGATGGAACCGAACTGTTCCTGCACGGTCATGGTCACGGCGTACCTGCCTTGCTGGCCCCCAGGGCGCGTCAGTCGCGGCGGAAGCGGTTGGCTTTGTCGAATTCGCTGCGCAGTTCCGGGGTGCGCAGATTCTCGCGGATGTGGGCGAGGCGCTGCTCGAGGGCCAGCAGTGCAGCCTGGATGGGCTCGGAGTTAGTGTGGGCGATGTCGCGCCACATGGAGTAGGGGCTGGCGCCCAGGCGGGTCATCTCGCGCAGGCCGCGGCCGCCCACGTCTTTCAGCTCCGGTGCCTCGCCCACCCGGTCTTCTAAAAGTGCGCTCAGGGCCGTGGCCACGAACTGCGGCAGGTGGCTGACCCAGGCGACCATTTCGTCGTGGCGTGTGGGGTCAAGATCGATGACCTTGCAGCCGAGGGCCGCAACCCACTCGCGCCAGCC
>JARLJI010000035.1 GCA_031291295.1 Rhodoferax sp. | reverse complement strand
TGCCGGGCCTCGACACCAAGTATCCCGGCGTCGACCTGGTGATCGTGCGCGAAAATACCGAGGGCGAGTATGTTGGCCTCGAGCACGAAGTGGTTCCCGGCGTGGTCGAAAGCATCAAGGTGATCACCGAAAAAGGCTCGACGCGCATTGCCAAGTTCGCATTCGAGTACGCGCGCAAGCACGGGCGCAAGAAGATTCACTCCATCCACAAGGCCAACATCATGAAGCTCTCCGACGGCCTGTTTTTGCGCTGCGCGCGCAAGGTGGCCGAGGGCTATCCCGAGGTGCAGTACGGCGAGCACATCATCGACAACACCTGCATGCAGCTGGTGATGAACCCGTGGCAATATGACACGCTGCTGCTCGAAAACCTCTACGGCGACATTGTGAGCGATCTGTGCGCGGCCTTTGTGGGCGGACTGGGGCTGGTGCCGGGCGCCAATCTCGGCGTGGACTGCGCCATCTTCGAAGCCGTGCACGGCTCCGCGCCCGACATTGCGGGCAAGGACCTGGCGAATCCCACGGCGCTGCTGCAGTCGGCGATCCTGATGCTGCGCCACCTGAACGAAGAAGCCGCGGCCGACAAGCTGCAGCACGCGCTTGAGGCGGTCTACACCGAGCGCAAAGCGCTGACGCGCGATGTGGGCGGCACGGCCGGGACAAGCCAGTTCGCGGATGCAATTCTCGCGGCGATGGGCTGAAGCAAAGCACACGAGGAGGCGCGGGCAATGCACTATCTGCTGATGTATGACGTGGCGAACGACTACCTGGAGCGGCGCGCGAAGTTTCGCGATGCGCACCTGCGGCTGGCATGGCAAGCGAGCGAGCGCGGCGAGCTGCTCCTGAGCGGCGCGCTGGCCGACCCTGTGGACATGGCGGTTTTGCTGTTCCAGGGCGACTCGCCCGAGATAGCGGAATAGTTCGCGCACGCTGACCCCTACGTGGCCAACGGGCTGGTGAAGCGCTGGCGGGTGCGCCCGTGGACCACGGTGGCCGGGCCAGGCTGCACGACGCCGGTCCGACCCAAAGATGTAGCATGCGGATAAGTCACAATTCGCACTGAAACGGATGCAACCGATTCAGGCGCGATCTTGCACCTCATCTTCTCCCAGTTCAAGGAGCACGAGAATGCACCAGACCCTTTGGCGCGGCTGGTTGACGGCCGTGGCGATTGCCTTTGCGATGGTCCCTGCGGCGCGGGCCGGAATCACGGTCACCCTGGACGTGGACGCAACCCAGACGCCGGAAAAAATCCTGCACGTTCGGGAAATGATTCCGGTCAAGCCGGGAGAAGCGACGATCTACTACCCCAAGTGGATTCCTGGCGAGCATGGGCCGGACGGCCCCATCTCGACCGTGACCGGGCTGCACTTCTACGCCGGTGGCAACGAGGTGGCGTGGCACCGTGATCTGGTCGACGTGTTCACCTTCCATGTGGACATACCGGCAGGAGTGACAGCGCTCGAAGCCAGATTCGACGAGATCGAGCCGGACGGCTATTCGGCGACCGATAAGCTGATGGTGCTCGAATGGAACCAGGTGGTCCTGTACCCGGCCGGAACACGGGCTGAAGAACAGAGCTTTGCCGCCAGCCTCAAGTTGCCTGCGGGATGGAAGTACGGAACAGCGCTGCACACCACCGGCACTGAAGATGGCGCGGTGAAGTTCCAGCCCGTTTCGCTGGACATGCTGGTGGACGCGCCGGTGATCGCGGGCCAGTACTACAAGGCCGTGGACATCACGCCGGCGGGTGAGCCCATCCACCATGAACTGGATCTGGTGGCCGACAGCGCCGTGGCTCTCGACCTGAACGAGACCACGCGCAAGCAGATGGTGCAACTGGTAGCCGAGTCGGGCAAGCTGTTCGGCGCGCGACACTACCGCGAGTACCACTTCCTGCTCACGCTGAGCGACCATGTAGCGCACTTCGGCCTGGAGCACCACGAGTCCAACGATAGTCGGCTGCCGGAGCGGACCCTCATCGGGCCGCACCCGGGGACGGACCTGGGTGGATTGCTGGCGCACGAGTTCGCGCACTCGTGGAACGGCAAGTTCCGCCGGCCTGCGGACTTGGCGACGCCCTACTACGAGGAGCCGGAAAAAACCGACCTGCTGTGGGGCTACGAAGGGCTCACCGACTACGCGGGGCCTCTGCTCGCAGCGCGCAGCGGGCTGTGGCCGGGCGAAGAATACCGCGAGTACATCGCCGGGATTGCAGCGTCACTGGGCCCCGGAAGGCCGGGTCGCACATGGCGGCCGCTGATTGATACGGCCGTGGGCGAGCCGGAAATCAGCGCGCGCGGCGGCTGGTTCAACTGGGTGCGTGGCACTGACTACTACGACGAGGGCGATCTGCTCTGGCTGGAAGTGGCCACCATCATCTCGCGCGAAACCAAGGGCGCAAAGTCGATCGACGACTTCTGCCACAGCTTCCACGGCGGGGCCAACAACGGGCCCGAGGTAAAGACCTACACCTTCGACGAACTGGTGGCTACCC
>JARLJI010000034.1 GCA_031291295.1 Rhodoferax sp. | reverse complement strand
TTGCGACAGCTTCGCAAGAGCCCGGGATTCGCCGTGACGGCGGTATTGATGCTGGCGCTGGGCATCTGCGCCAACAGCACCGTCTTCAGTTGGATCAATGCGACCATGCTGAATCCCATCCCGGGAGCCAGCGATACCGGCAACCTAGTGACCATCATGCGCGGCGCCTGGAGCACCTCGCCGTCACCGCCGCTCTCCTACCCGGATTACCGCGATCTGCGCCAGATGAATCACAGCTTCAGCGGTATCCTGGCGTACCACCACGAATGGGCCACACTCACAGGCGGCGACACGCCTCAGCGTATTTACGCTGCCAACATCACATCGAACTACTTCGACGTTCTTGGTATCAGGCCCTTTCTCGGCCGGTTTTTTCGGCCCGACGAGGAAGCGCAACAGGGTGGCGTTCCCTACGTAGTCCTAGGGTATGAACTGTGGCAGTCGCGCTTTGACGCCGACCCGGCGATCGTCGGCAAGTCCATTGAAATCAACCAGAGGCCCTTGACGGTGATTGGCGTGGCGCCGGCCGGTTTCATCGGCTGCATGACCGGCATTCGCACCGACGCGTGGGCGCCCCTCGACGTCAGCACCGAACCGGGAAGCAACTCCTGGATCGACCGCCGCAGCCATGATTGGCTCAACGTGATGGGCAGATTGCGTCCCGGCGTAAGCCGCGAGAACGCGACGGAGGACCTGAGCGTGCTGATGCGCCAGTTGGTCGTCCAGTATCCCGAGGACCACGTAGGCGTGAACACCATCACCCTCGATCCGCTATGGCGTTCGCCCTTTGGCGCGAATATCTACCTGTCTGCCTCGCTGCCCATCCTGTTGGGCATTGCAGGTGTGGTGCTGCTGCTGACCAGCGCCAACGTTGCCACCCTGGCGCTGGTGCGCTTTGTCTCGCGCCGGCGCGAGATCGCCATTCGCCAGTCGCTGGGCGCGAGTCGCCTTGCCCTCATGCGCCAGATGGTCCTCGAAGGCCTGCTGGTCTCGCTCGGAGGCGGCGGGCTGGCCATCCTGCTTACGACATGGTCGTCGAAGTCGCTGGCCCGCTTCATTCCGCCCAATGCCAACCCCATCGAGATCAACGGCTATGTGGACCACAATGTCATCGGCGCCATCCTGGTGCTTGCGATACTGTCCAGCGTGATTTGCGGCGCGTTGCCGGCGTGGAGATCGTCGCGTGTCTCTTCCGCCGAGGTGTTGAAGGAAGAAGCGGCCAGCGTCTCCTCCGGCGCGCATAATCGCCATTTGCTCAGCGGCCTCGTGGTGGCGCAGATTGCCTTGTCGCTGGCGTTGCTCATTACCTCGGGACTATTCCTGCGCACGCTCAAGGCAGCCAGCGACGCCGACCCCGGCTTTGAGCAGGCGCACGTACTCACGGCATCCGTCGGCCTCGGGACGGCGGGCTACTCCGACGACGAGATTCGCGCCTTCCAGCACAAGTTGCTTGACAAACTCCAGGCGATGCCGGGGACCGTGTTCTCATCGCTCACAGACTGGTTGCCGCTGGACTTCACCCGCAAGACCACCGACGCGTATCCCGAGGGCTATGTGCCGCAGCTCCACGAGTCGCTCGAGGTGCGCCGCGCCGACGTCAGCGCCGGCTATTTCGACACCTTGAGCATTCCTATTCTGGAGGGCCGCGCCTTTACCCGCGACGACAACGAGAACGCACCCAACGTAGCCATTGTGGATGAGACTGCGGCCAGCCGATATTGGCCCGGCCAGAATCCTCTGGGGCGTCGCCTGCATATCTTCGGCACCTTGTTCACGGTGGTCGGCGTCGCAAGGAACTCGAAGCATCATCAAGTGAATGAGCCGCCGGAGCCAATGGTCTACTTCAGCCTGTTCCAGGTTGGCGGCCCTGAAACGACGATCCAGGTACGGACGCAGGGCGATCCCCACGCGCTGGCCCAGGCCGTAGAGCAAACCGTGCATCAGATCAACACGCGTCTTCCGGTCTTTGATGTTCGACCGCTGAACGAGGCCACGCAAATCTCCACCATGTTCCAGAAGATTGAGGCCCTATTCGCCTCCGTATTCGCTGTTCTCGCCCTGCTGCTGGCGGCGTCGGGCATCTACGGTGTAGTTGCCTACCGTGCTGAACTGCGCACCCACGAGATCGGCATTCGCGTGGCCCTGGGCGCCTCGCGGTCCGACGTGCTGCGCCTGGTGCTCTACCAGGGTTTGCGTCTGACCGCGATCGGCCTGGCCCTGGGGCTGACCCTGTCGCTGGTGCTCACACGTTTCCTGCGCGGCATGCTCTATGGCGTCAGTGCCACTGACCCGCTCACGGTGGTTTCCGTGACCGCGCTGCTGTTGGCCATCGCCGTCCTGGCCTGCTATTTGCCCGCGCTCCGGGCCATGCGCATCAATCCGGTGACCGCCATGCGCGAGCAATAGCGCGGAACCGGGCCCGTCCCGCCCCGTCCCGCTCGTTTTGCCCTACATGCCGCCGCGGCTGGCCGGGGGAACAATGCCGTTCATGCGCAGGTATTCCACCATCTGGCCGTAGTGGTCCATCATGTGCGCAAGGCCAAAGGCTGCCATGCCGCCGCGCGTGCCATGTCCGGTCTCAACGAACGCATTCTCCGCGGTGATGGTGTCAACAAACGCGTGCGCCTGCACGAAGGACTCCTTCAGGGCCTTGATGATATCGGCCTTGGTGGTCAGCTTTTCAATCGCGTCGCTCTTCGCCTTGTCCTCAGCCTCGGTGTAGCTGGGGCCGCCGAAGAAGTAGTAGCTGGACTCGGCCACATGCTTCACCTGCGCGCCGAACGTGCGCACGCCTTTGAACTCGCCCGACGTCGCCGGCGGCGCAAAGTCGTACTTGTCTTCCGGCATGGCCTCGGCAGCGGATACAAACTCCTTCTCCATCCCGCTCAGCAGCTTTCCATAAACCTGCGCGGGGGGCGTCTTTGTCCCCACGGCCGGCTTGGGCGGCGCGGCGGCCTGGGGAAATGCGAGCGTGGATGCGGCAGCCAGCAGACAACAACCGAGAATGCGGGCAGGGAAGTATGTTGCAGAGTGCATGGAATCTC
>JARLJI010000033.1 GCA_031291295.1 Rhodoferax sp. | reverse complement strand
CGTTGGAGAGGTCGCCTCGATCCTCGACCATCTTTACCATGAACGACTGCCGGCCGGGCTTATCGAATGCGTTGATTACTCCCTGCATCGCGCTTAGCGCCAGCACCTCGGCGATCGTAATGCGATGCGAAAGCGTGAGCCATGCCAGCAAGAGCGACTGCACCATGGCCAGCGTCTGGGTCCACACCAACACCTTGCGCCGGTCGATACGGTCCACGATGACGCCGGCCAGCGGTGCCAGCAGAAATGTGGGAATCTGCCCGGCAAAGCCCACCGTGCCCAGCAGCAGCGGAGATTTGGTCAGCCGATACACCAGCCACGACGTGGCGATGCGTGTCATCCACGTGCCAATGAGCGAGATGCTTTGTCCACCGAAAAAGAGGCGGAAGTTGCGATGGCGCAGGGCTCGCCAGGCGTGCGAGAAGTCCCCGGCCGCGGCGGTCCACTCGCGTTGTGGTGTTCTGGTTTTGGTCATCATTGCACTACATGATTCGATGTTGAAAACCGCGGAGCGAAATCTCTTTACTTCGCCACCGTCAGTTTCACCTGCGTCTTCAGATCCACGCGCGCGCCGGCCGGAGGCTGCTGCGCAATTACGGAACCCGGCGCGACAGGCGGAATGGGAGGTGCGCTTCCAGTTCCCACTGGCGCCACGTGCACATCTGCAAAGACAGGCTGCGCCAGCTTGAGGCCCTCCTGGGCCAGTTGCGCCTGTGCGGTTACCACGGGCAGGCCTGTCAGGTCGGGCATCACGTAGCCGTCGGCCGCCTCATCGTCCGGCGCGGCTACCAGCAGGTTGATGCTGGGCTGCGCAATCCCCTGTGCGTGCGCGGGCGGGTCCTGCGCAAGCACCGTACCCTCAGCCGCCCCGCCATCGGGAAGGTGCGCGGTTACACCCACCTCCAGACCCACGCGCCGCAGTTGCAAGCCTGCTACGCGCTCCTCGCTACCCACCGTGTCCGGCACATCCACTTTTTGTGGACCCAGGCTCTCCGCCACGCGCACGCGCCACTCGCGGCGCACCACGGTGCCCGCTGCCGGCGACTGCGAAAGGATGTGTCCCGCCGCCACATCCCCCGAGTAATAGCGGTTGTCCACGTCCAGGTTCAGTCCCATGCCCGCGGCCTCGCTGCGTGCCTCGGCCACAGTCATGCCTTTGAGGGCGGGCACTTGCACCTCGGCGCCGTGAATCGCAAAGTGCATCGTGGTAACTGCCGCCAGCAGGGCCACGGCCACCAGCAGCATCACCATTGAGGCCATGCGGAAAAAACGGATGAAGAAGCGTCTGTTCATGGTTCGGGCTCCCCATCGGCATACACAATTTCGCAGTCGATCCTTGCCGCTTTTTCGAGCATCTTCGAGACCGAGCAATACTTGTTTTTCGACAAGGCCACCGCATCTTCCACCGCCTTGCGGTTCAGGCGGCCGTGCACTACGTAGGTCAGCAGTATGCGCGTAAAGACGCGCGGCGCGGTTTCAGCCCGCGTTGCAGTCGCCATTACGCGCAGGCCGGTGAGCGTCTGGCGCTTCTTTTTGAGAATGGACACGACATCCACGCTCGTGCAACTGCAGAGTGCCATCAGTACGACCTCCATGGGGCTTGGTCCATGGGTGCGCGCGGGGTCGGTGTCGAAGACAACCTTGTTGCCGTTTTCTGCGACGCCCTCGAAAACATTGCCGTGCTTCCACTCGCTGTACGCGATCATTCTTCTGAATTCTCCATCGCTCTAGCGCAAATTGTCCGTCACCGGCTCAGGGTGAATCGTCACCCGGTAGACCTCCGGGCACTCTAGTTTGAATCGGTCTTCGAGCGCCGTCATTACCTCGTGGACACGCGCCATGGTCAAATCGTCAGGCAGCGTGCAGTGGCAGGAGAGAGAGATGTGTTCGCCGGCGCGACCTACGATGATCTCATGCACATCCGCAATCTCAGGGAAGAGACTGGCCGCGGCGCGTAGTTCCTGCTCAATCTTGCGATCTTCTTCGACCGTCTCATCGGGCTGCTCGATGGTGGCCGGCTCACTCTCGATGTGGGTCAGGACGGCGTCGACCTCGGGTGTCTCGCGCAGAATCTCCGCCTCCATGGCAGTGACGAAATTGTGCGCCTGGAGCAGGGGCAGGGTCTCGTCCAGCTCTACGTGCTGCTCCACGCGCAGCCGCCCGTGATGCGACTGCACGCTCAACTCGTGCACACTTACATTGTTGCGCGCTGCCACGGCGCGGACCCGGTCGAATATGCTCTCGGCATGGGCTTGGCGCGGCACGGTGTGGATGACCACGTCGGCCTCGGGCAGCGCGCGGTGTACCGCTTCAGTGGCCGCGCGCACCAGTTCACCTGTGTGCTCGAAGGTAAAGCGCCGCGGCAGCGCCAGCGTCAGATCTGCAAAGTGCCCAGCTCCGGCGCGTCGCACACGCACCTGTTCCACCGCCAGCACGCCCGCTACCTGTTCCACTTCGCGCAGAATACGGCTCCTTGTCTCGGCGGGAACCTGGTCTGACAGAACCGCCAGCGTCTCGCGGCTCAGGTGCAAAGTCATGCGCAGGATCATGAGCGAAACCACCACCGCTGCAAAAGGATCGGCGTAGCTGAGCCAGCTGATGCCGAGATGGGCGCCCACCCAGGTGGCGCCGAGCCCGGCGAGTACCGCCACTGTGGACCAGATGTCGGAGGCAAAGTGGAAGGCGTCGGTGGCCAGTGCCGCTGAGCCGGTGCGCTCAGCCACCGCGCGCAGCCGCCGCGAACGCCAGAAGTCCACCGCGATCGAGGTCAGCAGCACCAGCACCGGCCAAATTGAGTGGCGCAGTTCCACCCGGTGGGCAATGATTCTTTGCATCGCCTCCCAGATGATCCATGCGCAGGAGATGGCCATCAAGCCAGCCTCACCGAAAGCTGAGAGGTTCTCGAACTTGGCGTGGCCGTAGGTATGGTCCTCATCGGCCGGCTTGTCAGAGACTTGCACCGAGAAAAACGTCAGTGTCACGCCAATCAGGTCCAGTGCGGAGTGCGCGGCGTCTGACAGGATTCCGAGCGAACCCGAGAACAGCCCTGCCGCCAGTTTCAGCAGTGTCATGGCTGCCGCCGCCATCATGGAGTGCAGCGCTACCTGCCGCTTTTCTGCGGAGCGATCAACCAGACTGGCGACGGTGGATGTCATTGCTTTCCTAGGCTACCGCGGCCCGTGTTCCCGTGTACAACCCTGCAATGCCGAAGGTATACGGCTGCCATGCGCACTCGATGTAGCCGACTGTTTGCATCAGCGCCAGCATCTCTGGTGGCTGCGGAAATCTCTCTACGGAAGCAGGCAGATTGCTGTAAGGGCCAT
>JARLJI010000032.1 GCA_031291295.1 Rhodoferax sp. | reverse complement strand
CGCCGGGGCGCCTGGGGGCTCGGGTGGGGGGCCCCCCCCGGGTGGCCCCGCCCCCGCTTGCGCGGCGGCGCGCCGGGGCCCCCGCGGCCGCTCCTTTTTCGTGATCGAAGCGGACGAATACGACACCGCGTTCTTCGACAAGCGCAGCAAGTTCGTGCACTACCGCCCGCGCACCGCGATCCTGAACAACCTCGAATTCGACCACGCCGACATTTTTGACGACCTGGCTGCCATCGAGCGCCAGTTCCACCACTTGGTGCGCACCGTGCCGTCCACGGGGCGCGTGGTGGTGAACGGGCTCGAAGAGAGCCTGGCGCGCGTGCTGCACCAGGGCTGCTGGAGCGAGGTGCGCAGCTTTGGCGCGACGGTGAGCGACTTTTCTGCCGTGGGCGAGCCCGGCACCTTCGATGTGCTGCAAAAAGGAGAGCGCGTTGCGCAGGTGCGGTGGGCTCTGGGCGGCGTTCACAACCAGCTCAACGCGCTGGCTGCGATCGCCGCGGCCGAACACGTGGGCGTTGCGCCCGCCGCGGCGGCCCAGGCGCTGGGCGAGTTCCAGAACGTCAAGCGCCGCATGGAGGTGCGCGGCAGCGTCAATGGGATCACGGTCTACGACGACTTTGCGCACCACCCCACGGCGATCCGCACCACGCTCGACGGCCTGCGCCGCCAGGTCGGCCAGGCTGCGCGCATCCTCGCGGTGTTCGAGCCGCGCAGCAACACCATGAAACTCGGCACCATGAAGGCGCAGCTGCCGTGGAGCCTGGAAGACGCCGACCTGGCGTTCTGCCATGCCGGCGGACTCGACTGGGACGCGCGCGAGGCGCTGGCGACTATGGGCGTGGGGCCGGGCCGCAAGGCCCAGGTGGCCGACAGCATCGACGAGCTGGTCGCGCAGATCAGGGCGGCGGTACGGCCCGGCGACCACATCCTGTGCATGAGCAACGGCGGCTTTGGCGGCATTCATGCCCGGCTGCTCGCGATGCTGCAGACGCTACCCAATCAATAGCTGCTTGCGACCGTCCGGTATGGGCTAGCAGGTGATTTAACTCGTCATTCAGTACGACACGGACATCGCAGGGATGTCGAGTCGCACCACCGGTTTGGCCAGTGCCGCGCTGGTCGCACGCGCAAATTCGGCGCTCCATTTGGCGTCGCCCAGCAACTTGGCGCCGGCGGCGCGCGCCACGACGATCACCTTGTCGGCCAGCAGCAGTTTGCCGGTCGGGCGCAGCGGCTCGCAGCCCATCAGCGTGAACTGATCGTCCAGCCACCAGCGCGCCACGTCGTGCGGCATGGGCTGGACTTCTTCCAGGTCGAATCTGAACACGTGGTCCGCATCCAGGGTCACGGTGACTTCGCTGCGCATGGCTTACCTCTGACTATCGGGTAGGCCATAGCGTATCAGTTTCTCGACCGTGCTTGGCGCGGCCTGCGGCGCATAAAACCAGCGCAGCCAGATGCCAGGGATGCCGCGGAACCGGCTTCGCCGGGCTGCTGGTATCGCCCCCTCAAGGGGGAAGCGCCGAAGGCGCTTCGGGGGTGTTTCATTTCACCGCGCACGGCGCAGCTTGACGGCGTCGGACAGCAGCTCCAGCACCCGCAGCGAATCGTCCCAGCCCAGGCAGGCGTCGGTAATGCTTTTGCCGTATTCCAGCGCCTGCGGCTGGTCCTTGCCGGGCGTGAACTTCTGCGCGCCCGCGACCAGGTGGCTCTCCACCATCAGGCCGAACACCTTGTGCGAGCCGCCGGCGACCTGCGCCGCGATGTCGCGTGCCACCTCGATCTGGCGCTCGTGCTGCTTGTGGCTGTTGGCGTGGCTGCAATCGACCATCAGGGTGGCTGGCAGCTTGGCCGCCTCCAGCTCCTTGCAGGCCGCGGCCACACTGGCGGCGTCGTAGTTGGGGGTCTTGCCGCCGCGCAGGATCACGTGGCAATCCTTGTTGCCGTTGGTCTGCACGATCGCGACCTGGCCGTTCTTGTGCACCGACAGGAAGTGGTGCCCGCGCGCCGCCGCCTGAATCGCGTCGGTGGCGATGCGGATGTTGCCGTCGGTGCCGTTCTTGAAGCCGATCGGCGCCGACAGGCCCGAGGCCAGTTCTCGGTGCACCTGGCTCTCGGTGGTGCGCGCGCCAATCGCGCCCCAGGCGATCAGGTCGCCGATGTACTGCGGGGAGATCACGTCGAGGAACTCGCTGCCGGCCGGCAGGCCCAGGCGGTTGATGTCGATCAGGAGCTGGCGCGCAATACGCAAGCCCTCGTCGATGCGGTAGCTCTCGTCGAGGTACGGATCGTTGATCAGCCCCTTCCAGCCCACCGTGGTGCGCGGCTTCTCGAAATACACGCGCATCACGATCTCCAGCGTGCCGGCGTACTTGGTGCGCTGTGCGGCCAGGCGGCGCGCGTAGTCGAGCGCGGCCTCGGGGTTGTGGATCGAGCACGGCCCGATGATGACCAGCAGCCGGTCGTCCTTGCCGGCAATGATGTGGTGGATGTGCTTGCGCGTGTCCGTGATCAGCGATTCGACGGCGGTGCCGGCGATCGGGAAGAAGCGGATCAAATGTTCGGGCGGAGGCAACACGGTGATGTCCTTGATGCGTTTGTCGTCGGTCTGGCTGGTTTTCTCGACGCTCGCATACCAGCTCTCGCTGGTGGGGGCAGTGGCTTTGGCATTCATCGTGTGGCTCCTGTTAAATCAAGTCGGGCATAAAAAAACCGCCGGGCTGGGAAGGCCGGCGGTTCGATGTGAGGTGCGCTCTGCTACGCCATTGCCTCTCGTCCGCCGGGGACTGAGAACCAAAAGTAAAAATAGAAGGCGCTGCGTGCTTGCATGGTTGTGGAATGTAGCACAGGTTTCTCAAAAGCCCCGCTCAGGCCGTTCCGCCCACCGTCAGCCCGTCGATGCGCAGCGTGGGCTGCCCCACGCCCACGGGCACGCTCTGGCCTTCCTTGCCGCAGGTGCCAACGCCCGGGTCGAGCTTCATGTCGTTGCCGATCAGCGTCACGCGCGTCAGCGCGTCGGGGCCGTTGCCGACAATGGTCGCGCCCTTCACCGGGTACTGGATCTTGCCGTTCTCGACCCAGTAGGCTTCGCTGGCCGAGAACACGAACTTGCCCGAGGTGATATCGACCTGGCCGCCGCCGAAATTGGTGGCGTACAACCCCTTCTTGATGCTGGCAACGATTTCCTTCGGGTCCTTGTCGCCGCCCAGCATGTAGGTGTTGGTCATGCGCGGCATCGGCACGTGCGCGTAGCTCTCGCGCCGGCCGTTGCCGGTGGGCTTGGACTTCATCAGGCGCGCGTTCATCGAGTCCTGCAGGTAGCCCTTGAGGATGCCGTCCTCGATCAGCACATTGCGCTGGGTCGCGTTGCCTTCGTCGTCCACATTCAGCGAGCCGCGCCGGTCGGCAATCGTGCCGTCGTCCAGCACGGTGACGCCCTTGGCCGCGACGCGCTGGCCCATGCGTCCGGCAAACGCGCTCGAGCCCTTGCGGTTGAAGTCGCCCTCCAGCCCGTGGCCGATGGCCTCGTGCAGCAGGATGCCGGGCCAGCCCGAGCCCAGCACTACCGTCATTTCGCCGGCCGGTGCCGGGCGCGATTCGAGGTTGGTCAGCGCGGCATGCACGGCCTCGTTCACATAGCGGGTGATGATTTCGTCGTCGAAATACGCCAGGCCGAAGCGGCCGCCGCCGCCGCCCGAACCCATTTCACGGCGCACCGTGCCGCCCACGGTAGCCTCGGCGATCACGGTGACGGACAGGCGCACCAGCGGACGCACATCGGCGGCCAGCAGACCGTCGGCGCGCATCACCATCACCACGTCGTACTCGCAGGCCAGGCCGGCCATGACCTGCGCCACGCGCGGGTCCTTGGCACGCGCCAGTTGCTCGGCTTTTTCGAGCAGCTTGACCTTGGCCGTGCTGTCCAGCGTGGCAATCGGGTCCAGCTCGCCGTACAGCGAGCGGCTGCCCGCTATCTTTCTGCTAGCCGCCTTGACCCGCCCGGATTGGGCTGCCGATGAAATGGAGCGCACAGTCAGGGCGGCGTCGAGCAGCGAGGCCTCGGAAATATCGTCGGAATAGGCGAACGCGGTTTTCTCGCCGCTGACGGCGCGCACCCCGACGCCCTGGTCGATGCTGAAACTGCCGGTCTTGACGATGCCCTCTTCCAGGCTCCAGCCCTCGGAGCGCGTGTACTGGAAATACAGGTCCGCATCGTCCACCTTGTGCGAGGTGATCTCCGCCAGCGCACGCGACAGATGCGACTCGGTCAGGCCAAAGGGTTCGAGCAGGAGGCGCTGGGCAATGGCCAGGCGTTCGATGGTGGGTTCGCGGGAGATCATCGAGCCATTTTAGGCCCGCCTGATGCTCTGCCCCGGCATGCGGATCAATACCCCGGCATCAACCGGGCTTGCGCAGCAGCTTGAACACGCTGGCGTCGTCGTCCCCGGCCAGGCCCGCGTCGATGGCGCGGCGAAAGGTGTCTGCGGCGATGCGGCCCAGCGCCGGCTCGAACCCGGCAGCCTGTGCGGCCTGCAGCGCCAGCCGCGTGTCCTTGGCCAGCAGCGTGGTGTGGGCGCGCGGCGCGAAATCGCCCGCGATGGCGCGGCGCAGGCGGTCCGAGCCGATCCAGCTCTGCCCGCTGGACTGCTCGATCACATCCAGCGTGGTGCCCAGGTCTAGCCCCATGCGGCCCGCCAGCGCCAGCACCTCGGCCGCGCCGACCAGGTTGATGCCCGCCAGCAGGTTGTTGACCAGCTTGGTGCGCGCGCCGTCGCCGGGGCGCTGGCCGATGCGAAACAGCTTGTTTGAGAGCGCCTGCAGCAGCGCGCGGTGCTGCTCGAATACGGCATCGGGGCATGCGACCATCAGGCTCATGGAGCCGTCACGCGCACGCACCGGGCCGCCCGACATGGGCGTGTCGATAGTGTGAATGCCGCGCGCAGCCAGCTCACCCGCGAACGCTTCGACATCCTGCGGTGCGATGGTCGGGCACAGCATCACCGTCTGGCCGGCGCGCATCGCGGCGGCCGCGCCCCCAAAGCCGAACAGCACCTCGCGAGTCTGCGCGGCATCGACCACGCAGACGATGACGACTTCACAATTGATAGCAAGCTGCTCAGGACTGGCATGGGCTACAGCCCCAATACGTTCAAGATCCTGCTCCCTGGCCGGCTCCAGATCGCGCACATGCACCGGCCAGCCCTGGACCAGCAGGTTCGCCGCCATGCCGGCGCCCATGTTGCCCACGCCGATGATGCCGACCGGCGTTTTGCCTGCGGGAGGGGTCATGTCTGCACCAACCGCTTGGATTTGGAGACAGACATCAGGATGCCGATGCCCATGCCCAGCGTCACCATCGCAGTGCCGCCGTAGCTGATGAAGGGCAGGGGCACGCCGACCACCGGCAAAATGCCGCTGACCATGCCCATGTTGACGAACGCGTAGGCAAAGAACATGAAGGTGATGGAGCCCGCCAGCAGCCGCGAAAACATCGTGGGCGCTTCCAGCGCAATCATCAGCCCGCGCAGCACCAGGAAGATGAAGCCGGCAATCAGCAGCAGGTTGCCCAGCAGGCCGAATTCTTCCGCAAAGGCCGCAAAAATGAAATCGGTGGTGCGCTCGGGCACGAAATCCAGGTGCGCCTGCGTGCCCTGCATGAAGCCCTTGCCCCAGACGCCGCCCGAGCCAATGGCGATCATGCCCTGGATGATGTGAAAGCCCTTGCCCAGCGGGTCGCGCGTCGGGTCGAGCAGCGTGCAGATGCGCTGCTGTTGGTAGTCGTGCAGCACCGCCCAGCGCACGCCATCGGCGCACAGCCGCGGCTCGAACGCCACCACCAGCGTGATCGCGACCAGGCCCAGCAGCACCGGCGGCAGGATCAGCTTCCAGCTCAGGCCGGCAAAGAAAATCACCGCCACGCCGGCCGTCAGCACCAGCAGCGCCGTGCCCAGGTCAGGCTGGCGCATGATCAGCGCGGCGGGCACGGCCAGCAACACGCCGCCCACCAGAAAATCCAGCGGGCGCAGCTGCCCCTCGCGCTTCTGGAACCACCAGGCCAGCATCAGCGGCATGGCGATCTTGAGGATTTCGCTGGGCTGGATCGTGACGCCCAGATTCAGCCAGCGCCGCGCGCCCTTCTTGGTGACACCGAAAATTGCCACGGCGATCAGCAGCGCGACGCCGAGCGTGTACAGCGGCAGCGCCAGGCTCGCCAGGCGCTGCGGCGGAATCTGCGCCACCACGAACATGATGGAGCCCGCGATCAGCATGTTGCGGCCGTGGTCATAGAAACGCGCGCCGTTGTCGTAGCCGGACGAATACATCGTCACCAGGCCGGCGCAGGCGAGCAGGAACACGGCAAACGCGAGCGGGCCGTCGAAGCCCTGGAACATCGGGGTGACACGTTGCAACAGGGAAGGTTTGTCAAATACCGCAGACATGGCGTGATTATCCCGCGCCCGGACCATCCCGCTCAGGCCAGCCGGATTTCCACCACCGTGTGGCCGGGTTCGCTGTCCAGCGCCAGGCGCGCGCCGATCGCGGCGGCGCGCTCGTGCAGGGACAGCAGGCCCTTGCGCAGCGGCGCCGTCACGTCGAAACCGCGGCCGTTGTCGATGATGCGCAGCTGCACGCCGGCGTCCAGCTGGCGCGCGTCGATGCGCAGCCGGCTCGCGTGCGCATGCTGCAGCACGTTGGACAGCGCCTCGAACACCATGAACTGCAGCTGGCGCATGGCGCCGGCATCCAGCCGCGCCAGCGGTTCGAGCAGTTCCACGTCCCATTGCAGTTCGATGTCCGAGGCGGCAAAGCGCGGCTCGAGCCGGTAGCGCAGATTCGCCAGCAGGGCGGTGACGTCGCCGGGCGGCAGGTTCATCGCGTCGATGGACAGCTTGAGCTGGTCCAGCGAGTCGCGCAGGGTCAACAGCACTTCGTCATGGCTGGCCTTGCCCGATTGCAGCTGGCGGATAGCAGCGCTGATGTGCGAGCCCACGCCATCGTGCATGTCGCGCAGGATGCGCGTGCGCTCAGTGGTGCGCTCCTGCTGGCGCGCCAGTTGCTCGACCTGCGCGTAGCTTTGCGCCAGTTCCAGCTCTTTTTGCGCGACCCGGCTCGCCAGATTGGCCAGCAGGTCGCGCGCCTGCCTGCTGACCTCGCGAAAACGCGTCAGCACGATGTAGCCCAGCGTCAGGCCAAACACCACCGAGGAGTAGCGCGTGAGCGTGTTGCTGCCGAACGCGTCGGTGAAACGGAACACCACCCAGTCGCGCAGCCCGACCGCGACGTTCAGCACCAGCGCCAGCGCCACCGGCACCCGCATGGCGGTGGGGTGCCGCACGGTGGCCCGGCAAAAAAAAATACCAAACGGCAGCGTGATGGCCACCAGCAGGCCGTACCACAGCGTCAGCAGCCACGGCAAATGCCAGGTGAACGTGGCAAAGGCGGCCACGGCGCCTGCGGCCAGCACCAGCCAGAGCGAGCGCAGGAACACGGGCGCCCAGCGATGCTGCGCCCAGCCCGCCGCAATGCAGCAAAAAGCCATCATGAAGCAGACCCACCCGCCCAGCGCCACGACACTGAGCGGCCCCCATACCAACCACGGCAGCGGCGGCTGCTCGATCAGGACGGTGCCCACGCGCAGGGCCCAGCTGAGCTCGGCCAGGCCGGCAAACAGGTACAGGGGGTCGCGCCGCAGGTGCCCCGACTGGGTCGGATCGGTTTGGGTAAACCACAGCGCCAGCGCCATGGTGCCCACCAGCAGACTCAAAATCACCACCACCTCGGAGCCGGTCACACGCCAGCGATACTCGGTGTTGTACAAGGCGTCAATCTCGTGGTCGGGCCCCACCACCACCGCGGGGATGCCGCCACGGCGTCCGGTGTCGGCCCGGATGCGGATGTGCAGCAGGTTGTCTTTTTTCAGCAGTTGCGGCGGCAGCGCCATGGTGCGCGGCACCTGACCGTAATCGTCGCTGTTGAAGGCCTGCAGGTTCCCGTTGCGCTCGAGCATGGTCCCGTTCAGCGAGACCTCGTAGGCGTTGCCGAGCCGCACAAAATAGACCTCATAGGGTTCGCTCGGGTGCTCCGCCAGCGCAAAGGTCACGTCGAAGGTGGCGGTGCCGGGCTGGCCGCGATGCAGACGGTCCCAGTTGTAGGGCAGCGTCACGGCCGCCTGCGTGGTCGCCCCGTTCACGGTGATGGTCGCGTTTGCCTCGCGCAACTCCAGCGTCGCGGCGCCGGCGCCTGCGGCCAGCCCCGCCCAAAGCAGCATCAGCCCCGCAACAACACGAAAATGGCGAATCATCATGCGCGCATGGTAGTGGCTGACGCGCGGCGCCCCGGCTCAGCCGTGCGCGCGCAGCAGGCCGAGCTTGGTGGCCTCAAAAACCGCCTCGCTTTTGGAGTGCACCGCCAGCTTGCTGTACAGGTTCTTGATGTGGGTTTGCACGGTGTGCACGCTGACCGATTGCAGGCGCGCGATTTCCAGGTATGAAAACCCGCGCGCAATCAACTCCAGCACCGCCTGCTCGCGCCTGGAGAGCAGGCCGCTGTTGGCCGTGGTTTGCGCCTCGAGCGCTACCTTTTCAATAGCTTCCTGAGCGCGCTGCTCCTGGGCTTGCGTGTGATTTGATTGCAAACTCAGGTACTTGGACAGGACCCGCCGCGCGATCATCGGGGAAATCGGCGAGGCGCCGACTTTCATCTCCAGAATGGTGTGGGCGATATCGTCGGGCGTCGAGTCCTTGTGGATGTAGCCCAGCGCGCCGGCCTCGATGCTGGCCAGCACATTGTCTTCGTCGCCGAACATCGAGATCACCAGCGGCTCGCACGCCGGGTGCAGGCGCGTGGCGTGGCGGATCACATCCAGCCCGCTGCCGTCGGGCAGGCCCAGGTCGGTCAGCAGCACATCGACCGCATGGGCCGGGTCGTCCAGCCAGGCCCGCGCCTCGGCCACCGAGCCCACGCTGGCGGCCAGCGCCAGCCGGTCGCAGCGCGTCACGCTGGCGGCAAAAAACTCGCGCATCTGCGAGTCGTCTTCAACAATCAACACACGCCATACCGGCATCTTCCTGGCCTCGAACTGGTTTAAATCTGTAACACCGGGCGAGCATAAGCGCAGGCCACCCGAACCACCAGCGCACGTCCTCCCATAAATGGGGGAATTCGCGATCAACGTCGCGACCGTCCGACAGCGCCCCATGTTTATGGGATGCAATTTGTCACAACTATCGGCCCAATGCGTTCCAAGCGCGTTCCGGAGGCATCTCCGGAGCACTTCGTTCAAATTTCATGGAAAAACTTATGACCATCAAACTCGGAAAACTGGCACTTGCATTTGCAGGTGCGGCCATGCTGACCGTAGCGGGGTGTGGCGGCGGCGGTGGCGGCACAACCGTATCGTCGCCAACGGCGGCCAAGACCAGCGTGCCCGTGACCGTGATCGACGGCGCGATCAAGAACGCCACGGTCTGCCTGGACAAAAACCTCAACGGCATTTGCGACAGCGGCGAACCGTCGGGCAAGACCGACGCCGCAGGCAACGTCACCCTGCAGGTGCCCACGGAAGACGCCGGTAAATATCCGATTCTCGCGGTGGTCGGCACCGACGCAGTCGATGCGGACCACGGCCCGGTCACGACGCCTTTCACCCTGCAGGCCCCGGCCGACAAGCCTGCCGTGGTCAGCCCGCTGACCACCATGGTGCAGACCCTGATTGCCAGCACCGGGGCCACCAGCGCCCAGGCGGAAGCGTCCGTCAAGGCGCAAACCGGTCTCAACGTTTCGCTGTTTGCAGACTTCACCAAGGGCAGCACGGCCGACAGCCAGGCCGCCGGCACGATGGCCCGCATGATCGTGGTGACCACCCAGCAACAATCCAGCTTGCTCGCCGGCGCCATTGGCACCCCCGCCATGGATGGCGCGGTGATCAAGCAGGCCGATCTGGACAAGATCATCCAGAAGAAGCTTCTTGAAATCCTGCCCGCACTGCTGACTGCCCTGGCCGACCCCAGTATTCAGGCCGCCGCCTCACCCGCGGCCATGGAAGCGGCCTTGCTGGCCCAGGCCAATACGCTGGTGGCCGGCACGGGCTTGACGACCACGTCGGTTGCCACGCTGGTCGCCATCAACAACCAGATCGCTTCGTCCCCCGCTGCCGGGGCCGACACGCCCGTCGCGAGCGGCACCCTGCGCAGCCTGAATTTCAGGGACAGCGCCAACTGGTCCGCCAGGACCCTCGTTTCCACGCTGACCCAGAACACTCCGGATGCCTCGGGCAACATCAAGTATGTGAGCCGCCGCTACAACAGCGTCGGCGGCGCGGTGGCCTCCTGGAACTACGGGAGCAGCCCGAACCGCCAATCGGATCTGCATTTCAACGGGTCCAGCTGGATCAGCTGCGCTGTGAACAGTGAAAGCACGAGCACGGTGCGCGATGCCAAGGGCAACTCAAGCTACGATGACTGCGACCAGCTGGAAACCGGCAACTCGAATCGTGCCGCGTTCGACATCGCCGGCCGCTCCATGATCGACGTGTACAACCAGATCACCGCGGCGGGCTATACCAACCTGTCCATCAATTCGGCCGCCAGCGCGCTGGGTTCCGCCATGTTCCCGGCCCACTCCCAGCTGTTCTACCAATCGAACACGCCCTTGACCACGGCGGTGGCCTACTACCCGGGAAGCAGCAGCTACGTGACGCAATACAGCGCACCGGTTTCTTCCGGCACACCGGGCGCCACGGGCTGTGACTCCAACGAGTTCAAGAACACCAGCGGCACCAACAGCACCACACTGGAGGGCATGATCAGTGCCATGACGGGCACGCCCTGCGTCTTTGGACAAGGCAAATTTACATACAACAGCGTGATCTACACGAGCCCGGACGCAGTCGATGAGTCTTGGGGCAACAGCACCGTAGGCATTGGCACGCTCGGAACGGCGCCGGTCGGTTTTGGCCCGGCTCCCGGCTTCTACAGCGGCAATACCAAACTCCGTGTGGCATTCGCAGGCACCGGCACCAACCCGGTGACTTACTACGCGTGCAAGGAGCGCTTCAACAACGGCTCGCCACGCAATTGCACGGCCATCGGCACCGGCTCCTACACCATCTCCGACCTGGGCGATGCACGCGTCATGACGCTGAGCAATCCGCCACTGATCGCCAGCGGGCTGGGCTACCAGCGCGTGTTTGTGCAACGTGGCGGCAAGATCTACGCCGGCTACCAGAATAGCACCACGACCACCAACACCGCGCGACTGAATCTGACCGCCACCAACGCCCTGGCCGCCCAGCTTGGGCTACCTGCCGTGGACCCGGATACGCCTTTGGCCTTGACAAAGACCTCTTACGCGGGTGACTGGCTGGTGTCGGATGCAGCGGGTGAGCCGGGCGTCACCACGATCAGCCTCTATGGCGATGGTTCAGCCTACTGCTCCTGGACCGATGGCGGCGTGCACCCCGACGACCCCGTCCATGCGTGTGACCTGACCTTCAGCAACGCGGCAACCGGCGCCTTTACCCTGTTGGACAATGGCAGCGTAGCCACTGGCACCTTCAACTTCCTGATGGGCGCGGCCAGCGGCAGCTACACAGATACGGACGGCTCTACGGGTAACTTCATCGGCACCCGACGCTAAAAATCCGACACGGCGGCGCAAGGGCCGCTCTCTTCAGAAAAGCCTCGCTCCGGTGGGGCTTTTTTACGCCCGTTCGTTCGTATGATGGCGCCATGCCCACCACCCACCTCCTCTACCTGCACGGCTTTCGCTCGTCGCCGCACTCCGCCAAGGCGCAAAAGGTCGCTGCGCGCGTACACGCGCAGCACCCCGATGTGACCTGGTGGTGCCCGCAGCTGCCGCCCTCGCCGCGCGAGGCGATGGCGCTGCTGATGCACGGCATCGCCGGCTGGCCGGCCGCCTCGATGGCTGTGGTGGGCTCGTCGCTGGGCGGGTTTTATGCGACCTGGGTGGCCGAGCAAACCCTTTGCCGAGCCGTGCTGCTGAACCCGGCCATCGCCCCGGCGCGCGACCTGCAAAAGTACGTGGGCGAGCAAACCGCCTGGCATAACCCCGACGATTACTTTTTCTTCAAGCCGGAATTCGTGGACGAGCTGCGCGCCCTCGAATGCGGCCCGGTGGCCGAGCCGCGCAACTATTTCGCCGTGATCGCCAAGGGCGACGAGGTGCTGGACTGGCGCGAGATGACGGCGCGCTACCCCGGCGCGCGCATCCGGCTGCTGGAGGGCAGCGACCACGCGCTGAGCGACTTCGACGCCGAGATCGACGAGGTGTTCGCTTTTCTCGACCTGGCCGTTTGAGGCCGCCGCGCCCGCTCCAGCTGAGCCCTTCGACCAACTCAGGGTGAACGGGAGAAGGTTCTCCCCGGCGGGCATGGGACAATCCGGCCCATGTTTGTATTGTTTGAAGAAGCCGGCAAATTCCACGCCGGGCGCGTGCTGTCCGAGGCGGAATCGTCCGCGCAGGTGGAGCTGGACAGCGGCAAGCGCGTCAAGGTCAAGGCCGCCAACCTGCTGCTGAAGTTCGAGAAACCCGCGCCCGCCGAACTGGTGCGCCAGGCGCAGGCCCTGAGCGAGACCATCGAGCTGGAGCTGGCCTGGGAATTCGCGCCCGAGGACGAATTCGGTTTTGCCGAGCTGGCGCGCGACTATTTCAGCGAGCACGCGACGCTGGTCGAGCAGGCCGGCACGCTGTTTCGCCTGTTCGAGGCGCCGCATTACTTTCGCCGCGCCGGCAAGGGCCGCTTCAGGAAGGCGCCGGCCGAGATCCTGCAGCAGGCACTGGCTGGCATCGAGAAGAAAAAGCAGCTGCTGGCGCAGATTGCCGCCTGGGCCGCGGAGCTGGGCCAGGGCCAGTGCCCGGCGCCAATCCGCGAGCAGCTCTACAAGATTTTGTTCCGCCCCGACAAGAACGCGCCCGAGTACAAGGCCGTGGTCGAGGCGTCGCGCGCCACCCACACCGCGCCGCTGACCCTGCTGCAGCAAGCCGGCGCGATCGATTCGCCCTACCAGTTCCACTGGAAGCGCTTTTTGTTCGAGAACTTTCCCAAAGGCACGGCCTTCCCCGCGCTGCAGGCACCCGCCATCGCGGACGAGCTGCCGCTGGCGACCTGCCAGGCCTACTCGATCGACGACTCGCACACCACCGAGATCGACGATGCGCTGTCGGTGCAGGGCCTGGGCAGCGGCACGGTCACGCTGGGGATCCATATCGCGGCGCCGGGTCTGGCAATTGCGCCGGGCAGCCCCATCGACCAGCTCGGGCGCGCGCGCCTGTCCACCGTGTACATGCCGGGCTACAAGGTCACCATGCTGCCCGATGACGTGGTGCAGACCTACACGCTGATGGAAGGGCGCGATTGCCCGGCGGTGTCGCTATACGTCACGCTGGACGAAGCCACGCTGGCGATCCGAAGCAGCGAAACCAAGCTGGAGCGCGTGCCGATTGCCGCCAACCTGCGCCACGACCAGCTCGACGCGGTGGTCACCGCCGACTGGCTGGAGAATCCCGGATTTTCACATCAGAACAGCCTGCAGCCCCCGCCCATGGCGCGCGAGCAGCTATCTTTTTTATACCGCCTGGCGAAACACCTGAAGGCCGCTCGCGAAGTGGTGCGCGGCAAGCCCGAGACCTTCAACCGGCCCGATTACAACTTCAAGCTGGTCGGCAATGACGGCGCCGAACCCACTGGCAGCGAGCAGGTGCAGATCAGCACGCGCCAGCGCGGCACGCCGCTGGACCTGATCGTGGCCGAGGCCATGATCCTGGCCAACAGCACCTGGGGCAACTGGCTGGCCGAACTGGGCGTGCCCGGCATCTACCGCAGCCAGGCCAGCCTGCTGCCGGGCGTCAAGGTGCGCATGGGCACCAAGGCCCTGCCGCACGCCGGCATCGGCGTCAAGAGCTACGCCTGGAGCACCTCGCCACTGCGCCGCTACACCGACCTGGCGAACCAGTGGCAAATCATCGCCTGCGCGCGCCACGGCAAAACGGCGGCGCTGGCCGCGCCGTTCAAGCCCAAGGATGCCGAGCTGTTCTCGATCATTTCCAGCTTTGACGCGACCTACGCCGCCTACAACGACTACCAGCGCGGCATGGAACGCTTCTGGACGCTCAAGTACGTGGAGCAGCAGGGCATTACCGAGCTGACCGGCACCGTCTTCAAGGAAGGCCTGGTGCGCGCCGACGAGCTGCCGCTGGTGCTGCCCGTGCTGGGCACGCAAAACCTGCCGCGCGGCGCCCGCGTGCGTGTGAAGCTCGGCGCGATCGACGAGATCACGCTGGACGTGAACGGCACCGTGATCGAGCGGCTGGATCAGGCGCCCGAGGCGGCTTTGCAAGACGATGAAGGCAGCGAGGACGAAGATGAGGACGACGCCGTGGCCGGCCCGATCGCCATCGCGGTGGACATGGACGAAGCCGAGACCGAGGCCAAAACCGAGGCGGCCACCAGCGATAATCCATCCCCGTGAAACTGCGGTCCTTCAGCACCCTCCAGCTTGCGCTTGGCGCGTCCATCGCGGTCCACGCGGGGCTGCTGACCGTGCGCTTCGTGGACCCGGAGGGCTTCAACCGCGTGTTCGAGGACACGCCGCTGGAAGTCATCCTGGTGAACGCCAAGTCGAACGAGCGGCCCGACAAGGCCACGGCCATCGCGCAGGCCTCGCTGGCTGGCGGCGGCGAAGCTGACAAAGGGCGCGCCACCACGCCGCTGCCGCCCTCGGCGCTGACCGAAATGGGCGACTCCGACGAGGACGCCCAGCGCAAGGTCGAGGCACTGCAGCAACAGCAAAGCCTGATGCTGGCGCAGGTCAAGAGGCTGCTGGCCGCCCTGCCCCCGGCCGACCCCAAGGAGGCCAGCGACAACCCCGAAGCCCAGGCCCGGGAGGACAAGCGGCGCCAGCTGGTCAAGCTGCTGGCCGAGATCGAGCGGCGCGTCAACGAAGAAAACGCGCGCCCCAAAAAGCGCTACATCAGCCCGGCCACGCGCGAGGAAATCTACGCGGTGTACTACGACGGCCTGCGCCACAAGATCGAGAACCGGGGCACCGAGCATTTCCCCGAAATGGGCGGCAAGAAACTGTATGGCGATCTGACCATGATCGTGACCGTCAACTTTGACGGGCGCGTGGTGTCCACCGAAGTGGTGGACCCGTCAGGCAGCCCCGCGCTGGACCGCCGCGCCGAGGCGATTGCGCGCAGCGCCGGGCCGTTCGGGCATTTCAGCGACGCCATGCGGCGCCAGGCCGACCAGATCGTGGTGGTCTCGCGCTTTCGCTTCACGCGCGACGAAACGCTGGAAACGAAACTGACGAGCCAATAGGTGCGCGCTGAACAATGAACATGGATCTTTACTGCGTCATGGGCAACCCGGTGGAGCACAGCAAGTCGCCGTGGATTCACGCGCGCTTTGCCGAACTCACCGGGCAGCGTCTGCACTACGGCAAGCGGCTGATTCCGCTGACCAACTTTGCCGCGTCGCTGCGCGAGTTCATGAACGACGCCACCGGCACGGCCCGCGGCTGCAACATCACGGTGCCGTTCAAGTTCGAAGCCGCGGCCGTGGCCAGCCGGGTGAGCGCGCGCGCGGAACTGGCGCGCGCCGCCAACATCCTGAGCTTCACGGCGGGAGGCATCCACGCCGACAACACCGACGGCATCGGGCTGGTCGACGACATTCAGCGCAACGCGGGCGTGGCGCTGGCAGGCCGCGACGTACTCTTGATCGGCGCGGGCGGCGCCGCGGCCGGTGTGCTGGGCCCGCTGATCGAGGCACGGCCCGCCCGCATCGCGATTGCGAACCGCACCCACGCGAAAGCCGTGGCCCTGGCCGAGCGCCACCAGGCGCTGGCATTGCTACAAAAAACAGAGCTGTTGACGCCCGACCTGCAAGGGCTGGCGGGTGATTTTGATGTGATCATCAACGCTACAGCAAGCAGCCTCAGCGGCGCGGGCGTGCCGGTTCCCGCCAGCGTCTTGAGGCCTGGCGCGCTGGCCTACGACATGATGTACGGCCCCGCAGCGCGGGGTTTCATGGCCTGGGCGCTCGAGCATGGCGCCGTGCCGCGCGACGGGCTGGGCATGCTGGTGGAGCAGGCGGCCGAGGCCTTTTTGATCTGGCGCGGCGTTCGCCCCCCTTCCGCCCAGGTGCTCGCCGAGCTGCGCGCCGTCATGGAATGAAGCACGCATGAAACCCTTGCTGCGCTGGATCGGCCTGCTCATAGCCGCCTTCCTCGCCCTGCAGCTGTTCTTCGTGGCGCGGATCGCGCTGATGCTGGTGGTGCACCCCGAATCCACCACGTTCCAGCGCTCGGAGGCGTGGCGCCTGACGCGCGAGCACGGCGAGCTGCGCTGGCGCCAGCAGTGGGTGCCGTATGCGCAAATCTCGGACAACCTCAAGCGCGCCGTGATCGCCTCGGAAGACGACGACTTTGTCAACCATGACGGCGTCGAATGGGAAGCCATCGAGAAGGCCTGGCAGAAAAATGCCAAGGCCGAAGAGCTTGCCGCGCGGCGCGCACAGCAGGCCCGCCCCGCTAAGCGCCCACCAAAGATCGTCGGCGGCTCCACCATCAGCCAGCAACTGGCGAAAAACCTGTTTCTCTCGGGCGAGCGCACGCTGCTGCGCAAGGGACAGGAATTTGTACTGACGATGCTGCTGGAGGCCATCCTGGGCAAGCAGCGCATCCTGGAGATTTACCTCAACAGCGTAGAATGGGGCGAGGGCGTGTTCGGCGCCGAAGCCGCGGCCCAGCACTACTATCGCAAACCCGCGTCGAAACTCAGTGCTTATGAAGCCGCGCGGCTGGCCGTGATGCTGCCGCGGCCCAAGTATTTCGAAAAGGTGCCCAACTCGGGCTACCTGTCCAGCCGCGCATCGACCATCGTGGCCCGCATGGGCGACGCCGAACTGCCCTGAGCGCGGCGGGCGCCCACGGGCGTCGCCGTTCGGCCCGCGTCAGGCTGGCGCCGGCGGCGGCAACGCCCCGTGGCGCCAGGCCCGGCCCAGCGCGAGCTGGACCCCCACGGCCAGCACGCCGTTGATCAGCAGGGCCTCGTGGATCCCCAGCCCGCTCGTGACCGCGCCGGTCAGCAGGCTGCCCACCGACAGGCCGCCGCGCATGGCCAGCATGAACAGGCTGACCGCCTGGCCGCGCAGCGCCGGCGGCGCCAGGGACTGCACCAGCGCATTGGCCGAGGCGTTGCTGGCCGTCATCACGATGCCGGCCAGCACGAACAGCACCGGCAGCCCCCAAAGCCACCGGTTCAGCGCGGCCAGCACCACGACCACGCCAAAAGCCACGGCCAGCCAGGAACTGATGGGCCGGCGATCCTGCTCCGGCTTCACCGCCAGCAGGCCCAGCGCGCCGAGCAGCCCGCCGGCGCCGAAGACGCTCATGGTCAGGCTGAAGTGCCCGACGCCCCCCTGCGACAAGGACTTCACCAGGACCGGGCAGAAGGTGATCACCGGTGCGCAGAGCACGCTGGTGGTGAACACGGTCAGCAGCGCGCCGCGCAGCGCCGGCAGGTGCACCACCTGGCGGATCGCCTGCAGGATCGCGCGCCCCGTCAGGCGCTCGGCCGGCAACTGCGAGCCCACCCGGGGCAGCACCGGCAGCACCCACAGGGCGATCAGGATGAAGGGCACATAGGACACGGCATTGGCGGCGAAGGCCCCGGCCGCTCCCACGCTGGCCATCAGCACCCCGGCCAGCGACGGCCCCAGGATGCGCGAGAGGTTGAACTGGGTGGAGTTGAGCGCGATCGCCGTCGGAATCTGCTCGCGCCGGACCAGGGACGGCGCGATGGTCTGGAACGAAGGCATGGACAGCGCGTCGGTCACGCCCACGACCAGCGACAGCACGATCACCATCCACGGCTGGATGCGGCCGCTCAGGATCAGCGCCACCAGCAGCACCGGGCACAGCATCTGGATCGACTGGAACAGCACGATCACGCGGCGTCGGTCGAGGTGGTCGGCCAGCGCCCCGCCCACCAGCGTCAGCAGGAAGACCGGCGCGCCCTGGGCGAACGCGTCCAGCCCCAGCAGGAACGGCGACGCGCCCAGGCTGAGCAGCAGCCAGGGCTGGGCGACCTGCTGGGCCCAGGTGCCGATGTTCGACAGCAGGCTGGCGCACCAGAACGTGCCGAAGCGCCGGGTGGCCAGCAGCCGCAGCGACGGACCGAAAGCACTGTCGTCCTTCATGGCTGCATTGAACCACGCGCCCGCGCCGCGCGCGAGCGCCGGGAAGAGCCGCTAGTGCACGTTAACATCGGTCCATGCTCGCCAAGCTGATGCGCCTTTTTCTGCTGGCTGAGCCTTGCGGTGCCCGCGTTTTTCCACTCGATTCGATGGTGTTTTGGCCTCTAGCCCTTATGAGTCGCGCACAAGTAGCTACCAAATTAATAGCATCATGAGAATTTTAGGCATCGACCCCGGTTTGCAAACCACCGGCTTCGGCGTGGTGGACGTGGCGGGCTCGGCGCTCAGCTATGTGGCCAGCGGCACCATCAAGACCACGCATCTGGACCGCGGCAACCTGCCGGCCCGCCTGAAGGTGCTGTTCGACGGCATCACCGAGGTGGTGGCGCGCTACCGGCCCGATGCGGCATCGGTCGAGATCGTCTTCGTCAACGTCAACCCGCAGGCCACGCTGCTGCTGGGCCAGGCGCGCGGCGCCTGCGTGACGGCACTGGTGTGCAGTGCCCTGCCGGTGGCCGAGTACACCGCGCTGCAGATGAAGCAGGCGGTGGCGGGCCACGGCAAGGCCGCCAAGGCGCAGGTGCAGGCCATGGTGCAGCGGTTGCTGCAACTGCCCGGCCTGCCCGGCACCGACGCGGCCGATGCGCTGGGCCTGGCGATCACGCACGCGCATGTGGGCCAGTCCATGCACCGGCTGGCGCAGGCGACAGCGCTGCAGCGCAAGAGCAGCGGCATGTACAAGGCGGGACGCAGCCGCTGAGGCGAGGCCAGCGAACGCAGCGACAAGCGTGGGGGCTACCGGCCGCAGCGCCGGGCCGCCCCAAGCAAGGCCAACCCCCTCGGGGGGCAGCGCAGCACACGCAGTGGCAAGCGTGGGGGCCAGTTACGCGACGCGCTGGACGATCAGCACCGCGAAGAAACCGAAGGCCGCAAGCAAGGTGCCGATGACGATGCGCAACCCGAATTTTCTGTATTTGGACTGCCCGGTAACCGCGTACAGCGCGAATAAAATCGCTGCGCCCAGCAACAGCACGAAGAAGAGCCCGCGAAACAGCGCCATGGCGATCGGCTACCAGGCCCGCGCCAGTTGGGTAAAGCCGCTGGGCGCGAGCTTCTCGTCATCGAACGTGACGACCTCGTAGGCATCCGGGCGCGACAGCAACTCGCGCAGCAGCTTGTTGTTCAGCGCGTGGCCGGACTTGAAGGCGCTGTAGCTGGCCAGCAGCGGCTTGCCCAGCATGTACATGTCGCCCATGGCGTCCAGGATCTTGTGCTTGACGAACTCGTCGTCGTAGCGCAGGCCGTCGGCGTTCAGCACCTTGTAGTCGTCGATCACGATGGCGTTGTCGAGCCCACCGCCCAGCGCCAGGCCATGGGTGCGCAGCATCTCCACGTCTTTGGTGAAGCCGAAGGTGCGCGCGCGCGCGATGTCGCGGCTGTACGAGCCGGTGCTCAGGTCGAACTCGACACGCTGGCCCGACGAGTCCACGGCCGGATGGTTGAAATCGATCTCGAAGCTGAGCTTGTAGCCATTGAAGGGCTCGAGCCGGACCCACTTCAGCGACGCGCCCTCGCCCTCGCGCACTTCGACCGGCTGGGTCACGCGGATAAAGCGCTTGGGTGCGTTCTGCAGCGCGATGCCGGCGCTTTGCAGCAGGAACACGAACGACGCCGCCGAGCCATCCATGATGGGCACTTCTTCGGCGGTGATGTCGACGTAAAGGTTATCGATGCCCAGCCCGGCGCAGGCCGACATCAAGTGCTCCACCGTGGCAACCTTGCCCGCACCGTGCGACACGGTGGTGGCCATGCGGGTGTCGGTCACCGCAGTGGCCAGCATGGGAATGTCCACCGGCACCGGCAAATCCACGCGGCGAAACACGATGCCGGTGTCGGGCTGCGCGGGCCGCAGGGTGAGCTCGACCCGCTGGCCGCTGTGCACGCCGACGCCGACCGCGCTGGTCAACGTCTTGAGGGTTCGTTGCTGGAGCATCGCGCGATTTTAGAGCTTCAGACGCCATCCCGCATTCGCGAAGGGATTGATGGGATGGAAAGCGTAGCGAGCGGCCCGAGGTGGCGTCGAGGAGCACAGCCGTACACCCGTACGGCGCGCACCGCAGGCGTCAGATCGGACCGCGCAGTAGCTTTACGCCCATCAATCCGCTTGCTTGCGCAGGAACGCCGGAATCTCGAAGTCATCCATGCCGCCGGAAGACAGCGCATCGACCTTGGCCGCGGCCTGCGTGCGGTTGGTACGCCACACGCTGGGCACCGTCATGTTGCCGTAGTCAGGCTGGGCGCTGCCCGCATGCATCGCGCCGGCGCCACCAACGCCCGCCAGCGCCGAGTTCAGGTTCGGCACGTTGAACGGCATGTTGTCGGTGCCGGTGCGCAGCACCTGCAGCGGCGGCGCGGTGCGGCGCATGCCCTGGCGGCTCAGGCCCGTGGCCACCACCGTGACGCGGATCTCGTCGCCCAGGTTGTCGTCGTAGGCGGCGCCGTAGATCACGTGGGCGTCGGGCGCGGCGTAGGCGCGGATGGTGTTCATGGCGAGCTTGGATTCGCTCAGCTTGAGCGAGCCCTTGGTCGCCGTCACCAGCACCAGCACGCCCTTGGCGCCCGACAGGTCGATGCCCTCGAGCAACGGGCAGGCCACCGCCTGTTCGGCCGCAATGCGCGCGCGGTCCGGGCCGCCAGCGACGGCGGTGCCCATCATGGCCTTGCCGGGTTCGCTCATCACGGTGCGCACGTCTTCGAAGTCGACGTTCAGGTGGCCTGGCACATTGATGATTTCGGCAATCCCGCCCACGGCATTTTTCAGCACGTCGTTGGCGTGGCCAAAGGCTTCGTCCTGGGTCACGTCGTCGCCCAGCACTTCGAGCAGCTTCTCGTTCAGCACCACGATCAGCGAGTCGACGTTGGCCTCCAACTCGGCCAGGCCCTGGTCCGCATTCGTCATGCGGCGCCCGCCCTCGAAGTCGAACGGCTTGGTCACGACGCCGACCGTGAGGATGCCCATTTCCTTGGCCACGCGCGCGATCACGGGCGCGGCGCCGGTGCCGGTGCCGCCGCCCATGCCGGCCGTGATGAACAGCATGTGCGCGCCGTCGATGGCCGCGCGGATTTCGTCCAGCGCGGCTTCGGCGGCCTCGCGGCCCTTCTCGGGCTTGCTGCCGGCGCCCAGGCCGGTCTGCCCGAGCTGGATGGTTTTGTGCACAGCGGAGCGGCTCAGGGCCTGCGCATCGGTGTTGGCGCAAATGAACTCAACGCCCTGCACATTGCGCAGGATCATGTGGTCGACCGCGTTGCCGCCACCGCCGCCCACGCCGATCACCTTGATCTGCGTGCCCAGGTTGAACTCTTCCACTTCAATCATTTCGATGCTCATATATTTCTCCTTGGATATTTCAGATACGTTGCAGTTGCCAAAAATTTTTATCGTTACGTGTTGTTGGGTTCATGAGGGCGGTCCGATGCATCGCCATCGCCATCGCGGGCTGCCTCGGGTCAGGTGGGAGGTTCTTTGCATGGTCAGAAATTCCCCACCACGAAATCCTTGAAGCGGCCGAACGCGGTCTTCATGGAACCATTTTTTTGCGCCACCTTGAAGCCGCGCAGACGCGCCAGCCGGGCCTCTTCCATCAGGCCCATCACGGTGGCCGCACGCGGCTGCGCCACCATGTCGGCCAGCGCGCTGGAATACTTGGGGTTGCCGCGGCGCACCGGCTTCAGGAAGATGTCCTCGCCCAGCTCGACCATGCCGGGCATCACACAGCTGCCGCCGGTGAGCACGATGCCCGAGGACAGCACCTCTTCGTAGCCCGATTCGCGGATCACCTGCTGCACCAGCGAGAAGATTTCTTCCACGCGCGGCTCGATCACGCCGGCCAGCGCCTGGCGGCTCAGCATGCGCGGGCCGCGGTCGCCCAGGCCGGGCACCTCGACCTGCGTGTCGGGATCGGCCAGCAGCTGCTTGGCGTAGCCGCTCTCCACCTTGATGTCTTCGGCGTCCTTGGTCGGGGTGCGCAGCGCCATCGCGATGTCGCTGGTGATCAGGTCGCCGGCGATCGGGATCACCGCGGTGTGACGAATCGCGCCATTGGTGAAAATCGCCACGTCGGTGGTGCCCGCGCCGATATCCACCAGCGCCACGCCGAGTTCGCGCTCGTCCTCGGTCAGCACGGCCTGGCTGGAGGCCAGCGCGTTCAGCATCAACTGGTCCACGTCGAGTCCGCAGCGGCGCACGCACTTGATGATGTTCTCGGCCGCGCTCTGCGCCCCGGTCACGATATGGATCTTCGCCTCGAGCCGGATGCCGCTCATGCCGATCGGCTCCTTGACCTCCTGCCCGTCGATCACGAATTCCTGCGGCTCCACCAGCAGCAGGCGCTGGTCGCTGGAGATGTTGATGGCCTTGGCGGTCTCCATCACGCGCGCCACGTCGGCCGGCGTGACTTCCTTGTCCTTCACCGCCACCATGCCGCTGGAATTCATGCCGCGGATATGGCTGCCGGTGATGCCGGTGTAGACCCGCGTGATCTTGCAGTCGGCCATCAGCTCGGCCTCGCGCAAGGCCTGCTGGATGCTCGCCACCGTGGCGTCGATGTTGACCACCACGCCGCGCTTGAGGCCATTGCTGTGCGCCACGCCGAGCCCCGCGAGCTTGAGCTCGCCGCCCGGCAACACCTCGGCGACCACCACCATGACCTTGGCGGTTCCGATGTCCAGTCCAACGACCAGGTCCTTGTATTCTTTTGCCATATGAATTCCGTTTTCTCTGTTGCCGCTACTTTTTCTTCGCGTCCGCGCTGACCGTGGTCACACCGGCCAGCTTGAGCGCATACCCGTCGGGGTGGCGCAAATCCGCTGATTCCACCGCTGCCGCCGTGCGGCCATAGCGCGAGGTCACCTGGGTCAGCGTATGCACAAAACGCTGCACCCGCGCCGTCAATTCATCGGGCGTGCCATGCCCGAGCTCAATCACGGCGCCGCTGTCGAGCTGCGCGCGCCAGCCGCCATGCCCCGACAGGCTCAACTGCTGCAGCGTGGCATCCAGCGGCGCGAACAGCGGGGCGAGGGTCTGGTACATCGCCAGCACGTCCGCGGCCTGATCCATCGGGCCACTCAGGTGCGGCAGGTCGTCCTGGTCGAGGTCATCGGTATTCGCCTCGAAGACTTCGCCGAAGTTGTTGAGCAGGGTGGATTCGCTGTCGGCGCCCCAGTACGCCACGGGCTGCTGCTCCTGCAGCACCACCTGCAGGCGGTTGGGAAACGCGCGGTGCACCACGGCGCGGCGCACCCAGGGCACGGCCTCAAAAGCGCTGCGCGCACGCGCCAGGTCTACCGTGAAGAAGTTGCCGCTGAGCCGGGGCGTGACGTTGGCGCGCAAGGTCACGACATTGTTGTGCACCAGGTCGCCCTGCACCGTGATGCGGCCAATCGCAAACACCGGGTTGCGCAGGGCCCACCAGGCCGCGGCTGCCAGCACCAGCGCGCCGCAAACCAGGAACAGGACCGAGGCGGTCAGGTTCATGATCTTGACGTCGAACGGCACGGGCAGCGACTCGGTCACTGGAGTACCTCCGTGCTGCGCACTGCGGCGCGAGCTTGCTTGGGGCGGCCCGGCGCGGCGCTCATGCGGTGGCCTTTGGCTTGTAATCCAGCGTCGCCAGGGCGAGCACCCCGACACACAGGTCTTCGTAGCTGATGCCCGCAGCCCGGGCCGACATCGGCACCAGCGAGTGGCCCGTCATGCCGGGCGAGGTGTTCATCTCGAGCAGGAACGGCTTGCGGTCGCTGGCGCGGATCATCAGGTCGGCACGGCCCCAGCCGCGGCAATCGAGGGTGCGGTACGACGCCAGCACGAGGCGCTGGATCTCGCGCTCCTCGGCCGCAGGCAGGCCGCTCGGGCACTGGTATTGGACCGTGTCGGTGAAGTACTTGTTCTGGTAGTCGTAGGCGCCATCGGGCGCATTGATGCGGATCACCGGCAGCGCGCGCGCTTCAGCGCCACGGCCCAGCACCGGGCAGGTCACCTCCTCGCCCTCGATGAATTCCTCGCACAGCACGTCCGGGTCGTAACTGGCCGACAGGCGCACCGCGTCCTGCATCTGCGAATACCCCTGGACCTTGGTGACGCCGATCGACGAGCCTTCGCGCGGCGGCTTGACGATCAGCGGCAGGCCCAGATCATCGGGCACGGCAAGCACCTGCTGTTGCGTCTGCTGATCGGGCGCCAGGCACACGTACCTGGGCGTGGGCAGTCCCTCGGCGCTCCAGACGCGCTTGGTCATGACCTTGTCCATCGCAATGCTCGACGCCATCACGCCCGGGCCGGTATAGGGAATGCCGAGCAGCTCCAGCGCACCCTGCACGGTGCCATCCTCGCCATAGCGGCCGTGCAGCGCGATGAAACAGCGCGCAAAACCTTCGCGCTTGAGCTCGCCCAGGTCGCGCTCGGCCGGATCGAAGGCGTGGGCATCGACACCGTGCGCGCGCAGCGCCTGCAGCACGCCGTTGCCCGACATCAGCGAGACTTCGCGCTCGGCCGAGCGGCCGCCCAGCAGCACCGCGACCTTGCCCAGGATGGCTCCGTCGAGTTTGCCGAAGTTTGAAAGAATCTGGCTCATATCCCTTGTCCTGTCTGCACAGTTTGCTCTTTATTTTGTAGCAACTCGATGACCTTCGCCGGCACCGCGCCAATCGTCCCGGCGCCCATGCACATCACCACGTCGCCGTCCAGGGCGTTGTCCAGGATGGCCTGCGGCATGGCGGCGATGTCGTCCACGAACACCGGCTCGACCTTGGCGGCGACGCGCAGCGCGCGCGCCAGCGTGCGGCCGTCGGCCGCCACGATCGGCGCCTCGCCGGCCGCATACACCTCGGCCAGCAGCACGGCGTCGGCCTGGCCGATGACCTTGATGAAATCCTCGAAGCAGTCGCGCGTGCGGGTGTAGCGGTGCGGCTGGAACGCCAGCACCAGGCGCCGCCCCGGAAAGGCGCCGCGCGCGGCGGCCAGCGTGGCCGCCATCTCGACCGGATGGTGGCCGTAGTCATCGATCAGCGTGAAGGTGCCAACACCGGTTTTGGTCGGCACCTCGCCATAGCGCTGGAAGCGGCGCCCGACGCCGTGAAATTCCGCGAGCGCCTTCAGCACCGCCGCATCGGGCACATTCAATTCCACCGCCACCGCAATCGCCGACAGGGCGTTGCGCACGTTGTGCTCGCCGGCCAGATTCAGCACCACGTCCAGGTCCGGCAGCGTGACGCCGTTGCGCCGCTGCACCGTGAAATGCATCTGGCCGCCGACCGCGCGCACGTCGATGGCGCGCACCTGCGCATCCTCGTTCATGCCATAGCTGGTGATCGGGCAAGAAACTTCGGGCACGATCGCGCGCACGGCGGCATCGTCGGTGCACAGGATGGCCGTGCCGTAGAAGGGCATGCGGTGCAGGAACTCGACGAATGCCGCCTTGAGCCTGGCAAAGTCATGGCCATAGGTTTCCATGTGGTCCGCGTCGATATTCGTCACGACGGCCATCACGGGCAGCAGGTTCAGGAACGAGGCATCCGATTCGTCCGCCTCCACCACGATGTAGTCGCCGCTGCCCAGCTTGGCGTTGGTCCCCGCGCTGTTCAGGCGCCCGCCGATCACGAAGGTCGGGTCGAAGCCGGCCTCGGCCAGCACGCTCGCGACCAGGCTGGTGGTGGTGGTCTTGCCGTGCGTGCCGGCAATCGCGATGCCCTGCTTCAGGCGCATCAGCTCGGCCAGCATGAGGGCGCGCGGCACCACGGGGATCTTCTTCTCCCGTGCCACGATGACTTCCGGATTGTCCTGCTGCACGGCGGTGGAGGTCACCACCGCATCGGCCCCGGCCACGTTGCCGGCCGCATGGCCGACAAAGGTCTTGATGCCCAGGCCGCCCAGCCGCTTGAGCGTGACGCTGTCGGACAGGTCGGAGCCCGAAATGGTGTAGCCGAGGTTCAGCAGCACTTCGGCAATGCCGCTCATGCCCGAGCCGCCGATGCCGACAAAATGAATGTGCTTGATGGCGTGCTTCATGGGGCCAGCTCCTCGCAGGCAGTGACCACGTCGTCCGTGGCGTCAATCTTTTGCATCTTTTTGGCCTGTAGCGCCCGCTCCATCAGCGTAGAGCGCTCCATTTTTTGTAGCATCTGAGCCAGCCGCCCGGGGCTCAGCTCGCTTTGCGGCACGAGCCAGCCGCCGCCCTGCGCCACCAGGAAGTTGGCGTTGCCCGTCTGGTGGTCGTCCACCGCCGAGGGGAACGGCACAAAGACGGCGGCCGCGCCGACCGCGGCGATTTCGGTCACGGTGCTGGCACCGGCGCGGCAGACGATCAGGTCGGCATCGGCAAAGGCCCGCGCCGTGTCGTCGATGAAAGGCGTGAGTTCGGCCGTTACGCCGGCGCGCGCGTAATTGGCGCGCAACGCGTCGATTTGCGCGGCGCCGCTTTGGTGCGTGACCACCGGGCGCTGCGCTTCGGGGATCAGGGCCAGCGCCTGCGGCACGACCTCGTTGAGAGCGCGCGCGCCGAGGCTGCCGCCCACCACCAGCAGGCGCAGCGGGCCGCTGCGCCCGGCAAAGCGCGTTTTCGGATCGGCCTGGCAGGTGAAGGCCACGCGCAAGGGGTTGCCCACCCACCGGGCTTTTTTCAGCACATTGGGGAAGGCCGTGAACACGCGCGCGGCCACGCGGGCGAGCACCCGGTTGGCCATGCCGGCGACCGAGTTCTGCTCGTGCAGCACCAGCGGCTTGCCGAGCAGCACGCTCATCAGACCGCCGGGGAACGTGATGTAGCCGCCCAGCCCCACCACCACATCGGGCTTGACGCGGCGCACCACCTGCAGGCTTTGCCAGAACGCCTTGAGCAGGCGCAGCGGCAGCAGGATCAGCGTGCTCACACCCTTGCCGCGCACGCCCGAGAAATCAATGCTCTCGAAGGCGAACCCGCGCGGTGGCACCAGCTGGCTTTCCATGCTCGGCTGGCCCGGGCGGCCGCGTCCGCCGAGCCAGTGCACGCGCCAGCCGCGCTCGCGCAGGGCCTGCGCCACCGCCAGGCCTGGAAAGATGTGGCCACCGGTGCCACCGGCCATGACCAGGGCGCATTTTTGGCTCATGCTGCCCCCACGCTCGCCCACTGCGTGTGGCTCCCTGCCCCCCGAGGGGGCCTTCGCGCCTTGGGACGGCCCGACGCCGCTCATGCGCGCCGCCCTCCCCGCATCAGTTGCCGGTTCTCGTAGTCGATGCGCAGCACCAGGGCGATGGTCACCAGGTTCATCAGGATGGCCGAGCCGCCATAGCTCATCAGCGGCAGGGTCAGGCCCTTGGTCGGCAGCGCGCCCAGGTTCACCCCGATGTTGATGAAGGCCTGAAAACCGATCCAGATGCCCACGCCCTGGGCGACCAGCCCGGCAAACACCCGGTCCAGCGCGATCGACTGGCGGCCAATGTGCATGATGCGGCGGATCAGCCAGAAAAACAGGCCGAGCACGCACAGCACGCCCACCAGGCCAAATTCCTCACCGATCACCGCCAGCAGGAAGTCGGTGTGCGCCTCGGGCAGCCAGTGGAGTTTTTCCACGCTGCCGCCCAGCCCCACGCCAAAGATTTCGCCACGGCCGATCGCAATCAAGGAGTGCGACAGCTGGTAGCCCTTGCCGAGCGCGTTGTGTTCGGTCCATGGATCGAGATAGGCAAAGATGCGCTCGCGGCGGAATTCGGAGGTGGCAATCATCAGGCTGAACGCCACCATGAGCAGGGCTGCGATCAGGAAGAACATGCGCGCGTTCACGCCGCCGAGGAACAGGATGCCCATGGCAATGATGGCAATCACCATGAAGGCGCCCATGTCGGGCTCGGCCAGCAGCAGCACGCCGACCACCGCCACGGCAACCGCCATCGGCAGCACGGCACGGAAGAATTTTTCCTTCACTTCCATCTTGCGCACCATGTAGTCGGCAGCGTAGAGCACCATCGCAAGTTTGGCCAGCTCGGAGGGCTGAAAGTTCATGAACCCCAAGGGGATCCAGCGGCGTGCGCCGTTGACGCTGTGGCTCATATGCGGCACCAGCACGGCGGCCAGCAACACCAGCGATGCCACAAACAGCCAGGGTGCGACCTTTTCCCAGGTGGCAAGCGGAATCTGGAACGTGATCAAGGCGGCCACAAATCCCACCGCCAGCGAGAGCACATGCATCACCAGGAAATGCGTGGGTGCGTAGCGCGCGAACCGGGGATTGTCCGGCATCGCGATGGTGGCCGAGTACACCATCACCAGGCCCCAGGCCAGCAGCGCCACCGTGACCCAGAGCAGGGTCTGGTCGAAGCCGGCCATGCTCGCGCGCGCGCGGCCTCTGCCGCCAAAGTCGGCCCCGCCAATACGCACCGGCAGCGCTTGCGCCGTGACGTTGGGCAGGCCACCGAACCAGCCCGAGATCTGCTGCAGGGTGGCCTTCATGCGGCACCCTCCAATGGCATGCCGGCCTGCGCGGCCAGCGCCGCCACCGCGTCGCGGAACACCTGGGCGCGGTGCCCGTAGTTGTCGAACATGTCAAAACTGGCGCAGGCCGGCGACATCAGCACCGCGTCGCCCGTGCCGGCCTGCTGGCTGGCCTGCAGCACGGCATCCTGCATCGTGCCCGCGTCGATCAGCGGCACGCCGGTGGACTCGAGCACGGCGCGAATTTTCGGGCCGTCGCGCCCGATCAGCACGGCGGCCCGCGCATGGCGTGTCACGGGCGCGGCCAGCGGCGCGAAGTCCTGCCCCTTGCCGTCACCGCCCAGAATGACGACCACGCGGCGTTCGGCGCCCAGGCCGTACAGTGCCGCGACGGTGGCGCCGACGTTGGTGCCCTTGCTGTCATCGAAATATTCCACGTCGCGCACGATGCCGATTGGCTCCACGCGGTGCGCCTCGCCCCGGTATTCCCGCAGCCCATACAACAGCGGACCGAGCGCGCAGCCGGCGGCACCAGCCAGCGCCAGCGCGGCCAGCGCATTCACCGCGTTGTGACGGCCGCGGATACGCAGCGCATCGGCCGGCATCAGGCGCTGGATGTGGATCTCCGGCTCGTCGCCCTTGCGTTTTTTGATGGTTTCGTCGGCTTCCAGCGCGCGCACCAGCCAGGCCATGCCGTTCACCAGTTCGATGCCGAAGTCACCGGGACGCTGCGGCATGTCGCCGCCGAACGTGACGTAGTCGCGCTGCACCGTCTTGCCGCCCTTGGCTTTCACCGGCGCGGGCAGCATCGCCATCACCAGCGGGTCTTCGCGGTTCAGCAGCATCAGCGCGTGTTGCCCGAAAATCCGTGCCTTGGCATCCGCATAGGCCTGCATCGTGCCGTGCCAGTCGAGGTGGTCCTGGCTCAGGTTGAGCACCGTGGCGGCGGTCGGCTCGAAGCCCTTCAGGCCGTCGAGCTGGAAGCTGGAGAGCTCCAGCACCCAGACCTCGGGCAGCGCGCCCGCATCCAGTTTTTCTGTCAGTGTTTCGAGCAGCGTCGGGCCGATGTTGCCCGCGGTGACGACCGATTTTCCGGCCCGCTCGATCAACTGGCCGGTGAGCGAGGTGACGGTGGTCTTGCCGTTGGTGCCCGTGATGGCCAGCACCTTGGGCGCGTAACCCTGGCTCTGCTGCAACGCCGCCAGTGCCTGAGAAAAAAGATCCAGTTCACCGCCAACCCAGAGCCCTTGGGCACGGGCCGCTTCTGAAACCGTAGCAACCACAGCCGGCATCAAACCCGGGCTCTTGAACACGGCGCGCACGGATGAGCCTTCCACCAGCGCCGCGCCGAACGCGCCGCTCACAAAACGCGCAGCCGGCACCTCACGCTGGAGCGCCTCGAGCTGGGGCGGCGACTCGCGGGTGTCGGCCACCGTGACCTGTGCGCCACAGCGCGCGCACCAGCGCGCCATCGCCAGGCCGGAGTGCCCCAGGCCCAGGATCAGAACGTGTTGGTTTTCAAGCGGGTGCACGTCTTACCTCAGCTTCAGGGTGGACAGGCCGAGCAGGCACAGCAGCATGGTGATGATCCAGAAGCGCACCACGATCTGCGTTTCCTTCCAGCCACTCTTCTCGAAGTGATGGTGCAGCGGCGCCATCTTGAGGATGCGGCGGCCTTCGCCAAACCTCTTTTTGGTGTACTTGAAATACATCACCTGCGCCATCACCGAGATGGCCTCGACGACGAAGATGCCGCCCATGATGGCCAGCACGATTTCCTGCCGCACGATCACCGCGATGGTCCCAAGCGCCGCGCCCAGCGCCAGGGCGCCGACGTCGCCCATGAAGACCTGCGCGGGGTAGGTGTTGAACCACAAAAAAGCCAGACCGGCGCCGGCCATGGCCGAGCAGAAGATCAGCAGCTCGCCGGAGCCCGGAATGTGCGGGAAGAACAGGTATTTGGAATACACCGCGCTGCCCGTCACATAGGCGAATACGCCCAATGCCGAGCCCACCATCACCACCGGCATGATGGCCAGCCCATCCAGCCCGTCCGTCAGATTCACCGCGTTGCTGGCGCCGACGATGACCAGATACGACATGAACACAAATCCGAACACGCCCAGCGGGTAGCTGACTTCCTTGAAAAACGGTAACTGCAGGCCGGCCTTGGGCGGCAGGCTCACATCGAAGCCCGAACGGACCCAATCGAAGAACAGCTCCAGCACGCGCAGGTTGGAGCTCTCGGAAATGCTGAACACCAGATACAGCGCGGCCACCAGGCCGATCACGGATTGCCAGAAATACTTCTCGCGCGAGCGCATGCCTTCCGGATCCTTGTTCACCACCTTGCGCCAATCGTCGACCCAGCCGATGGCACCAAAGCCCAGCGTGACGAGCAGCACGATCCAGACAAAGCGATTCGAGAGATCGAACCAGAGCAGGGTCGAGACGGCGATCGACAGCAGGATCAGCACGCCGCCCATGGTGGGCGTGCCGCTTTTGCTCAGGTGCGATTCCATGCCGTAGCCGCGGATGGGCTGGCCGATCTTGAGTTCGGTCAGGCGGCGGATCACGGCGGGGCCGGCCAGCAGGCCGATCAGCAGCGCCGTCATGGCCGCCATCACGGCGCGAAAGGTCAGGTACTGGAACACCCGAAAGCCACCGAATTCCGGGGACAGGGTTTGCAGCCACTGGGCGAGGCTAAGCAGCATGGCCTTCTTCCTGATTTTGTTGTTGTGCGTGAGCAGTGATGGCCTCCACCACGCGCTCCATCTTCATGAAGCGCGAGCCCTTGACCAGCACGCTGTTGCGCTGCGGCAGCTCGGCCAGCACCGCAGCGTTCAGCGCCGCAATGTCGTCGAAATGCCGGCCGGCGCCGAAGCTGGTCCCCGCCTGGGCCACCTGCGCACCGAGCGTGAACAGCGCCTCCACGCCCAACGCCCGCGCATGGGCGCCGACCTCGGCGTGGAACTGCGGGCCCTGATCGCCCACCTCGCCCATGTCGCCGAGCACCAGCAGGCGCGGCCCCGGCAGTTCGGCCAGCACCTCGATGGCGGCGCGCACCGAGTCGGGGTTGGCGTTGTAGGTGTCGTCCACCACGGTGATGGCGTGGCCGGCCAGCGTCACCTCCAGCGCGCGCGAGCGCCCCTTGACCGGCTCGAAACGCCCGAGCCCCTGCGCCATCGCGGCCAGCGGCACGCCGGCAGCCAGCGTACAGGCCACGGCGGCCAGCGAGTTGCGCACGTTGTGGCGGCCGGCGATATGGAGCTGGTAAGCCAACGGCCCGGCGGGCGTTTGCACGCTCACCTGCCAATGCCCCTGTTTCCACTCAATACCGGCCAAACTGACATCGGCGCCAGCGGTGGCGCCGAAATTCATGCAGGGACGCGCGCCCGCAAGCGCCGTCCAGATCGGGGTGTAGGCGTCGTCCGCCGGAAACACGGCGACGCCGCTTGCCGCCAGCGACTCGATCACCGCGCCGTTCTCATACGCCACGGCCTGCACCGTGGCCATGAACTCCTGGTGCTCGCGCTGCGCGTTGTTGACCAGCGCCACGGTGGGCCGCGCGATATCGGCCAGGGTGGCAATTTCGCCGGGATGGTTCATGCCCAGCTCGATCACCGCCACCTCGTGCGCGGCGCGCAGGCGCAAGAGCGTAAGTGGCACGCCGATGTCGTTGTTGAGGTTGCCTTGGGTGGCGAACGCGGCATCCGCCTTCCAGGCGCGCAGGATCGCGGCGATCATCTGCGTCACCGTGGTCTTGCCGTTGCTGCCCGTGACCGCGATCAGCGGCAGCTTGAACTGCGCGCGCCAGCCGGCCGCGAGCGCGCCGAGGGCCTGTTTGCTGTCGGCCACTTCGATGCCGGCCAGCCCCGCCTCGGCCAGACCGCGATGCGCAATGGCGGCCACCGCGCCGCGGGCCTTGGCGTCTGCCAGAAAATCGTTGGCGTCGAAACGCTCACCCTTGAGCGCCACGAACAGGTCGCCGGCCTGCAGCGTGCGCGTGTCACTGTGCACCCGCTGCACGGGCGTCGCGCCGTCGCCCACGAGCCGGCCGCCGGGAATCCAGGCCAGCGCCTGTTGCAAGGTCATCATGGGGGAAGACGTGGCCCCCACGCTTGCCACTTCGTGTGCTGCGCTGCCCCCCGAGGGGGCCTTCGCGCCTTCGGGCGGCCGGGCGCTCATATGCTCACCTTCCTGCGCTGCAGCGCCTGGCTCGCGTGGGTCTTGTCGGAGAACGCATGCCGGACGCCCGCGGCCTCCTGGTAGTCTTCGTGCCCCTTGCCGGCGATCAGCACCACGTCCTGTGCGCCGGCCTGCGCCACGGTCTCCGCGATGGCCAGCGCCCGGTCGGACTGCACACGCACGGCATCACCGCGGCTGAGTCCGGCGAGGATCTGGCCGATGATGGCTTCGGGGCTTTCGCTGCGCGGGTTGTCGCTGGTCACGACCACGTGGTCGGCATTTTTTTCAGCCACCGCGGCCATCAGCGGACGCTTGCCGGCGTCGCGGTCACCGCCACAGCCAAACACACACCAGAGGCGTCCGCCGCGCTGCTGCGCCAACGGTCGCAGCGCAGCCAGCGCCTTGTCGAGCGCATCGGGCGTGTGGGCGTAATCGATCGCGACCAGCGGCTGCTCCGGCTCGGCGACACAGTCCATGCGCCCCGGCACCGGCAGCAGGTCCCGGCAGGCTTGCACGGCGTCTTTTAACGCCACGCCCATCGCGCGCAGGGCACCGATCACGCACAGCAGATTGGAGACGTTGTACTGGCCGATCAACTGCGTGGCGAGTTCGTGACGCTCCTCGCCTTCCGCCACCGAAAAGCGCAGACCCTGCAAAGGGCCTTGCGTTGCATAGTCGACGTGGCGGACTTGCAGCCGCGCCGGCGCCGCCGTCTCCACGGCACAGGACACGGTCCACACGTCGATCGCGCGGTCCGCCAGCGACGCGGCCAATGCGGCGCCGTGGGCGTCGTCCACGTTGATCACGGCGGCCTGCAGACCGGGCCAGCGAAACAGCTCGGCCTTGGCCTGCCAGTAAGCGTCCATGGAGCCGTGATAGTCCAGGTGGTCCTGCGTCAAGTTGCTGAAGAGGGCGACCCGGATGCGGGTGCCGTCCAGGCGCCGCTCCGCCAGTCCGATGGACGAGGCTTCGATGGCGCAGGCACGCAAGCCTTGGTCCACGAAGCGGCGGAAGTGTTTTTGCAGCAGCACCGGGTCCGGCGTGGTCAGCCCGTTGAACTCCACCTGCGGTGGCCGCCCAATGCCCAAAGTGCCTATTAGCCCGCATGGGATGGGCGCCGGCTGCTTCACATTTGATAGCGCTTGTGCCAGCCACCAGGCGATGGAGGTTTTGCCGTTGGTGCCCGTGACCGCGAGCACGTCGAGCCTCTGCGTCGGCGCCTCGAAGTACGCCGCCGCAATCGGCCCGGTGGCCGCCTTCAGGCCGGCATAGCTCGCGACCGCGCCATCGTCGAAGCCAAAGGCCTCGACGCCCGACTGTTCGACCAGGCAGGCGACAGCGCCTTGGGCCAGCGCCGCAGAGACGTAGCGCCGTCCGTCCGTGGCCGCCCCGGGCCAGGCGATAAAGCCGTCGCCGGCCGCCACGGACCGGCTGTCGGCCTGCAGCGTGCCACGCACGCGGGCATGCAGCCAGCGCGAGGCTTCAACGGGAGTGGACAGCGTCTTCATGGTTCAGAAGCTCTCTTTGACGCTGTTCGCCACGATTTCCGGCTTGACCGCCAGATCGGGGGCCACGTTCATGATGCGCAGCGTCTGCTGCACCACCTGGCTGAACACCGGCGCGGCCACCAGACCGCCAAAGTACTGGCCGCCGCTCGGCTCGTCGATCATCACGGCCACGATGATGCGCGGCTGGTCGATGGGCGACATGCCGGTATACCAGGCCCGGTATTTGTTGCTGGCATAGCCTTTGCCAACCTGCTTGTGCGCCGTGCCGGTCTTGCCGCCCACCGAATACCCCATAGTCTGCGCCAGCGGCGCGGTGCCCCCGGGACCGGCGGCCATGTGCAGCATCTTGCGCACCTCGCTCACGACCTTCGGCGTGAACACTGGCACGCCGACCGCGGGTGTGTCGGTTTTCAGCAGGCTCACCGGGATGATGCCGCCATCGTGCGCAAATGCCGTGTAGGCGTGCGCAATCTGGAGCAGGGAGGCCGACAGGCCGTAACCATACGACATGGTGGCCTGCTCGATCGGCCGCCATGTTTTCCATGGCCGCAGGCGGCCCGTGACGGCGCCGGGAAAGGTGATTTGGGGCTTCTGTCCAAAACCGACCGCCGTAAATGAGTTCCACATCTCCTGCGCGCTCATGCGCTGCGAGATTCTGGTGGCGCCCACGTTGCTGGACTTCTGGATCACCCCCTCCACCGTCAGCACGCCAAAATTGCTGTCGTCGTGGATGGTTGCCCCCGCCACGGTGATGCGACCGGGTGAGGTGTCGATCACCGTTTGCGGCGTGATGCGGCCGAGCTCCAGCGCCGTCGCCACGGTGATGGGCTTGACCGTCGAGCCGGGCTCGAAGACATCGGTCATGGCACGGTTGCGCAGTTGCTCGCCGGTGAGGTTTTGCCGGTTGTTGGGGTCGTAGCTGGGGTAGTTGGCCATCGCCAGCAGCTCACCGGTGACCGCATCCAGCACCACCACGCTGCCGGCCCTGGCCTTGTTGGCGACCACCGCATCGCGCAGCTTCTGGTAGGCGAAAAACTGCACCTTGCTGTCAATGCTGAGTTGAATGTCCCGGCCTTCGATCGGTGCCACCTGCTCGCCGACATCCTCCACCACGCGCCCGAGCCGGTCCTTGAGCACGCGACGTGAACCGGCTTTGCCCGCCAGGTCCTTGTTGAACTCGAGTTCGATGCCGTCCTGTCCGCTGTCCTCGACGTTGGTGAAGCCCACCACGTGCGCCGCGGCCTCCCCTTCGGGGTACTGGCGCTTGTATTCCTTGCGCTGGTAAATGCCCTTGATGCCGAGCTCTGCGATGGCCTTGGCGACGGGCTCATCGACCTGGCGCTTGATCCAGATGAAGGTCTTGTCCTCGTCCTTGAGCTTCTTGTCGAAGTCTTTCTGCGGCATGCCGAGCAGCCTGGCGACCTGCCGGAGCTTGGCTTGCACCGCCGGGTCATCGCGCTCGATGTCTTCGGGGATGGCCCAGATGCTGGGCGCCGGCACGCTGGAAGCCAGGATCTGGCCATTGCGATCCAGAATGCGGCCGCGGTAGGCGGGCAACGCCAGGGTGCGCGCAAAACGCACCTCACCCTGCTTCTGGAAAAAGTCGTTGTCGATCACCTGCACGTAGGCGGCCCGCGTGGCGAGCACGACAAACCCCAAGGCGATGGCCGCCACGATGAACTTGCTGCGCCAAACGGGAGTTCTGCTCGCGAGCAGCGGGCTCGATGTGTAGAGAACGCTTTTGCTCACCGCGCCCCCTTTACCGATTCGCCGGCACCTGCAGCGTTGTAAGTCACGTACTGCGTGATGGCTGGCGACGCCGGGCGCATTTGCAGCTTGGCTCTGGCCAGCTGCTCGACCCGCCCCGGCGTGGCCTGGGTGCGTTTTTCCACCTGCAGCCGGTCGTTGTCCTGCGCCAGTTTCTGCGCCTCGGAGTTGGCCTTGTCAAGCGCCGTGAACAGCTGGCGCGACTCGTACTGCGTGTTCACCAAATACAGCGCACTGGCCAGCACCGCGAGCAGCAAAACCAGGTTCAGACGTGTCATGCCGCCACCCCGGTTCTTTCGGCCACACGCATCACGGCGCTGCGCGCCCTGGGATTCGCCGCCACTTCGGCGGCACTTGGTTTGATGCGGCCCAGCGCCTTGAGTTTCATGGCCTGAGGCGGCGCAAAGGGAACCCGGCGATCGAACGTCTCGCGCGCGTGTTTCGCGATGAATTGCTTGACGATGCGATCTTCCAGCGAATGGAAACTGATCACCACCAGTCGGCCTCCGGGTTGCAGCACATGAAGACTGGCCTCTAGCGCCTGTTGCAGCTCTTCAAGCTCGGCGTTGATGAAAATCCGAAAAGCCTGAAATGTGCGCGTTGCAGGGTTCTGGCCCGGCTCGCGGGTTTTGACCGCGCCAGCCACGAGTTCGGCCAGTTCGGCGGTGGTTGAAACAGGCCCCCGTTCCTGTCGGCGAGCAACAATCGCCTTTGCAATGGCGCCAGCAAACCGTTCTTCACCGTAGTCACGTATCACCTCCGTGATTTGTTGAATGGGCGCCGTGGCCAGCCACTCGGCCACACTCTCGCCGCGTGTGGTGTCCATGCGCATGTCCAGCGGGGCATCGAACCGAAAACTGAATCCGCGCACCGGGTTGTCGATCTGCGGCGAACTCACACCCAGGTCCAGCAGCACGCCGGCCGCACTGACCGCGGGCAACTCGGCGAGCTGCCGAAAACCCTCGTGGCGAATCGAAAAGCGCGGGTCGCTGATGGTGGACGCCTCGGCCACCGCATCGAGGTCCTTGTCGAAAGCCACCAGCCGTCCCTGTGGCGAGAGCCGGGACAGAATCAGGCGTGAGTGGCCGCCGCGCCCGAAAGTGGCGTCGACGTAGCAGGCATCCGGGTTGCTGAGAAGAGCTTCGACTGCTTCGTTCAACAAGACGGTGGTATGTTTCCATGAGGTGTCCACCGCCAGCCTTTAGAAGGAGAAGTCCTTGAAGACGTCGGGCATGTCACCCTGCATCGCCTTCGCTTCCTGGGCGTCGTAGGTCGCCTTGTCCCAGAGCTCGAAATGGTTGCCCATGCCCAGCAGCATGGTGTCCCGGGCAATGCCGGCCGCCTCGCGCAGCTCGGGCGACACCAGCACGCGGCCGGTGGCGTCCATGTCGACATCCATGGCGTTGCCCAGAAAAATGCGCTTCCACCACTGGGCCGACATCGGCAGCGCGGCAATGCGTTCGCGGAATTTCTCCCATTCCGGCCGGGGAAAAACCATCAGGCAACCGTGCGGGTGTTTGGTGATCGTGAGCTGGCCCGAGGCAGTGGCGCTCAACACGTCCCGATGCCGGGTCGGCACCGACAGCCGCCCCTTGGCATCCAGACTCAGAGACGAAGCCCCTTGAAACACGACAGCACACCCTCGCTTGGTTAGTCAGCCATCAAGTGGGCATCGCAAAGACACTTTTCACCACTTAATTGCACTTTTTTGCACTGTAGCAGGAAAAAAGCAGTCCGCAAGAGGCGTTACAACAAAAATTTGTAATGAAATCAAAGACTTAGACACGATTTTGCAAGCATGAAATGCTAAAAAATCATTCTAAATTAAGCACTTAGCGCCTGCTATGAAAGTAACGCTTGAAGGCAAGTTTGCACTGCCCGGCGTTCTCAGAGAATGTAGCGGGACAAATCCTCGTTGGCGCTGAGTTCCTTCAGCCGGGCATCGACGTAAGCGGCGTCGATCTGGATGGTCTGGCCGCCCAGTCGGGTGGCGTCAAAACTGACTTCGTCGAGCAACCGCTCCATCACCGTGGAGAGACGTCGCGCGCCGATGTTTTCCGTGCGCTCGTTGACCTCGAACGCAATGTGCGCCAGGCGCGTGATGCCTTCGGGTGAAAACTCGATGGTGACATTTTCCGTTGCCAGCAACGCCTGGTACTGCTTGACCAGCGAGGCATGGGTCTGTGTGAGGATGGCTTCAAAATCCTGCACCGAGAGCGATTGCAGCTCCACGCGGATCGGAAAGCGCCCCTGCAGCTCAGGAATCAGGTCGCTCGGCTTGCTCAGGTGGAATGCGCCGGACGCAATGAACAGGATATGGTCGGTCTTGACCACCCCGTACTTGGTGGACACCGTCGTGCCTTCCACCAGCGGCAGCAGGTCGCGCTGCACCCCCTGCCGGGACACCTCGGCATTGCCGGCGTCGCTGCGCGAGGTCACCTTGTCGATCTCGTCGATGAACACGATGCCGTTTTGCTCGGCCATGTGCAGGGCCTGCGACTTGATGTCGTCGTCATTGACCAGCTTGGCGGCTTCTTCATCGACCAGCAGCTTCATCGCGTCAAGGATCTTGAGCTTGCGGGTCTTGCGCTTGGGGTTGCCGAACTGGCTGAACAGACCGCGCAACTGCTCGGTCATCTCTTCGGTGCCGGCCGGCCCCATGATTTCGACCTGCGGCCTCGCGTCGGCCAGTTCGATCTCGATCTCCTTGTCGTCGAGCTGGCCTTCGCGCAACTTCTTGCGAAACACTTGGCGTGCCGTGCTGTCAGGCGCCGCCAGGCCGCCCTGCCCGGCGCCCGCATCGACTGTGGCCAGCGCCCGAGGCGGCGGAATCAGGATGTCGAGAATGCGGTCCTCCGCGGCGTCCTGCGCGCGTGTGCGAAATTTGCGCATCTCGGTCTCGCGCATCTGCTTGACCGCCACGTCGGCCAGATCGCGAATGATGGAGTCCACGTCCTTGCCGACATAACCCACTTCGGTGAACTTGGTGGCCTCGACCTTGATGAAGGGCGCGTCGGCCAGCCGTGCCAGGCGGCGCGCGATCTCGGTCTTGCCCACACCCGTGGGACCAATCATCAGAATGTTTTTCGGGGTGATCTCGCTGCGCAGCTTTTCGTCCACCTGCTGGCGCCGCCAGCGGTTGCGCAGCGCAATCGCCACTGCACGCTTGGCCTGGTTTTGCCCCACGATGTGGTTGTCGAGTTCGGAGACGATCTCCTGCGGGGTCATGGAGGACATTTTTTAATTCAGGGTTTCGATGGTGTGGTGCATGTTGGTGTAGATGCACAGCTCACCGGCAATGGCGAGCGACTTTTTGACGATGTCGCGGGCCGGCAGATCGGTGTTGTCCAGCAGCGCCCTGGCCGCCGCCTGAGCATAGGCACCGCCCGAACCGATGGAGATGATGCCGTGCTCGGGCTCCAGCACATCGCCGTTGCCGGTGATGATGAGCGACGCATCCTTGTCGGCGACGGCGAGCATCGCCTCCAGGCGGCGCAGCACGCGATCTGTGCGCCAGTCCTTGGTCAGCTCGATGGCGGCGCGCACCAGCTGGCCCTGGTGTTTTTCGAGCTTGGCCTCGAAGCGCTCGAACAGGGTAAAGGCATCGGCCGTCGCCCCGGCAAAGCCGGCCAGCACTTGGTCGTGGTACAGCTTGCGCACCTTGCGCGCCGTGCCTTTGACGACGATGTTGCCCAGGGTAACTTGTCCGTCGCCGCCGATGGCCACCTCAACGCCGCTGGCCGTGACGCGGCGCACGCTGACGATGGTGGTTCCGTGAAATTGTTCCATGGCACTTAATTGGGGCTAATCGATGCGAATGCAAGAATGCGCGCCATGCGCGGTGCGGCCAGGCGACAGGCTTAGTCCGCCCGGGGAATCACCCTGGCAACCTCGTCGATGCCGATGACGCTGAAAAAAGCCGCCACCAGCCGGTGCACGTCGTTGAACTGGGCCAGATGCCCTTGTGCGTGCTGGGCGGAAGCCCAGTTCAGCAGTGTGCCTGCGGCCGAGAAATCAACCCGGATCAACTTGTCGCAGGAGATCACCATGACATCGGCGCCCGACAGTTTGCCATCCAGCTCATCGAGCACCCCCGTGGCGACGTCGCCCGTGATCTGCCCGGCCAGCGCCACCTTGCGCGTGCGGGACTGCCCAGGCTGGCTCGCTGTCAGCTCCGAATCCAACTCGCCGGGAAGCGTGGACACAGGCGCCTCCTGTGTCACCTCACCAATGATGGCGTGGGCGGCACTCTCGCTGCCGTCCGCATCGAGCGCCTTGTAGTCGCAGCGCGCCTGCTCCCAGGACGGCGGGGAGACCTCGTAAGTGACGCAGTAGGTCAGCGCGACCAGCTCGAATTCGTCAACCTGGTTCATCAGGCGCAGCACCTCCATGCGCAAGCGCCACAACTCCTGGGAGACGGATTTGTCGCCTTGCGGCGTGGCCTTCTTGAGCACGTCGTCAAGTTGATGCGCCCCGATGAATTGCAGTTGCACCGGCTGGGCACTCCAGAATGCAAACAACTGGCGCAGCGGCGCCACGGCCGCCTCTTCCACACTCGCCAGCCGGGTCCAGTCCAGCCGCCAGGGAGAAGGCGCTGTGGCGAGGGCCGCATTCAGCGCCGCCACGGTCTGCACCCCCACGCTGGCCGGGCTGGTCCAGTTCGCGGCGCGCGCTGCCGACCTGGCGGGCACGACCGGTGCAGTCATATGCCCCACCCTGTCGGGCATGGAAAACCACGCCGGCGCGGAACGCTCGAACTGCCCCGCAAAATCGATCGCCGCCGACTCGAAACGGTCCTTCGCTCCGATGGCGCGATACAAGTCGAACAGCGTCATCCAGGTCTCTTCGTGCTTGCCCCTTGTGCCCTGGGGTCCCAAAGCTTCCAGCAAGCCCGCCTCGGCGCCCGCATCATCCCCATTGGCAAAACGGATGGAGGCTTCCTCAAGTTCCGGATCGTGGGCAAACGCCTGTGTCTCGACCGCCAACGGGTCGGCGCCGCCAAACCCGTCAAACCCGTCAAACCCGTTAACCGTATTTTCTTTTGCCCCGCCGGGTGACATGACAAAGTCAGCGGCCAGCGGGGACGGCAAGGTCGGCTCCGTGTTGTTCGTCACCGCCAGCGGCGCCGGGTCCGTCACGGCATAGTGGGCGGCCCGGGCAGCCGGCGACAAGGTGGGCGACACGCTGTTGTTGCGGGTGCTGTCGGCGCCCGAGACACTGGCGCCATGCGAGGACGAGTTGCCGCTCTTGGTCTTCCACCACTGCATCGACATCTGGGCCTCGATCTCATCGATCTTTTTCAGCGTCGAGGCGCGGTCATCCGGCTTGGAGGGAATGCTGCTCTGGAAAAACGACGGGCGCGCGGCAAAATCGTGCCCCACCAGGGATTCGCGGCGGCGGATTTTGCGCAGCATGTCGAATTCGCGCTTGCGCACGAAATCGTTGCGCCGCTTGCGCTCGATCATCTCCTTGAGTGCCTGTTTGCTATAGGCGCTCTCGCGGTCCGTTTCCTGGTGGTCGAGATCGGCCCAATTCGTCGTCGGATTGCGCACGAACTTCACCACCTTGGACAGCAGACCGCCGTTGTCGTCTTTGAGCATATTGCTACTGGGGTGATGAATACAGCTGGCTGCGAAAAACGTCAGTCGCCAAACATTTTCTGCTTGAGTTCCCGGCGCTGCTGCGCTTCCAGCGACAGGGTGGCGGTCGGCCGGGCCAGCAGGCGCGCAACGCCGATGGGCTCGCCCGTCTCGTCGCAGTAACCATAGTCGCCCGCATCGATGCGCTGGATCGACTGCTCGATCTTCTTGAGCAGCTTGCGTTCGCGATCGCGCGTGCGCAGTTCAAGCGCATGCTCTTCCTCGATGGTGGCGCGGTCGGCCGGGTCGGGCACCACCACGGTATCCGCGCGCAAATGCTCGGTCGTCTCGCCCGCACTGTTGAGAATATCCATCTTGAGCTGCAACAGCTTGAGACGGAAAAAAGCCATCTGCTTTTCGTTCATGTACTCGGAGTCGGGCATCGCGATGACTTCCGCATCGGTAAGCTGCTCAGCCGTCTTGGCTTTCCAGTTGTCGGCGAGTTTGGGGTCCTTGCGGGCGGCCACATGAGGCGCCGGCGCAAACACCGGCACAGCCGTGGTTTGCGAATAGCTCGATTTGGCGGCAGTGGAAGCCACCGCAGGCGCCATCGAGGGCACCGTCAGTTGAGCGAGCCTGGACGAGCGCTTCGGCGCTGGCGCGGGAGCCGCAGTAGGAGTGGACATAGAGGATTTGACCGGTTTGGGTGCCGCCACCGCTTTGGCCACTGGTTTTTCAACCGGTTGGGCAACTTTGGGGGCTGGCTTGGTTATGGATTTGACGGGAGCCGCGCCCGAAGCCCTGGCGGATTTCGCAGCGGCAGTCGTCTCCTTCGAAATTGGCGTTGAGACCTTTTTAGCCGATGCGGCCGTTTTTGCAACGCCTGCGGCGACGGGTTTGCGGGCCACGACCTTGGGCGTAGCCGCCTTTTTGGCCGCAGGCTTGACCACCTTGGCCGCCGGCTTCGCGGCGGCCCTGGACACAGGTTTGGCTTTGGGGGCCGGTTTCTGCACTTTAGCCGGAGCCTTGGGGTTTTTGGGTTGCGCTTTCATTTCTTGTCTCCTCACCGTACTGGCCAGCGCGTGCGCCTGCTGCATGCCGCCGGGCCCAGCCTCCCCAGGTGATCTGTGGTCTTCAATCACATGCGTTATACCCTTATTGTTGACCTTCGAGGGCTTGTTTTGCGGGCTTTCACCGGCGCGCGATTGTATCGGCTGAAGCCAGCTCATCGCCATGCGTTGCAGAATCGAGACAAACATTTCGCTCCTTACTCAGGTTTTCAAGCAGAAATTCACACCAGGCACTGCTCGAGTCCCTGCAACAAAATGTCTTTGGGCAGCTCAATGCCGATAAAGACCATTTTGCTGGTGCGCTGCTCGCCATCCGCCCACGCCGGCCCGAGATCGCTGCCCATCAGCTGGTGCACGCCCTGGAAAATCACCTTGCGATCGGTGCCCTTCATGTTCAGCACGCCCTTGTAGCGCAGCATGCGCGGCCCGTAGATGTTGACGATGGCGCCCAGAAAATCTTCCAGCCTGGCGGGGTCGAGCGCGCGATCGGACTTGAAGACAAAGCTTTTCACATCGTCGTCATGGTGATGGTGGTGACCGTGACCGCCCTCCTCGCCAGGCCCATGCTGGTGCGACGGGTGATCGCAATGCTCGCCGTGCACATGATCGTCATGCTCATGCGCGTGCTCGTGCTCCTCTTCCTTGAGAAAGTCCGGGTCGATGTCGAGCTTGGCGTTGAGGTTGAAGCCGCGCAGATCGAACACCTCATCAATGGCCACGTCGCCGAAGTTCACGGCGCGCTGCGGGGCGCGCGGGTTCATGTGCTTGAGGCGGTGGATCAGCGCATCCACCTCGTCTTTCGCGACCAGATCGGTCTTGCTGATAAAGATCTGGTCGGCAAACCCGACCTGGCGCCGCGCTTCCTGGCGATCGTTGAGCTGCTGCGCCGCGTGTTTGGCGTCCACCAGCGTCAGGATCGAGTCGAGCAGGTAGCTCTCGGCAATCTCGTCGTCCATGAAGAAGGTCTGCGCCACCGGGCCGGGGTCGGCCAGACCGGTGGTCTCGATCACCACGCGGTCGAAGTCCAGTTCACCCTTGCGCTTTTTCTCGGCCAGGTCCCGCAGCGTGGCGCGCAGGTCTTCGCGGATCGTGCAGCAGATGCAGCCGTTGCTCATCTGGATGATCTGCTCGGTGGTGTCCGACACCAGGATGTCGCTGTCGATGTTTTCTTCGCCGAATTCGTTCTCGATCACGGCGATTTTCTGGCCGTGGGCCTCGCTCAGCACGCGCTTGAGCAGCGTGGTTTTACCGGAGCCCAGAAAGCCGGTGATGATGGTTGCAGGGATGAGGCTCATGGCGTTCCAATCGGGTGGGGGCAGAGACCAGCCTGCGATGCGCTCTGCGGGCAATCCCGCAAGGTTTGGTCTTTCAGCAGGTGGGGAGTTTAGCGGTCAATTCAATAAGGGTCATTTCCGGATAACCACCAACCCTTTGAGGTATTCCCCTTCGGGGAAATTGATGGTCATGGGGTGATCGGGGGCGCCGCCCAGGCGCTCGCTGATGTAGCCGTCCACCCCGGCGTCGATGCCCGCCGATGCCACGATTTTGTGGAACAGGTCGGCGTTGATGCCGCCCGAGCACGAGTAGGTGAACAGCACCCCGCCCGGCTCCAGCAGCTTGAAGGCCAGCCGGTTGATGTCCTTGTAGGCGCGCGCTGCCCGCTCGGCATGCGCCGCGGTCGGGGCGAACTTGGGCGGATCCAGGACGATGGCGTCGAAGGTCCGGCCCGCCTCCCCGAACTGGCGCAGGCTGGCGTTCACGTCGGCATCGAGGAAGCTGGCCGCGCCGGCGTCCAAGCCGTTCAGCGCCACGTTGGCCCGCGCGCGCTCCAGCGCCGGCGCCGACGAGTCGATGGAGGTCACGTGCCCCGAGTGGCCCGCCTCGCGCAGGCCCGACAGGGCCGCCACCGTGAAGCCGCCGGTGTAGCAATAGCAATTGAGCATGCGCTGAAACCCCAGGCGCCGGGCGTGCTCGGCAAACTTCCTGCGGCTGTCGCGCTGGTCCAGGTAAAAGCCGGTCTTGTGCCCCTCGGCAATGTCCAGCGTCAGTTGCCAGCCATGCTCGTGCAGGGTGACCTCCGTCTCGCCGCCGCCGTGCAGCCAGCCCTTGACCGGCAGCAAGCCTTCGCGCGCGCGCACGCCGGCGTCGGAGCGCTCGTACAGGCGTGTGAGCCCGGTGGCCTTGAGCAAGGCGTCGCACAGCACGCCCTTCCAGCGCTCGGCGCCGCTGCTCAGAAACTGCGCCACCAGCGTGTCGCCATAGCGGTCCACGATCAGTCCCGGCAGGCCGTCGGACTCGCCATGGACCAGCCGCAGGCCGTCGCTTTGTATGTAAAATCGTGCTCTAGCCCTGATGGAGTGTTCGCAGGCAGCTATGAAAAACGGAGCATCGATGCGCTGCGCCTCGTCAAAGCTCCAGACCCGGGCGCGGATTTTGGAGCTCGGGCTGAAGGCCGCCCAGGCCAGAAACTCGCCGGCGTCCGACTCCACCCGGACCGTCTCGCCCGCGGCGGGGGGGCCGCGGGCGCGCGCCGCGGCGCAGATCCACGCATG